>NZ_JAQNDO010000001.1:3155000-3807500 GCF_028369105.1 Polyangium mundeleinium | reverse complement strand
CCGAGGATCAAGAGTAGGCCGAGCAATGCCGATGCAGCATGACTCGTCGGCTCGTTCGTGCCCCAACGGCATCCGCAGCCTTCGACGTCCACCGCGTCTCCGCTCCCGTCCGCACCTCCGCTCGCGCTTCCGCTTCCGCCTACACCTCCGCTCCCGCCTACACCTCCGCTCCCGCCTCCGCAGACGATGGTCGGCTTGATGGCCTCGGCCGGCTTCCATCCGGGGTTCGCGCCCGCCCCCGCGTACGCGCCGCGGAAAGCGAAGTCCTTGCGAGGGCTGCCGTTGAAGTCGCACGCGTGCTCGGGGTCGTCCACGAACGCGGACGTGTCGAGCGGGCTCGTCTCGGCCTTGCCGGGCAGCGGGTAGAAGTCCATGTCGCCGAGGACGAGCGACGGCTTCTGCACGTAGTTCGCTGCGTTCGCTGCGACGTCGACGAGGTTCGAGCCCGTGCCCGTGCTCGGCCCGGAGACGGCCTCGTCCGCGAACACGAGGTTGCCCGCGACGAGATCCCCCTCGGTCGCCTCGCTGCCAAAGACGACGGCGCGCTTCGCCGCGTAGAACGTGTTGTCGTAGACGCGCGCGTAGAGGAGCGGGAAGCCGTCGTGCGTCGTGAGCCGAAGGGCCGTGTCTGCGACGTCGACGAAGAGGTTGTCGTGCACGGAGACGCGGCCGGTCGCCTGCAGGAGCGACTCGCTCGTGTTGTGCACGAAGACGTTGCCGTAGATCTCCGTGAGCGCGCCTGCGCCCGGTCCGCTCGGAGGCGGGCCGCCGACGAACAGGTTCGGCCGCGCGCCGTCCGGGCTCGGTTGGTCGTCCTCGAGGAAGACGTTGTGCCGAAGGATCGTGCGTGGCGCGTCGATGTTCGGGAGCGCGGTGTGCGCAGGCCAATCGTTCTGGTTCTTGATCTGGATGCCGTAGCCGATCGTGCGCTTGACGAGGTTGTACTCGATGACGGCGCCCACGAAGGGATCGGCGTAGTTCGAGTTGCCGAAGTACATGCCCGTGCCGGCGCCGTCGATGACGTTGCGGCGCACGATCCAGCCGTAGGTCGGGGTCTTCGTGGAGATGGCCACGGTCTGCTGCGAGCCGCTCTGGCCGACGAAGGTGCAGCCCTCGATGCGCACGTGATGGACGACGTTGTTCGTGCCGTTCTTGGCGCTGACGCTGAACACGCCGGGGATGCCCTTGCCGTCGACGGTGAGGTTCTCGATCGCGACGTACGAGGCGTTCACGAGCTCGACGGTGTTGCAGCAGGCGTCGCCCTCGAAGATCGCCGGCGCGCCGGAGGCGGGGCCGCGGACGGTGATCCACGCGTCGTCGGTGCCGTTCAGGTTCGTTATCGGCAGGCCCTGCGTGTACGTGCCCGGGGCGAGGACGAGCGTGTCGCCAGGCTTCAACGTGTCCAGGAGATCACGGTAGTTCGACGGATCCGCGTCGATGTCGGCCGCGTCCGCGACGGCAGCGGCGAGGAAGATCGAGAAGAAAGCGAGAGAGGCATGGCGCTTGCGCATGGCCCGCATGGTAGCGAAGCCCCGCTGCACGAGCGCGAGCGCCGCTCAGCCGCTCCTCGATGAGACGGTCCACGAGATCCCGGTACATGCGGGCCTCGGCGACGATCCGATCGACCACGACATCAGCCCGGACGGGCGTGGATCCCGCGAGCGCTGCGCCGAACGCGAGGACCCGCATGCTACGCTCGGCGGAAGCACGATGACCACGTTCGCACGCATCGATCGAGGCGAGGGGCGCGCGGCTTTCGCGCGTCTCGACGGGGACAGACTCCGCTTGCTCGCAGGCGCGCCCTGGGAACGAACATCCGAGACGGGCGAGGAGGTGCCGCTCGCCGGCGCGCGCCTGCTCGCGCCGGTCACACCCACCAAGATCGTGTGTGTGGGTCGGAACTACCGCGCGCACGCCGCCGAGCTAGGCAACGACGTCCCGGCCGAGCCGCTCCTCTTCTTCAAACCGCCGTCGTCGATCGTCGCCGCAGACGAGACGATCGAGCTTCCCGAGGAAAGCAGCCGTGTCGATCACGAGGCCGAGCTCGGCGTGGTGATCGGCGCGCGTTGCCGTCGCGTCTCGGAGGAGCGCGCGCTCGACTTCATCTTCGGGTACACGTGCGTCGACGACGTCACGGCGCGGGATCTGCAGAAGAAAGATGGCCAGTGGACGCGGGCGAAGGGCTTCGACACCTTCTGCCCCACGGGCCCGCTCCTCGTCACCGGGATCGATCCGAGCGCGCTCGCCGTGCGTTGCCGCGTGAACGGGGAGATCCGGCAGGATGGGAACACGCGCGACATGCTCTTCTCGATCGCGCGGCTCATCGCGTACATCAGCGGCGTCATGACGCTCGAACCCGGGGATCTCATCGCGACCGGGACGCCGCACGGCGTGGGTCCGATCGTGGCCGGCGACGTCGTGGAGGTTGAGGTCGAAGGCGTGGGGACGTTACGAAATCCGGTCCGCCCGCGCGGCTAGGCCGCCGCTCTCTTGGCCACGCGGCGAGGGCGAGGACACAATGAGCGGCGCGATCCTCGATGCCCCTCGATCCTCCCCGCCCCGACTCCGTGCCGCCGCTCGCCTCGACGCTCGTCGAGGCTCCGCGAGCGCCGCGCCTCGGGCGGCGAGCGCTGAGCGAGGCGGCGCTCGTCCTCCTCGCGCTCGGCACCGCCGTGACGCTCGTCCTCTCCGTCACCCTCCCGCCGCAACGGCGCCTTGAAGCACGCCGGCTCGCGACGCGCGTCCCCGCGCCTCCGCCGCCCCGCACGCTCGCCTCGGACGATCTCGACCGGGAGCCCGAGACGCTCGACGAACAACGCGCGCGCTTGCTCGACCGCATGCGCGCCGGCCTCCGTTTGTCGGAAATGCAGATAGACGCCGTCCGCGCGGTCTTCGACGCCTCGTCCGTGCTCGGCCAGGGCAACCCTGCGATCTCGCGCCACCCGATGTCGCGCTCGGAGTGCCGGCGCGTCCGCCTCGAGGCCGGCGTCACGGAGACGAACGTGGCCGCCTGCGGGGCGCCTTCCATGGTGCCGCTCTACGATCCTTCGTCCGGCCAAACTGCGGAAAGCGCGCGGGTCTGCATCGACCAGCTCGAATTCCCGAACCTGCCTTGTGAATACCCCGTCGTGCACGTGCGTGCGAACGAGGCGGCTGCGCTCTGCCGGGCCGTCGGCAAGCGCATCTGCGACACGCACGAATGGGAGGGCGCCTGCGCGGGCGCAGTCCGAACGCCGGAGGCCGAATACGAATGGGGGCGACCACGCGCCGAGGCGACCTGGTACCACAACTACAAACGCGAAAAAGTGTGGGCCTACGGCGCCGCCCGAAACCACGCCCTCTGCGGCACGTCGAGCAGCCGCACCTCCGGTTGTCCGGGCGGCGGCTACGACCAGTGTGGTTCGAACACCTATCCCGCCGGCGCCTTCCCGGCTTGCCAGAGCCCGCTCGGGGTCTTCGACATGCACGGCAATGCCGCGGAGCACATGAACCTGCCCACGTTGCCCGAGGAGCTCGCCGCGAGCGGCGGGCTCGGCTTCACCGAAATGAAGGGGAGCTGGTTCGTGTTCGCCACGATCGAGGCACACGAGGACGATTGCCGCTGGCGCGCGCCGAGCTGGCACGAGACGCGCCTCGGTAGCGAGAATAGTCACGCGAACTATCACCTCGGCTTCCGCTGCTGCAAAGACATCTAAAAGCCGAAAGCCTGCCGAACGAAGAATCTCACGAAGGGCGGTCGTATCCACGGCTCCGCTTCGGCTCCTGCGTGCGTCGACGTGGCGTCGCGCCTGCTCCGCAGTACACTCGACGGTACAGGGAACGGGACCGTACCGAGGGAGCCCTCGGCGCCGCCTGATCGGTTCAATTGCCGCATCACCGGAAATTCGCCCTTGCCGCCGAGACGTCCAGGCACGCGCGTGCCGAGCACACGCATCTGCATATTCTGGCAAAAGCGGCGAGTCGGCTGGTCCTCTGCGACGAGCCGTCGCACCTGCTCGGATCGCTCTTCGAGGAGCTGGCGAACGACCTCGGCGTCGAACTTTACTTCAATTTCCTGGTCGGCGAAGCGCCAGACACCCTCGTCCTCGCGTCGGCCGGGGGGATCTCGCCGGAGGACAGGCTCAAATATCGACAGATCGCGTTCGGCCAGTACCTGTGCGGGACCGTCGCCGCGACCCGCAAACCCCTCATCGCCTTGGACCTCCAGCGTTCGAACCTCGATCCCGGGGTGGACCTGAAAAAGGCGGGCGTGCAGGCTTATGCGGGATATCCGCTCATGGTGCACGGCCGCCTGCTCGGCACCCTGGCATTCGCCACCACGAAACGCCCGCACCTCCGCGCCGACGATCTCCAGCTCATGCAGATGCTCAGCGACCAGGTCGCGGCGGTGCTCGAACGCAATCGCCTGGTCCGGAGCTTGCGGACGAGCGAAGAGGCCGCGCAGCGCCATCTCGCGCTCCTGCAAAACGTTTATTCGACCGCCCCGGTGGGCCTCTGCTTTCTCGATCGGAATCTCCGGTACGTGCACGTCAACGAGACGCTGGCGCGCATCACGGGCCGGCCCATCTCCGAGCACCTCGGCCGCACGCTCGGGGAATTCATTCCAGACGCCACCCCGTTCAAGGAGCTCTGCCAGCGGGTCCTCGAATCGGGGCGGGCCGTCACGAATTGCGAGCTCCGCCATGCGCGGCCCGAGGGCGATCGGCATTGGCTGGTCAGTGTCCACCCCGTGCACGACGAGGCGTCGACGCTGCTCGGCATCAACGTGGTGGTGCAGGAGGTCACGGAGCGAAAGCGCGCCGAGCAGGCCCTCCGCGAGAGCGAGCAGGCCCTCCGCGAGGCCGATCGCCGCAAGGACGAGTTCCTCGTGATGCTCGCCCACGAATTGCGCAATCCCCTCGCCCCGATTCGTACGGCCATTCAGGTCCTCGACATCACGGGGGGCGACGCGCCGGACGTCGTGCGCACGCGCGAGATGATCCAGCGCCAGGTGACGCACATGGCCCGGATGATCGACGATCTGCTCGACGTCTCGCGCGTGGCCCGCGGCAAGATCGAGCTGCGCAAGGAGCCTTGCAGCCTCGCGCGGATCGTCCGCCAGGTGGCCGACGATTATGGGCCGGCGTTCCGGGGCAATGGCATCGAGCTTCACGTCGCCCTGCCGGACGAGCCGGTGTGGACCCTCGGGGATCCCACCCGCCTGGCACAGGTCATCGGCAATCTCCTGCACAACGCGCTCAAATTCACGGATGCGGGCGGACAGGTGCATGCTTGCCTCGTCACGGATCCCGCGACGAACAGCGCGACGATCGTGGTGCAGGATTCGGGGATCGGCATGGAGCCCTCGATGATCCCGCGCGTCTTCGAAACCTTCAGCCAGGCCGATAGCAGCCTCGATCGAAAGCGGGGTGGCCTCGGCCTCGGGCTCTCCCTGGTGCGGAGCCTGATCACCTTGCACGGCGGATCCGTCGAGGCGTACAGCGAGGGTCCGGGACGCGGATCGACCTTCCGCGTGCGGCTGCCTCTCTCGTCCGCGCCAGATCGTTTCACCAGACAAACGGAGCCCGCCCGGCCCGTCTCCCCTGCGCGGGAGGAGGCCTTGCGGGTGCTCGTGGTCGAGGACAACCGCGACACGGCGGACATCCTCAAGGAATTGCTCGTCCTCCTCGGGTATCGCGCCGAGGTCGCGTATACCGGTCCTTCGGGGCTCGACGCGGGACGCAAGCTCGCGCCGGACGTCGTGCTCTGCGACCTCGGTTTGCCGGGGATGGACGGCTATGCGCTGGCGCGGGCGCTCCGGGCCGATCCGGCGACGGCGCGGGCATACCTCATTGCGCAGACGGGGTACGGCCACGCGGAGGATCGCCGCCGCGCGCGGGAAGCAGGCTTCGATCTGCACATGACGAAGCCGATCGATCCGACCGAGCTCGAACGCGTCTTGTCCTCGGTCGCGGCGCGCGCTTAAAACGTCCGCAAGCCAATCGTCACGCCGGGCCAGCCGAGCACGGGGCTCGAGGCGCTCAGATCCAGGCTTCCACTGTCGTACGGGGCGAGCAAGGCATCTTCCACCGAGCGTGCATTGACCACGGTGTAACTCGGGCCTGCGAAGACGCCGAGGCGCGCGCCAATCTCCAGGGCGGCGACGACACGCGCCTGCGCGAGGAATGCGGTGGGAGCGAGGCTCGGCGTTTCGTGCAGCGAATAGCCGAGGAGGTCGACGTCGACGGAGAAACGCTTCGAAAGTTGCACGTGCCCGCCGAGGCCCAAGCTGAACACGAGGCGCCGCTCGGCGCCCACGAGGCGCGTGCCGACACCGTAGATGTTGTGGATGTAATCGCCGCCGTGCTCGATACCGGCCATCACGATGCCCGTCTCCTGCCCCCATAGATCGATGTGCAGACGGCCGCGACGGATGATGTTGAGCAGGCCAAACGACAACGTGGAGCGGTCCGCATAGTTGACGAGCCCGAACTGCAACCCTTTGACCGGGCCCGTGGCCACGTTGACGGTGCCGAGCTGGATCCCCGATACGGCGCCCGCGATGTTCAACATGCCGAGCTGCGCGCCGACCACGTCGCCGGCGATGTCGAGGGCGCCCATTTGCACCCCTTTCACCGGGCCTGCGACGATATCGATGCTGCCCATCTGCACGCCGCGCAGCGAAGAGGCGAAATTCAATCCGATCGCCGCCTGCATGCCGCGCACGGGACCGGCCACGATGTTGGCGACGGCGGTGAGCTGCGCGCCGCATGCGAATTCGCGCTCGATGTTCAGTCCGAGCCCGATTTCGAGGCCGTCGAGGCCCGTGCCATACCCGGCGAGGAAGTTCGCCGAGAGGTTGTGCACGACGTTCGACCCCCGGCTCGTCGACGTGCCGATCCGAGGGAGCGCGTTGGCGCCCGCAAAAAACGGCGTGGCATCATGACGCCAGCAAGGCGCGAGCTCTTCGAGCGAGGGCGTACGCGTGGGCGTCGTGGGTGGCTCGACCGCAGGCGCGGGCGCACGCGCAGGCGCGGCCTTTCGTGGCGCGGGTTCGCCTTTTGGCGGCGGCGCCTTCGCGGGCGCTTCCTGCGCAGGAGCCTCGGCTTTTTCCGCGACGGGAGGCGCAGCGGGTGCGTCGCTCGATGCGTCGCTCGGCGCTTCGCTCGGTGTTTCCTTCGGCGCTTCGCTCGGCGCAGCCGCGGGTTTGTCCTCGGGCCGTTTGCCGAGGAGCGCCGCGAGCTCGGCGGCCTCGTCGCGCGCGAGGTTCCCCGCGAGCAAGGCCAGCGTGTCCGCCGCGCGCTCGGCGTCGTCCGGAAGATCGATCGTGCGACCCACGATCGCGCCCTCGCCGTCGGCGCGGTACGTCAGCGTCACGCGCCGCCCGCCCTCGCCGCGCAGCACGAACGAAGCTTTCCCAGCAGGCGCCGCGCCCGAGAGGACCACGGCTTTGCCAATCTCCCGGCCGATCGCCGCGCGCACGGCTTCCGGATCGACATCCCAGGGCAAACCTTCCACGACGAGGACGACCGCGCTGCCCGTCGGCTCCTCGGCATGCGCCGCGCGGGTGAAGGTGGGCATGGAGAGCGGGCCCGCGGCGAGCAGGGCGACGCGGAGCGCGAGGAGAATGGCGCGCGAGGCCCTCGTGGCGGCGTCGTTTCGGTTCATCGCGGACTTCGTGCCCGGAGGGGACGCATTCGTTCTTTCGATGCACACGATTCGAAGGAAATCACGGCGTGGGGCCGCGCATCGCGTCGAGCAGCGCCTTCGCCTCGGCCTTGCGGTAGCCGCCGAAGGAGCCCGATGCGAAGAGCTCCAGCGTCCGCTCGGCCTCGGCCGTTCGTCCGAGCCGCACGAGGCAAAGCGCCCGGTTGTAATGGGCCTCGGGCGCGAACCGACCGCGCGGCGCCGCCCGCAAATAAGCGTCCCACGCCGCGAGCGCGCCGGCCGGATCCCGCGTGACGAAATGGGCCTGGTGGGCGGCGCGGTACAGCGCGTCGTCCGTGTCGACCTGAGGCGCAGGCGCCGCGGCGGGAGCTTCGACGACGGCCGTTCCGGTCGATGCGCTCGGCTTTGGAGACGACGCCGCCGCTACAATCTTTGGTGCTGCAACCGCTTGAGCACCCACGGTCTCGGGAGGCGCGGCCTGCGCCTCGCTCCGCAACGGCGAAACCTCGGGCTCGGCCGCCTCCTCCGCGGACGGTTCCGCCTTCTCTGCAGGCGCTTCCGCCTTCTCCGCGGGCGCCGCGTTTTTCGCGACAGGCCTCCCCACGGGCGGATTCGAGGGCGCCGCCGCGGGCGCCTCCTCTTCTTCTCGTCCGAACCCGAGATCGTGCTTGAGCTCGTACCAGACGCTCGGCAATCGGTGCGTCGCCTCGGCCCACGCGACCGAACCCACGAGCACGGCCGCGAGGGGGACGAACACCCGGATCGCCGCGAGTTTGCGCGCGCGACGCGACTTCAGCGTGGCGAGGACGCGGGCGCGCGTCTCGGCTTCTCGGCCCTTCGATGCATCGGCCTCTTCGCGAAGCGCGCGGGTGGCGGCGCGGAGCACGTCGTCCTTCATCGGCTCTCCTCCTCATCGAGCAGGGCCCTGAGCTTCTGCTTCGCGTGGAACAGGCGCGTGCGCGCCGTGGCCTCGGGCACGCCCATGATCTCGGCGGCCTCGCGCGCGCTGCGATCCTCGACCTCGCAGAGCACGAACGCCACACGTTGCGGGACGGGGAGCTGATCGAGGGCGCGGTCGAGCGCGCGGGCCAGCGCGGCGCGGCTCACGTCTCGCTCCGGGTTCGGTGCGTCCGGAAGAGGCTCGCGGCCGAGCCGCTCCAGGGCCACGCGGCGACGGGCGGCGGAGCGGAGATGATGGCGGGCGTGGTTCACGGCGATCGAGACGAGGAACGTCTTGAGCGACGACTCGCCGCGGAACCGCTGCGCCGCGCTGGGCAAGCTGACGAACACGTCGTGAACGAGGTCCTCGGCCGCGGCGTCGTCACCGGTGAGGCGGCGGGCGAAGGCGCGGACGGTGGCGTAGTGCTCGTCGTACACCTCGGCGATCGCGGAGCTCTCACCGCGACGCAGCCGCTCCACGAGCTCTTCCTCGACCCGAGCGGCGCTGGCCGTGGGGCGCGAGAAAAAGAGAGGCGCAAGCAAATCGAGGGCCCTCATCGCCCCTCTTCGTGCCCGCAACAAGGGCGTTCGTTCAAGGCCCAACGTCGATTTCGTGCCCCTCCGGGCGAACGTGCCCGCGCGGACGGACCGAGGGCTCTACGGGCCGTGTTCTCTCGTACAAACGGAAAAGAATTGAACGAACGGCGCGGGACGGGGCACCCACGGACGAATCGACGGGAGGCGCGTGGTGACGAGCCTTCGTCGGGACAAACCTACCACCGTTCGAGGTGACGAATGATGACGCGTCGCGCGGCCCATGCGTGGGCTACCGGGTTGTTTCTGTCCATGGTGACGGTGACGGGCGGGTGCTACTTCGAGCACGGCAATGGCCCGTGGGACGATGAGTGGTCGGAGGGGACCGGCGGTTACGGGCCGGCGGGGATCTGCAACGACATGTGTGATCACCTCGCTGGCTGCGGGGCCATCGACGCCGACGCGTTCGTCGCGTGCATCGATGGTTGCAATGCCCAGCACGCGTCGACGCCTTACCTGGTGGAGACGGGCTGCATTTGCGTGATCGAGGCGGGGTGCGTGGATCTCGGCGCCTATCAATGTCCGGGCGCGCCGCTGCCCCCTCCGCCCGGCAGCGGCGGCGAAGGCGGCTACGGCGCCGGCGGCGGCAGCAGCGAGACCGGCGGCGGCTACGGCACCGGCGGCAGCGGCGAAGGAGGTTGGTCCTCGATCGAATGCCAGGCCGATTGTGATTGTGCGGGCGGCGCGTCCTGCATCGACGGCGCGTGCAAGGTCGCCTGCGTGGCGTCGTGTGAATGCCCGACGGGCCAGAGCTGCGTCGGCGGGTATTGCGAGGCCCCGCCTGCGCCGCAGCTCCCCTGCCAGGTGGATTGTGATTGCCCGAGCGGTCAGGTGTGCAGCGCGGGCGTTTGCGCGGGGGATTGAGCTACGAGCGCTTTTTGCTCTTGTCGTCCGGTGGTGTGGGCGGGGGCATGGGCGTGTTGGCCGGCAGCGGCGGCGCGCCATACCCCGGGGCCGGCGGCGGCGCGTTGCTCGAGGGATCCCAGGGGCGGAGCGGCGGGCCCATTCCCCAAGGCTCGGGCACTTCCCCCGGCGGCAGTGGCGGGCGGAATGGCTGGGGTTGCATCTGGACGAACCCCGGCGGAGGCACGGGCGCAGGCTGCGGAGCCTGCGCCATGGGCGCCGGTTGCCGGAAGTGGCAATGCCTGCACACGTCGTCCGTCGGTAGATTGAGTCCACCGCACAGGGCACACGGTCGGGTCATGGAGGACATCGCCGAACCTCCTCGTTCAATCCGTCCCGGCGTCCTGGGTGCCACCCGCGCCGCCGTCGCCGCCCGCGCCGCCGTCGCCGCCCGCGCCGCCGTTGCCTCCCCCGCCCGATCCGTCGATCGGCGGAACGCCATAGGCCGCGGTGACCACGCAGCCCTCGGCCGCCGCGGCCGCGAGGGTCAGACCGAGCAGGAGCGCGGCCGCGCTGCGCAGCGGAGCGCCGCTCTCGCCGCGCAGACGAGCGCCACAATGAGGGCAATCGTTCTCGGTCGATCGCGCATGACACCCACAAGCCGAACAGAGCACGAGCATGGGAGGCATGGGTGTCATCGTCGCAACGACCTGGCAGCCTCGTCAAGCGCTCTCGTGCCCCGCGACACGAAAGCACGAAACGGTTAAGCTCGGCGCCCATGGCCGAGCTTCGGATCCCCACGACGACCCCCGCCCCCCGCGCGCGCAGGCCCGAGGACGGCGACGCGCCCATCCCTCTCTTCGCCGTCTGGGAGCTGACGATGAAATGCGATCAGCCCTGCCAGCATTGCGGGTCGCGCGCGGGCCACGCCCGGAACGCCGAGCTCTCGACGGACGAGGTCTTCGAAGTCGCCGACGGCCTCGCCCGCCTCGGCTGCCGCGAGGTCGTGCTCATCGGCGGCGAGGCGTATCTCCGCGAGGACATCCACGCGATCGTCGGTCGCCTCGCCCGGCACGGGCTCCGCGTCATCATGCAGACGGGCGGCCGCGCGATGACGGTCGAACGAGCGCGAAAGCTCCGCGACGCCGGCCTCACGGCGCTCGGGGTCTCCGTCGACGGCACGGCGCCGATTCACGACGAGCTCCGCGGCAATCGAGGCAGCCACGCCGCCGCGATGCGCGCGCTCGAAGCGGGCGCCGCCGCCGGGCTGCTCCTCACCGCGAATACGCAGATCAACCGCCTGAACATGGGCGTCTTGCGCGAGATCGCCACGGAAGTCCGCGCCCGCGGCGTGCTCGCGTGGCAGGTGCAGATCACGGTGCCCATGGGCCGCGCGGCCGATCGGCCCGAGTGGATCGTCGAGCCGTGGCACGTGGTGCCGATCATCGACACGCTCGCGGCCATTCAGCGCGAGGCCGCGATCGAGGGCCAGGGCAAGGGCTGGATCTTCGACGTCGTGGCGGGCAACAACCTCGGCTATTACGGCCCGCACGAGGCCCTGCTCCGATCACGGCCGGGCGGCCAGGAGGCCTACTGGAGCGGCTGCCGCGCAGGCATTTCCGGCATCGGCATCGAATCCGACGGGACCGTGAAGGGCTGCCCCTCGCTCCCCACGGCGCCTTACGCGGGCGGCAACGTGCGCGCGATCTCGCTCGACGCCATCTGGGAGCACGGGGAGGCGCTGAAGTTTTCCCGCGAGCGGACGGAGGACGAGCTATGGGGGTTCTGCCGGACCTGTTATTTCGCCCCGTACTGCCGCGCAGGCTGCTCGTGGACGACCCATTGCACACTCGGGCGGCGCGGGAACAACCCGTTCTGTTATCATCGCGTGAAGGAACTCGAAAAACGCGGCGTGCGCGAGCGGATCGAGAAGCGGAAAAACGCTCCGCAACAGCCCTACGACTTCGGCCTGTTCGAGCTCGTGGAGGAGCCGCTCGGCGCAGAGCCCGTCGGCCTGTCGGGCGAGGCGCCGCGGCGCAGGTTGCCGATCGCTTCCGATTGACACGCGTGGCCAAAGGCCGCGCGCTCGGGAGCTTCATCGACGAGGTTCTTCGCTGATCAGCCCCTCGAGCGCGAGCCATTCGAGCGTCGTGCGGAGAATCCCCTCGTCCCACACCCCGGCGCGTGGATTCGTGTAGCTCTGCACGTGGCTCTCGTGCCTGCGCATGTCGTGCCCCACCTGGTCGAGGAGCACGAGAAGCGACCGCCCCGGGGAAGCGCTCGCGATCTCGTCCGCGATCATCCGCCCCTCGTCCGGCGGAATGGCGTGATCGTAGCGGCCGTGCAGCACGAGCACGGGCACGGTGGTCGCCCTCCAGAGCGCGGGGAGATCGAGGCGCTCGATCTCCCGGAACAACGAGACATGCCGGCCGAACATCGTCTCGCCGTGGCACGAGGGCCCTTCGAGCCACGCATGCTCGGGGCGCGCCGCAAAGACGTCTCGCGGGAACATGCCATCCCGACAAACGCTCACGTGCATCTCGCTCCACGCGGCGACGTGTTCTTCGAGCGCCTCGCCTTCCATCCCGGCGAGGATGCCTTGGAACCGCGTCGCCCGGACCATACAATCGACCCATTTGCGCGAGGTCGTGCCGAACACGACGATGCCACACGCCCGTGTGCCCTCACCCGCGAGAAGCGGCGCGATCATCCCCCCGAGGCTCTGGCCGAAGAGCACGATCCGCCCCACGCGCGGGTCCTTCGCCAGGGATTCGAGTGCGGCCCGTGACCCCTCCACCTCGTCGAAGAAGCCCAGGGTTTGGCAGGGCGGACCCTCGCTGTCGCCCACGCCGCTGCGCTCGACGCGCATCGTGGCGATCCCCGCGGCAGCGAGGCCTTCGAGGAGCCGTCGCATCGGATCCTCCGGGTCTTGCGAGAGCTCACAGGACCCCGTACGCAGGCCCGAAAGAAAAAGCATCCCCGGGAAGGGCGGCTTTCCGGACGTCGGGATCGCAAGCAATGTCCTTTGCCGCCACGATCCCCGCACGGTCACGTGTCCCAGACGAACCTCCGCCCCCGCGATATGCTCGACCGGCAGCGCCGTGGCCTTCCCCGGGAGCGTCACGCGCGCGCCGTCCCGCACGATCTCGAAATGGAGCGGCGCGCCGGGCACGAGGCCTCGCACGAGCGCGACGAGCGCGCGCGGCTCGGACACCGTCGCGCCGCCCAGCGAAAGCAGGCGATCGCCCGCACGCACGCCCGCGAGCGCGGCGGCCCCGCCTTCGGCCACCCGCACGACCGGGAGGCCCTCCGAGGCGCCCTCCGCGGGACACGCGCGTAGTTCGAGGCCGAGGAAGGGTCTTCGGGGGAGCGCGTCGTCTTGGTACATTCCAAACCACGATGCCACGGCGTGCCCTCGGAATCCACGTCCTCGCCTTGCTCCTCGCGCCCGCGATCGCGCGCGCCGAGCCGCCTGCGCCCGCGATCGCGCCCGTGCCGCTGCCGGTACCGAAAGGTCCCGATCCCGCGGCCCTCGCCGCACGCGAGGCGCACCTCGAAACACAGACGCGAGCGATGACCGTGCTCACGAGCTGGGCCGTCGCCAGCATCGCCACGGGCGCCGCATTATGGGCCACGGGCGGCGACGCCTACACGCGCTCGATAGGCATCCAGAACGTCGCCTGGGGCGCGGTCGACGGCGTCATCGCCGGGTTCGGCTACCACGGCCTCGCGAAGCAACGCGGCCTCGACAAACCCCTTTCCTCCTGGCAGGCCGAGGACCGCAGGATGCGGACGATCTTCCTCGTGAATGCGGGGCTCGACGTCCTGTACGTGACGGCCGGGGCCTTGATGGTCGGGTTTGGCAAGAACGACTGGGTCCGCGGCGCCGGCGCGGGCGTCGCCCTGCAAGGCAGCTTCCTCTTCGCCTTCGACACGGCCATGGGGCTCGGGGCCCGTTGACCCCCCTGGCGACGCTCCGACAACGGCCGACGCTGCGAGTTCCCGCTCCCCTTGGGTTCGAAAATCGGCGAAGATCGGCGGGGTCGCCGTAGATCGTCCGCGGCCCTGCTTCGTCGAACCGCACCGAACACGTCGTCTCGAGCCTGAGGGATATGACCATGTCGCGCATGTCGAAGAGCGGTACCTCGATGATCCTCGGAAGCCTCTGCCTGGCGAGCGTCGTCGGCGGCGGCGGGTGCACGAAGGCAGCCCCGAGCAACGAGGAAGCACCCGCGCTGTCGCCCGACGAGCCGAACACCCGGGCCAAAGGTGAGCAGGGCTTCTTGGCCGACGACGCCAAGCAGGAAGCACAGGCGGGCAAGTACGGCGTCCGCGGCGGCGACATGAGCCGCGCGCCGGGCGACGCCCCGGCCGCCGCGGAGAAAGCCAAAGCCGGCGGCGCCGCCGCCCCGCCGCCCGCCCCGACCCAGGCGTTGATCCCGCCCGCCGCGAATGACGCGCCCACGATCGATCCGAACGGCCGGTTTGCCACGACATACCGTCCCGGCGGCGGCCACCTCGCCGCGTTCGAGTCCGCCGTTGCGCGCGGCATCATCCCCGCGGGCGAGCGCGAGCTCGTCTCGGACATCGGCGCCCGCTACGTCACGGGCTTCGAAGTCCCGAAGGGCAAGGCGCTCGGCATCCAGGCCGGCCTGGAGCGCGGAAAACTCCCGCCCTCGGGCAGCCCGTTCCACCTCCGCCTCACGCTGAAATCGAGCCCCGACAAACCTGCTGAGCGCCCGCACCTCTCCGTGCACCTCGTCCTCGACGTGAGCGGCTCGATGCAAGGCGAGTCGATCAAGCAGGCCCGCGAGGCCGCGAGCGCGCTCGTCGACAAGCTCGCCCCGAGCGATGATTTTTCCCTCGTGACGTTCTCGACCGACGCCGAGGTGAAGATCCCCGACGGCCCCGTCGGCGCGCGCCGCGAGGCCATCAAGAAGGTCATCGCCGAGATCAAGGAAGGCGGAGGCACCAACATTTCGAGCGGCCTCGAGCTCGGGTATGCGCAGGCCGAGACGAAGACCATCCCGCAGGACGCGGTGAAGGTCGTGCTTTTGCTCTCCGACGGCCGCGCGAACAGCGGGATCAAGTCGGCGAGCGGCATCTCGAAGCTCGCGCTCGACGCCTTTCAGAAGGGCATTCAAACGAGCACGTTTGGCCTCGGCACGGATTACGACGGCGCGCTCATGAGCGCGATCGCCGAGGATGGCGCGGGCGGCTACTATTACCTGCGCGACGCGGCGCAGATCGCCCCGGCGCTCGGCACCGAGCTCGACAAGCGCCTCGACCCGGCGGCGACGGCCGTCGAGGTCCGCGTGCGCCTGAAGAAGGGCTTTGATCTGCTCAAGGTCTACGGCTCGCGCCGCCTCTCGGAGGCCGAGGCGCAACGCGTGCGGGCGCAGGAAGTCGCGGCGGACGAGCAAGCGGCGAAGCGCGACAACATCAAGCAGGACCGCAAAGAGGACAACGAGGGCGGCATGCGGTTCTTCATCCCGGCCTTCGCCGCGGGCGATAGCCACGCGTTGCTCTTCCAGCTCCGTGCGGGCGCCGGCGTGGGCAAGGGGCAGCTCGCGCTGGTCGAGCTCAAGTACAAGGACCGCATTTCCAAGAAAAACGTGACCGAAGAGTTCCCGGTCGACATCGAGTGGGCTGACTCCGACGCGGCGAGCGGGGCGACGATCGACGGCTCCGTGGCCCGCACGATCCAGGGTTTCGCCGCGGGCGAGACGCTGGCGCGCGCGGCGCAGAACGTCGCGGGGGGCGACAAGCAGTCCGCGATCAGCCTGCTCACCGAGCGCGAGACGATCCTGCGCGAGGCGGCGAAGACCCTCGAAGAGCCGCTCTTCCTGAAAGACGCCGATCGCCTCGCCCGCATGCGCGAGCACGCGGCGCAAAGCACGGGCATGGGGGATCCGCTCCTCTTCGCCATGCTGCTCGAGACCGCGAGCCGCTCGCACCTGCGTTAGGCTGAAACGGACATGTCCGATCCGATCGTCCTCAAGATCCCGCTCGACCAACCCGCCGTGCACGTGGACGTGGCGGCGGGACAAACCATCACCCTGCGCGGGTTCTACACGTCAAAGCACGACGGCTCGATCCTCGACGCGGCCACGACGACCTGGCCGAAGGAGGCGCCCGGAGGCGCGTCGGTCGATCCGGTGGGGCTCGTGGAGGTGGAGGCGGGCGGGTTTCACCTGACGAAACGAAACGTGGATGCGCACGAGGCGGAGCTCCTCGCGACGGGCTCGGGCGCGGAGGCGTGCGCGGCAGCGGGCGTCGAGGCGCCGTGCCTCGTGGTGAACAAGCGAATCGCGCTGCAAAAGCGGCTCATGGGCTGGGAAGAGTTCAAAGGCTCGCTCGTCGGCGAGGGGATCACGGCGACCCTGCCGCCGCCGCCCATGGTGGAGGTCGCGCCCGGCGTGATGCCGTATGTGCAGGCGGGCGCGGGCGTGGTGATCGCGGCGGCGGTCGGATTCGCCGCGTGGACGTGGAAAAAGAAGCGGGACGCCTCGCCCGCGGGGCAGATGCTTTCGCTCGCGCGTGGGGTGAAGGATCAGCTCCGGCGCGCCGATCCGGTGCTGGCGGCGCCGCTCGCGCCGGCGGTGGATGCGGCGATCCGGTCGTTACGCGAGCGGCGCGTGGATCCGGCGTCTGCGGAAGGAAAGCGGGTCGCCGAGGCGCTACGGAAAACGTCGGCGCGGCTCGATGCCTCGATGCGGGAGGAGCAGGCGGCGAAGGAGCAGGCGGCCGCCGACGAGCTCGTGCAGGAAATGGAAGCAGCGCTCGAAGCCGCCGACGAGGTGAAGCGCGCGCACCGCGCAGTCTAGCTACGGCCGCGGTAGATCGTCTCGATGCGCTTTCGCGCGAGCCCGAGCGGTTTGTCGAAGCGGCTCAAGGTCCGGCCGCGGAGCTCGGGCCGTTTGTCCGCGAGTTTGCCGAGAAGCGTGACGTCGCGCCGCAGCTCCATCACCACGAACGCACGCGTCAGGAGATACGTGAAGGCATTGAGCCCGTACCGCTCCCACGGCGCCGCGAGCGCGTACGAGAGCGCGAAGATGTCCGTCCGTTCGGCCGTGACGGGCACGAAAAAGACCACGATCCGCAGGGCATTCGGCCGCCGCTGCCGCGTCGCTGGGTCGAACCAGTATTGGTCGTAGACCGTGTAGACCGGCGAGAACCACGTGGTCCAGTCGTCCACGAAGGTATCCCCGGGCTCGATCTGGAGCAGCGAATACAACGGCCGCGGGAGCGCCTTTTGCGGGCCCTCGTTGACGACGCGAACGCTCGTGTCCGTGCTCGTCACCTCGCACGTGATCTCCGGCATGCGCTCGCGTGGATACCCAAGCAGCGCGTGGACCTCGGGCGTGTGCTCGACCTCGATGAAATTGTCGAGCGTGACCTCGAGCGGCGCCTCCGCCCGGTGCCGCGTTTTGCCGATGAGGTGATAGCCGCTCACGTCGATCGTGGGGAACACGACCGGAGATTCGCGGCGCTTGATCCAGATCAGGCCGAATCGCTCGATCACGTCGAAGGCGTCGGCGCAGGGACGCGCCGCGGGCGTGGCCGGGCACCTTCCCTCGCCGTCCGGCGCGAAGGACCAGCCATGATAGGGACAAACCAGCCGCCCGCCCTCCACGCGCCCCTCGCTGAGGCGCATGCCGCGGTGCGGGCACACGTCGGCGAGCGCGCCGAGGGTCGCTTTCCCATTCGAGGCGCGAAACAGGACGAGCTCGTGATCACAGACGCGGACGGGCGCGGGCTTCGACCCAAGCGCGTCGGCGAAGAGCACCGGATGCCAGTGATCGAGCCCGGCCATTTCAACGTTTCTCCCCCGCGAGGTGCTCCGCGACGCGCTCGGCCTCGATCGCGATGTCGTGCAGCGCGCCGGTGAGCGGGTTCCGGAAGCCGATGAAAAAGAGCCCCGGCGCCCCCGGCACCGGCTCACCGAAATAACGAGGATACCCCCGTTCGTCGAGCCACCCCTCCGCGTCCTCGAAATACTCGGAGATCCCGGTCCGATACCCCGTCGCGAGGACGACCGCGTCGAAAGGGCGCGTGGTCTCGTCGACGAAGTGCACCTCGCCAGGGCTGAAGGAGCGCACGTCCTTCACCACGTCGATCTGCCCTTGCTTGACGAGCTCCAGCGTGCCCACGTCGATGAGCGGGATGCGCTTTTTGAGGACGACCTGCGAGATCGGGCCGAGCTTGGGGCGCGTGAAGCCGTACGGCGTGAGGTCCCCGAGCATCCGATCGAGGGCGAAAAGCGAGATCGCGTCGGCGATCTTGGGCGGCAGGCGCGAAAACAGGAAGAGCGAGCTGATCTGCGAGGGGACGCCCGTCAGATCCCGCGGCACGACGTGCACGGGGCCGCGGACCGAAAGGGAAGGCTTGGCGCCGTGCTCCCAGAGGTCGAGCGCGATCTCCGCGCCGGAGTTGCCCGCGCCCACGACGAGGACCCGCTTTCCGCGCCAAGGATCGCCGTTCTTGTAGCGGGAGCTGTGCAGGATCGGTCCGCCGAACGAGGCGTCGCCCGGCCACGTCGGGACGTTGGGGACGCGGTTGTACCCCGTGGCCACCACGAGCGCGCGCGACTGGTACTCGTTCGCCTCGGTGCGGAGGACGAACCCCCCGTCCACGCGCCGCGCCGAGCGGACGTCCTCGCCGAAGAGCGGCGTCAATTCGAAGTCGTGGGCGTACGCGTCGAGGTACGCGACCATCTGCGCCCGCGACGGGTAGGTCGGCGTGCCGGCAGGCCATGGCATGCCCGGCAATGATGAAAAGCGCTGCACGGTGTGCAGGTGCAGCCGCTCGTAATGGTTCCGCCAGGACGATCCGACCTCGGCCGATCGCTCGAGGATCTCGAACGAGATGCCGCGGGACCGCAAGCACGCCCCGACGGAGAGCCCCGACGGACCGGCGCCGACGACGATGACTTCGGTCTCTTCGCGCATGCGGCGCACTCTAGGCGATCCGTCGCGGCGCTCAACCTTTCGCGACGGACGTGACGACGATCTCGATCGCCCGCGCGAAGATCTCGGGGCGAGGCAGCAAGCTGACCACGAGAAACCCCTCGCGCTCCATGTCGAAGAAATACCCCGGATGCACGACGATGCCGTGCTCACGCACGAGCGTTTCGACCCAAGCGTCCTCGTCGCGCGTCCGCGGCACTTCGAGGATCGCGTACCAGCCGCCGTCCGTGGGCAGGCGCCGGACCGCAGCGTCCTCGCCCGCGGCCACGAGCGCGCGATCGAGCGCCGCGAGGTTTTCCGCGGTTCGCGCGCGGACGGGCCCTTGCACCGAGGCGCGCGCGGCGAGCAGCTCCGGCAGCGCGAGCTGCACCGGCGTCGACGCCGAGAGGTAGGTGTCCGCGACGAGCTCGAGCCGCGCGATCGCCTCGTCACAAAGCGCGTCGGGGCCGTAGACGAGCGTCCAGCCGAGCTTGCATTGCGGCAAAAGCAGGCTCTTCGAGAGGCCACCGAGCACGAACGTGAGCGCCTCGCGCTCGCCCGCGAAGCTCGGGAGCCGATCCGCGGGCAAGGCGCCGTGCGGATACTCGGCGAAGACCTCGTCCACGATGAGGGCCATGCCGTGACGCGCGGCGATCCTTCCGACCTCGATCGCCTCGTCGCGACGCACGAACGTGCCGGTGGGGTTGTTCGGGTGCACGAGGACGATCGCGCGCGCGTGGCCCTGCGCCACTTCGGCAGCACGATCGAGCGCGCCGAGATCGATACGAAAACCTTCCTCGCGGAGGAGCGGGTACGTGGCGAGCTCGACGTCTTCGAGCCGGGCGAGGAACTCGAAGAGCGGGTACGAGGGCGCCGGGACGAGCACCCGATCGCCGCGCTCGCAGAGCAGCTTGAAGAGCCACGTGTACGCCTCGCTGGTGCTCGCGCTGAGGACGACGCGGTCCTCGCGGGCAGGCAGGCCGCGCTCGTGGAAGGAGGCGGCGACGGCCGCGCGGGCCTTCGGGTGGCCGAGCGGAAGCGGCGCGTACGTCGCGCCGCGGGGATGGCCGAGCAGGGCGACGAGCGGCGTGGTGTCGACGATCCCGGCGCGCGTGGGGTTTGACTCCGTGAGGTCGATGAGCTCGCGGCCCGAGCGCGCGGCGGCGGCGAGCAGGGTGGTCAGCGGATTTTCGGTGCGATCCCAGTCGGTTCGTCGGGTGAAGGGGGCGGGGGCCATGCGAGGCGCGGAGCTTGTCGCCGGGGGCCGTGGCGGGCAAGGACGCCAGGAAAAACGAAGGCCGGCGTCGTCCTTGTCGTGACGAGCAGCCGGCCTATGCGTGCGGAGCCGAGGGCGCCGCGTCTTCGTTCACAGCTTGCTGATGAGCGCGTCGCCGAGCTTCGGCTGGTCGATCTTGCCGAACCAGATGCTCCAGACGCCCTTCATGAAGTCGACGCCCTCGACCGACGCGCTGCCGCCGCCGCCCACGCTGACCGTCGTGGTCTTCTTCGCGGCGTCGTAGACGATCGAGATCTTGGAGTTCTCCTTGAGCTCGCGGGAGAAGGCGGCGAGGAACTTGTCGATCTTGCCCTTGTCCGCGTAGCCGTTCATCGCGAACGCGTCGCGCAGCGTCTGCACGACCTTCTCGTGATCCACGTCGCGCTTCATCGACCACTCGAACTTCTTGTCGATGTCCGCGTCGATCACGGCCTTCTTCGACTTCTCGACCGCGCCCTTGATGAAGTGCGAGATCTGGTAGACGTTCACGTCGACGAGGACCACGGTCTTGACCCGGATCCCGCTGCCCGTGAGTTTCCAGTCCTCGGCGAAGGCGCTCCCGCCGAACAGGAAGAGAGCCGCGAGGATCGAGAGGAAGAGGGGAAGCTGTCGCCTACGAAGTTGCATCGCGCTGACCTCCGCCGATGGGGGTGGTGGCTTTCATGACCGCCCCGGCCCGCGAAAACGCGTGCGCGGGCTGCCGGAATGACCCACGGCCTTCGTTTGACGTGAAACCATGAGAAGCCACGCACCGTCAAGCGACGAATTTCAAAGGATGTTCGTGACGGGATGCGTCAAAGGTCTAGGCGAGGAAAAACCTCGTGGGATTCGAGGGGCGCGCGTGCAGTGTGCTGGTAGGTTTGCCGCGTGGTGACCATCGAGCTTTACGGCGTGGCTCGTCTGCGCGCTGGACGCGCGGCGATCGAGGTCGCCGCGTGCTCGCTCGGCGAAGCGCTCGCCGCCCTGGGCGTCGCGTGCCCAGCGCTCGAGCCCCTCATCGTCGCGGGCGGACGCCTCGCGCCGGGCTGGCTCGTGGCTCTCAATGGGGCGCAGATCACGGCCGATCCGGAGATGGCGCTCGGCGAAGGGGACGTCGTGGTGCTGGTGTCCGCGGACGCAGGCGGTTAGAAACCGTGCATGGGGCGCGGCGGTTTCTTCGAGCGATATCTGCGCGTCGACCTCGGCCGCCGGACCGCAGAACACGTGCCGCTCGACGAGGCGACGCGGCGCGCCGTCGTCGGCGGGGTCGGGCTCGGCGCGCTGCTCCTCACGCGCGAGACGAAGCCGCGCTTCGATCCGCTTGGCCCCGAGGCCGCGCTCGTGCTCGCGTTCGGTCCGCTCGTGGGCACGCCGCTCACGACCTCGGCGAAGCTCGCATTCGTGGCGAAATCGCCGCTCACGGGGCGCATCTCGGACGGGCTCTCGTCGTCGTCGTTCGCCATCGCGGGCAAACGCGCGGGGGTCGATGCGATCGTGATCGTCGGGGAGGCCGCGGAGCCGTCGATCGTGCTCATCGACGAGGAAGGCGCGGAGGTCGTGCCTTGCCCGGATCTATGGGGGCGTGATTTTCAAATTTCAGAGGCGAGTGAGCGCCTCGGGAAGGAGTATCCCGAGCATCGATTCGCGGTCATCGGGGTCGCGGGCGAGCGGCTCGTGCGATACGCGGGCATCGCGAACGAGGGGCGTCACGCGGGGCGCGGCGGGCTCGGGGCGGTGCTCGGCGCGAAACGCGTGAAGGCGATCGGCGTGCGCGGCAGCCGGGCCGTGCCGCTCGCGGACGCGGAGGCAACGTTGCGCATCGCGAAGGACCTCGCGCGCCGCTCGCTCGGGCCCGCGACGGAAAAATACCGCTCGCTCGGGACCGTGGCGAACCTCTCGACATTCAACCGGCTCGCGGCGCTGCCGACCCGCAATTTCCAGGCGAGCACGTTCGAGGAGGCGCGTCGGATCGAGGGCGAGGTGCTGCACGAGACGCGCGAGCGGGGCCGGGGTTCGTGCAAGAATTGCACGATCGGCTGCGAGCATTTTTACGAGGTTCGTCCGGGGCAGCGGCCCGTCAAGATGGAGTACGAGAACCTGTTCGCGCTCGGGCCGCTCTGCGGGATCGGCGACCCGGAGGTGGTCCTGCGGGCGTCGTCAGCGTGTGACGAGCTTGGGATCGATACGATCTCCTCGGGCGGGACAATCGCGTTCGCCATGGAGTGCGCGGAGCGGGGTCTCTTCCCGGCGGGTCCGCTCGCCGAGGAGGCGCGGGATCTGCGGTTCGGCGCGTGCGAACGGATGCTCGCGCTGCTCGGCGACATCGCGCGGCGGCGCACGGCGCTCGGGGATTTGCTCGCGGAGGGGAGCCGGCGCGCGGCGGAGATGTTGGGCGGGGACGCGCCGTCCTTCGCGCCGCACGTAAAAGGGATGGAGATCCCGGGCTACGAGCCACGCGCGCTGCAAACGATGGCGCTCGGCTTCGCGGTGGGGACACGCGGCGCGGACCACAACCGGAGCGGGGCGTACGAGGCTGATTTTTCGGGGAAGGTGAATCGATTCGAGGCGAGCGAGGAATCGGCCGCGCACGCCGTGGCAGCGGAGGATCGGGCAGCGGTGATGGATGCGCTGATCCTGTGCAAGTTCTTGCGCCGGGCGATGGAGAATTTTTTCGGGGAAGCGGCGGAGATGCTGCGGGCCGTGACGGGATTGCCATTCGAGGCGGAGGAGCTCGAGCGCGCGGGCGGGCGGATCACGCTCGTGCGGCGGCTGTTCAACGAGCGCGAGGGGTGGACGCCGGCGGAGGACACGCTCCCCGCGCGGTTCTTCGAGGAAAAACTCCCCGGCGGCGCGGCGAAGGGCGCGGGGATCGATCGCGAGGGGTTCGCCCGGTCGATAAAGGCGTATCATGCGCGGCGCGGCCTCGACGAACAGGGGTACGTCCCGGCGGACATCGCGCAGGAAATGGCGTCCCTGCTCGGGGGGAGAAAACGATGATCCTTGGTGATACGAGCGTCCACAGCCCGGCCCTCTACGAGATTTTCGCGCGCATGTGGCTCTACGATCTCGGACGCGTGAAGGGCGCGCGCGTCACGCTCGCGGACGTGCCCGACGAGGAGCTCGATCGGCTCGCGCGGCTCGGCTTTGATTACGTGTACCTGATGGGCGTGTGGACCCTCGGCGAGGTGGGGCCGAAGATCGCGCGGGAGATGCCGTCGCTCCACGCCGAATACGAGCGGGCGCTGCCCGATCTCGAGCCGGCGGACGTGATCGGCTCGCCGTTCGCGGTGGCGCGGTACGCGGTCGATCCTTCGCTCGGCGGGGACCAGGCGCTCGCCGTGCTGCGGGAGAAACTTCGGGCGCGTGGAATCGGGCTCCTGCTCGATTTCGTGCCGAACCACCTGGCGCGGGATCACCACTGGATCACGGAGCGACCGGAGCTCTTCGTGCGGGAGGCGAACGGGCAGATCGCCTGCGGGAAGGATCCTTATTTCCCTCCGTGGACCGACACGGCGCAGCTCGATTTCCGCGCGGCCGAGACGCGGCAGGCGTCGATCGAGGCGCTGCTCGACGTCGCCTCGCGTTGCGACGGCGTGCGGTGCGACATGGCGATGCTCGTGCTCTCGGACGTGTTTCGGCGGACGTGGGCCCATGCGCAGCGGGCCGAGGGGACGCGGGAAGCCGAAGGCGAGTTCTGGGCCGACGCGATCGACGCCGTACGGGAGCGATATCCGAATTTCGTGCTGCTCGCCGAGGCGTACTGGGATCTCGAATGGCGGCTGCAGACACTCGGATTCGATTATACCTACGACAAGAGCATGTACGACCAGCTCCTGCACGGCTCAGCGCGCGCGGTGCGCGGGCACCTCTCCGGGTCGTTCGATTACCAGGCGCGCTCGGCGCGATTCTTGGAAAACCACGACGAGCCACGGATCGCGTCCGCGCTGCCGCCCGATCGGCGCAAGGCGGCGACGGTGCTGCTCGGGACCGCACCGGGGATGCGGTTTTTCCACGACGGGCAACTCGAAGGGCGAAAGGTCCGGGCGCCGGTGCAGCTCGCGCGGCGCGCGGACGAACGCGTGGACGAGGCGAGCCTCGCGTTTCACCACGCGCTGCTCGATGCGATGAAGCTCGACGTCCTCCGGCGCGGGCGCTTTGCGATGTTACCGCCGCGCGCCGCGGGGCCGGGGAGCACGAGCTTCGAATCGTTCGTCGCGTATCGCTGGGATGCGCGGACGAGCGCCGTGGTCGTCGTGGTGAACCTCGGCCCGTCCCGCGGGCATTGCAAGCTGACGCTGGATCTGGCGGGGATCGCGGGGAGGCAGGTGCGGCTCGTCGACCGCATCGGGGGCGAGGAATACCGGCGCAGCGGGGACGAGCTGCTCGACGATCGGCGAGGGCTCTACGTGGAGCTGCCGGCGTACGGCGCGCATCTGTTCGAGGTCAAAAAGAGGGAATCGATGGGCGCGTTCGTCCCGCCGCCCGACTCGCCCCGGCGGTAGTTACTGGGGTTTCGCGAAGATGGTGCCCGCGGCGCGGTGGGAGAGCTTTTGCCATTTGGCGTACGCGGCGACGGCGCGTTCACGAATGGTGGTGGGGGACGCTCGCTCGCCGATCGCGGTGACGACCGCGTCGAGAACGTACCCCTCGGGGGCCATGAGGGAGCGGGTCATGAGCCACGTCTCCGAACCCGCGGCGCGCAAGGCGGGGCCGAAATAAGGCTCGGAGTCACAGGCCAGGACGAACGAGGGAATGGCACGGGCGCGCTCCTCGGCGCCCGGCGGCGGCGAGAGGCGCACGCCATCCATGAGGCGGTTGTGGCCCGCGTATCCGGCGACCGAGATGCGCACGTCGCGCTCTTTGCCGCCGTCGCGGAAACGAATCCGCCCGCCGCGGGTGGCGAGGCGCCAGAAAGCCTCGACGGCGCGGTCGATGGAATCGCCGTGGTAAGCGTCGAGGACGATGATTTGCTCGATCGTCTCGCCGGATTTGCCGCCAAACGGCTCGGCCGAGACGTTGCGGCGATAGACCACGCGTTCGAGGCGCGCGCCCTCGGCGCTCATGACGTCGAGGCGAGTAAAACCGCTCTTTTTGCGGTCGAAGAAGCGGCGGTGGCCGAACGCAGCGCCCCAGTAGAGGTTCGTGTCGAGGCGGTCGGGATCCCCGGCGACGTTGCTGCCGCAATCGATCTGCTCATTCGAACAAAGAGGGACGATGACGTGGACGACGAGCGGCTCGGCGGCCTGGGCCGAGGTCGCCGTGAGGAGGATCGAGACGAGGAGGACGAGGAACCAGAGGGATCGAAGCATGGTGCTGTCCCCTCATCGGCGGAGCTCGGCGAAGTGTGACGGGGTCGCGTCGATTTACCTGCCGGCGAGCGCCCGCGCAGGGCGCAGGGCTAGGGCTTCGTGTACGCCCAGGAGACGTTGAGCTTCTCGTTCTTCGTCATCCCGTCGAGCCCCATGCTGAAGCCCCCCTCGCCGAAGTCGATGAGTTCGCCCGAGGACGAGAAAGGTCGCCTCCTCGCCGGGCAGCCGTCCGACGCCTCGTCGGGCCTCTCCCTCGTGAAGGCGCGCAATGGGCCCCTCCGCGACGCAGAGAAAAAGGCAATGCTCCGGGCGCGGAGCCCCCATGCCGCCAAGGAAACCACCGGCGAGGTGGATACGACCCCCGAGGCGCCCTGACGAAACCACCCGACGACCCGGTCCGGACCCCCTTCCAAGTGGTTTCGTGGCCCGACGACCCGGTCCGGACCCCGTCGCCGCGTGGTTTCGTGACTCGACCCTCGGTCCGGACCGCCTTCCGCGTGGTTTCGTGGCCCGACGACCCGGTCCGGACCCCGTCGCCGCGTGGTTCGAAGCAGCCCGCTAGCTGCCGGCGAGCGCCCGCGCCGGGTCGACCTTCGCGGCGGCCCGCGCAGGGCCGATGGCGCCGAGGACCGAAAACAGGATGGAAAAGCCCATTCCGAGGAGCCAGAGCCACCACGGGAACGCGAAGAAGGTGTCGGGCTTGAAGGGGAAGTCCGGGAGCTTCTCGGCCGCGGCCCAGTCGGCGAGGAACGCAAGGATCCGCGCGACGAGGAGGCCCGCGGCGCCCGCGAAGAAGCCCACGACGGCCGCGAGCGAGACCGTCCAGGCGCCGATCTCGCCCGCCGTGGCGCCGACCGCGCGGTAGAGGGCGATCTCGGCGCGACGCTCGAGGACGAGGGCGCGGAAGGTCTGCGTGATGCTCGACGCGCTGACGACGAGGACGACACCCGCGACGAGCGAGAGCAAGGCCATGACGCCGGAGACGAGGACGCTCACGTCCCGCGCGCGTGTGTCCTTCGGGGACAACCCCATGCGCGCGCCGGCATCGATGACGCCCGCGACCTCGGCGCCGGAGCTCGCCTCCACGACGGCGCTCGAATACCGCTCGGCCGCGCGTTCGCCGCCGAACTCGCGGTTCCAGCGGCGCACGACGCCGAGCGGGAACGTGAGGCCGAGGTCGGTGGCGCTGCCCGAGATGCCCACGATGCGCGCCTTGATGGTGCGAGGGCTGCCCTGCTTGGCGCGGCCGAGCAGGCTCTCGCCGAGGCGAATCGTGAAGGTGATGCCCTGCGCGCGGCCGAGGAGCGTCTCGCCGACGGCCGGAAAGCCGTGCGCAGGCGCGATGCTCTTGTCGAAGATCTCGACGAGGTAACGGCTGACGATCGCGGGCACGGGCGCGGAGCAACGGCCCTCCGCGGCGTCTGTTGCGCGCTCGCAGTAGGCGCCCCCGGTGCAGGCGGCGTCGTCGGTGCAGGCGGGTCCGGGCGTGTCGAGCGGATCCACGAAGAGGCCGGGCTTCACGTCGTTCGCGGCGAGCGCGGGATCGATGCCGTCACCGGGCAGCTCGCCGGCGCCAACGTCATGGCCGAGGATCTCGCGGCCACCGCGCGCGCTCGCGGGGAAGGCGAGGGAGAGCTTGGGGCGGACACGCGAGGCGCCAGGGAGCGCGGCGAGCTTGGCGACGTCGTCGGGCGAGATGCCCGGGGGCTCGCCGCCGCCGCCGAGGAGCAAGCCGAGCAGGCCCGGATCCTTGGCCTTCGGTGGTTCGAGCTCGATCCGATCGATGGGAAAGACCTCGCCGAGCAAGACGGCGCGCACGCCGAGGCCGAGGGCGAGGAAAAACACGAGCGTGGCCGTGCCCGCGGTGATGCCAAAGGCGCTGCCGGCGAGCGCGCGGCGCGCACGGGCGAGGTCGCGGCGCACGAGGCGGACCAGGGCGGCGAGCTTCATGCGGGCACCTCGTTCGAGGTGTCCACGCGGCCCTCGTGCAGGCGGAGGATGCGGGTCGCGGCGCGCGCGAGGCGCTCTTCGTGCGTGACGGCCACGATCGTGAGGCCCTCTTCGCGGTGGAGCTCCTCGAAGAGCTCGATGATGCGCGCGCCCGTGTCGGCGTCGAGGTTGCCGGTGGGCTCGTCGCAAAGGAGGAGCTTGGGTTTGCGGAGGAGCGCGCGCGCGATCGCGACGCGTTGTCGCTGTCCACCCGAGAGCTCGGCGGGGGTGTCGCCGGCACGATCGGCGAGGCCGAGCCGTTCGAGGAGCTGTTTCGCGCGGGCGAGGCACGCGTGTTCGTCGCCGCGCGGATCGAAGAGCGCGGGCGTCGTGATGTTCTCGATCACGGTGAGGTGATGCAGCAGGTGAAAGTGCTGGAAGACGAAGCCGATGCGCTCGCCGCGCAGCCGCGCGAGGGCGGCATCGCTCATGCGGCCGAGGTCCTGCCCGTAGAGCTCGACCTGCCCTTCGTAGCCACGATCGAGCCCGCCGATCACGGCGAGCAAGGTGCTTTTGCCCGATCCGCTCGGGCCGAGAACACAAACGAACTCGCCCTCTTCGATGACGATCTCCACGTCCACGAGGGCCCGGCGCGCGTCACGGCCGCCGTCGTGGACACGGCCGAGGCCGCGGGTGCGGATGGCCGCGACCTTCACAACGCCGAGACCACGACGCGCTCGCGATCCACGGCGGCCTCGGCGGCGCGTACGCTCACGGCCGACGTGTCCTCGGCCTCGCGGAGCGCTTCGTCCGTGAAGCCGAAGAGCCAGAGCAGGAGGCGCGGCGGCCGCAGGCGGAGATCGTCCTCCTTCACGAAGAGGCGCGCGAGGTGCTCGGCGTAGGCGCGGCAGAGGACGCGGAACGGGATGTGATCAAAGGCCTCGGCCCGGCGGCGGCTCGCGTAGGACGAGAGCAAGAGGGCGACGTAGAGCACGTCGTGAATCACCTGCAGGCGCAGGCGCGAGGTGCCGGGGTTTCGCGCGAGGGTCTCGCGGAGGAAGTGGACGTTCAGCGGGACGTGGAAGGACTCGTCGCGCGTGAGGATCGTGAGCATGTGGCGCACGGCCGGGTGGCGCGCGCGGCGCAAGGCGAGGCGGTAGGTCGTCGAGCCGATGGTCTCGAACATGAGGTTCGTGAGGACGATCGTCTCGATCCGCTTGGCCCGGCCGTAGAGGCGATAAAAGGTGCCGGTGACGCGGCCCATGGGGCGGACCTCGCCGCCGAGGTAGGCGAGGAACTCGGTGAGCAGCGCGCGATGCCAGCCCTCTTCGTCGCCGTAGAGGCGCAGGCACTCGGCGAGCTCGGGGTCCCACGTGGCGATCTCGTCGGCGAGCTCGTGGGCCTGGCGCAGGCCCGACTCCTCGGCGCGGAAGGCCGCGTTGAAGAAGGCGATGGCCGCCTGCCGCTCGGCCTCGGAGGCCCACACGATGGGCTCCCCGAGATCGAGCTTCTCCTCGTACATGCGCTCGGCCCGCTTGCGCAACATGCCGAGCCACCACGAGGTGGGGCGCCGCAGCGGGCCGCTCTCCCTGTTCTTCGTCATCGCTGCCTGGGACGGAGGGTGCCGGCGGACGATAGCGCACGCAGGCCGAGCGGGCACGGGCTCACGGAGAAGGCGGACGAGCAAGCGAGGAAGAGCGGGCTGGAACAAGAACGCACGCGTGCAACGTGGACGGCGCGCCTAT
This sequence comes from Polyangium mundeleinium, assembly GCF_028369105.1. Taxonomy (NCBI): domain Bacteria; kingdom Pseudomonadati; phylum Myxococcota; order Polyangiales; family Polyangiaceae; genus Polyangium; species Polyangium mundeleinium. The sequence goes on along the minus strand of NZ_JAQNDO010000001.1, from coordinate 3,778,291 downwards.
GTGCTGCGGATGAGGTAGGATGGCTGCGGGTCCCGTGGCGTTCGAACAGCTCTCTCTACCGTTCGAGGGGCATCTCACCCCGACCGCGCCGGCGCGAATCCCGCGCACGCGGCGGGTGTTCGTGAACCGCAATCTGAAGATGGCGGGGATCGACTGGGTGGGGTTCGACATGGACTACACCCTGGCGATCTACAACCAGGTCGAGATGGACAAACTGTCCATCGACGCCGTGATCCCCAAGCTCGCCAAGCGCGGCTACGACGAGGACATCCTCCGCGGGATCACCTGGCCCATCGACTTCCCGATCCGCGGGCTCTTGATCGACAAGAAGGCCGGGAACGTCCTCAAGATGGACCGCTTCAAGGTGGTCCACAAAGGCTACCACGGCCTGCGCGAGCTCACGAAAGAGGAGCTGCGCTCGCTCTACCACCAGAAGCGCGTCAAGCCGAACACCGGCCGCTACCACTTCATCGACACGCTCTACGCGCTGAGCGAGGTCGCGCTCTACACGGGGATCGTCGAGGCGTTCGAAGCGCGACGGATCGAGCTCGACTACGCGACCTTGTTCACGGACATCCGCGAGTGCATCGACGAGGCGCACCGCGACGGATCCATCCTGGACGTGGTGCTCAGCGATCTGCCGCGGTTCATCGAGCGCGACCCCTTGCTCGCGCCGACGCTGCACAAGCTACGCTCGGCGGGCAAACGGCTGTTTCTGCTGACGAACTCGCGCTGGCCGTACACCGAGCGGATGATGACGTACCTGCTCGGCGACGCGATGCCGGAGTACCCGAGCTTCCGCCACTACTTCGATCTGATCATCGTGGCGGCGCAGAAGCCGGCGTTCTTCCAGGAGCGCAGGCCGCTGCTCGAGCGGGACGGAGAGAACCTGCGCCCCGCGACGTACCCGCTCGAACGAGGCGTGATCTACGAGGGCGGCAACCTGCACGATCTCGAAGCCGCCCTCGGCATCGGCGGCGACCGGATCCTTTACGTCGGTGATCACATCTACGGCGATATTTTGAGGTCGAAGAAAGAGTCGGCCTGGCGCACGGCGATGATCATCCAGGAGATGGAAGCCGAGGTGATCGCGCACGAGATGTGCCGCGAGGAGCACCAGAAGAGCGCGGAGCTCGAACAACGAAGGGACGAGCTCGAAGATCAGCTCCGGTACTACCAGCAGCGGTACAAGGACCTGACGCGCAAGATCGAGGACGCGGCGCAGGCGGCGAAGAACGGGCACGGAACCGGGAGCGGGAGCGGGAGCGGCATCTCGTACGAGGCCGAGCGAGGCCGGGCAAAGCGCGCCGTGGAGCGGATCCGCGGCATGCTGCGCGCGGTGGACGCGGAGGCGACGAAGCTCGAGCGCGAGATCGATCAACGCTTCCACCCCTACTGGGGATCGTTGTTGAAAGAGTCGATCGAGCCGAGCAGCTTCGGCGATCAGGTCGAGGAGTTCGCCTGCATCTACACGTCACGCGTGTCGAACATGCTGGCGTACTCGCCGCTGCAGTACTGGCGCAGCCCCCGGGACCTGATGCCGCACGAGCTCTGAGTCCCAGCAGGCTGTCGAGAAGCGCCGCGAGCGCCCTGGAGCTAGGGAGGAGGACGCAGGAATCCTCCAGGATTCCGAGGACGACGCGCCGACGATCCAGGGCGCGCAGCAAGCTTATCGGCAGCCTGCTACTGGCAGCAGCGGAAGCCGGTCGAGTAGTCGTGGTAGCGCGCGTTGTGCGCGGTCGTCTTGTAGTCGCAGCCGTCGCCGTTCTGGTGCGTGTCGAGGTAGTAGCCGCCGCGGAACGTGCCCGTCTTCGAGGCGGTCCACTCGTGCAGGTTGCCGACCATGTCGAAGGCGCCGTAGCTCGACCGGCACTTCTTGTGCGCGCCGCTCTTCGCGAGCGTCCCCTTCATCTGGTTGAGGCGCTCGTCGTTCATGTTCGCGAACGTGTACGCCTCCTGCGGCGGCGGGCCGCCGGCGACGCCGTAAAGCGCGTTGAACGAGGAAAAACCGCCGTCGTTGCAGACGCCGGAGACGTGATCGTTGCCGTACGGGAACGTCGTGGGCTTCTTGCCCTTGCAGGCGCCGATCCACTCGTCGTCCGCGCAGAGGCGTTTGCCCGCGTTCTTGCACGCCTCCTCGGCCTCATTGCGGCTGATGTACGCCTGCGGGGCCTTGCCCTTCTTGCTCACGGCCTTCATGCGCAGGCCCGCGACAGACTGGTACGGCGAGTGCGCCTTCGTCTTGTTTTTGCCGACGATCTCGACGACGTGCGCCTCGTACGTGTCGATGCAGTACTTGCCGGCGACGCTCACCATGCCCTCGGGGCACTTCTTGCCCTTGGCCTCCGCCTCCGAAGGTGCCGGCAAGGTCGCCGCGAGGAGCGCGACGGCCGCGAGGCCCAAAGCTTGAGGAGAGCGGAAAGAGACGATGGGCTTCATGGCGCCATGAAGGACGAGCGAGCCGCCTCTTCGACTCATACCGAAAGCTTCCGGCGAGGGCAAATGCGCCGTGGCCGCTTGGACGGGCCTCGGTTTTCGGTCAACCTCTGCCGCCCATGCAGGCGCCCCTCCCGATCGCCAAGATCCGTACGAGCCCCGAGGACTTCGTCGTCGAGGAGATCCCCGCGTACGCGCCGAGCGGCAAGGGCGAGCACCTCTACGTCACCCTGCGCAAGACGGGAAAAAACACGCTCGACGTCGTGCGTGACCTCTCCCGCGCCCTCGGCGCCGACCCCCGCAGCACGGGCTTCGCCGGGATGAAGGACCGGCACGCGATCACCACGCAGACGATCTCGATCCAGGTGCCGATCGCGGAGGACGCGGAGGCGAAGCTCGCGCAGGTGTCGCTGCCGGGCGTCGAGATCCTCGGCGCGAGCAGGCACGGGAACAAGCTCAAGCCTGGGCACCTCGTGGGCAACCGGTTCACGATCACGCTGCGAGGTCTCGCCGGCGACGACGCCGCCCGCGTCGGCGAGCGGCTCGCGGAGGCCGGCCGCGTGGGCGTGCCGAACTCGTTTGGACCGCAACGATTCGGGCGCGACGGCCAGAACCCGGCGCGGGCGCTCGCCTGGCTGCGTGGCGAGGAGCGCGGGCCGCGGGACCGGCGCGAGCAGCGGCTGTTGTTCTCGGCCCTGCAGTCGATGTTGTTCAACGACGTGCTCGCGCGGCGCGTGGCGGCCGGAACGTGGGCCGCCGTGCTGCCGGGGGACATCGCGAAGAAGCACGACTCCGGCGGGATCTTTGCCGTCCCCGCGGAAGGGCGGGACCTCGACGACGCGAAGGCGCGGGCCGAGGCTGGGGCCATCTCACCAACCGGACCGATGTTCGGCGCGAAGATGCGCTGGCCCGAGGGCGCGCCGCGGGACATCGAGCGTGAAGTGCTCGCCACGGTGCTGCCCGACGCGAGCCGGCTCGAGGCCTTCCGCGCCCTCGGCGAGGGCACCCGAAGGCCCCTGCGGCTCATGGTCGCCGACCTCTCGGTGCGTCCGATTGACGCATCCGGCGGGCTCACCGTTTCTTTTGTGCTACCGAAGGGTGGCTACGCCACAACGGTCCTCGCCACCGCTTGTCAGATCGCCGATGCGACGTTCCGCGCCAGCGACGCGGACAGTGGCGAAGAAGGCGACGAGTCCTCCTCCGAGCCTTCCGATTCCGCTTAGCGCCACTTCGCGCCCGCCTCGAGCCTCGTCGAGAGGGCGTGTAAACCAGATCAAAAGCCGGGCTGCAACGGCCCACGATTGAAAGGCACAACCGGAAGATGAATCTCATCGAGTGGCTGCAGCGCATCATGGTCGGCTTCGGCGCTGCCTGGGTCATGTGGCTCATGATCGGGCTCTCCGTGGTGAGCGTCGCGATCATCCTCGAGCGCGCCTGGTTCTTCTGGTCGCTGCGAGACGACGTGGTCGTGCTGGCGCGGGATCTGCGGAACACGTTGAAGGACTCGATCGAGGCCGCGCAGAAGCGCATGGAGGCCTCGCCCTCGGCCGAAGCGGCCGTCGTGAAGGCAGGCCTCGTCGAGGCCGATCGCGGGCCGAAGGCCGCCGAGGAGGCGATGGCCGGCGCGCTCGCCCTCCAGCGCATGAAGCTCGAGCGGCGCCTCGCCTACCTCGGCACCCTCGGCAACAACGCTCCGTTCATCGGCCTCTTCGGCACCGTCATCGGCGTCGTCGGCGCGTTCGACGCGCTCGGCAAGGCCGCCGAGAAGCCGCTCGCGCAGGCCGCCTCCGCGGCGATGGCACCGCAGCAGGTCATGTCGAGCATCGCCGAGGCGCTCGTCGCCACGGCCGTCGGCCTCGCGGTCGCCATCCCGGCCGTCGCCGCGAACAACTACTTCCAGCGGCTCATCCGCTCGACGATCGCGAACACCGACGCGCTCACGCGCGTGCTGCTCGCGCACCTGCATGGCGAGAAGGAGAGCGCGCTCGAGGAAGCGGTCGAGGACATCGCCCTCGCCGTGTCCGCGAAGAAGGCCGAGGCGAAGCCCGCGAAGACGAACGGCGCGCAGAACAAGAAGGCCGCCAAAAAGGGCGAGGACGAGGACGAGTCCAGCGAGGAGAACGGCTGATGGCCGGGTCGAGCTCCAACAACGAGGAGAACATGGTCGAGGGGATCAACGTCACCCCCCTCGTCGACATCACCCTCGTGCTCCTCATCATCTTCATGGTGACGGCGAAGATCATCGTGTCCCAGGCCCTGCCGCTCGACCTGCCGAAGGCCGCATCGGGGCAAGAGGTGCAGATGGTCTTCAGCGTCGAGCTCCGCGCGAACGGGGACATGGTCATCGACGGCAAGAAGCTGCCGACCGACGACGCCGCGCTCCCGCTCGCGAAGGAGGCGCAGGCGAAGACGCCCGATCTGCGCGCCGTCATCCGCGCAGAGCAGACGGTTCAGCACGGCCGCGTGCTTCACGCGCTCGATCTCCTGAAGCGAGCCGGAATCACGAAAATCGCCTTCGGCGTGACGCCCGTGCCCGCCGAGGACGGCAAGGCGGCCCCGGCCCCGCCGCCCACGCCCGTGACGCCGTGATACCTTCGCTTGGACTTGAGGGGCTCCGCTAGGCCACGCGGAGCTCCACGCTAGAACCTTGGAGATACATCGATCATGAGCTCGGCGGCGAACAGAGTCGTGATGGGGGGAAGCCAGTTCCACCACACCGCCGGGCGCGACCGTGATCCGCTCGCGCCCGTCGTCGCGCTCGGAGATCGCGCCGCGAAGACGGGCACGGCGATCGGGCTCGTGCTCGCGCTGCTCTCGCACGGCTACGCCTCCGCGCAGGCGATGACGGCCCTCTTCGACATGCGCCGCGCGGTCGGCGAGATGCGTCAAGGGCTGCACGAGTTCTTCTGGACCGAATACGACATCGATCTGACGCCGAAGAACGAAGACAAGCCGAAGCCCGAGGAAAAACCCCCGGAGCCGGAGCCGGAGCCCGAAGCTCCGCCGCCCGTGCCGCAGGCGAAGGCCGAGAAGGCGCCGGACGAAGAGGTCCCCGACAACGTTCCGCCGCCGCCGCCCTCGCAAGCCGCGAAGGTGATCACGCAGGAGCCGGACGAAGAAGAGCCCGTGGACATGACGGGGCAAGGCTTCGTGAGCGGCGACGGGAGCGGCCCGGGGTACGGGATGGTGAGCGCGCAGGGGACCGGAAAGACCCCGACGTACAACAAGGGCGCCTCGCTCGACGGGAAAGAAGGCGGCACGGGTACGGGCAAAGGCGGGCCGCCGCCGGCGCCCACGGGGCCGGACAACTCGAAGGCCGCGGGCCTCGTCGGCAGCTCCGCGTGGGATTGTCCCTTCCCGCCCGAGGCCGACGCCGAGCAGATCGATCAGGCCGTGGTGTCGATCATCGTGACGGTGCGTGCCGACGGTTCGCCGCAAACCGTGAAGGTCGTGAACGATCCGGGCTACGGCTTCGGCCGTGCCGCGCGTCTCTGCGCCCTGTCGCGGCGCTACACGCCCGCGCTCGACCGGACCGGGACGCCGATGGTGGCCGCGACACCGCCGATCCGCGTCCGCTTCACGCGCTGACGTTCAAAGGCCGCGGCCACGCTTCCTTTCCGCGCGGCGCCTCATTATCCTCGGCGCACCTGTGGACGTCGCCGAACGCATCGAGAAGCTCAGCAAGGTGCCCCTCTTCGAGGGGCTCACCACCCAGGCGCTCGAGCTGATCTCGCGCGTCGCCAACGAAGAGTCCCACGCGCTCGGGACGAAGATCTTCCAGCACGGAGATCCGGGCGACAAGCTCTACATCATCCTCGAAGGCAAGGTACGCATCAGCCGTGAGGTGCCGGGCATGGGCGAGGAGGCGCTCGCGGTGCTGGGCCCGGGCTCGGTGTTCGGCGAGATGAGCCTGCTCGACGAGGCGCCGCGCTCCGCAGACGCCCGCGTCCACGAGCGATGTCGCCTGCTCACGGTGCCCAAGGACGCCTTCGAGGACCTCCTGTTCTTGCACAAGGACCTCGCCTACGAGGTGCTCTGGAGTTTCGTCCGGATGCTGACGCAACGGCTCCGCGAGACGAACGACAAGCTCACGTTCCTCACCGTCACCGGCAAATTCTGACGGCGCCGGCGCGGGTTTCGCGCCTTGGACTTCCGTCCCGCGAGGCGGGTCGTGTAGTGTCTGGCCGAGACACCATGGTAGCCACGAAGCACCTCGCCCTCGTTTTTGCTCTCGCCCTGTCGGGCGTCGCCGCGGCCTGCGGCGGCGGTTCGACGCCTCCGCCCGACACCGCCAACGATCCGAAGACGGACGGGACCTCGACCGACAAGCCCGCCGATCCGGGCGGCGCCACCGACGCGAAGCCCGAAGGCGGCGACGCGAAGCCCGGCGACGCGAAGCCCGCGGACACGGGCACGGGCGGGACGGCCGCGACGCCGCCGGCCGCAGCGGGCAAACCGTCGACGAACCTCCGGCAGAGCCAGATGCTCGAGGACATCAAGAAGATCGGCCTCGCCCCGGACAAGCTCCAGGACCTGCCGAAGATCGGCCTCGCGCAGAAGAAGAAGCTGATGCCGCTCTTCCAGAAGGCGCTCGGCTACAAGGACTGCAACGGCTGCCACGTCGAGGGCGACTTCAAGGCCGAGACGCGCAAGATCAAGATCACGCGCGGCATGTGGAAGAACTTCGTCGTCGCGCTCCGCGACGAGAAGGGCGGCGCGGTCTTCTGCGACACGTGCCACGACGGCAACGAGCACAACCTCAATCACTCTGACAAGAAGGCGCTCGAGACCTTCATGGACGAGCAGTACGAGGACAAGCTCACGCGCGCCGACAAGAAGGACATGGAGTGCGGCACGTGCCACGGTGACCCCTTCGAGGGCGACATCATCACGAAGGTCTGGGGCATCGCGAAGAAGTAGCGCTCGCCCGCAAGCGCGGTTTTCTCCGCGCCTTTCCGCCCTCTCCACACCTCCCCGCCCCGCAAGGGCCACCTCGCGTGGCCGGCTCCTGCTTTCGTACTAAAGAGACGCCGCATGTGCGGTGTGTTCGGCATCTATGGCCACCCCGAGGCCGCCAACATCACGTACCTCGGGCTGCACGCGTTGCAGCACCGAGGTCAGGAGGCGGCGGGGATCGTCACGAGCGACGGGGAGCGGCTCACGCCGCACAGGTCGATGGGCCTCGTGCAAGCAGGGTTCTCCCCGACGGATCTCGCGGCGCTGCCCGGCGACCGGGCGATCGGCCACGTGCGGTACTCGACCGCCGGCGGCTCCCACATCCGCAACGCACAGCCGTTTGCCGTGGATTACGCGCGCGGGTCGATCGCGGTCGGGCACAACGGCAACCTGACGAACTTCGAGGCGCTGAAGGATCGGCTGGAGGCGCGCGGGAGCATCTTCCAGAGCGCGAGCGACACGGAGGTGATCGTCCACCTCATCGCCGCGAGCACGCAGGCCACCGTGGAGAGCCGCGTCGCCGAGGCGCTCGGGCAGGTCGAAGGTGCTTACTCGATCCTGTTCCTCACGGAGCGCGAGCTCATCGCCGTGCGGGATCCGATGGGCTTCCGCCCGCTCTGCATGGGGCGCCTCATGCATGGGAATGCCGAGGCGATCGTGATCGCCAGCGAGCCCACGGCGTTTGATCTGATCGGCGCGATGTACGTGCGAGACATCGAGCCGGGCGAGATGCTGATCGTGGACGCGAACGGGACGCGCTCGCTCCGGCCTTTCGCGCCGCGCACGCGCAAGCTCTGCATCTTCGAGCACGTGTACTTCGCGCGCCCCGACTCGCTCATCGAAGGCGCGAGCGTGTACGAGGTGCGCAAGGCGCTCGGCCGCAAGCTCGCCGAAGAAGGGCCCATCCCAGGCGGGAATGACGCGGGCGACGTCGTCGTGGTGCCCGTGCCCGACTCCGGGGTGCCCGCGGCGATTGGTTTTGCCGAGCGCGCGGGCGCTCCGTTCGAGATGGGCCTCATCCGCAGCCATTACGTGGGCCGGACGTTCATCGAGCCGCAGCAGTCGATCCGGCACTTCGGGGTGCGGCTGAAGCTCTCCCCGAACCGCGCCGCGCTCGCGAACAAGCGTGTCGTGGTCGTGGACGACTCGATCGTCCGGGGCACGACGAGCCGGAAGATCGTGAAGATGGTGCGCGACGCCGGGGCACGCGAGGTGCACCTCAGGATCTCGAGCCCGCCGACGCGCTGGCCCTGCTTCTACGGGATCGACACGCCGACGCGCGCTGAGCTCATCGCCGCGACGCACACCCTCGACGAAATCTGCAAGTACGTGACGGCCGACTCGCTCGGGTACCTGTCGCTCGAAGGGCTCGTCACGTCGGTGCGCAACATCGAGCGGGCGGCGTCCCCGAGCCCTCCGCCCTCGCCGAACAGCGGGGAGGCGGCCGAGAACGGATACTGCGCCGCCTGCTTCTCGGGTGTCTACCCGGTGCCCTTCTCCCCGAGCCCGAAATCGCGGCATCTGAGGCTCGTCCACGGCTAAGATCACGGCGCGCGCGCAGCGCGTTGACGGCGCGCGCGCATGCCGAACAATGGTCACCCCATGACGGATCGCCCCTCGAGCTCGAGCGCCGCCCCGCACGATCTGTTCGCCCACACGCCCGATCGGGTGTCGCTCTACGAGGTGAGCCCGCGCGACGGCCTGCAAAACGAGGCGGTCGTGGTGCCGCTCGAAGCGAAGAAGCAGCTCGTCGCGGCGCTCGTCGCGTCCGGCGTGAAGCGGCTGGAGATCACGAGCTTCGTGTCGCCGAAGTGGGTGCCGCAGCTCGCGGACGCCGAGGAGCTCGCGCGCGGGATGCGCCCGCCCGAGGGCGTGACGTTCAGCGCGCTCTGTCCGAACGCAAAAGGCCTGGAGCGCGCGCTCGCCACGGGGCTCAGCGAGATCGCGGTCTTCATGAGCGCGAGCGAGACGCACAACCAGAAGAACATCAACAAGTCGATCGACCGGACGCTGGGGGTGTTCTCGGAGATCGTGCCGCCGGCGATCGAAGCGGGCCTGCGCGTGCGCGGGTACGTGTCGACGGTGTGGGGATGTCCGTACGAGGGCCCGGTGTCGGCCGAGCGGAGCGTCGAGATCACGAAGAAGCTGCTGGAGCTCGGCTGCTACCAGGTGTCACTCGGCGACACGATCGGGGTCGGGACGCCGAAGCAGACGCGCGACATCGTGCTGCGATGCCTCGACGCGATGCGGGTGGATCAGTTCGCGCTGCACCTGCACGACACGCGCGGGACGGCGCTGGCGAACATCCTGGTGGGGCTCGAGCTCGGGGTGCGGGACTTCGACGCGTCGGTGGGAGGTCTCGGAGGTTGTCCGTACGCGCCGGGCGCCGCGGGGAACGTGGCGACGGAGGACCTCGTGTACATGCTGCACGGGATGGGGATCGAGACGGGGATCGACCTCGACCAACTCATCGAGGCGGGCAACGTGGCCGAGCGGGTGCTCGGGCGCCCCCTCCCCGGCAAGGTGCACAAGGCGGGAGCCTTCCGGCGACGGCCGAGCTAGCAGGCTAAGGCACGATGCAGCCGAGCCGCGTGAAGAACACGTGCTGCTCGCCTTGGCGGTCGTCGCGGAAGAGGATGCCGACGTTGCCGTCGGGGCCGAACGTCGCGATCGGGTAGATGCTGTCGCTCTTGGCGAACGTCACGCGTTGCTCGGGGCCGGACGGCTTGAGCTCCTGGTCGAGCATGAGCGCGTAGAGCTCGTAGCCGTCGTTCTGATCCCGATCGTCGGCGTAGACGAGCAGGACACGATCGCCGAGGGCCTTGAGGCTCGGGTAACGCGAGCGGAAGGAGCCAGGGTTCGTGAGGGCCTTGGGCGCGACGAGGATGTTCCCGTCCTCGTCGACGACGGCGCCGTAGATGGCCTTGGGGTTCGCCGTCCTGTCGAACCACGCGATGACGTACCGATCCTGGTTCCAGACGACGGTGGGGTAGACCGAGTCGGTGAAGCCGTCCGTGAGGGAGACGGGCTGCGAGCGCGGCGTGAGATCCTGGTTGAAGACCTGGAACTGGATGAAGTGCTGGAGCGCGTCGCCGGGCGCCCAGCCGACGCCGATCGAGGAGAGGCCGGCCGCCATCTGCGGCGCTTCGTTGCCCACGTTGATGGCCTGCGTGAGCTTCACGTTGCCGCCGATCGGCGCGCCGTCGATCGTGAGGCGCTGCGCGTAGAGGTCGAAGAGGCCCTCACGCTCGTCCTGCCACGCGACGATGAACTCCCCGCCGGTCCAGCCGAGCGAGACGTTGATCGAAAAACCCTCGGCGAAGGAGAGGCGCGTGTCGGGGAGGACCTTCGCGCCGTTCTCGTCGAGGAGCGTGAAGTACACCTCGTAGTCGCCGCTGCGGCGATCCTGCCATGCGATGCCGTACCGATCGCCGACCCACACGATCGGGCCGCCGGCGTTGTCGCCGTTCTGGAAGACGATCGGCGTCTCGGGACCGAGCGAGAGGCCCGTCGGCGCGAGCATGTTGAGGCGCATCGAGAAGCCGGAGATGGTGCCCGTGTACGCGGCCGCGTACGAGGAGCCGCTCCACGCGATGCCGCCCGGGCCCGCGGGCGCGATGTCGCCCGAGAGGCGGATGGGCTCGTTGAGCAGCGGGATGTACGTCGCGCCGTCGTCGACGATGCCGTTGCAGTCGTTGTCGACGCCGTCGCAGACCTCGGTGCCGCCCGGATACGCGAGCTCGCTCTTGTCGTCGCAGTCGTCGCCGCACGCGTTCGGCTCCCCCGGGAGCATGCCGGGCCGCGGGCCGCGGAAGCCGTCGCCGTCGTTGTCACGCGTGGCGATCTCGTACGTGCATTGCCCGGTCTTCGGGACGCACGCGTCGTCCGTGCAGGGATCGTTGTCGTCGCAGACGACGGGCGGCAGGTCGACGCAGAGCCCGCCGTTCCGCGGGGCCCCCGCCTCCGCGCCCGCCGCGAGATCGCAGTAGACGGGCTCGCAGAGGTTCTTGTGGCCTGGACAATCCGAGTCGACGAAACAAGGGGGCTGGGGCGGACCCACGTCGAGCGGCGTGCGCGCGCCGCACCCGCCCGCCACGATCCCTGCGGCCACGAGGGTGCCCGAGAGCGCGGCGAGCGAGAGTCCGAGCAGGCTTCGTCCGCCTTGCGCCTTCCGCAAACGCTTCACAGGCATCCGCCGAACCCTTCGACGTCGATGGGCTCGCACACGAGCCCGGACGGGCAGTCATCGTTGCCACTGAGCGGACAGAGCTTCACGCACTGGGTGCCCGAGCCGGTCACGACGCAGGCAAACCCCGCGGCGCACCAGAGGCCCGAGCCGCCGCCGCACGGATCCCCCTGCACGCCGGATCCCGCGGGCGTGCAGAACGCGCCGTAGACCTCCTGGCCGCAGGGTTCACTCGGGTACGAAACGAAGATGAAGCAGCCTTCGCCGGGGAAGCAGCCGCTGTTCAGTTGATCGAAGGGATCACACTGGAAATCCTCGATCGGCGGCGGCGTGGAGGGGCAGCCGGGATCGATGTACTCGTCGAACGCATCCTTGCCCGCATCCCATATCGGGCCCGTCGCGGTGCTGCTCGACGAATCCCCGCCCTCGCCGCCGCCCCCGCCCTGGCCCTCGGTCTCTCGCACAATCGAGCTGCCGCACCCGCCGAGACCCGCGGCCGGGACGACGAGGCCAAGCGCGGCGGCCACCAAGATAAGCCGCTTCTGCATGCCCGAAGCGTAACCGAATTTTTTCGCGCGCGCCGCGAGGACGACGAGGACTTCGCGCAGAAAAGATCACTTGCGGGTGATGGTGACCTTCTTGATGACGGGCGCGGTCTCCGGCTTCTCGCGGACGGTGGGAACGGAGGCGATCTTGTGGACGACGTCCACGGGCGCGCACTCGCCGAAGATCGTGTAGCCGTTGTCGAGGTGGAAGGCCGCCTCGTCCGTGATGAAGAACTGCGCGCTGTTCGTGTTCGGACCGCGGTTCGCCATGCACAAGAGGCCCGGACGATCGTGGTTCGCGTCCTCCCACACCTCGTCCGGGATGACGTATCCGGCCTCGCCCGTGCCGTTCTTCTTGGCGTCGCCGCCCTGGATCATGAAGCCCTTGATGATGCGGTGGAAGATCGTGCCGTCGTAGGCCGGCTTCTTCTCCCACTTGCCCTCGGGCGTCTTCCACGGGCGAACGCCGCGCGCGAGGCCGACGAAGTTCGCGACGGTGATGGGCGCCTTGTCGTCGAAGAGCGCGCACTCGAGGGTGCCCTGGTCCGTCTCGATGGTGGCCGTGAGCGCCTTGCCCTCGGGCAGGCCCTTCGTGGCGTCGGCGAGGGTCCACTTGCCCTTGACCGGATCGTCCTCGCTCGGCTTGACCTCGGCGACGGGCTTGGCCGAGACCTTCTTCTTCGTGGGCTTCGGGAGCTGGATGCGCGGCCGCGAGGTCTTCTCGGTCGGGAGTCCGTTCGTGTCCTTGCCCTGGGTCTGCGCCTCGGGCTTGCGATCGGGCGCCGCGGTGGGCTCGGGCGGGCTCGACTCACAGCCGCTCGCGAGGGCGGCGACGACCAGGGCAGATGCCGCGGTGAGAGCGGCGAAACGAGGACCTTGGAGCGAGGGAAGTTTCATAGGAGATGTTTCTCCTTGCGGCGAGGCGCGGCGAAGGTCAAGCGCGGGCGCGCGTCGTGCTACGAAGGGGCACGAGCCATGCCCGTCACGAAGCTCTTCGTCGCCCTGTCGCTCGGGTTTCTGGTCGTCGCCTGCGAGCCGCGCGTCGAGGAGCCCGTGCCGCCCCCACGAGACGCGCGCCCCGTGCCGATCGGGCAAGAACCCGAGGGCCTGGAGAATCACAGCGCCAAGGCGCGGTGCATCCACCCGACCGAAGACAAACCCAAGCGCACGCTTTCGCGGACGGGCGCCGATCCGGCGTGCCCGCCCGACGATCTCGCGAAGCCGCCCTTGCTGCGCGAGGGCAAGGTCGTGTTCGCCGACGCGAAGGACGAGGCGGTCACCGTGGAGATCGCGCAGCGGGAGCACGAGCGCGCCCGCGGGCTCATGTACCGCAAGCAAATGGACGAGGCGCGCGGGATGATCTTCGTCTTCGAGCGGCGCGAGGTGCACCAGTTCTGGATGCACAACACGTGCATCCCGCTCGACATGTTGTTCGTCGACGACGATGGGACGATCGTGGGGATCGAGGAGAACGCGCCGACGATGAACGACTCGACGTTCTCGGTGCCGTGCGCGTCGCGGTACGTGATCGAGGTGAACGCCGGATACTGCCGGCGGCACGGGGTGCGCGCCGGCCAGAAGGTGCGTCTCGAAGGGATCTAGAGGTCACGACGGCCTCCCGAGGGGGTCGACACGCGGCGACACCCGCCGGTCCTCGTGCACCGAGGGGGTCGACACGTGGCGACACCCGCCGGTCCTCGTGTACCGAGGGGGTCGACACGCGGCGACACCTGCGGGTCACCGTGTACCGAGGGGGTCGACACGCGGCGACACCCGCCGGTCCTCGTGTACCGAGGGGGTCGACACGCGGCGACACCTGCGGGTCACCGTGTACCGAGGGGGTCGACACGCGGCGACACCTGCGGGTCACCGTGTACCGAGGGGGTCGACACGCGGCGACACCCTCCGGTCATCATGGGCGTTGGAAAAACGAGGACACGAAGGCTAGATGCAGGAATCCGCGCCGTTGCAGCGCACGTAGCAGTCGTTGCAGATCACGCACGAGGCGTAGTCGTTGAAGATGCTGTACCCGGTCGGGTAGGCCGTCTCGCAGCTCGTGTAACAGGCCGAATCGCCGTCCGCGCACCCGTCGATGCACGTGAGGAAGTCGCCACAATCGATGCTGTTGTTGCAGGCCTGGGTCTCGGCGTTGCAGAGGCCGTCGGCGGTGGTGCCCGAACACGCTGAGCACGTGGAGCAGTCCATCGAGTTCATGTCGCAGGTGGTCATGGGGACGCCGCCGCCGCCGCTGCCGCCACTGCCACCCGAGCCGCTGCTGCTCGAGCTCGAGCTGGGTCCTGGACCCCCCCAGTCATCGCCTCCCTCACCGCCTCCGCCGCCCACGCCGCCGGTCGAGCCTGTGGCGCAAGCGAACACGTTGAGCGCGAGAAACGAGCAAGCGATGACGAAGATCGAACGCGCGGACATCATGTCTCCTCCTGCCGCGCGATGGGGCGCGGCGCCGGGGTATCGACGAGCCATCGTCGCATGAATTCGAGGAAAAATGGGCGAAGGGGCGAGGCGCGCGACGCCTTTCGAGCACCGAAAAGGGCGCGGGTCTTGGCACGCTTTTGTTGGTTTCGGTATACGAGGAATGCGTGGCTGCTTTCGTCGTTCCACATGAGCCAGTCCCTCCCGTCGACGTGTTGAAAGACGCGCTCGCCGCGCTCGCGGAGAAGGCGCGCGCGACCGTGCGCCCGAACGATCTCGCGAGCCGTGATCCGCACTTCATCAAGCGCGCGATGCCGCTCCTGGGGATGTTCTACGACCACTACTTCCGCGCCGAGACGGAGCTCGAAGAGCCCTTCACGGACGGGCCTGCGCTCGTGGTCGGCAACCACAACGCGATGACCGGCACGCCGGACATGTTCTGTCACATGCTCGCGTTCTGGAGGCTTTACTCGCCCGATCGAATCTCGTACGGGCTCATGCACGACGTGCCGTTCCGCTTCCCCGGCGCGGGCGCGTGGCTGAACGCCGCGGGCGCGATCGCGGCGAGCCCCGAGAACGCAGCGCGCGCGATCGATCGTGGCGCGGCGGTGCTCGTGTTCCCGGGCGGCGACATCGACGCGTGCAAGCCGTTCTCGCGGAGGTACGAGATCGAGTTCGGCAAGCGCCGCGGCTTCGTGCGCACGGCCCTGCGGCACCAGATCCCGATCGTGCCCATCGTGAGCGTGGGCGCGCATCACTCGCTCTACATCTGGACCGACGGGCGGCGTATCGCGGAGGCGCTGCGGCTGCCGCTGCTCGCGCGATCGAACGTGGCGCCGATCGGCGTGGCGTTGCCCTGGGGGCTCATCGCCGGCATCCCGCTGCCGCACCTGCCGCCGCCCGTGAAGATCCACACGCGCATCCTCGCGCCGATCCGCACCGATCTGCCGCCCTCCGCGGTGGATGATCCCGAGGCGGTGGAGGACCTCTTCGAACGTGTACGCAGCGCGATGCAACGGGCGATGAACGATCTGAAGCAGCAAGGGCGCCACGGCTGGTTTCCGGCTTCATGAAGGCGCTCGGCCCGCTCGTCGCGCTCTCGATCGTGGCGCTCGTGTCCCCGGCGGGCGCCGTGGCCGTGGGCGGTGCGACGCCGTCCCCGGTGGTGCACGAGGACTACCTGATCGTCAGCCACGACGAGGCGAGCGGGCGTGAACACGTGCTCTTCGCCGCGCGCCTCGCGCCCGCCGCGCCGCGCGTGCTCGTCGGCCTGCCGACGCCGAGCACGCCGACGATCGAGCCGCTGCCCAAGCTCGATCTCGCGGCGCTCGTGCACACGCTCGTCGAGCCGCACGAGCGACGCACCCGCGGCCGCGCGCCGGCGCCTCCTGCGGCGTGGGTGCTGGATCGATCGACGCTCTCGGGCTTCGTCGTCGCCCCCTCCGCGGGCGAACAGCCCTTCGACGCGGCGTGGACGAAGAGCTACGTCGATCGGAACTTTTCGTTCGCCGTGCTCGACGTGGTCACGCCGCCGGGAGGCTGGCTCGAGATCATGACGCCGGCCGTGCATGTCTCGTTCGCGTCGCCGCGCGTGATCCTCGCGCGCCGCGAGCCGCCGCGCGCGGAGCCGCCTGCGGACGAAGCACAGGAAGGCGCGGCGATCCCGCTCGTGGTGGAGTCGGTGCGCGCCGAACCGAAGGCCGTCGCGCCGAGCGGCGAGGCGATCGCGCGTGTGCTGCGGGCGCGCGTGGGTCCCTTGCTCGACTGCTACGAGGCGTTCCTGGAGCGCCGCCCCGGCGAGGCGACGAAGGTGACGATCGAGGCTTCGATCCGGCCGAAGGGCGACACGGCGTCGCTGCGATCACCAGGCGAGAAGGGCGACGAGGCGACACGCGAGCTCGCGACGTGTGTCGTGAAGATCCTGCGCGCACGGCAGTTCCCGCGGACGGACGAGGGCTGGAAGTTCTCCGCGGATCTCGCGTTCAAGCCGCCGCGCACGCCCGCGCGCCGCACGCACCTCGTGCTCGTCGGGCCCTCGCGGTATGTCTGGAAAGATCCGCCCGCGTCGGCGCGCCTCCTGCACGATTTCGAGGCGAAACCGGAGGACGTGGCGCGCGCCATGACGCCCGAGCTCCGCCGCGTGATGGGCCTGCCGGAAGGAAGACGCCTGTGGATCTCGCACTGGCTCGACCGGGACGTGCGACGCGCGCTCGCCGAGGACGCGCTCTTCGATCGCGAGGATCTGCCCGCAGACGGCGCGCCCGGCACGCTCTCGGCCCCCACGGGAAAGCCCGAGGTGCGTCCCGTGGCGGCGAGCCCACGCGAGAAGCCCCGCGCACGTGCACGCTCGAAGCGCACGCGGAACGCCGTCGCGGCCGCCGCGGCCCTCGCGTTCACGGTCGCCCTCGCTCTCTGGCTCGCGCGGGACGAACGCCCCTCGGCGTGAAGCGCCTCGCCCCTTGCGCTCGGCCGCGCCGGCATCCATGGACGTCCGAGGAGGCGTCCATGAACGTCGTGATCAAGTACTGCCACGTCTGAAACTACAAGCCCCGGGCCGTGAGTTTCGCGGCCGCCATCAAGGATGCGTTCGACGTCGACAGCAAGCTCGAGATCGGAAAGCCCAGTCAGTTCGACGTGATCGTCGACGGCGAGCTGATCTTCTCGAAGCAGTCGGCAGGTCGGTTCCCAGAGCTCCAGGAGGTGCTCGACGCCATGTCGAAGCGCGCGGCCGGCTGACCGCCGCGAGCGACAAACGGGCCGCAGCTTGACGGCCGTGCGTCGATGAGGTCCCCTATCCTGGATGCGCCGCTCCCTCGCGCTTCCCTTCCCTGCCCTGCTCCTCGCGCTCGCCGCCGGGTGCGGTGACCCCGACACCTTCGTCCCGGATATCCCCGGGTTCAGCGGTCCGGCGGGCGTCGTCGAAGGAACGCTGACCTACACGGGCCCGCCGCCGTGCACGGAGAACGGCAAGGTCGTCGGCGCGGCCCTCGTACTCGCGTTCGACAAGCGGCTCCTGCCACCGCCTTCGGGCCTCGGCACCGGCGCCGCGAGCCTCGACGCGATCCCGGCCGACGTGCTCTTCGCGAGCGTCCGCGACAAGCTCGTCTTCGACAAGGACGGCAAGCTCCGCTGCCCCGATGCCTCGGCGCCAAACATCACCGCGAGCGGGACGTGGACGATCGCGCCGCTGAGCGGGGGGACGTACCAGTTCCGCGGGTTTTACGATCGCGACGGCGACTTCAACCCGGCCTTCTCCATCTCGAACCTGCCGACGGCGGGCGACGTGGGCGGCGGCGCAATCGACAACGCCGCCGAGGTGCTCATGGGCGCGGCGCCGCGGTACACGGAGGTCAACGTCGGCGAGCCCGACGGGAAGGGCAACTTCGTGATCCCGGCCGTCGGCGTGCATGTGCCCGGCGTGGGCGTGACGCTCGGGCAGGTGCTCCCGCTCGAACGACCCGTGTTTTACCCGTCGGCCGTGGACGACAGCGTCGCGGGCAACACGGATCCACGCAAGGTCGTGGTGCCATCGGACTTCGAGTTCGAGACGTTCCCGCCAAAGGACACGTCGTTCATCCGCATCACGTTCTCGGCCGGCGTGGCGGATGCCGAGATCGACGCAGCCGCGCTCACGCCGTTTTTCCTGCCCGTGAAGGACCCGGCGGCGACGCTCTACATGGCGCTCGAGGACGTGAACGGCGACGGCCAGCTCACCCACGAGGATCACGTGGTCGAGTCGGCGGGCATTCCGCAGCTCTACCCGAGCTCGGTCTTCTCGAAGATCAACGCGCCGCGGCTCGCGAACGACAAGCGCATCGAGACGCAGTCGCGGCCGCGCGTGATCATGCAAGGCCTGACGCTCCTCAAGAACCTCCTGCTCACGTCGACGAAGCTGCCGCCCGCGATGCCGGATCCGATGAACCCGGTGCCCCCGTTCCAGTCGTTCGAGCCCGAGGTGACGGTCGCGGTGCGGCCGGCCGCGTTGTGCATCGATCCAGTCGATCCGTCGAAGAAGGGCGTGTTCGTCCTGAGCCGCAAGACGGCCGCAGACGGGGCGGCGATCATCGCCGACGAGGAGGCCTTGAAGCAGGGCCTCGCGGCGCGCTTCGGCCGCCCATTCGACATCGTCTACGGCTGCCTGCCAGAAGGGCAGTACTCGATGAACCTCGTCTATCCGACGGGGCAGGCGTGGAGCGTGCCGAACGAGGCCGGCGTGTGCGCGCTGGCCGAGCCGCAGACGTCCGACGGCAAGACCTGCAAGGCCGTGACAAACGCACGCCCGCGGCTCGTGTCGCAAGACGCGATGCTCATCGTGGGCGCACCGAAGGACGCGGCCTACTGCAAGGCGAACCCAACGCCCACAGCCTGCACGGCGCTCTGAGACGTAGCGCTGGGGCGTTGCGCTGGGGCGTTGCGCTGGGGCGTTGCCCCAGGCCCCAGCAGGGGCTGTCCGCCCCTGCACCCGGACCAGCCAGGGGCTGGACCCAGGGTTGAAAAACTGCGCTCCGCGCAGTTTTTCAAACAGGCCGACGAAGAAG
This sequence comes from Polyangium mundeleinium, assembly GCF_028369105.1. Lineage (NCBI taxonomy): Bacteria > Pseudomonadati > Myxococcota > Polyangiales > Polyangiaceae > Polyangium > Polyangium mundeleinium. Next base: position 3,759,200 of record NZ_JAQNDO010000001.1, on the reverse strand, counting down.
CCGGGTTGCCAGTCGAACCAGCAGCGCGGCTGTCTTGGTTGGCAACGTCGCTGCTGGTCTTGACCGGGCCTGTTCGATGAACTGCGCGGAGCGCAGTTCATCGAGTTTGGGTCCAGCCCCTGGCTGGTCCGGGGTCGAGGGGGCGGACAGCCCCCCGCGGGGACCGGGGCAGCGCCCCGGGTGCGGGGCGCCTGTGGAAGCTAGCCCCACCAGTACGATAGTTTGGCCAGCAACGTTTCTTCGGAGGCGCGCGGGCCGAGCCATCCGAAGTCGAAGCCGGCGCCGCGACGGGCGAGGGGCGCGCGTCCGTCGCCTTGGGCGTGCGTGTAGACGAGGAACAACGTCGAGCCGAGCCGGTACTCCCAGCGCAGGACGATGTTTGCGTTGATCGAGCCGCCCTCCCAGTCTGGATCGTCGTCGAGCGGCGCTCCGAAAGGCGAAAGCTCTGCGAGGCGCGCGACACGGCCCGCTCCGCGCGCCTTCGAGAGCGTGAAGCCGTCGAAGCTCTGCGCTTCGAGGAAGGCTTGCGCGTAGGCCTGGAGCGAGAGACGCGGCGAGAACGTGTACGTCGCGCGCATCGTGAGCCCGAGGCTCTGCGCCCGCAGCCGGCCGAAGACGTGGCCTGCTCCGATCGTCGTGACGTACCGCGGCTCGCCGTGCGTGTAGAGGAAGGTCGGGATCAGATCGAGATCGAGCTGCGGCAGGATACGCACGGACAAACGGCCGTCGGCCTCCACGTTGAGGCCGGTCTCGATGCCCTGCACCATCACCCACGCCTCGCCGTTGACGACACGCCGGCCGTCGGTCGCGATCCAGAGCTCGCCGCCGAAGAGGGGCGCGCGTTCGAGCGCCGTGCCGTCACCGACCTCGCGGTCGTCGTACCGCGAGGGTTTGGCGTGGATCCCGACGAAGCTCTCCCAGAAGTTCGCCCAGCGCGTGTAGTTGCCGAGCAGGAGCATGCGCTCCTGCGTGAGCCAGTCGAGCGTGTCGCGCTCGACCACGTCGATGGTCGTCTCCGTTTCGAGCGTCACCCACCACGGATCGAGCGTCCGGTAGCCGACGGACGCGGTGAACGCGTGGAGGTTCTGCCGCTGCATGTAGCCGACATCGTTGTAGTCGACCTTGCGGCCATACCCGGCGTACTCGGCGTTGAAGGTCCAGTGCTTGCCGCCCTCCTTCGCGACACGCGCCTGCACCGCAGGGCCGATGTCGCCGGAGGAGAGGACGGTGCCATCGGGCAACGTGCGCGGCGGGCCGTCGTGCACGAGCGAGGCGACGGCTTGTCCGCTGATCACGTACTCGCCGCCCGGCGAACGCCAGCGGCCGTCGACACCTGCGACGTAGGCGTCGTGGAAGCAACGCGCACCGTGCGCGACGATCTGTTCCTTCGGGCAAAGCACGCGCTGGCGGCCGCTGCCGGGAGCGGCCTCGACGGTGGGGTACACGGACGGTGTTTCGAAGCGGCTCTTCGCGGTGGCCATGAAGCCGAGCGAGGCGCGAGGGCCGAAGTCCTTGCGGAGACGGAGGACCTTGAACGCGGCGAGGGGCTCGGCGACACGCGAGGCGAAGCTGCCATCGGCGCGCTTCACGTTCACGAGGACGGGCGCGGTGACGCCGAGCAGTTCGAACGCCGACACGCCCTCCACGAGCTCGCCCGAGAGCTTCGCCGCGGCGTACACCGTGGCCGGGGCCGACGATCCCACGGTCTCCTCGTCGTCCCGCACGGCCGGCATGCCCGGCGCGCGGCCGAGCCTGCGCGTGTAGACGAGCTTGAAGGGCGTCGCGAGGTTGTCCGAGCCCTCCAGGAAAAACGGCCTGCGCTCCGGGAAAAACTGCTCGAAGTTGCTGAGGTTGAGGATGACCTGATCGGCCTCGACCTGGCCAAAGTCCGGGAAGATCGTGGCGTCGAGCGTGAGGCTCTGCGAAGGATGCCACTTGAGATCGAGCCCCGCCGAGCCCGCGGGGAAGACGCTCGCGCCGCGGATCTCGGCCTCGCTCTCGCTGTAGCGGAGGGCGCCCACGACGAAAGGGCGCAGTTCGAGCGAGGCCTTGGGCCGGAGGCCGGAGAGGCCGTCGAGCTTGCCGTACCGCGACACCTCGCCGCCCGCGTCGCGAGGGATGAACGTCCACTCGTCGACCTCCTGCAGCATCGACACACGGCGCCGCACCTGGAGGCCAAAGCTCTGCGAGGGCAGATCACGAAAGCGCAGGATGCGGAGCGGGATCTTGAACTCGGCCGACCATCCGTGCGCCGTGCGCGTGGTGCGCGCGTCCCAGATCTCGTCCCACTCGCGCGAGAGCTCGGTGTCGTTGAAGCGGAGCGCGTCGGAGAGGACACCGGCCGCGTTGACCTCGAACTCGAGCGCGCTCCTGCCGTCGCCGCGCGTGTCGAGCGTGACCGTGACGGCGTCGGCCTCGACTTGCCTGTCACGCCGCGTGAGGCGCGCGATGATCTCGTCGTTCGTCTGCTCGCAGTCGATGCCGACGTAGACGGCCTCGTCGTCGTACACGACGCGCACGAGCGTGCGGTAGCGCGGCTTCTCGCCGGGCGTGGGGAGCTTCTGCGTGAAGGCGTCGCTGCCTTTGGCGTGCTTCCAGGGGAGCTCGTCGAGGCGTCCGTCGAGGACCGGCGGCGTGGAGACGCGCGTCGCGGTGAGGTGCGGCGTGGCCGCCTGGGTGGTCACCGCGAGGAGCGCGGGCAGCAGAGACATGGCGGGAGATGGACGCCGAGCGTACCACTGCGTGACACCCGGACGAACGACAGAAGCGTGCGCGCAGCCGCGGCGCATCAGAAGACGTCGTCGATCGCGGCCACCGTCTGCGTGATGTCGTGCGTGTGCGCGTAGCCAAGATCGGTTCGCGCGCGCGTGTCGTCGACCATGCACACGTAACGGATGTGATCGATCTCAGGCGCGGGGAACGAGGTGGCCCGGTACTGCCAGAGCTTACGGACGACGCCTTGCGCGATCCCGTGGGGAACGGCGACGCGCGTGCGTCCGGTCATGCCGACGAGGCGCGACAAGGGCAAAGGCGGCGGGCCCGCGATGTTGTAGATGCCACGCGCGCCGGGCATGAGCGCGCGGGCGATGGCGCTGACGACGTCGTCCTGGTGGATCACCTGCACCATCGGATCAAAGCCGAGCAGCGTGGGGATGACGGGCAGGCGCAGGTAGTTCGAAGGCGCGTTTCGCACGGCGCCGAGGATGTGGACCGGGCGGAGGATCACGGTCTCGGTGCGCGGCCTCTTCCAGAAGAACGACTGCGCGAGCATGTCGACCTCGATGAGATCGCGGATCTCGCTGAACGAGGCGCCGCCGAGCAGCGGCGCGTCCTCCGTGAGGAACTGGGGGTTGTCCGGGCGAGGGCCGTAGACGTTGGCGCTCGAGAGCACGACGAGCTTGGGGACGTCGTAGTGCGCGACGTACTCGAGCAGACGCTGCAGGCCGACGACGTTCCAGCTGTGGTGCTCGGCCTGGTCCACGCGCGGATCGTGCATGACGCCGAGGTGCACGACCGCGGCGAGGCGCTCGTGGCGGAAGACGTCCTGCGTCTTCTTGCGGCGGATGTCGACCTGATGGTGGACGATGTCCTTTGGTTTGTCTTCAAACGATCGACGATCGATGCCGATCACCGGCCGCTCGCGGTGCAGGTGCCGAGCGAGCCTGCGCCCGAGCCGTCCGCAGATGCCCGTGATGAGCACCGGCAAATGCGAACGATCACTCTCCACGCTCGGCTCGCGCGAAGAGTCCCCCTCCACACTCACGCTCGCCCTGCGCGGCGGCCGCATCGTGAGCCGCGGCGCGACAAACATCGCCTCGCCTCCCCCGTTCGTCACACGCATCCCCCCGATCCCCAACACTCACCGTGAAGCTCGGGAGCACGTCACGTCAAGCACTTCGCGCCGTGCTGCGATGCTCTCGGTTTGCTACGTTCGCATGCATGCTGGATGGAGCAGCGCGCACCCTCGGCAGGCTCTCGACCTTCACGACACGCGAGGCGATGCCGATCGCGCGCTCGGCCTTCAGCGTCGCCCGAGACGGAATCGACGAGCTCGGCATCAAGCTGCTCGGCCGCGACTTCGAAGAGCGCCTGCGTCGTGTGCCGATCCCCTTGGGCAGCGGCGGCGTCGATCCTTTTGGTCTCGATCCTTCCTGGGCGAAGTACGCCATCGGCGGCGCGGCGTTCTTCCACCGTTTCTACTTCCGCACGATCGTCAGCGGGATCGAGCGTGTGCCCGCGTCGCGCGTGCTCCTCATCGCGAACCACTCGGGGCAGATCCCGATGGACGGCGTGATCATCGCAGCCTCGATGTTCCTCGACGCGGAGCCGCCGCGCATCGTGCGGAGCATGGTGGAGAAGTGGTCGCAGACGTTGCCGTTCGTCTCGACGTTCTTCTCGCGCGTCGGGCAGGTCGTCGGCGTGCCCGAGAACGCGCGGCGGCTGCTCGAGCTCGGCGAGGCGATCCTCGTGTTCCCCGAGGGCGTGCGTGGCGTGACGAAGACGTTCGCCGAGCGCTACAAGCTCACGGACTTCGGGCTCGGCTTCATGCGCCTCGCGCTCGAGACGAACACGCCGATCGTGCCCGTGGCCGTCATCGGCGCCGAGGAGCAGTACGTCTCGCTCGGCAACCTCCACCGCGTGGCGAAGACGCTGCACTTGCCGAGCTTTCCGATCCTGCCGCAGCTCCTCGTGCCCGGCGGGGTCCTCCCCTTGCCCACGCGCTACAGGCTCTCGTTCGGCGAGCCCATGCGCTTCGACGGCGATCCCGACGACGACGACGCGATCATCGAGGAGAAGGTCCTCCGCGTGAAGGCGACCATCCAGTCGATGCTGAACCGCGGGCTGAAGGAGCGGAAGTCGGTCTTCTGGTGAGACGGGGGCGGCGGGACCGCCCCCTCGCGTGGATCAGGATTCGTCGTCGAGGAGCTCGGCCTCTTCGAGCTCTTCGCCCGGAGCAGGCTGCGCGACGGGCTGCTGCGCCTGCTGCGCGTACGCCTGCTGCTGCTGCGCGTATGCCTGCTGCTGCGCGTAGTACGCCGCGTACGCCTGCTGCTGCGCGTACGCCTCTTCCGGCGTCTGCGCGGGCTGCTGCTGCGCGGCCTGCTGCTGCGCGTAGGCTTGCTGCTGCGCGTAGTACGCCGCGTACGCCTGCTGCTGCGCGTACGCCTCCGGCGTCTGCGCGGGCTGCTGCGCGTAGGCCTGCTGCTGCGCGTGCGGATCGACGTACGCAGGGGCCGGCTCGGCCTGAACGTACGCGGGAGGCGCGACCATCGCCGGAGGCGCAGGCAGCTCCGCCGAGGGCGCGAGGGGCGTCGGCTCGGCGTCGGTCGGGGCCTGCCACGCCGGAGGCGCCGACGGCGTCGCGACCGCAGGCGGCGGCGCCGACGGCGTCGGGACCGCAGCAGGCGGCGGCACCGACGGAGCCGCGTACGCAGGCGGCGGCGGCGTGGACGTACGGGCGTACGCAGGCGGCGGCGGCGTGGACGTCCGGGTGTACGCGGGCGGCGGGGTGGACGGACCGGCGTACGCAGGCGGCGGCGCAGAGGGCCCTGCGCCGGCGGTCGGCGGCACCGAGGCCATCGTCGAGCGCGGCGGCGTACGCTTGAGCTTGCCGGTCTTGGCGCGCTCGAGGCCCGCGGTCGCCTCGGCGTCACCGGCCTTCATGCGCAGCACGCGACGCCAGGCGTCGGCCGCTTCGCGCGCGTCGCCGAGCTCCTCCTCCCAGATCCGCGCAACCTTGCGCGCGAGCTCGGCGCGGACGGCGGGATCACGGCCGCGGAGGATCTGATCCTCGTAGAGCTGGATCATGCCGCGGTGATCACCGAGCTCGGTGAGCAGGTTCGAGAGCTCGTTCATCACGTCCTGATCGGCAGGCGACAGGTCGTGAAGCTTCTTGAAGTCGACGCCGGCGCCCTTCTTGTCGTTCAGCGCGTCGCGGCGGAGGCGTGCGCGGCGCTGCAGGAGCTTGCGGACGAGCGGGCCGTCGAAGACCTCTTCGAGCGCGCGCGTGAGCGTGGCCTCGACGCGGGGAAGATCATTGAGCTCGCGGCCGAGCGCTTCGAGCGCGTCGAGCGAAGCGTCGTCGACGTGCGTGACGATCGCGTCGCCGAGCCATTTGAAGGCACGCTCGACGTCGCCGAGCGCGCGGTGCGCGATCGTCGCGGCGCGCCGGAGGAGCGCGCTCTTCGTGCGCCCGCCGTCGCGCGAGCCCTGACCGCCGCCGGCGAGCGCCTCGGCCAGGATGCCGCGCAAGCTCGTGCCACCCGCGCGTTCGTCACCTGCAGAAGCCGCCGCTTCGAGCGCGCCGAGCGTCTCTTCCTGGACGCCCGCGCTGAGCGCGAGCTCGAAGAAGCTACGCGCGCGATCGTTCGCCCCGCGCTCAGCCGCGACCTGCGCCGCGCGTGCGAGCGCCGTGAGCCGATCCGCCGGCAAACGGCAACGCCCAACCTGACGCTCGTACACGTCGATGAGCTGCGTGACGTCGGGCGCGAGCGCCGCGAGCCGCGCGAGCAAGGGCTCCACCTCGCCCGGCAGGACGCTGGCCAGCGCGCCCTCGCCGTGCTGGATGGCCTCGTTCGCGGGCACGGAGGCAGCGATCTGCACCTCGGCCTGCCGCACCATCTCGGCCGCGCGGCCCGCGCCCGAAACATCCTTCGCGAGCAGGTCGTGCGCGACGCCGAGGGCGTCGAGATCCTTCAGCTTGATCGCGAGCTGCTCGAGCTGCTCGGCGAGCGCGCGATCGGCGCCACGTGAGCGCGCGAGCTCCATGGCCACGCGTGCCGCGTCCGCGTCGCGCCCGACCTCGATGAACCGTTCGAACGCGCCGCGGAGCGCCTCGTTCCGGGCCGGGCCCGTGCCCGACTCGTTCCACGAGACGAGCTTCGACGCGACGAGGCCCTTCCACCCGAGTTTGTCGCCGAGCTCGACGTACGCGCGCCGGCACGGCTCGTCGCCCGTCTCGGCGACCTTGTCGAGCGCCGCGAGCGCCTCGTCACCTCGGCCGAGTTTGTCGAAGAGGATGTCCGCGACCCTCCGGGTCATGCGGGACAGCTCCTCCTCGTCGCCCTCGACCTCGATGAGGATCTGGAGGAAATGCGCGACGCGCGGCCAGTCCTCGACCTCGGCGCAGAGCCTTTCGAGCCGGCCAATCGCGTCGAAGTCCTCCGAATCGGCCGCATGCACGATCTCGAGCGCGCGGATCGCGCCGCGCGGATCGGAGAGCTGGGACTCGTAGATCTGCGCGAGGCGCTGCGCGAGCTCGACCTTCTGCTCGCCCTCGGCAAGCGCGACCTCGCGCTCGAGCGCCGCAGCCGCGCCTTGCGGGTTGTTCCGCCGCTCCTCGAGGTTCGCGATCGCCGCGAGCGCGACGCGGCTCTTCGGATCGAGCGACTTCAGGATCCCTTCGTACCGCTCGATCGCGCCGTCCACGTCATCGAGCCCCTCGGCCAGGATGCTCGCTTCACGCAGCGCGTGGTTCAGTTTGTCGGCCGGCGCCTTCGTGATCCCGCCGAGCCTCCGGAGCAGCTCCACGCACTCCTGATGATCGCCGCGCTGCGCCGCGTCCTCGACGAGCAGCGCGAGCGCGCCCTCGTCGTCGCCGTCGGACAGCACGAGCAGGAGGCTCTCGCGCGCGCCCTCGTTGTCGCCGAGCGAGCGTTGCACCTCGGCCGCCGCGCGCCGCGAGCCCACGCGTTTGCCGCGATCGGAGAGTTTTTCCGCGCGCCCGAGCAAGAGGTGCACGAGATCCGGCAGTCGCCCGGCCGCGCGGTATTGCTCCTCCAGCGCCTGCACGTACGCGTCGTTCGTCGGATCGATCTCGGAGGCGCGCTCCAGGCGGATCACCGCGCCCGGCGCATCACCCGCCTTGAGGTAGAGATCCGCCGCCTGCGCGAGCAACGTCGCTTGTTGCTTGCCGTCCGCGAGCTCGGCGCGCTGCTCGATCGCGTTCGCAGCGTCGGCCATGCGGCCCGCGGCCGTATACGCCTTCTCGGCCTGCTCCCAGGTCTTCGCCTGCTTGCTGAGCTCCGCGGCCTCGGCGAACGCGTCGCCCGCGGCGCCGGCATCGTTCAGCTTGAGCCGCAGCTCGCCGAGCTTCTGCAAGAGCCCGGCGCGCGTGTTCGGGTCCGTGAACCCGGTCATGTTGTCCGCGATGGCCTGCGCCGCGAGGTCGAGCCGCTCGCCCTTCTCGTAGAGCTTGACGGCCGTGTTCACGGCCGCTTCGTCCTCGGGCACGAGCGACGCGATCCGCGTCCACACCTCGGCCGCGGCCACCGGATCCTTGCGCTTCGTCTCGTGCAGGCCCGCGAGCTTCTTCTCGATCGCGAGCTTCTGCTCCGTGTCGGGCGTGCTCATCGCGTCCTGCTCGAGCACGGTCGCGAGGTCGTCCCACTTCGTCGCGCGCTCGAGCAACCTGCGGAGCTGATCACGCGCCTGCTCGTCGCCGCGATCGATCTGGCAGAGCTGCTTCCACGCCGCGATCGCCGTGTCGATGTCGCGGAGCTGTGACTCGCACATGCCGGCCACGTCGCGGAGCTGCGCCTTGCGCGTCTCGGGCGAGACCGTCGGCACGCGCGACGCCGCGAGCAGCACGTCGCGGAGATCCGCGAACATGCGCTTCTGCCGCAGGTACTCCTCGACCCACGAGAGCGCCTCGGAGTTCGCCGGATCGATCTTCAGCGCCTCGCGGTACTTCGTGTACGCCTGCGGCTTGCGGCCCTTCTGCGCCTCGGCCGAAGCCTCCTCCAGGAGCGCGTGCACATCCCCCGCCGGCACCGCCGGCTGCGCCTGCATCGCGACGACCGAAGGCGAAGGGCCACGTGCATCGGACGCGGGTGCCGCCGCGGGCGCGGCCGCCGGGGGCTGCGCAGGCTGCGCGGGTTGCGCGGCCGCGGGCGGTTGCGAGGGCTGCGCGACGGACGCGGGCTGCGTGGGTTGCACCGGCTGCACCGGCTGCGGCGCGGCGGGCGCGGCGGGCGCGGCTTGCGCCGCGGGCATCGGCGGCGGCGGGGGTTGCGCGTTCCCCACCTTCATCCGCGCCACGTTCGCCATGAACCCGTTCGGGTTCGCCTTCAGGTACGCCGCGTACTGCGGACCGAGCTCTCCCGTACGACCGAGCAGCGCCCCGAAGTGATCCGCGAGCTGCATCGCGCGATCGTGACCCGGCGACGCGCCGAGCGCCGACAACGAGTACGACAGCCCGTACTCCCCATCGTACGTCTCCGCGAGCTGCACGAAGATCGCGGCGGTCTCGTCGCGCTCCGGCTGCGGCACGTTCTCGCCCGCGTTGATGCGCTCGAGCACGCTCACGCCGAGCTCCTGCGTCAACGCAACGTCGGTCGGACGCACCGCGCGCGCCGAACGCAGCGCCTGCGTCGCGCCCGGCATGTCACCCACGCGCTTGCGGATGTCGGCCTCGTCCCTGTAAAGCGCGAGCTTACGCTCGGGATCCTCGGCGATGGCCTGCTCCATCGCGAAGAACGGGATCGCCTCCGCGTACTGCTGCTGCGCCTTCAGGATCTCGCGCGCCGCGTAGATCGCATACACGTTGCGCGGATCGAGCTCGGCGACCTTGCGCCAGTTCTCCACCGCGCGCTCGGGCCGCGCGAGCTGCGGCTCGCTCCACATCCGTCCAAGCTCCTCGTGCAGCTTGAGGAGCATCGCCCGCACCTCCGGCTTGGCTGCCGCGGGCGCGAGCCCTTTCGCTTGCCGCTCGTAAAGCTGGACGAGCGACATCACGTCGCCCTTCTCGCGAAACATCTGCGCGAGCCGCTCGGCCGAGCGATGCATCGGATCCTTGTCGACCGCGAGCATCAACGTGCGCACGGTGTTGTTCATGTCGCCGAACGCTGCTTGCCAGACGTTCGCGGCCTCGCTCAGCCAATGTGCGCCGTAGGCGGGATCCGGCGTCTGCGTGCCGACGCGCTCGAGCAGCATGGCGTACGAGCGAGGGTCCTGCGCGCCTGCGCGATGCGCGTACGCGAGCGCCTCCTGATCGTGAGGGTTCGCGAGCAGGCGCTGGACGAGCATTTCGATTTCACGAGGATCCATCGTTGTCCGTGCGCGAAGGTACACGGCTCTCCGGGCGCCGTACAACCGCTTCGCGCCCGTCCACTGCATACCGCGCCGCGCCGGGCCCCGGGCCTTGGGCGCACGCCTCCTCGAGGGCCTCGATGAACGCCCGCGCGCTCTCCGGCCGATCCTCCGGCCGCTTGCAGAGCGCCCGCACCACGAGGTCCGACAAGGCCCACGGGATCCCCGCCTCCGGCGCGGCCTCGCGAGGCGCGATCGGCGGCTCGTGCACGTGTTTGGCCATCACCCGCGCCGCGTCCCGCTCGACGAACGGGGGCCTGCCCACGAGCATCTGGTAAAGGAGCGCGCCCACTGCATACAGATCGCTGCGCGCATCCACCGGCTCACCCAGCGCCTGCTCCGGCGACATGTACCGCGGCGTACCGACGGGCCCCCCGCCCCACCCGAGCGCGTCGTTCGGATCGCGCGGCGAGCGCCGGAGGTCGGCGAGCCCAAAATCGAGCAGCTTGGCCACCTCGGCCCCTCCTCCGAGGCAGGCGATGAACACGTTGTCCGGCTTCAGATCCCGATGGACGATCCCCTTCTCGTGCGCCTCGGAGAGCGACGTGAGCGCATGCGTCGCGAGCCGCGTCGCCTCCGCGATCGAGAGCCGCCCTTCCCGCCGCAGCCGGACGCCGAGCGGCTCGCCTTCGAGCATCTCCATCACGAGGAACCGCGACACCGTGGGCGAGACGAGCGTGTCCTCCCCGCCGTGCACGACCTCCCCCCCGTCGAGCACCTGCACCGTATGCGGGGATCGCAGCATCGCGAGGACCCGCGCCTCCCGATCGAGCCGCGAGAGCGCCCGCGCGCCGAGCCCTCGATCCCCACGAAACACCTTCACCGCGACGTCCTGCCCCCGCGTCGCGTCCCGCGCCCGGTACACCGCCCCCATCGAGCCCGCGCCAATCCGACCGAGCACCACGTACCGCCCCGCGATCATCGTCCCGAGGAACGGATCCCCATCCGCATCGGCGAGGACCGCCGCAGCGACGAGCGCGAGCCCATCGCGCGGGCAAAACACGAGCGCTGTCGTCTCGACGGACGCCGGCTTCGGGTCGCGGCAGCGCGGGCAAACGAGCCCGGTCGAAGACCGAAGCGCGGGCCTTCCCATCAGCGAAGCTTGCAGGCGTAGTCGCCCACCATCACGAACGCGCGCCGGCAGACCACGTCCACCGTCCGCTTCGGCGTCACCATCTCGAATGTCTGCCCAAACGGCGTCCGCTCGAGCCGCGTCACCTGCGCGCGGCAGTTCGGCCCCTGCTCCCCACACGCCACCGCCGCGGCCGCGCGCTCGACCTCGCTGTTGTCCGACATCACGTTCACCGCGGCAGAGACGCTGAACAAGACGCAAAGGACGAAGATCGAGATCTGCCCGGCGCGCTTCATGGCGGCGCATCCTAGCAGCGGAGGTGCACGCCGCGCCCGAGATCGGAGCCCGTGGCGCGCGCCTGCCTCAAAGCTTGATCCCGCCGTTTTGAATCGGCTCGAAGCTCTGCCGGCGCGTCTCGTATTTTCCGCGCACGAACGCGCCGAGCACGGGCGCCATGTTCGCGGGCACGTCCTCGTCCCACTCGCCGCCGTCGATGGCGTCACGCGGGTAGAGCTCTGGCGCCAAGAGGAAAAAACTCGGCACCCGCTCGTGCGGCATCTTCAGCCCCGTGAGGTCCTCGTCGAACGCGTCGATGTCCACACGCACGAGCCGCACCCGCGCGAGCGCCGTCTGCATGAGCGGATGCGCGAGCGACGTCGACAGGCTGCGGCACGACACGCACTCGCTCTTCGTCGTCATCACGACGATCGTCTCGCCCGCCGCAGCCGCGGCCGCACGTTGCTTCGCGAGCTCCTGCGAGAGCGACGACACCGAGACCCCAACGTCCACGATCGTGACGTTGCCCTCCTTGTGAACCGCCGTCTCTTTCTGAAAAACCGGCACGGCCTTCGACGGCGGCGACGCAGGCTCCGCGGCCTCGACCGCGCCCTCGGGCGGCCTCGGCGTGTCCCCGACCGTCATGACGTTGGCGATCGAATCGAGCTGCGCCTCGTTGCGCCGCTCCATCGTCCACACCCCGAAGGCGATGGCCGCGCCCCAACCCACCGTCAGGCAAATCCCGAGGCCCATTCCCAGTGTCGCCAGGACATACCCGCGGCGTTGTGTGCCCACACTGTCGAGCTCACGACGCGCGGCCCAGCCGAAGACGATGGCGGCGACCGAGCCCAGCGGTCCGCCCAGGAACGGCGCCAGGATCGACGTCAACGCCAGCGTCGAGAGCGGCTTTTTGTGCGGCGACCTCGGCCCCCACAGGTACGGGTCCGAGAGAGGAGGGAGCTCCGTCGGGCCCTCGGCTCGGGCGACGCGCGAAAGCGCGGACCTCGGGGAAATGGCCTCGCTCACCCACGAATTCTAGCGCCTAATCTCGCTTACGCTCGCAAACCAAGGATGGACGGAATGAAGCGTCCCGCTCGTGCAGAAGGGATACGCCAATCCCCCACGCAGCGTGGTAGGAGGAAGGTGCCCTGTCATGATCGAACCGGCCCGCTCCTCCGTCTTTCCCCGAGCCCTGGCCGCCCGGCTCGTGTCCGTGACGATCGGCGACTATCAGGCGATCGGGAGCAGCACGATCGAGCTCTCCATCGCCCCGCGCCGCACCGTGCTCGTCGCGAAGGGCGGGACCCTCGCGTCGCTGCTCGTCCAGGGCATCGCCGAAGGCGCGCACATCGCGGTCCACGCGCTGAGCGACCCGGAAAAACCGCGCCACTTCCGCTGCGAGTTCGAGGGCGACGCGGGCGAGCACCTGGTCTACGGCTACGATCGGCGTTTCCAGGATCTCGACGACGACGACGAGCCCTTCCCGCCCTCGATGCGCTGGGAAGAACACGCCGCGAGGACCGACGAGGCCAACGTGGATCTCTGGACGGTGCGCGATCGACGCGCCGTCTTCGGCGACGGCAGCCGCATCTCGCTCCCCTCGGGCGTCGGCGCGCTCGCGCTCGCAGGTGACTCCGCCGATCGCGTCCCCGAGGATGCGCGCCGCATCCGCGCCTACCTCGAAGGCATCCGCTGGCTCGGCCTCGCCCTCGCGCGCCCTCCGTTCGAGGATCGCACGGGCGTCACGCTCACCGGCCGATCGGGCGTCCTCTGGACCTCGCGGGGCCTCGACGCACGCCTGCTCTCGCTCGCGTCGACGCTCGTCCTCTGGTTCGATCTCCACCGCGATCGCTACAACAAGGTCGTCGAGCTCTGCCAGCGCATCGGCGCGCCCGGCGAGCTCGCCGTCCAGATCACGCGCGACACCTCCGCGCGCGCGGACGTCGCGCCGCAGGACCGCGCCAGCATCACGTTCGAAGGCGTGGACTTCGGTCGTTTGTCCGACGCCGTGATCCGAAGGCTCGAGCTCCTCGTCGCGCTCGTGGATCCGGAGGCGACGGCGCTGCTCATCGAGGAGCCCGAGATCGCCGCGGTCCCCGGCAACATCGTCGCGCTGCTCGACGTGATCGAGGCCTGCGCCGATCACCGGCAGCTCATCATCTCGACGAAGTCGCCCCACGTGATCGACTGGGCGCGCCCCGACGAGCTCCGGTTCGTCGAGAAGAACCGGCACCGGGATCTCTCCGTGCGCGGCCTCGACTTCAGCGAGCTCGGCGCAGCCCAGGCCCACGTCGCGGCCGGCGGCAAGCTGTCGGCGTTCCTCGCGTCCTGATCACGCGGCGCGACGGGCCGATCGTTCGTCACGCGCGCGGGCAGGACGACGCTCGCTGCGCGCGTGCTCGAACGACACGTTCTTCCGCGCTCAGGGGACGCAGCTCGACTCGAGCGTCCGCAGGATCGCGCGCTTCGTGCTCACGCCGTTGCTCATGGGCTCGGCCCACAGGAAGCCCAACCGCGGGCCGGCAGGCGTGACCGCCGCCGCGTCCTTCACCGGGCCCGTCCCGTCGCTGATCCGCATGCCCGTGGCCGACGGCTCGCCGCTCTCCGAGAGCTTCACCGCGAGAACCTGATCGTCCTTGCCGCCCTCCTGACCGAGGAACACGACGAGCGCGCCGTCGCCGATCGGCGCGAGCGCCGGAGCCCGGCCGCGCCCGACCAGCCACGTCTTTTCGCCGGGGTGCGCCGCGGCGTCGACGGCACGCGCGAGGATCTTGTCGCCCTCGATCCATACGGCCATCGCGCCTTTCGTCGTGGCCACGAGGTTCACGCGTTCGCGCGTGGGCGCGCCGGCCGGCGGGGCCGCCGCGAGGGTGTAGGCCTCGTCGATCTCCTTGCCTGCGAGATCGAAGCGCGACACGACGATCCGCCCGTCCCCCTCGTGCCAGGCGAGCGTGTAGCCAGTTCCATCCGCGGCGACGGCGGGCCTGCGCGGCTCGTGGGCGTGGTGCGTCGCGCCGAGCGCCTGCACGGCAGGCGCGGCTGCGTCCGTCGGGGCGAACTGGAACAGGCCGAGCTGCGCCTTCTCCATGTTGAACGGCGCCACCGCGACGATCGCCCCGGCGGGCGTCGCAGCGAGGGCCACGTCGTCCGCGTTCGCGGCGTTCACCGTGCTCAGGTGCTCGATCACCGGCGCTGGCGCGGTCTCCCAGCGCGGCTTCGTGTACGCCAGGCCGGTCTCGTCGAACCACACGAGCGTCCAGCCGGACCCGTTCGCAAAGATCCGCGGCGCCGTCTCGTTGGCCGTCCCGATGCCGCGCGCGCGCGCCACCTGCTTCGCGTCGAGGGCGAACCCTGCGAACGCGAGCTGCGCGCCCGGCTTGTTCGCGGCGAGCTTGATGAGCCAGGAGGCGGCGAGCGCCCCCTCGCGCCCCGCGACCGTCACCTCGCCGCGTTGCAAGTACGTCGCGATGTCCCCGCTCTGCGCCTTGCACGCCTCGGTCTGCGCGGCCGCGACGAACGACGACACGCCCGAGCCCACGGGCTCGCTCGGCGGAGGCGGAGGCGCTTGCACGGCGCTCGCCGAGGTCGCGGGCAGAGCCGCGGCTGCACTCGTCGCAGCCGACGCGCTCGGGGCCGGCGCGGCACCGCCTTCCGTCTTGCGTTGCCCACACCCGGCGCTGACGAGACCGAGGACCAGGCCCGCCGCGAGACTGACGACCCCGAGGGTCCACGTGCCGGCCGCGACCTCTGGGGAGTGAACCTGCTTCATCCCCGTCGAGCCCCCCGGCACGCCTTGCGACATTGGATCGTCCTCGTCAAGGCTGGCACCTGATCCACAAGGGATCACGGCTGCCTACCTCATCCAAGCGAAGTCGCGAATCCCTCGACGACGTGTTTGTCCAACCTAACCAGTGCGAAGAAGAGGACTTGAACCTCCACGCCCTTGCGGGCACTGGAACCTGAATCCAGCGCGTCTGCCAATTCCGCCATCTTCGCGTGATGCCTTCCCGTGAAGGACATCGTTCCGCCGGCCGTCGGCCAGCGGGGGCGTATAGATAGATCGGCCGAAGCCCCGCGCGCAAGGACGATTTTCGCTTTTCGTCTCCTTCACGGTCGTCCCCCGGAAGCGCCGCGAAAAACCGCGCCGCGTGCGCCTCCTCGCGCGCCGGAGCCCTCGTGCCTCGCCGAGCACGCCTGCACGTGCGCGTCCGCCACACGGGCGCGGCACCGTACGTGCTCCGCGAAACCCTGATGGCGAGGCGCGAGCACCTTGGGTCTCTGGTGGTCGCTCGTGCAGCGACCGGCCGCACGCTCGACGCTGCGAGTGCGTTTGCCTTCCCCACCGATTGGAGGAGCCTTTTCGTGCCGAGGAAGAAGATCGTCGTCGTGGAGGACGACCCCGAGCTCCGGGATCTCGAGACCTTCCTGCTCGGCGCCGAGGGCTACGACGTCGTCGGCGTCGCCGATGGCATCGAGGCCGCCGCGATCGTCAAGCGCGAGCACGCCGACCTCGTCCTGCTCGACCTCATGCTGCCGGGCAAGGACGGCAACGCGGTCCTCGAAGAGCTGTCGGATCAGCCGGAGACGCGGCTCACGCCCGTCATCGTCGTCTCCGCGTTCCTCGCCCAGCTCAGGCTCACGCCGCAGGTCCGTCGCGTCCTCTCGAAGCCGTTCGACGTGAGCGACCTCCTCGACGCCGTCGCGCGCGAAGTCGAGCGTCCCCACGAAGAGGTGGCCTGATGAATGGCCCTCCCGACGACGACCCTGCGCGCGGCGCCCCTCCTCCTCTCCCCGTCGACCTCGCCCCGCCTGCGCCACAGGCGAACACGCCCGCCGGCATCGTCTCGCTCGACGCGCCGCCGTCCGCGCGCGACATCCGCGAGGCCACCCTGCTCAAGGAAGGCGATCTTTTCCTGCTCACGGACGCCGAGGGCAACGTCCCGCGCAAGAACCGCGAGGGGTACGGCCTCTACCTCGGCGACACGCGCTTCCTGAGCAGCTACGAGCTCGCCATCCAGGGCCTCCGCCCGACGATCCTCCTCTCCAGCGACCACGCGCATTTCCTCGGCGCGCAGGTGCTCACAAACCCGAACCTCGTCACGCCCGAGGGCCAGGCCGTCCACGAGCAGACCATCCAGATCCGCCGCTACCGCCTGGTTCGTCCCACCGAGGTCAACGAGTCGCTCACGTTCCAGAACTACAACCGCTTCCCCGTCACGCTCGACGTCGAGCTCCACTTCGAGGCCGACTTCTCCGACATGTTCGAGGTCCGCGGCATCGTGCAGGGCGCGCGCAAGGGCAAGCCGCACGCGCCCGAGCACACGCCGACCGTCCTGCGCTTCCGCTACGACGGCGCCGACGGCCTCGCGCGTCGCACCGAGGTCCGCTTCGATCCCACGCCCGACCGGCTCGCGACGTGCACCGCGAGTTACCGCATCGAGCTCCGCCCCGGCGGCTCCACGTGCATCACCCTCGGCGTCAGCGTCGACGCCTCGCCGCTGACGAACACGAACGGCCCTCCGATGCCACGCCGCGCGCTCGCGGGTTACAAGCAGTGGCTCGCCGGCCAGGTCGGCGTCGAGACGAGCAACAGCCTCTTCAACGCGATCTTCGCGAAGGCCCGCAACGACCTCCGCGTCCTGCTCTCCGGTGATCCCGACGCGCCCTTCATCGCCGCGGGCATCCCTTGGTACGCGTGCCTCTTCGGACGCGACACCATCCTCACGGCGCTGCTCTACCTCTGGATCTCCGCCGAACCCGCGCGCCAGGCGCTCCGCTTGCTCCACCACCACCAGGGCACGCGCGACGATCCCATGCGCGACGAGGAGCCTGGCAAGGTCATGCACGAGCTCCGCCGCGGCGAACTCGCGCGCCTCGGCGTCGTCCCCTTCTCGCCGTACTACGGCACCGTCGACGCCACGCCGCTCTGGATCATCCTCCTCGCCGAGTACCACCGCGCGACCGGCGATCTCGACCTCGTCCGCGAGCTCCGCCCGAACCTCGACGCCGCGCTCCTCTGGATGGAACGCTACGGCGATCGCGACGGCGACGGCTTCCTCGAGTACGCGTGCCGCTCGGAGGCGGGCCTCGTCAACCAAGGCTGGAAGGACTCCACCGAGGCGATCACACATCCCGACGGCACCCTCGCCGAACCACCGATCGCGCTCGTCGAAGTGCAGGCCTATGCCTACGCGAGCCGCCGCGCCGCGGCCCGCATCTACCGCGCCCTCGGCGATCCTGCGCGCGCCGCCTCCGAGGAGCTACGCGCCGCCAAGCTCCGCGACGCCATCGACGTGGCCTTCTGGATGCCTGCGGAGAACGCCTACGCCATCGCGCTCGACGGCGACAAACGGCAGGTCGCCACGGTCTCTTCGAACCCCGGCCACGCGCTCTGGGCCGGCGCCGTCCCGCACGCGCGTGGCGAGCTCATGGCGCGACGGCTCATGGAAGAGGACCTCTTCTCCGGCTGGGGCATCCGCACGCTCTCCACGCGCGCGGCTCGGTACAACCCCACGGGCTACCACCTCGGCACCGTCTGGCCGCACGACAACGCCCTCATCGCCCTCGGCTTCAAGCGCTACCGCCAGGAGCCCCTCGCCCTCGAGCTCGTCACCGCGCTCTTCGAGGCTGCGCAGCATTTTCCCGCCTACCGCATGCCCGAGCTCTTCTGCGGCTTCGCGCGCAGCGCGTTCGGCGTCCCCGTCCGTTACCCCGTCGCTTGCAGCCCCCAGGCCTGGGCCGCTGCCTCGTGGGCCACCCTCCTCGCCTCTCTCCTTGGCCTCTCGCCCAACGCGCCGGGCAACGAGCTTCGGATCGTCCGCCCGACCCTTCCGCGCTGGCTCCACTGGGTCGAGATCAAGCGCCTCCCCGTCGGCCGTGGGGAAGTCGACCTTCGGTACCAACGTGTGGAGGAGCATACTGCCGTAGACGTCGCTGCGATGCGGGGAGATGTGAAGGTGACCTTCGTGGACACCTGGGAGGAGGACGGGACGTACCCACCCAACCTCACGAATCCATGACGGTTTCTTGGCCCTGGCGCCGCCCGTCCCACCTTTACGTACCCGAGCAAGTCTCTCCCCTCATTTTTTCCGATGTCCGTACGGCTCTCGATGCATACCTTCCCGGCTCCCTCGTCCAAGTCAGCCAGGAGGTCTACCCGTGCGAACGACTGTCATTCGCTCCCTGCTCGCCACCGCCGTGATCGCTTCCGCCTCTGGTTTCTTGTGCGCGGACGCGGCCGCGGAGGGGACGGTCGGGGTCCTCGTGCTCCGGGAGCATGGGGTGGGGAGCGCGGCGCAAGCCCAGCCTTATGTCGACAAGTTCGTGTCCGTCGCGGCCAAGCAGAACGGCTGGGGCGGGGCGAAGGGCGAGTATCACACGAGCCGCAGCAACGCCGAGGCCTTCATCTCCGCGCAGAAACCTCAGTACGGCATCCTCTCGCTCGGCGCCTTCCTCGGCCTCAAGGCCAAGCACAACCTCGACATCATCGGCCAGGTCGCGGTCAATCGCGCCGGCGGCCAGCAGTATCACCTCATCAGCAAGACCGCGTCGGACCTCGCAGGTTGCAAGGGCAAGGCGCTCGCCAGCGACCACGCCGACGATCCCAAGTTCATCGACAAGGTCGTCTCGAAGGGCGCGTTCAAGCTCGGCGATTTCACGTTGGTCACGACGACCCGCCCGATCCAGACCATCAAGAAGGTCGTGAGCGGCGACGCGGCTTGCGCGCTCGTCGACGACGCGCAGCTCGCCGAGCTCGGCAAGATCGACGGCGCCGCCGGCATCAAATCCGTCTGGTCGAGCGACAAGCTTCCACCCATGGTCGTCGTCGCCTTCCCCTCCGCGCCCGCGGACGCACGCAAAGCGTTCCAGGCAAACCTCGGCAAGATTTGCGAGGGCGACGGCAAAGCGACGTGCGGCGAAGTGGGCATCCTCGCCCTCAAGTCCGCGACGTCCGCCGATTACGCCGGCGTCGTCACTGCGTACGACAAGTAGCGCCTCCTCGCTCGCCTGCGCGGGGGCGCTTCTCCCCGCCGACGATGTTATTTCTCCCGCCCGTGCGCTGGTCCTTTCTCCTCCTCGTCGCTGCCCTCGCGGCTTTGCCCGCTTGCTGGGGCGGCGTGACCGGCGCGCAGGGCCCCGCCGTCAACGCTGCGCTCAGGACCGCCGTCGCCACGAAAGACGCGCTCGTCATCGCCGACACGCTCGAAGACCTCATCGCCGCGGGCGTGGACACCCCGGAAGATCGCCAGCTCGCGTACGCGGAGGTGCGTGCGCACGCGGTCGACACGGCCGCGTACACGTACGCGCGCGCCGTCGTCACGGGGCGCCTCGTGCAGCTCAAGGGCTTGCTCGGCGCCGACATGGTCGGCGAGGTCGAGCACTACGCGCGCCGCAGCCGCGAGCTCGATCCGAGCTTCCGCGACGGCGCCGCGACGCGCATGCTCGGCACGCTCTACGTGGTCGCGCCTGCTGCGCTCCTGCGGAATGGCGACTCGGAGACCGGGCTCGAGCTGCTCGAAGGCCTCGTGCAGAAGGCCCCCGACGTCATCGAGAACCACCTGCGCGTCGCCGAAGCCTACATCGCGCTCGGCGACGTTGATCCTGCCAAGCCCCACCTCTGCCGCTGCTCGGCCGACCGCGGCAAGCTTCGCCGCGACGATCAGGCGCTCCTCGCGCAGCTCCTCAAGGACGCGGGCAACCCTACATGTCCGAAGCCTGCCGCGACCGCGCCCACGCCTTGAAACGCCGCGGGATCGACGGGCGGCCTGCGCGGGATCGTGATAGCAGCGTCCCGTGTCGACTTCTTCGAGCCCTCCGAACGGCCCCGCGAGCCCGAGCCACGACGCGCCCGGGTGGCTCGTGCGGCTCTTCTCCCGCATCATCTCGGCCCGCTGGATCATCATCGCCCTTTATGCGCTCGTCCTCCCGCCCGCGGCCTGGTTCGCGGCGCGTGTCCAGCAGGACAACGCGATCGAGCGGCTCATCGCGACGAGCGACACCGACTACGTCAAGACACGCGAGTTCGAGCAGGTCTTCGGCGCCGGTGAGTTCGCCGTCCTGCTCGCCGAGGCCGACGATCCCTTCGCGCCCGCGGTGCTCGATCGTCTCGACAAACTCGAACGCGCGCTGAAGGAGATCCCGCGCGTCGAGCCGAACTCTGCGCTCTCCATTTACCGTCGCGCCAAGGCTGGCTTCGATCCGACCCCCGAGCAATCCGAGGCGCTTCGCAAGTTCGTCTCGGGCACCAAGCTCTTCCAGGATCAGGGCCTCGCCGGCGACGGCTACCTCGCCATCGCCCTCGTGCTCGACGTGCACACGAGCCAGGAGCGCCGCGAAACCCTCTCGGCCGTGCGTCGCGCCATCGAGGCGACGGGCGGCGACGGCGCCCCGCTGAAGACCTTGCGCCAGGTCGGCCAGCCGTACGTCAACATCTACCTCGACGAGGACATGCAGAAGACCGGGCCGAAGTATTTCGGCCTCTTCGCGGCCTTCATCATCGGCCTCTGCCTCTTCCTCTATCGTTCGGCGCGCACGCTCGCGGCCTTCTTGATCACGCTCGGCGTCTCGATCGCCCTCGCCATGGGCTACATCGGCCTCACAGGCGGCATCCTCACGATCGTCTCGCCGATGGTGCCGATGACGATCCTCGTCACGACCACGGCGACGCTCGTCTACTTGCAATCGCGTTTCGTCGAGCGCCCCGCGGATCGCAGCGTCGACGAGCACCAGGTCTTCGCCTTCGCCAACAAGTGGCTCGCTTGCACCGCCTCGGTCTTCGCGACGGCCGTGGGCTTCGCGGCGCTCGTCGTATCGAGCATCCAGCCGATCCGGCAGATGGGCATCTGGGTCGCGGTGGGCCTCGCGCTCAGCTACATCGTCTGTTTCACGCTCTTCCCCGCGCTGCAGAAGATCCTGAAGACCCCGACCGCGATCGAGCAAAAGGTCGCGGCCGCGTGGTTCGTCCGCCTCACGGAGGCGCTGCCCCGGTGGAGTTATCGTTATCGCTGGCCGCTCGTCCTCGGCTCGATCGCGCTCTCCATTGCGGGTGGCGTGGCGCTCTTCGGGCTGCCCGGCGTCGTCAAGCCGATGCGGCTGCTCACCGATCCCGTCGAATACATCAACTCGGGATCACGGCTCTACGCGGACACGAAGGCGATCGAGACGAAGATCCCCGGGCTCTCCGTCACCGAGGTCTGGCTCAAGGGCGGGGTCGGCAGCGTCTCCGAGCCCGACGCGCTGAAAGGGTTTCAGGCGTTTCACGAGGGGCTCGTCGCCGATCCTGAGGTCGGCGCGGCGATCGGTCCGACCACGATCCTGCGCATGATGCAGTACCTCGGCGGCGCGGGCGACGCGTTCCCCACGGACGCCGAGGCGCTCGACGAGCTCGCGGGCACGCTGGAGTCCCTCGCGCCCGTGGATCCGCTCCTCGGCCGGTTCGTCCAGAAAAACGGCCTCGGCCAGACCCATTTCACGATCATCTCGAAGGCGACCGAGCATGAAGCCTTCGAGCGGCTCCAGGCGAGCATCGACAAGCACTGGAAGAGCGCCGTCGAGAAAAACCCTGCCTTGAAGGAGTTCGAGCTCCGGACCGTAGGCATGGCGCCGCTCCAGGCGCGCGTCTCGCAGAGCCTCGTGCCCACGCTGGTCGAGAGCTTCGAGCTCACGGTCGGGATCATCTTCGTCACGTTCCTCGTGGTGTTCCGGAGCGGCGCGGCGCGGCTCATGGCCATGATCCCCTCGCTCTTCGCGATCCTCGTCATGTTCGGCGTGATGCGCATCTCCGGCATGACGCTGAACGTCGCGACGATCCTGATCGCGTCGACCGTGCTCGGGACGAGCGAGAACGACCAGATCCATTTCTTCTATCACTTCCAGGAGGGCCGGAAGGAAGGCTCGGTGGAGCAGGCGCTCCGGCACACGCTCTTCGTCTCGGGCCGGGCGATCTTCTTCGCGACGCTCATCAACGCGGGCGGCTTCGTGGCCTTCGGCATGGCGGATCTGCCGCCGATCCGGCAGTTCGGCCTCCTCTCCGCCGTGGCCTTCGTCCTCTCGATGATCGCGGACTTCACCGCCCTGCCCGCGGCGCTCTGGCTCGTCCTCCGCGCGAAGCCCGACGCCGAGCCGTCGCCGGCGAAGCAGCCGGGCCGAACTCCTGCGACGAATTCGTCCAGCCAAACCAATTGAAGGAGAGACCCCGATGACCATTCGCACCGAGCGTGTCCAGATCCCCGTCGCCGACGGCACCACGATGGACGGCTATCTCTGCCGGCCCGAGGGCGACGCGCCCCGCCCCGCGATCCTCGTCCTGCAGGAGATCTTCGGCGTCAACGCGCACATCCGCGACGTCGCCGAGCGCTTCGCGCGCGAGGGGTACGTGACGCTCGCGCCGGATCTCTTCCACCGCACCGCGCCCGGCTACGAGGGCAACTACGCAGACTTCGCCCCCAGCCTGAAGCTCGCGGGCCAGTACAAGGGCGAGCAGAGCGAGGCCGACGTGCGCGCCGCCGCCGAATACCTCGCCAAGCACACGGCCGTCGCGGAGGGCCGCGTCGCCGCGCTCGGGTTCTGCATGGGCGGGCGGCTCTCGTTCGTGACGAACGGCGTCGCCCCGCTCAAGTGCGCGGTCTCCTTTTACGGGAGCATCGCGCCCGACAAGCTCCCTTATGCCGCGACGCAATCGGGGCCCATCCTGCTCCTCTGGGCCGGCAAGGATCCGTTCATCCCGCAGGAAGCGGCGCAGAGCACGGTGGACGCGCTGCGGAAGCACGGAAAGCCCTTCGTCAACGTCGAGTTCTCCGAGCATGATCACGGCTTCTTCTGCGACGCGCGCAGCAATTACAACGCGGCCGCCGCGTCCCAGGCCTGGGCGCTCACGCTCGCGTTCCTGAAATCGCACCTCTGATCGACCCCTTCGGCAGGTTGCCGAGCGTGGGTGAAAGCGGCCCTCCTGGAGCATCGGCCGAACCGCTTCGGGCGGAGCGCCCATATGTGCGCGCGTGGCGCCTCACGACGGCGGCGGACGCGGCGACGTATCTGCGACGCGGACGGACGATCGCGCGGCTCCTGACGCACGCAAGGGCGACCGGCCCCGTGGAGCATGACGGCGCCGTTCCATGCGGCTGAGGGGGCGCGCGTAGTGCAGAGGGGCCACTCCCGACCCGACATCTGCATTCGAATATGGCCACGGCGGCGGGGCGAGGCCGGGCAAGGCGCACCCATATGCCGCGAATGAAACGCGCAGCATTTACCCGGCCGCCTCGCGTGATATCCCACAATGCCGCACAAGACGTAGTCGAGGTCGCTCCTATCGATTGAATGAGCGACAACGGTGGAGTCCGGCGACCGTAATTTCATCCACGCCCGGGGCGCGCTCGCCTGGTCTGGAGCTTGCTCGCTTCCGTTCAATCGATGGGTCTTCCCACGAGCGGAGAGATCGGAGAGCAGGGCCATGCCGCCGGAAGACAGCGACAAATCGCGCTCCGTACGGGGATCGATGCCGGGCGCGGAGATCCACGTCCTCGCGAAGACCATGTTCCGCGATTTCATGAATGCTGGGTACCAGGCTCGCGATGTCATCACCTTCGCGACCGAACTCCTGGACCTGGTCATCGCGAGCCTGCGACAGACGAAATCGGATACGGCGGCGGGCATCAGAAAATCACGACCCCCCCCAGGGGAAGAGGGAAAATGACGTCGTCGAGAGCGACCCTTCACGGCGGCCCATTTTCATAGGATCTTGTTCTCGTCATGGCAGTGAATACCATCGCCGGCCACGCGATTATTTTCTTCGACCGGACCTTTCTCGGGCATCGAACACATGGAGGGGATCATGGCCACCTTGTGCAAGCCGGAAGTCGCGGTTCCGGAGAACATCGTCACGATGGCAGACACGCTGAAAATGGCTGAGCGGCTCCACGCGGGCAAACCGCAGTTGAGGCTCGCGATGCGGCTCATCAGCAGCACCGGGGTACAGAAGCGGCACATCGTACAGCCGCTCGAGCAGACCCTCGAGCACAATGGCTTCGAGAGCCGCAACAAGATTTACGAGAGCGAGGCCAAGCGCCGGGTACCTCCGGTGATACAAAAAGCGCTCAATCATGCAGAACTGACGGCGCGCGACATCGACGCCATCATTTATGTCTCGTGCACGGGCTTCATGATGCCGGCCATGACGGCTTGGCTCGTGAACGCCATGGGATTCCGTCACGACACGCGGCAGATCCCGATCGCGCAGCTCGGGTGCGCGGCCGGGGCGGCGGCCATCAGCCGCGCGCACGACTTCTGCGTGGCGCATCCCGGCAGCAACGTGCTCATCGTGGCCTGCGAGTTCTGCTCGTTATGCTACCAGCCGCCCGACGACGACGTCGGCTCGCTCCTGTCCGACGGGCTCTTCGGAGACGCGGTGGGCGCGGTCGTCGTCCGGGGCAGCGGAGGCAAGGGCATCCGGCTGGAGCGGAATGCGGCGTACCTCATCCCGGACACCGAGGATTGGATCTCGTATCTCGTGAAAGAAACGGGGTTCCATTTCAGGCTCGACAAGCGGGTCCCGGGGACGATGAAGCCCCTCGCGCCCGTGCTGCGGGAGCTCGTCGAGCGCCACGGCTGGGACGTAGGCAATCTGGATTTCTACATCATTCACGCCGGCGGGCCGCGCATCCTCAACGATCTGTGCAAGTACCTGGGCGTACCGCAGGAGTCGTTCCGGTACAGCAGGGCCACGTTGACGGAATACGGCAACATCGCCAGCGTGGTCGTGCTCGACTCCATTGGACGGCTGTTCGCGGACAACCACGTTCACGACGGCGGGCATGGAGTGATCGCAGGGTTCGGCCCCGGAATCACGGCGGAAATGGCCGTTGGTTCCTGGAGGGCCTAGGACGGCCGATAGGGACGGCGAGCATTCGGCCGCCGTCGTGCATCGAGAAGACAGCAGGGGGAACTGCCATGAATACTGCGCTGAAAGCTCCGTCGTCGACGTTCCGTCTCGGCGGCGACCTTCCCGTGCGGCGCCTCGGCTATGGTGCCATGTACTTGACCGGTCCCGGCATGTGGGGACCGCCGACCGACCCGGACGCGGCCATCCGGCTCCTGCGCCGCGCGGTCGACCTCGGCGTCAATTTCATTGACACGGCCGATTCCTACGGCCCGGACGCCAATGAGCAGATCATCCGCCGCGCCTTGCATCCCTATCCTGCGGGGCTCGTGATCACCACGAAGGGCGGGCTTTTGCGCTCCGGCCCGGAGGATTGGACGCGCCGCGACCAGCCGTACATCGTCCCTTGCGGGCGCCCGGCCTACCTCCGCCAGCAGGTGGAGATGAGCCTGCGCAACCTCGGGCTCGAGCGTATCGAGCTCTATCAGCTCCACCGCATCGACCCGGCCGTACCGCTGGCCGATCAGCTCGGTGAGCTCGTCCGGCTCCGGGAGCAGGGCAAGATCCGCCATATCGCGCTCTCCGGGCAACCCGAGGTCTCGATCGAGCAGCTCGAAAAGGCGCTCGCGATTACCGAGATCGTCGCCGTGGAGAACCTCTACAACGTCGCGGATCGCGCCGGCGAGCCGGTCCTGCGTTATTGCGAGGAGCGCGGAATCGCCTTCATCCCGTGGTTCCCCATGGGACATGGCGCCCTCGCCGGGCCGGGCAGCATCCTCGCCGGGTTTGCCCGCAAGCGTAGCCTCACGCCCGCCCAGCTCGCCCTCGCCTGGCTCTTGCACAAGTCCCCGGCCATTCTCGCGATCCCTGGCACCTCGTCCCTCACCCACCTGGAGGAGAACCTCCGCGCCGCGCAAATCAAGCTGGACGAGAAGGAGATGAGCGAAATCGCGGACATCGCCGCGAGCGTGCCGACGTGGCGTCCGACGCCGCCTGCCGAGTCTCCCACCCAGGAGAAGTCATGAACAATTCCGCCATGCATCCGAACGTCCGATCCCTGCGCGCCATTTACGCCGATCTGACGCGCATCGGGGAGTACGCGGCCGACGATATGGTCCTGCACAAGGCCGAGCGGGCGTTCGTCCGGGATGCCGCCGCCGGCCGCGCCGTCGGCAAGGAAGCCGCCGTCGCGCACGAGCGCGAGCTCGTCCGCATGACCGGCGGCACCCTGGTGATGGACGTGGAGCACATCACCGCGAATGACCACTTCGGCGCGGTCTTCGGCGTCCTGCGGGCCCACCGCGACGGGGCGACGCTCGCGGTGCCATTCTGCGGGGTGTGGCGCTTCCGCGGCGGCCTGGTCACCGAGCACTGGGAAAACGCCTACGACGTGCTCACCGTCGAGGCCTTCCTCAGCGGCAAGCCGAGGACCGACCCCGTGCACGGCAACGAAGACTGACCGGATTCCGCGCCTCGGGCCCCGCCGTTTAATGGCCGGCGGGGCCGAGGTCCACCTCGCCCCCGGGGTATACGAACGAGTCGCTCGGCGAATAAAAACACGCGCCGGGCACGACCTGGAGCGGCGACGCGGGACGCAGCGCATACACCGGGTGATCGGGGGCGAGCATCTCGATCGAGAGCACCTCGAACGGGGTCACGAGATCCCCGATGTACGGATATCGCCCGCCCAGGATGCGATGCCCGAGGCGCGTCAGATAAAAAAGATGGCCGCGGGCGACCATGCCGATCTCCTTGCCGACGCGGGCGCGGGAGCGGATCACGGGGACGCCGTCCACGGAGGTCGTGGCCGTCAGGATGTCGTTCTCGATTTCGAGCGAGGTCTCGCCGGACGAGGCCGGCACACCGCGCTCGCGCGCGTAGGTGCGAACGCGCTCGGACGAGTTCAGGTAATGCGTGAAGAACCGGCCCGGGGTCACGCCGTCAGGCGCGACGTGGCCGTCGAGGTCGAGCCCGAGGTACGTGAGCGAATACGCGCCGAAGCCCGTCGTCTGCTCGGGCGAATCGACCACGTATTGGTTCATGTAGATCGCGTGGTTCTTCGCCGGGCGGAGCGTCGCCGGCAAGAGGCGCGCACAGGCCTTGGGATCGGCGGGGATCCAGCTCGTGTAGAGCATGCGGCTGTGAATGACGAGCTGCGGCGAGACGAGCGGTCCTTCGGACATTCATACCTCCCTGAACGAGATCAAGGTGAGCGTACACAGGCCGCGCGGCCCCACAAGACGCCGCGGAGGGCGGAAACCTGCCCGAACGGCGCGCCTCCGCGCCCCTCGCGTGTCACCCGTTCAGGGCGGTAGACTGACGCATCACGTGCGCAACGATCTCGACAAGGCCTGCCTCGGCTGCAAGCTCCGCCTGCCGGCGACGGATTCGGTTTGCCCGCGCTGCCGCGCCGCGACTCAGCCCGCCGCGGACGCGCTCCGGACCCTGCGCGGGCGCATCGAAATGGACAGGTGGCTCGACGTCCCGCGCACCCTCGCGCTCTACGTGCCCGCGGCCCTTGGCCTCTTCCTCTCGGTGATGGTCGACGCGTTGTTCCTGTGGGATCAGGTGATCCACGTGCCGAGCTTCGAGCAGAACGCCCTCGGGGTCGGGCTTTTGCTGCTCGCGGGCCTGTGCTTTTTCGGCATCTGGTGCCTGCTGCTCGCGCTCCCGTGGGGCGTATGGGCAGGGCTCGTCCTCCTCACGTTCGCCATTTACCGCCGCTTTCGCTACAAGCCCCTGCCTCCGCCGCTCCTTGTGCCGCTGCCCGTCCCCACGCCCCTTCGCCGGAGCTTGCTGCGTCGAGCCACCGAGCGCTTCGATGCCCTCCACGTGAAGCTCGACGCGTGGCACAAGGGAACACAGAAGCCGAGCCTGCGCATCCCGCTGCTCGTGCTCGTGGCGGCGATGGTGATCGCCGAGGTGACGGCGTCGAAACCCGCGGTCGAATTCACCAGCTTGAAGGCCTTCGCGAACTCCGTCGGCCCCCTGTTCGTCATGATGATCCCCGTCGCCGCGGTGGCGATGATCGCCCTGATGTTCCCGCTTTATGCCGCCACCCGCATCACCGAGCGGCTCGTCGCGGCCCTGCGGCTCCTCGACGCACGCAGAAGCGCGCGGATCGAGGACACGCCTTCGGTCGAACCGCTCCGCGCCGCGCGTACCTCGGCGCGAGGGCGCGTGTCACGCGGCTCGAAGCCCGCGCTCGTCGCCCCGCTCTCGGGCAAACCCTGCCTCGCGTTCCGACTCGTGGGCCGCATCGACGATCTCCTCCTCGACGACAGCGAGGCCGTTGGCATGACCCTCGTGGACGGCGCCGAATCGGTGGAGGTCCGCGGCGAGCGTTTTGCCCTTGTGCTCGGAAAACCCAAGGAGAGGGCACGGTCGCTCGCTCCCGAGGCCGCCGCGCGGATGGCTGCATTTCTCTCCGCGCGCGGACTTCGGGCCGAACCTCAATGGGTCGATCTCGCCGAGACCTGCCTTCGAGAAGGCGACGAAATCGAGGCCTGGGGGGCGGCGCGGCAGGAGAGGGTGGCAGGCGAAGGGTATCGCGACGTGGTCCTCGGCCGCGTGCTCGACGACGGGGATGGTTTGCCCGTCCTGATCACGCGATAGCCGTCACGCCGAGCCCCGGCTCCGCCGAAAGCTCGTACCGCGGGCCGTCCGCTTCGTAACCGCCGCGGTAGGGATCCCCGTCGAGCAGCCACGCCGTGTCGAGATCGACGAAATCCACGCCCCCGAGCGCCGCCGCCACATGCGCGCCCGCCGTCATGCCGAGCCGCGTCTCCACCATTCCGCCGATCATGATCGGCATCCCCGCCTCTTTTGCCGCGCGCCCGATGGAAAGCGCCCCGAGCGGCCCGCCCGATTTCACGAGCTTCAGGTTCACCCCGTCCGCGGCCCGCGCCGCGCGCACCCGCCCGAGATCGGCGAGCGTCTTCACGGACTCGTCCGCAATCACCGGCGGCGCGAGCGCCGCGGCCACCTCCGCCATTCCTTCGAGGTCGTCCGCGGCGCAGGGCTGCTCCCAGCATTCGACAACGAGCCCTCTCGCCTCCACGGCGCGCCCCATCGTGATCGCCTGCGCCGCGGAGAACCCCGCGTTCGCGTCGATCCGAAACCTCGCATCGGGCACGGCGTTTCGGATCGCGAACAGCGCCGCGAGGTCCTGGTCCATGTCCTTGCCGACCTTCACCTTGAAATGACGAAAGCCCCGCGCCGCCCAGCCCTGCGCGAGCTCGGCCATCCGCGCGGGCTCGGCGATCGGGATCGTGATGTCCGTCTCCAGCCTGCGCGTCGCCTCGCCCCGCGATCCGCCGAGCAGGCGCCGAAGCGGCATCCCGAGGAGCCGCGCCCACGCATCGAGCAGCGCCGTCTCCAGCGCCGCCCGCGCCACCGGCTTGCCTGCGAGCACGTCGTCGAGCGCCGCCCCGAGCTCCACGAGGCCCGCGAGCGAGACGCCGAGCGCTTCGTCCACCTGCGGGAGCGCTATCGACTGGCCGGACAAACGCTCTCTCGCCGCACCGAGCGCCGCGAGCACGTCCGGCTGGTCCTCGACCGTCACCGGCCAGAGCGCCGCGCCCTCGCCGAGCCCCTCGGCCCGCGCGCCTGCCGCGGCGAGCGTGACGCGCACCTCCGCCGAGCGCGTCACGGTCACGCGCCCCGTCGCGATGACGAAGGGATCGTGCAGCGGGACCGACAGGGGGCGAACCGAAATGGCCTCGACGTGGAACATCGGCGCCACGCTTAGCACAGACGTCACGCCGTTTGGCGCGGGGCAGCGGGCAACTCCAGCCCGATCCGCGCGCCGCCTTCCTCCCGGTTCGCCGCGCGCGCGCGGCCGCCGTGCGCCTCGGCGATCCGCAAGACCAGGGCGAGCCCGAGCCCGAGCGAGCCCTGCTCCCGCGCCTTCTCGTCCGGACGCCGGTAAAACGGCTCGAAGATCCGCTTCTCTTCACCCGGATCGAGGCCACGGCCCGCGTCCTCCACCTCGAACGCGACCGCGCCGGGCGCCCCGGTAATCCGCAGCGCGACCACGCCACCGCCGTGCTTCTTCGCGTTGTCGAGCAGGTTCGCGAGGGCCCGCGCGAAGAGCGTGGGGTCGGCGAGGACGGGCTCGGGGGTCCCCTCGACGACGAGCGCCTCCGCGCCGATCCCCGCGCGATCGAGCGCGCGCAGGCCCATCTCCACCGGATCGAGCTGCTCCTTCGCGAGGGCCGTGAAATCGAGCCGGCTCTGCGCGAGCAGATCCCCGACGAGCGCGTCGATCTCGAAGATCTCGCGATCGAGCTCGTCGAGGTTCTTCTGCACGTTCACCCCGTCCCGCGTGAGCTCCGTGAGCAGGCGGATCCGCGCGAGCGGGGTGCGCAGCTCGTGCGAGACCGCCGCGAGCAGCTCGCGCTGGTCGCTGATCTGCCGGTCGATCCGCGCGGCCATCTCGTTCATCGCCATCGAGAGCACGACCGCCTCGCCGTGGACGTTCCGACCCATCCGCGCCCGCGCGCCATAGTTGCCGCGACCGATCTCGCCCGCGACGCGCGCGAGCTCTTCGAGCGGGCGCGAGAGCCTGCGCGCCACCGTGCCCGAGAGCGCCCACAGGATGATGCCCGCCGCCACGAGCGGCGCGAGCCAGCGCAGCGGGCCGGCGATGCGCGGACGCTCGGCGCAGATCGTCACGAACCCGAGCCTGTGCCCTTCGCGCACCGCGGGCGCTTCGAGCGTCCACGCCTTCCGCCCGCAGCCGTGGCCGAACGCCTGGAGCTCGGCGCCGCTCGTGTTCCGCAGGATCACGCTCACTTCGAGGTCGTCTGCGATCGCGCGGGCGAGCGCCTCGCGGGCGCGGTCGTCGTTCCACACCTCGCCGAAGCGCGCGCCCAAAAACACACGCGCGCGGCCCATCTCGCGCGCCCAGGCCGGGCCGCCCGGGGCCGAGACGAGCAGCATCACGATCGAGAACGCCACGCCTGAAAGGAGGATCGCCACGCCGAACCACAAGAAGAGGCGGCGCTGCAACCGGTCGCGCACGTAACACGACAGACGATTCACGACTTTTCTTTCGCGAGTACGTAGCCCACGCCGCGCACCGTCTTGATGAGCCGCGGCGAGCGTGGGTCGTCGCCGAGCTTCTGCCGGAGGTGCGAGATGTGCACGTCGACCGTTCGTTCCCCAACGATCACGTCCCCACGCCCCGCCTCCGAGAGCAGCGCGTCGCGGGCCACGACGCGTCCCGGGCGGCGTGCGAGCGCGCAGAGCAGATCGAACTCCAGGCCCGTGAGCTCCACGAGCTCCCCCTCACGCGTGACGACCCGGCCGGGCACGTCGATCACGATATCGCCCGCGACGATCCGCTCGCCGGCGACCTCGGGGCGGGCCCGGCGGAGCACGGCCTTGATGCGGGCGACGAGCTCGCGCGGGCTGAAGGGCTTGGCGACGTAGTCATCGGCGCCGATCTCGAGGCCGACGACGCGATCCGTCTCGTCACCGCGCGCCGTGAGCATGAGGACGGGGATCGTGTTTTTCTGTCGGATCCGGCGACAGACCTCGATCCCATCCATCCCGGGCATCATCACGTCGAGCAGCACGACGTCGAACGTGCCGGCTTCCAGCGCGGCGAGCCCGCGGGGTCCGTCCGGGGCTCCGGTCACGTGGAATCCATTCTGGTCGAGGTAACTCGACAGGAGGTCGAAGAGCCGAACGTCGTCGTCGATGAGGAGCACGCGGAGCGCCATGGCGATGACAGAGTACCAGGGCCATGAAACCGGCCGTCATCCAAGCTTGCGCGCGCTTCGTGAAGGCCCCGCGAGGCCGGCCGTGAAGAACTGCAAAGAAGCCGCAGGGACGAGAGCCAAATTCTTCATGATGCCCGCGGACGGTCCCATTACGGAAGTTCAAACGTGCGGAACGGCGTCAGCGGCGCATTCCTGCTCACCTGTGCGAATCGAGAGCGCTGGAAAACGAAAGTCCTTGCTCTTCCGGGAGGGGAGCTGGTAAGAAGAAGAGTCATCGCGGAACTCCGAATTGGGCTCCGCAGGTATTCGGATTCACGGCTCGCTGCGTGACTGTGCGGGGAACGTGTATCCGAGGTTTCTAGTTCTCATGACGCGCGAGAGAATGCGCGTAGGAGTCGTCTCATGAATACGCTTCGTTCGATCACCGGGCTCTTTGCGATGGCTTCTCTCTTCGCGTTCGCCGCTGGGTGTAGCGTGAGCGAGACGGAGGAGCGGGTCGGGCAGAGCGAGCAGTCGCTCGCCGAGCCTCCCTGCGAGTGCCCGTCGGTCGTTGGCAGCGCGTCGAACATCGTCGCGCCGCCCTGCGAGTGCGAGCCCCCGCCGGAGGAGCCGCCGGTCGAGGAGCCGCCGGTCGAGGAGCCGCCGAGCGACGATCCGTGCCCGCCTGGCGAGCACGAGGAGTGCAGCGTGAAGGCGCCGGGCGGCGTTCAGTCGATCATCGCCCCGCCGGAGTGCGTCTGCGTTCCGGATGAGGAGCCCCCCTGCCCGCCGAACGCCGTCGAGGTCACGACCTGCGGCGGTATCCTCGCCCCGAAGGGCACGGTGAGCATCTGGGGCGGCAGCGGCGGTAGCTGCGTCACGCAGTGCGTCCTCTCCCACTGATCGCCTGATCTCGGCGAGTACACCCCGCCGAACGCCCCGGGACATCCCGGGGCGTTTTGCGTTTGTCCCCCCGCCGCATGGTTTCGTCGGCCCTTTAACCTGTATTCTCTCGAACAAGTGCTAGGCTTCGCCCGATGTCGGACGTCGCTTCGGGACAGCCGTCGGGGACCGAAGTCGCGCTCGATCGGCTCGATTGGCCCGTGCGGGGCCTGTCGCCCCGGGCGCGTCGGGTGGTCTTCGCCTACGCAGAGGCCATGTATGCGGACGAGGACGAAACGGGCGCGATCGTGCCTGCGAGCTCGGCCGTCTGCGAGCGCGCGGCGACGTGGCTCGACCATTCCGTCGGGCGCGCGAGCGGCGATCTGCGTCGTGGTTTCGCGGTGCTCACGTGGCTCCTGGAAATGATGCCGCTCTTCGTGATCGGCGCCTTCTCCCGCATGAGCCGGCTGCCCGTCGAACGGCGGGTCGGTTACCTGGAGGCGCTCGAACGGAGCCGGTTCGGGCTCTTCGCCATGCTGCTCGTGGCCTTCAAGGTGCCGATGAGCGTGGCCGTGTTCGAGGAGGGCGAAGAGCTCACCTCGACGGGGTTCGATCGGCCGAGCACGACGGCACGACGGCGGCTGCCCACCGCGCCGGAGCAGGCGCCATGAGCGACCTTCCATCGGGCGAACCCGTCGTCCACGGGCGTGATTTGTCGGGGCCCTTCGAGGCGTCGTGTGACGTGGTCGTGGTCGGGTCCGGCGCGGGCGGCTCGGTCGTGGCGACGCTGCTCGCCGAAGCGGGCCTGCGGGTGATCGTGCTCGAAGAGGGGCCGTATTACCGGCCCGAGGAGTACCAGCGGTTCCGGCCGAGCGAGGCGCTGCGCCGGCTGTTTCGCGAGTCGGGGATGGCCACGGCGTTCGGCCTCGGCCAGACGCCGATCATCGCGATCACCATGGGCCGGGCCGTGGGAGGTTCGTCGCTGCTGACGGGCGGCGTCTGCTTCCGGATCCCGAGCGACGTGCATCATCACTGGGCCGCCGATCTCGGGCTCGACGCGCTCTCCGAGCGCGCGCTCGAGCCAGCCTACGAGGACGTCGAGCGGAGGCTCTCCGTGCGCGAGGTGCCGGCCGCGCTCCGCTCGCGATCGACGCTGAAGTTCGTCGAAGGCGCCGAAAAACTCGGGATCACCATGAAGCCCATGCGCCGCAACGCCGAGGCGTGCGAGGGCAACGCGCGGTGCAACTTCACCTGCCCCGCAGGCGCGAAACGATCGGTGGACATTTCCTATCTGCCGAGCGCGCTCGCGCGCGGGGCGCGGATCGTGTCGGACGCGCTCGTCACGCGCGTGCTCGTCGAGGGCGGGCGCGCGGCAGGTGTCGAGGGACGGCTGCTCGGCGGCGCGGGCGGGCGGCCGTCATTCCGGTTCGTGGTGCGCGCGCCGGTGGTCGTGGCCGCTTGCGGGACGCTGCACACGCCGCTCCTGCTCGGGGCGAGCGGCGTCGGACGGGCGAGCGAGAAGCTCGGGCGACGGGTGACGTTGCACCCGGGCGTGCGCTGCGTGGCGATGTTCGACGAGGAGATCGGCGGCTGGGACGGCGCGATGCAAAGCGTGTACTCGGACGATTTCGCGCCCGAAGGGATCAAGCTCGTCGGCGTGTACAGCTCGGTGAACGTGCTCGCGGCGGGCATGCCGGGCGTGGGCCCGCGGCTCCGGCGCATGGCGCGCGAGGTCCGCAGACTCGCGGTGTTCGGCGCGATGGTGCACGACGAGGGCGGAGGTACGGTGCGCGCAGGGCCGGGGCGCGAGCCGATCCTGACGTACGCGATGGCGCCGCGCGACCTCACGCGGCTGCGGCGCGGGATCACGATCGTGTCGGAGATGGCGCTCGCAGCCGGCGCGCGCGAGGTCTACACGTCGGTGACGGGCGCCGATCCGGTGCGCACGATGGACGACGCGCTCGCGCTCGAACGATCGAACTACGACGCGCGCCGCCTCGAATGCATGGCGTTCCACCCGCTCGGGAGCGCGCGCGCCGCGAACGATCCGCGGCGCGGGGTCGTTGATCCGGACGGCCAGACCTACGAGCTGCCGGGGCTCTTCGTGGCCGACGGATCGATCCTGCCGACGAGCATCGGCGTGAACTCGCAGGTGCCGATCATGGCCATGGCGACGCGCATCGCATGGCGCATCGCGGAAAGATTCCGGCGAATCGCGCGCTCGGCCTGAACACGGCGCGTCGCCTCGCGGGCGACGCGCGCGGATGGTTTCTGCACCAACGAACCTGGGTTCGCCGTCAGTCCATCGCGGGATCGCGCAGGTCGCCGAAGAAGTCGATGAGCAGACTCGCGACCTCGCCGGGCTTCTCCTGCTGCGTCCAGTGGCCGCAGTCCGCGATGCGCTCGATGCGCAGGTTCTTCACGTGCGGCCTCGAAAGCTCGGCCATCTCGGGCCGCAGGACCGGATCCTTGTCCGTGACCACGAGCAGCGCGGGCAGGTCGATCTCCGACGGGAGCTCGCGTTCCTCCTCCCACGAGAGATCCATCGCGCGGTACCAGTTCAGGCCGCCCCGGAAGCCGGTGCGCTTGTAGATGCGTACGTACGTGTCGAGGTCGATCTTCGAGAGGAACGTCTCGCCGGGGCCGATCTTGTCGAGCAGCGAGGAGCCATTTCCCACGGTCATGAACGACGCCAGGGAGTCGGCATACTTCGCAGGGCGCATGAGCTTCTGGAACGTGTCGCGCACGTCGGCCTCGAGCTCGCGCTCGGCGACACCCAGCTCCTGGAAGTGCCGCATGTAGAACGTCTTGTCCGTGAGGCCGAAGGCGTCGCGGTACATGAGGCTCGGAGCCTGGGGGCCCGGCGGGATGTACGGGGTGTTGAGGCTCGCCACGCGCTCGGTGCGCTCGGGATGACGCAGCGCGAACTGCCACGCGAGCGCGCCGCCCCAGTCATGCCCAACCACGCCCGCCTTGTCGATGCCGAGCGCGTCGAAGAGGCCGTGGATGTCCTCGACGAGCTCACGCATCACGTAACTCTCGACCTCCTCGGGCGCGTCCGTTCCCCCGAACCCGCGCAGGTCCGGGCAGAGGACGCGGAAGCCCGCCTCGGCGAGGGCGTGGATCTGACGGCGCCAGGAGTACCAGAGCTCCGGAAAGCCGTGGCAGAGGAGGATCGGATATCCGCGGCCCGCATCGGTCACGTGCATGCGGATGCCGTTCGAGTCCAGGAAGGTGTGGCGGATGATCGTGCCCATGCGGTGAAGACTCCGGTTTCGCGCTGCTCGGTACGGGTCTCGCCCGGGACCGAGCGCGCGTCAACGCAGGGCAGTGACGGGAAGGTGCGTCCGGGTCCGCTCAGGGGCTGGAGTCGCCCGAGCAGGTGACGAAAAGGGTGGCGCCCTGGGAGGGTTCGCCCTCACCGACGAGGCGGATCATGCGGCGCTCGGAGTCGGCGCAGCGGGCGACCAGCGCGGGGTTGCCGACGGGCGGGTCGGTCGAGGCATCCACGTAACAGAAGCCGCTGACGGGCTTGCCGGCGGGCGTGACCGGGTCATCCGAGACGTCGTTCTGGCAGATGGTGAGCTCCTCATCTGCGAGCTGCGGGATCTGGCAGAAGCAGTCCCAGTTCGACTCGGGCGAGCGGGCCTTGGCCTCGTCGATCGCGGCCGCGTGCTCGGGAGCGACGGGGAGGCGGGCATGATCGGAGTCACACGAGCAAGCTCCGCCGGTCGGGCGCGCCTCGATGAGCAGGCAGTTCACGGCGTCGTCGTCGTTGCGGTCGAGCGTGCGCGGCAGGCACGGGCCGCCGATCTTGCTCTTCAGCCGATCGATGAGCGCGCCGATCGCAGGGCGGTAGCCGTAGTCGGACGAGGTGCGGTCCTCGACCTGCTTCGGGCAAACCGAGCCGACGATGCCCTGATCGCCGAGGCCGCGGAGAACGCCGAGCTGGCGCAGGCCGGGGTAGGCCTTGGCGCGGACGCGCATCGTGGGGGCGGCCGGATCGCAGAGCGGGTTGTTCGCCGTGCCGTCGCGGCACTCGGCGCACTTCGCATCGTTCGAACAATCGGTCGCCTCGGGCAGCTCGAAGATGCAGGCGTACTGGAGATCTTCGCCCAGCGTGTCGTACTCGTGCCCGTTGATGGTGTTGCCGAGCGGCGACTCCGGGGTCATGTCGGTCTGCTCGCCCGTGATCGGGTGCTGGCCGTGGCGCGCGGCGGTCGACTCGTGCATGAGCGGATCCGTCGGCAAGGTGCCCTTGGCGGGGTCTCCGAGGATCACGTCCCAGGTCCCGTCCTCGGCGAGCTGGCGCGAGTTCTTGAGGCCCTTCGTGAGGTCCGCGGGATCACGGGCGATGTCCTGCCACGGCACGCCGACGATGCCGGCGAGGAAGACGAGGTCCGGCGTGCGCACGACGGGCACGCCCTCGGCGGGGCGCGCCTTCGGGAAGAGCGGGTTCTCCACGATCTCGCCGCTGCGGGTCGTGATCTCGGGGCTCGAGAACGCCTTCACGTAGCGGTCCGTCGGATAGAGGAAG
Organism: Polyangium mundeleinium; assembly: GCF_028369105.1. NCBI lineage: Bacteria > Pseudomonadati > Myxococcota > Polyangiales > Polyangiaceae > Polyangium > Polyangium mundeleinium. The sequence goes on along the minus strand of NZ_JAQNDO010000001.1, from coordinate 3,721,764 downwards.
TCCACGCCGAACCGGTGCTTCTGGTCGAAGCAACGCAGGTCGACGGGATCTTCGGACTTCGTCAGCAACATGACGTTTCCTTGGGCGTCAAAGCATCCCGGATCCGGGGGACAACCCTCGGGGGCTTTCAGGCCGCAGGAGGTGCAGCATTTGTCGTTCGGATCGGCCGCGCACTCGGCGCGCGGGCGCGGCATCGCGTCGGTGTGCGAGGCGCGGTAATAGAAGCCGGTCTCCTTGATCGAGCAGTCGTTCTCGTCGCTCAGCATGAGGATCGCGACGAGCGAGTCGGGGCGGAGGAAGTCCTTGCGCTGATCGAGCAGTGTGTCGTCCCTGCCGCTCACCTTCACGTAGCCCGACGACGCCTCGATGGTGTCGTACGGCTCGGGGTCGACGAGGAAGCGGTAGATGCTCTCGAGCTGGGACTCGTAGCCACAGCCGACCTGACCGGTGCCGCTGACCATGTCGGCGAGCGCGGGCACGAGGCCGGGCTCGACGCCGTCGAGGGTGCCGAGGTTCGTCTCGCCCGGCGGGTTCAGCTTCTCCTCGGGATCCCACGCGAGGAAGCCCTTGTCGGCGTACGTCGGGACAACCTCGCCGGCGACGCAGGGATCGGCGCGCGAGACGAGCTGACCCCGATCGTTCTTCGAAACCTTCTCGTTGGCGCAGCTCAGGTCGGACTGGAGGTCGGGGCAATGCCCGCCGCCGTGACCACCGAGGCTCGACGAGACGATGCCGATGTGGATGTCAAGCACGGGCTCGAACTCGCGACGCGAACCCTTGGGGCAATCCTCTTTGGGGCTCTTCGGCTGCGCCGCCTCCGCGAGGGGCAAACCAGCTTCGTCGATGCACGGCGGGTTCACGAGGCTCTCGACGAGGTCGGGGACGGCCTGGGCGAGGATCTGCTGCTTGTCGGCCATAGAGGCCGAGTTGTCGATGCCGAGGACGATGTCGATCTTGTCGACGCCGCTGTGCGGGACGACCTCGACGATGGTCGAGGTGATGCGCGGATCGACGGTGTCGATGGGTCGGTCCAGGCAACCCATGGCCACGAACCCGGAGACGGCGACGGTGACGAGGCCGGGGAAGACGAGGGCGGAGGTGGCAGCGAAGACGCCCGGAAGACCTGGACGAAGAGGACGGCGGTTCATGGGGGCTCCCTTTCTCACTTGCGAGGTGCCTGGCGGTTGGCTGCCTCAGCAGCAGCGCGCCCACCCTCTTCGCAAAAGGGATGCCGTCCTATTTTGTCGGTTTTGGGTGCTATTTTTCAGTTACACGGAACTTTTGGCAACATGGTTGGCAGATCGCTCGAAACAAGCCAACCGAAGTCGTGCTCACCCGTTCGCGAGGCTCAGGGGTGCGGCGGCGGCTGGTCGATCGCGGCGGTCCAGCGCGCGATCTCCTCGGACGTCATGCTGCCCGCGGGCCAGAGGCGCGCGTCGTCCCAGCCCTCGCTCACGTCGGCGAGGTACTGCGCGCGCGAGAGGAGCGTGCCCCGGCAAAGGCGTCCCGCCTCGGGCGGCGACGCATGTTCGGCTTCGAGGCGCGCGAGGAGCTCGCGCATGACCCACGACGGGATGCGTCGCTGCTCCGCCGGATAGATGAAGCCGAAGAGGATGAGCTGGCTCAGGAGCACCCGCCAGTGAGCGCCGAAGCGCGCGACGAGCCGAGGCCAGTCGAGCTCCCCGCAGCGCGCGCGCAGCACGTGGGCCACGTCGGCGCCGTCGTAACGTTCGCGCTCCTGAATGAAGGCTTTGGCGAAGATGGTCTCCTCGGCCGGGCAGAGGCCCACGTCGACGCCGAAGACATCCCCATGGCCCGCGTGCTCGAACCAAGGATCGTCGACCTCGGCGAGGCCGTTGCCCGAGCTCCAGATGACGTCGACGTGCTCGCTCCCCGCGTACGCCTTGGCGAGCCAGTGCGGGAAAGCAATGCACGTCGGATACCCCGCGTGTTCGAGGACGAGGAGCGCCGCGCCGACGTCACGGCGGCGGACGAAGACGTCGAGGTCACGGGTGCGTCGCCGCATGCCGGCGTGGTGCGCGAGCGCGTAGGCGCCGCCGACGAGGAAAGGAACGTCCGACGCGGCGAGCGCGCGGAGCGCCGAGGCGAAGAAGTCGCGCGCCTCGGGGGTCATGTCGAGCGCGAGGATCGCGTTCGGATCGGCGTCACGAGGCAAGGCGATCGTGGGCTCCACGGGCGCGCTCGGCGCGGGTGCGCAAGGGACCACGGGTTGGGGGAGCGGGAGCCGCGTCGTGTCGAGCGAGCGTGGCGTCCCGGAGGACGGAATTGCATCAACCGTGCGGCGGAACATCACGGCACGACGTGTTGCCAGGCAGTGCGTACCGCAAGGGGCGCGAGGCCAGAAATCGGGGGGCTAAGGAGAGTCGGCGAGCGAGCGCTCGAGCGCCGCGCGCAGGTGGTTTTGCGCGCGGAGCGTGTACGGTCCGTCGGGCGAGAGCTCGAGCTCGACGAGCTCGTCCGAGGTTTCGCCGGTCCGAACGAAGCTTTGGACCTCGCGCAGGAAGGCGCGGAGCTGGTAGGCGCGGAGGGCGAGGACGGCGGCGTCCCCTTGGGCGAGGGCGCGGGCGGCAGCGGGGCCGATCTGGCGGCGGAGCTCCGCGAGCATGGCGTCGTCGCCACGCGCGTCGGCGCGTCCGAAGGCGCGGAGGAGCGAGCCGAGCGCGCGGACGTCGGCGTCGAGGGGTTTTGCCTCGACGGCGCGGGCACGGTCGTCGTCGTTTGCCGCGGTTTCGGCGAGCTTTTTGGGTTCGACGAGCGGGAGGGGCAGGCCGTCGGGCGGGACCGACCGAGGGACGGCGAGCAGCGCCGCGGTGCCGGCGAGGAAGACGGCGACGAGGCCCGGCTGCCAGCCCTCGAAATGCCGGCCGAACCCCCTGCCGACGCGCGTCTCGTTTTTTGCCACCGCGCTCCGACCTCCGACCGTTTATTGTAGGACGCCGTCGGGGCACGAGGAGAGAAAGTGTTGCTCGATAAGCGAAGACACCCGCGCAGGGTCGTTCGATTGGCAGTCGCGTTCCAGATGGGGGATGGTCCGCGCGTCGATGCTTTCTCGCGCGACCTGAGCATCGGCGGCATGTTCATCGTCACCGACAAGCCCGCGCCCTTCAACGCGAGCGTGAACCTCTTCATGCAGCTACCGGGCGTGAAGCAAGAGGTGATGGTGAAGGCGACCGTGCGCTGGACCGAGCCCGATGGAATGGGCGTGCAGTTCGGTCTGATGGGCGCACGCGAGACGCACGCGATGATGCAGCTGCTCACGGGCGCGCCGCCGTCGATCCGCTGAGCAGGGAAGGTTTGTCAAGGCCCGGGTTCTGCCCGGGCAAACCTCACTGACCGAGCTGGAACGGCACGGAGACGGGCCCGCTCGTCCCGACGAACTTGCCCGGGCGCAGCGAGGCGAAGACGCACTGCATGAACCGAGGTTCGAGCGGCGGGTCGAAGCGCACGGAGGAGACGGCGCCTTCGGGGTCGAGCGAGACGGTCACCGTGGCCGCGACCGAGAGGCGAACGGAAGGGTCGCCGCCGCGGTAGTGCGTTTCGAAGCAGCCCGAGAGGCCCGCATGCACGGAAGCGCGCGTGAGGACGGGCGCGGGCGCAGGCGCAGGCGGCGCCTCGGGCACGACAGAGGGCGCCTCCACGGGCGCAGGCGACGCAGGGGGTGCGTCCGGACGATCGGGGACGTGCGGCAGCGGGCGCTCCGCGACGCTCGGAGGTGGCAGCGGCGTGATCGCGGGCTTCGGCGGAGGCGTGGTCTCCACGGGCGCAGGCGGCGCGGGGGGCGCGTCTTCCACAGAGAGCATGCGAGCGCTCTCGCCACCGTCGAGCGAGAAAGAGGCGCGCGCGCGGCCGACGAGGAGGCGGCCCGTGGTGACGCCGGGGCGACCCGCGGGGCCGACGGCGACCGCGCCATGCTCGAGATCCACGAGGACGTCGTCGCTCCCGCGGACGACGGTGAACGCGGTGCCATGCGCGGCGACACGCGTGCGGCCAACGTCGACGGCGAACGTCTCGACGAGGCCCGCGGAGATTTTTCGGGGCGTGACGTCGGCGCGCAAGGAGCCTCGTTCGAGGCCGAGGACGAGCGCATCGCCGGCCTCGGTGGCCGCGGCGACGACGGTCGCGCGCGCGCCGGGCGCGAGCGTGACGCGGACGATGCCACGTTGCACGAGCGTGAGCGGCGCCTCGCCGGCCTCCACGCCGTCACCGGGCCGAAGGTGCGAGAGATCCCGCTCGGACTCGCTGCCCGCGAGAAACGCGATCGTCTCGGGCGCGCGCCACCGGACGGCAAACCCCGCGGGCGCTTCGTTCTTCGATCGCGCGCCAAAACTCGCGACGGCGATCACCGCTGCAGCGGCCGCGCAAAGCGCGAGGCCGATCCGCGCGCCGCGCCCGATGCGAGGGAGCGCGCGGGATGCGCGCGCTTGCTCGTCCTGATCGATGCGCTCGTGGAGCTTCTGCTCGATCGCATCCCAGGGCAGCTCGGGCGGCATCTCGTCGGCGAGCGCGCCGCGCATCACCTCGAGGGCGCGCGTGCCGGGGTCGTTGTCGCTCACGTGGCTTTCCCCTCCGCCGGCACGTGCCGGCCTTCCTCGAGCGGCGCCGCCGCGGATCGAGCGCTCCGCTCGGACGCGCCGAGCTGCGCCCCCAAACCCCCGATTTCATCCACGAGCTGCGCGAGCGCAGGCTCTTCCCGCATGAGCTCGGCGAGCTCGCGCCGCGCGTAAAACAACCTCGTCCGGACGGTCAACACGGGCGCATCCACGATCGTCGCGATCTCGGCCGGCGCCAAGCCTTCGATGTCGTGCAGCACATACACCGTACGTTTCTTCTCGGAGATCCGATCGAGCAGCCGCTTGAACGCGGCGAGCCGACGCCGCAGCGTGGCCTCCTCGTCGGGCAAGAGGCCCGCGTCCCGCTCGTGCTCGGTCGCGAACGGCTCGTCGGCGAACACCGGACGGCTGCGCTCGGCCCTGCGGAGCATGAGCACCACATTCACCGTGATGCGGTGAATCCAGGTGGAGAACTTCGACTGCCCGCGGAAGTCGCCGAGGCTCCGGTGCACCTGCAGGAAGACCTCCTGCACCACGTCCTCGATGTCGCTGGCGCGGCCCAGCATGCGGAACACAAGCCGCGCCACAGCCTCCCGGTGCATCCGGTAGAGCGCCGAAAACGCGCCCCTGTCCCCGCTCCGGGCACGCCGGACGAGCTCGTCTACGTCGTCGACGGTGTCCACGAAGGCCCGGGTGGCCAGGCTCGCGCTCGGCCATGCGAAAAACGACGCAGAGGGGATGATGCGGCGCGCCGAGACCAGCGAGGGGATCGCGCGCGGCAGCGCCACGGGGTACACGAAGGGCTCCGTTGCGCGGCGGCGGGGCCGCATTCACCCGCCCGCCCTTTTGCACGAAATTTGTCCATTTCCCGCGGTCGGCCCCAACGTCGGCCCATGCTTTACATCGCCGTGGGATTGACCGTCGCCCTCGTCGCCGCCGACCTGCTCGACCTCTCTTCGCGCAAGCCCGCTCGGAGGCGCCTGGGCGATCTGTAACGGACGGCCCGAGCGCCGTCCGCGACGCACCCTTCGAAAAAGATTCGGGGGCGAAGCTTCGTCTCCCGAAGCCTCACCCCCGCCTCGTCACTCAGGCCGCGGCGGCCTTCTTCTCGCCGGGGAAGATCGCCTTGAGGTCGACCTTCTCCTGCTTCTTCTGCTCGAGGATGTGGTTCACCGCGCGGAGGATGCGCGTCTTGCTCGGGCCGCTGACGGGCTTGCCCGCGAGCGCCGACGCGATCGCGCGATCCGTCACGGGGCGGCCGCTGCGGGGCTTCTTGAGCCCTTCCTTCTTCTTCGCGCCGTCCTCGCTCTTGCGGGCGAGGCGCTTGGTCAAACGGATCGCCCGATCCTCGGGGCGCAGCTTCTCGATCTTCTGGGACGCCGCGATGATCCTGCGCGGGTCGATCGCCTTGGCCTTGAGGAACTCTTCGAACGTGCTCATCGGATTCACCTTGGAAGCTTCTGGAGAAGCGGGCTACGCGCGAGGTTGGGCGCTTTAGCCCCTCAACGACGCAGGAGGGCGCGCACCCTATCACGGTCGCTCGAACCCTGCACCCTTCTCGAAGCGACGAAGGAAAGGACGGACGGCCCGACGGGCGCGGGCAAACGTTTCCCCCGCCCGTCGCCCTGTACTAACCTCCGACAGATGAGCCTGATCTCCCACCTCGACGAGGCCGTCGCCGTCATCCGATCGAAGAGCCCGCTCACCCCGGTGGTCGGCGTGGTGCTCGGTTCGGGGCTCGGCGCGTGGGCCGAGCGCCTCGAGGAGCACGTGGTGCTCCCCTACAGCGAAATCCCGTTCATGCCCGTGTCGACCGTGATCGGACACGCGGGCAAGCTCTGGATCGGCCTCGCGAACGGAGTGCCGGTCGCCTGTCTGCAAGGCCGCGTGCACCTCTACGAGGGCCACGCGCCCGAGCGCGCGGTGTTCGGCGCGCGGCTGCTCGCCCGGCTCGGGTGTCGCGCGGCGCTCTTGACGAACGCCGCCGGCGGTACGAGGCCCACGTTCCAGCCCGGGGACCTGATGCTCCTCCGTGATCACTTGAACCTGACAGGCCAGAACCCGCTCGTCGGGCCGAACGAGGCCGGCCTCGGCCCGCGCTTCCCCGACATGACGCACGCCTACGATCGGCGGATCGCGGCGCTCGCGCGCGAGGCGGCCGCGGACGCGGGCGTGTCGATCCACGAGGGCATCTACGCGGGCCTGCTCGGTCCGTCGTACGAGACGCCGGCCGAGATTGCGATGCTGCGGACGCTCGGCGCCGACGCGGTCGGGATGAGCACGGTGCACGAGGTGATCGCGCTCCGGCACATGGGCGTGCGCTGCGGGGCGATGTCGTGCATCACGAACCTCGCGGCGGGCCTGAGCCCGACGCCGCTCGATCACGCCGAGGTCGAGGCGACCGCGCGAGCGTCGCGCGAGCGGTTCACGGCGCTGCTCTCGGGCTGGGTGAAGAAGGTCGGCGCGGCGATCACCGGCGGCGGGAGCTGGCGAGGAGGAGCAGCTTGACCGTTCTGCAGACGAACATCGATTGGGCGGTGCTCGAGCGCGCCGCGCTCGACGTGCAAACACGCGCGCATGCGCCGTACTCGGCCTACCAGGTCGGCGCCGCGGTGCTCACCGCGTCGGGTCGGATCTTCACCGGTTGCAACGTGGAGAACGCGTCGTACGGGCTCTCGATCTGCGCGGAGCGATCGGCGATCGTGCAGATGGTGGCTGCGGGTGAGCGGGCTCCGATCGCGCTCACGGTCGTGACGCCGGGGACGTCGAAGCTCGGGCCGGGCGTGGAGAGCCCGGCGATCGGCGCGCCGTGCGGGATGTGCCGGCAGACGCTCGCCGAGTTCGCGGAGGACCTGCCGATCCGGATGTCGGTCGCCGATCAGGAAGGGCTCTCGCGGATGACGTCGCTCGCGGCGCTCCTGCCGGAGGCCTTCCGCGCGAAATCGAGCTGAGCGGCCGCGCGGCCGCTCGGCTCACTCCGCGTCGATCGAGCGCGACTCGACTTCCTGGATTCGCTGCACGGCATGGAGGAGCGATTCGCGCGCGCGTTCGAGCGCGAGCTTGTCCTCGTCCCACCGCGCCCGGACGCGCGTGAGGCGCGACGCGGCGTTCACGGCGTCGGCCACGAGCGTGGCCTTCTCCGCGGCGAGCGCGTCGCGCTCCTCCTCGCGCTTCTTGAGCTCCTCTTCGAGCCGCACGACGTCGGCCACGCGCGCCGCGAGCTCCGCGCGGACCGTGCCCTCGTCTCGGCGCGCCGCGTCGGTCGCGCCGCGCGCCTCTTCGAGTTCGGCCCCGAGCGCGGTGATGCGTGCTTCGAGCTCGGCTGCGGCGGCGCGCAAGGTCGTCTCCTGCTCGGCGAGCGCGCGCTTTCGGACCTCGCGCTCTTCCTCTGCCTCCGCAGCGCGCGCCGCCTCGATCGCGCGCGTTCGCTCCTCCTGCTCCGCGACGGCCTTCTGCATGGCCTCTTCGGCGCCCTTGATCGCCGCGGCGTGCCGCGCTTCGAGATCTCCCACGGCGTGGGCGTGTTCGTCCTCGAGCTCTTGCACACGCGCCGCGAGCCGCTCGTCGGCCGCGCGTGACGCTTCCACGATCGCCTGCGCCTTGTCCGCGCTCGCCGCTTCGAGGGCCTTCGTGTGCTCCTCGCGCAGCTTTGCGATCTCCTCTTCTCGCGCGCGCTCCGCCTCGCTCGCGCCCGCCGTGCGCAGCGCCTCGATCGCCGCCGCGTGCTCGTCGCGCAGCTTCGTGATCTCCGCTGCGTGCTCCTCGCGCGCCTTGCCGAGCTCCGCGCCCTGCTCCGCGCTGAGATCGCCGATCTCGGCCGCGTGCGCGTCGCGCAGCTTCGCGATCGCGGCCGCGTGCTCCTCGCCGAGCTTCTGGATCGCGGCCGCGTGCTCCTCTCCGAGCCGCGTGTTCTCCGCCGCGTGCTCCTTGCCGAGCCGTTCGACCTCGCTCGCGCGCGTCCGCGCCTCCGCATCGGCGACCGCTTGCGAGAGCGTCTCGCTCGACGTCCGGAGTTGCTCCTCGCGCATCGCGATCGCGGCCTCTCGATCGAGCCGCGCTGCTGCAAGCTCCGCATCGCGCGTCGCGAGCTTCTCCTCGACACGTTCGAGCAGCATCTGGAAGTTCGTCACGCGTTGCTCGAGCGCCGCGCGATCGTCGCGCAGCTTGCTCAGCTCGGCGTCGCTCTGCTCGCGCGAGCCTTCGAACTCGATCATGCGATCGAGCTGATCGGCCTTCTCGCGCTCCAGAGCGAGCCCCTGATCGCGCAGCTCGATGATCTCCTTGTCGCGCTGCGAGACCTGCTCGCGCAGGGCGAGGATCTCCTTGTCCTTCTTGTTCAGGGCCTCGCGCAGATCGAGGAACTCGCGGCTCGACACGCCGCCGAGGCGCGAGGTGGCGGTGAGCGCCGCCGTGCCCGTCAAGCCGCCTCCGCCTTGCATGGTCGCCGTCGCCGCGATGGCCGCAGAGAGCTTTGCTTTGAGCTCCTCAGCCTCGCGCTTGAGCCGCACCACGTCGGCCGATCCCTCGCTCGCCTTGGCGAGATCGGCCTCGAGCCGCGACGTGCTCGCGCGCGAGGTTTGAAGCTCCTGGTCGAGGCGCGTGCTCTCGTCGCGGGCCCGCGCGAGCTCGGCCCGGAGCGACTCGACCTCTTGCTGGAACTGCGGCAGATCACCTTCGCGACGTGCGGACTCCCCCTGCGCGCGCGTGAGCTCGTCCTTCGTTTGTGCGAGCTCATCCTTGCTGCGCGTGAGCTCATCCTTGCTGCGCGTGAGCTGGTCCTTCGTTTGGTTGAGCTCGTCCTTGCTACGCGTGAGCTCGTCCTTGCTGCGCGCGAGCTCCGCGCGGAGTCGATCGAGCTCCGCCGTGTCCGCCGCTTGCGGGGCCGGCGGGCGCTCGCTCGCGCGGAAAGGCGCTGCGGGCGGGGGCACGGATCGCGTCGTGGCCGGCGCGGGCGCCGCGGTGGGACGTGGTGGAGGCGTGCCTGCCGTGGAGCCTCCGGGACGCGGCGGCGCAGCGGGAGGCGGCGCAGCAGCAACAGGCGGCGGCGCAGGCGGCGCGGCAGGCGGCGGTGGTGCAGGCGGCGCGACCGCAGGCACAGGCGGCGGCGCAGGCGCGACCGCCGCGACGGGCGCAGGCGGCGGCGCAGGCGGCGCAGGCGGCGCGGCCGGGGCCGAAGGTGCAGGCGGCATCAACGGGAACACTTGCGCCCGCGTCTTCTCCTCGTCGTCGTCGGCCATCAGCCGATCGAAGGCGCCGCCCAGGAAGTCGTCGATCTCGCGCTCGCCCGCAGCCCCGGCAGGCGCGTTTGCCTCCTCCTCCTCGACCTCCTCGACGTCTGCCTCCTCGATGACCTCGGCGTCGTCGATGACGATCGCGTCCGGCTCGATCGTCGCGTCGATCGGCACGAGGGCGCGGATGTGGCCGAGCAGCTCGCCGATGGCGATCGGCTTGTGCACGTAGTCCTCGGCCCGCGTGCGGAGCTTTCGGTGCTGCTCGAAGGTCTCGTCGGTCGACTCGCTCGACATGATGACGAGCGGCACGTCCTTGAGCTGCGGATCCTTCTTCAGCTTGTTGCACACCGAGAAGCCGTTCATACGCGGCAGCTCGATGGAGAGGAGGATCAGGTCCGGTCTGTCGTTCGCGGCGAGCGAAAGCCCGGCGTTGCCGTCGTCGACGACCTGCACGGTGCAGCCGAGACGCCCGAGCTCGGTACGGAGCTCTCCGGCAAACGCGTGATCGCTCTCGAATACGAGGACTTTGGTCATGTTTTCGGGCCGTTTCGACAGGCTCGGGGCCTGGCTAGCCAAGATATCGATCTCGTTCGAGGCCTGTCAAACTCCGCTCAGCGCTCAGAACCGCCCGACGATCGAGACGGTCCCCGGGCCCACGATGATCCGCGCTGACGCCTCGTCCTTCGCCTTCTTCGGCGCGAGCGCCCAGATCCCGACCGCCGCGCCCGCCGCAAGACCCGCGCCGATCCAGGCTCCGAGCGCGAGGCCATCGAAGGTGCGCACGCTGTCGATGCGATCCTCGCCACACTGCACCCGCTTGCGACACTCGATCGCGCCCGCCTCGGCATGCGCGCCCGCCAGAAGGTACGCCGCCACGCCGCCGCCGAGGAACGCGACCGCCGCGCCCCCCGCGATCCACGTGCCGAGCGGGAGGACACTCCCCTTCGACGCCGAAGCGCCTGATTTGGGAAGCCCCGGAAAGTCGATCTCGACCGTCAGCTTGGCCTCGTCCTCGGCCTCGACCCTCCTCGAAAAAGGGTCGTATCCCGGCGCCTTCGCCTCGATCTGATGCGCGCCGGGATCCACCTGCACGGGTGCGCGGAGGCTCGCCTCCGGGAGGGCCTGGCCGTCGATCGTCACGACGACGCCGCTGACGCCCGCAGGGACCTTCAGCAGGATCGTGGGGATGCGCGCCTCGATCTCCTTGCGTTTTTTCTCGATGGCCTCGCGGCGCGCCTTGTCCTTTTGCGCCTCCGCGATCTCTTCCCCGTGCTTCCACGTGGCCACGGCCGTGCGCAGCTTGCCCATCGTGGCCTGGCAATCGCCGAGCGCGAGGAGCGCCTCGGCCGTCTCGTGGATCGCGATCGCTTGCTCCAGCATCGGGATCGCGTCGTTGCAGCGCCCCGCCTTCGCCTCGACGACGGCGTCCCTCACCATCTCCTTGGCGAGCTGCATCTCGGGCTTGCTCGGCTCCTTCGCGAGCGCCGCGGGCGCGCCGAGCGCGAGCGCTACGCCGAGCGTGATCCCCCACGGGACCTTCACGACGCCGCCGTGCCTCCCGGCGCGAACTGGCCCGGCGCCTCGTCGCCGAAGCAGATGCCCATCTCGCGCGCGGTCGTCACCGTGTCGCCGTCGAGGTCCACCGTCTTCGTGCGCCCCGCGGTCTCGGAGAGCGGGATGAGTTCCACGCGATGGCAACGCAGCGCGACCATGCCGCTCTCGCAGCCCTGCACGAGGAACCGCACGGCCCCCGCGCCGAAGCGCAGCGCGAGCAGCCGATCGAAGGTCGTGGGCCCGCCGCCGCGCTGCAGGTGGCCGAGCACCATCGAGCGCGTCTCCTTGCCCGTGCGCGCGCCGATCTCCTTGGCCACGCGCTCGGCCACGCCGCCGAGCACGGCCACGCGCCGGAACTCGTCGCCCGTGTCGCGCACGATCACGTCGCCGTCCTTCGGACACGCCCCCTCGGCCGCCACGATGATCGAGAAGCGACGCCCGCGCGCCTCACGCTGCAAGACCTTCTCCACGATGGGCTCGTACGAGAACGGGACCTCCGGCATCAGGATCGCGTCCGCGCCGCCCGCGATCCCGGCCCGCAGCGCGATCCATCCTGCATGCCGCCCCATCACCTCCACGACCATGACGCGCTCGTGCGCCTCCGTCGTCGAGTGCAGCCGATCGATCGCCTCGGTCGCGATCGACACCGCCGTGTCGAAGCCGAACGTGAGCTCCGTGCCGTAGACGTCGTTGTCGATCGTCTTCGGCACGCCGACGACGAGCGGCAAGCCGCGCTCGAGCAGCGCGTTCGCGATCCGCATCGAGCCGTCACCGCCGACCGCGACGAGCGCGTCGAAGCCCTCGCGACGGAACCGCTCGACGAGCTCGCCAGAGCGATCCTTGGGGACGACCTTGTCGCCCTCCTGCGTCGGGTAATGGAACGGATCGCCGCGGTTCGCCGTGCCGAGGATGGTGCCGCCGATGTGCATGATGCCGCGCACGGCGTCGCGATCCAGCCGCACGAGGCCGCCGGGTTCGTTCTCGAGCAGCCCGCGGTAGCCATGCTTGATGCCCCAGACCTCGATGCCCCGCTCGATGGCGGCGAGCGTGACGGAGCGAAGCACGGCGTTCAGCCCGGGCGCGTCGCCGCCCCCGGTGTTGATGGCGATTTTCCGAATGGTGCGCGGCATCCCGACGGGAGGATCGCGGTCATCGGCCCGTTTGGCAAGGGGTCGACGCGAGCGCGGCCGCCGCCTTCGCCTCGCGCAAGCCGGACCAGGTGAGCCCTAGCCCCGCCACGATGACCAGCGCCGAGCCCGCGAGCCCGATCGGATCTTCGCTCTCCCCGAGAATCCCGATCGCCGCGAAGTGCGTCAGGACGACGCCGAGGTAACTCCACACGCCCACGCGGGCCGCACGATCGAGCGCGTACGCTCGCGTCATCGCGATCTGCGCGAACGCGCCGCTCGCACCCGTGCCGAGCAGGAAAAGCGTGCCTTCGAGGTCCGGCACGCGCAGCGTCGGGAGCGCGACGAGCGAGAGCGTCACGCCCGCCACGACCGAGAAATGCGCGACGATCGCCTCGGGGCTCTCGCGCGGCGTACCCGAGCGGCCCGTGCCCAGGCGACGCAACCAGATCATGGCGAGCGCGGTCGCGACCGCGCCGAGCAGCGAGACCAGCGAGAGCCGGCCGGAGAGCCGGAAGCTCGGGCCGGCGACGAGCGCCACGCCGGCGAACGCGACCGTCGTTGCAACCCAAACGATCCGGCCGCTTCGCTCGCCGAGCAGCCACGGCGCCAGGATCGCGATGAAGATCGGCGACGTCGCGCCGAGCGTCACGGCGTCGCCGAGCGCGATCGCCGGCGCGCCGAGCGTGTAGAACGTGCAGATCATCGCGACCGTCCCGCAGATCGTTCGGGCCCACGCCGTCCGCCGATCGTGGATTACCAGCGGTGCGCCGCGCATCCGCGCGACCGCGATGGCGACCGCGGCCCCGAGCACCGCGCGCACCGCGGCGACCTCCGACCACGGGAGCCGCTGCGCGCCGAGGCGCGTGCAGACGCCCATGATCGTGAACAGGACCTGCGCGGTGACCATCCACGCGAGCGCCCTCCGCGGGCCGCTCGTGGCCTCCGGGGTGCTCCTCTCTCGGCCCCCCGGCTCGACGCGGTTCACGCGCGCCCCGTACCACGCGACGAGCTTTCGTGCCCGCGCCTCGCGCCGAACCGTTGGTCTCCCCTGTGCGCGCTGGCCCTCCGTGATATGAATCGTCACGTTTGGGACGAACCTTACCTACGCAGGAGATCTGCATGACCCCGAAAGCCCGCAGCGCTTCGATCGACGCTGGCTCCGTGCCCGCGCTCTCGCCCCTCGCCGCGTTCGCCCTCGCGCACGCCGACGGCACCCGGACCGTCGCGGACCTCGCCTCCCTCGCGGCCGCCACCGGAACCGACGGGTGGACGCGCGACGCGATCTTCCGCGCGCTCGACGAGCTCGCCGATCTCGGCCTGCTCGAAGCGCGCGTGACGCCGCCGGCCGGGGGTCCTCGGGTTCGCCGCGGCCCGACGGTCGAGAGCGCGCCGGCCCTCGGCGTCTCCCCGGGCATGCCACTCTCGGCTTCCGACGACGACACTTCGCGGAAGAACCAGGAGGAGAGGGAGAAGCGGCAGGCCGAGCAGAGCGACAAGAAGCGGGCCGACAAGGGCGACAAGGACAAGAGCGCCCGCGGCGGCGAACAGAGCGACAAGCGCGGCGGCGAGCAGAGCGACAAGCGCGCCTGAAGCGCGGCCGCCGCTACCGGCCTGCCCCTCGCTCCGCTTTTCGCACGAGCCAATCGATCATCGCGCCCCCCACGTCTTGCCCGCCGACGAGCCGGGCACGCGCGAAATAACAGGGGAAGTTCACTTCCAGCACGTAATGGCGTCCGCTCGGATGTTCGAGCACGTCCACGCCGCCGAGCTCGACGTCGAGGGCCGCCGTCGCGGCCACGGCGCTCGCCAGGATCTCGGGCGCGGGCGGCGTCTGGTAATCGGCCGGATCGTCGGTCGCGTGGGTCCGGAAATCGTCCTCGTCTGTTCGATTGCGCCAGGACCCGACGACGCGGTCGCCCACGACGATGCAGCGGTGGTGCGTCGCGTCCGGGATGTAGGCCGAGAGCACCGGCATCCGGCCCGACGCGCGCGCGTGATCCATCGTGGAAAACAGCCCCGCCAGGCTGTCGATGCGCAACACCCCGACGCCCCCCGATCCACCGGCGAACTTCATCACGATCGGCAGGCCGCCGAGATCGTCCACGTACCGCCGCAAGAGCCCCCGGTTCGTCGTGTTCCCCCAGATCCAGCGCGGCACCGAAATCCCGCGACGCTCGAGGACCGCGCAATCGGGGCCTATCTCCCGAAAGACGCCGTCCGGCTCCCGATGAAACGTCACGACGCCCGGCCCGTAAAGCGCCTGCTCGACGCGCACGGCCGAAGACGAGACGGCCGGCCGGAAGAGCAAGGTCCCCGGCGGGAGCGGCTCGGCCGCCGTGAAATCGAAATCCGCCGCCTGCACCTCCTCGTAGGCGACCCCGCGCGCCGCGCAGGCCTCGCGCAGCACGCGGATCGTCGCCTCGGGTACGCCGTCGTTCACGCAGACGAACCGCCGCGAAGCAGGCTCCTTCCGCGCCGGCGCCTCGTCGGCCACGACGCCCGCGCGGGCCGCCTCGACGGGGGCATAAACGAAATACGTGATCGTCGCCTTTTCGCCCTCGCGGAGCGGGTTCGACTGGTGCAACGCGGCGCGATCGACGCTCCCGTCGGGCCGGTGGTTGAACCAGAGCGCGAGCCGGCCTTTTTGCGCGGCGACGGCCCTCGGATGCGGCTCGGCGCGCGGGAAAAACGTCTCGCCGCCGGACGCCGCGTCCGTGAGATACACGATCGCGGTCGCCACGAGGCACGCGCCGCCGATCGTGTATTCGTCGAGGTGCGGCGGATGCGCGTCGCCTCGCTCGTACCGGCGAAACCGGAACGTCGGCTCGACGAGCGTGCAGGAAAAACCGAGCACCGCCTCGATCCGCGCCGCGATCGCCGCGAGGACGGGGTCGGCCTCGACGGGGAGCTCGCTCGAGAGCCCCGTCTCGTTCGCCTGCCACGGGAGCCCCCGACGGGTGAGCGCGTCGCGATCGCCGTACGAGGCGAGCACGTGGCGCACCTCCTCGTCGGAGGCGAAGCCCTCCTGCACGTAGAGGCGCGGCGCCTCGGAAAGGTGCCGCAACGAGGACGGGGCAGGGTTCATGGGCCCGACAGCACCGCGCAGCGCGGGCGCTGTCAAGCCCGGTGGAGGCTCAGCGGATGGGGACCGCGGCGAACCGCGTGACCTTGCCGCGGCGAATCTTGGCGACCGCCACGGTGCCGGACTTCAGCTTGCCGAGCGTGGCTTCCAGCGCCTTGGCGTCACGCACGGGCGTGCCGTTCACGTCGAGCAACACGTCGCCCGGCGACAGCTCGCTCTCGGCATCCGTCACGCGATCGACGCGCACGCCGCCGCCCCCGAGATCCGAGAACTGGAAGCCGAACTTGTTCGCCGATGCGGCCGGCGCCTTCGGCCCGCGCGTGGGCTTCGCGTCGTCGTCGCCGACGTCGGCGTCGCTCAGTTGATCGAGCTTCGCCGTCACCTCGACCGGCTTGCCGCCGCGCAGGAGCGAGACCTTGATCGTCGTGCCCGGCGCGTGCCGCGCGACCTTGCGGGGCAGGTCCTCGGCGTGGTGGATCGGCGTCCCGTTCACCGCGACGACGATGTCGCCGGGCTTGATGCCCGCGCGCGCCGCCGCGCCGCCCGGCTCGAGATCCGAAACGAGCGCGCCCTTCGGTGTATCCATGCCAAACGCCTTGCCGAGGTCGGCCGTGAGCGGCTGGAAGAGCAGGCCGAGCTTGCCGCGCTCGACGTGCCCCTTCTCGCGGAGCTGCGGCAGGATGTCCTTCAGCGCGTCGACCGGCGTCGCGAAGCCGATGCCGTTCGCGCCGGCGCGGATGGCCGTGTTGATGCCGATCACCTCGCCGCGCCAGTTGAACAGCGGGCCGCCGCTGTTGCCCGGGTTGATGCTCGCGTCGGTCTGGATGAAATCGTCGTACGGGCCGGCGCCGATCGAGCGGGCCTTGGCGCTCACGATCCCGAGCGTCACCGTATGCCCGAGCCCGAAGGGGTTTCCGACCGCGAGCACGTGCTCGCCGACACGCAGCGCCTCGCTCGATCCGAGCGCCGCCGTCGGAAGGCCGCTCGCGCCGCGCAGCTTGAGCAGCGCGAGATCGAGCTTGGGATCCCGCCCGACGATGTCGGCCGCGAACTCGCGCTCGTCCGCGAGGCGCACCTTCACCTCGTCCGCGCCCTCGATCACGTGCGCGTTCGTCACAATGAACCCTTCCGCGTCGATGATGAACCCGGTGCCGAGCGCGGTGCGCGCGAGCGAGCGCCCCGGGTTCCGCGGCGAGCGCTCCCCTCCCCCGCCGCCCCCTTGGGGCCCGAAAAAGAAGTCGAAAGGATCGATTCCGCCGAAGCCCGGACCCCCGGAGGCGGAGGCGACCTTCTGCGTCGTCGTGATGTTGACGACCATGGGGGTCACGCGCTGGGCGAGGTCGGCGACGTCGAACGTCGCGGGCACGGGCGCGGGCGCGGCGGGCGCGGCCGTGTAGCCAGCGGCGGCCTCGGCCGAGACCTGCTGCGCGATCTCTTGCGTAGAGGGCGGCGGCGGGGTCGCGTGGGCCTCATGCCCGCAGCCGGCGGAGCCGAGCATTCCCGTGGCGAGCAAAAGGGCGAGCGCCGAACGCGATACAAATGAAGATGCACGCTGGGACGAACGGACGGACATCATGAATTCTCCCCTCGAACCTCCGGGCGAGCGAACCGGCCGAGGCTCCACTTCATTCCGAGCCTAACGGATGAATCGCGATACCGCGTTGCGCAACCCCTCGCCATGCGGTTTGGACGATCGCAGCACGCCCCGGATCCGCTGTCCCCTGCCGGAGCGCTCTGGTAGGGTGCGTCGCCGGAAGGGACACGATGAACGATCTGCGCAAGCGCATGGAAGGACGGCGAATCGGATTTCTGGGTGGCGGCAGCATGGCGTCCGCGCTCATCCGAGGGCTGCTGCATTCGGCCACCGTCACGCCCGATCAGATCCGGGCGAGCGATCTGAAGGAGCAGCGGCTCGCCGAGCTCCGGCAGACCTACGGAATCGAGACCACGGACGACAACGAGGGGCTCGTCCGCTGGGCCGACGTCGTCGTCATCGCCGTGAAGCCGCAGATCGTCGACCGCATCCTCGGCGCCATCGCGGCCGGCCTGAACGAGGGTGATGTCGTCATCTCCGTCGCCGCCGGCGTGCCGATCGAGGCCATCGAGGCGCGCCTGCCCGACCGCGCGCGCGTCATTCGATCGATGCCGAACACCGCGGCGATCGCGCTCGCGGGGGCCACGGCGATCGCGCCCGGCTCGCACGCCACGAAGGACGACCTCGAGGTCGCCCGTGCGCTCTTCGAGGCCGTCGGCCGCTGCGTCGTGCTCGACGAATCGCTGATCGACGCGGTCACGGGCCTCTCGGGCAGCGGTCCGGCGTACGTGATGCTCATGATCGAGGCCCTCGCGGACGGCGGCGTGAAGGTCGGCCTCGGCCGCGACACCGCGCTCCTCCTCGCGGCGCAGACCGTCTACGGCGCGGCCAAGCTCCAGCTCGAAACGGGCGAACACCCGGGCAGGCTCAAGGACATGGTCACGAGCCCCGGCGGCACGGCCATCGCGGGCCTGCACACGCTCGAAGCCGGCGGCCTGCGCCGCACGCTCATCGACGCCGTCGAGGCCGCCACGAACCGCGCCGGCGAGCTCGGCGAGCAGATGGCGAAAAAGCTCCGCCGGTAAACCCTCACCTTTCCGTCCGCCCCGCCGATCGAGCGACCCGGGCCTTCGGCCGCGCTCTTGCTCGTCCGCACGGCATGTCCCTGCCGTGCTCGATGCATTCCCCACCGCCGTCCGATTCTCCAGGCCTTGACGGTCCCCGCCAGCGGAGCTGTCATACCGGGATCATGCATTCTCGCCTTTCGCTCGGCTTATCCTTGCTTTCGCTGGCCTTCTCCCTCTGCGCGTGCGGCGGCACCGAAGGCCAGGGCGTCCTCGAAACGAAACCTTCGTTCACGTATCCGCTCGACGACGTCCTTCGCCTCCACCACGTGCAGGCGAAGGCCACGCACAACAGCTTCCACGTGGCGAACCCCGATCTCTCGGGGCCCGAGTACGCCATCGATCACGCGCCGCTCGACGTGCAGCTCGCGGAGCAGGGCGTCCGCAGCGTCGAGCTCGACCTCCGCTACGACGAAGGGCTCGGCGATTACAAGGTCGCCCACGTGCCCTTCCTCGACGAAGGGAGCACGTGCGCCACGTTCCGCGAATGCCTCGGCATCCTCAAGCGCTGGTCGGACGCTCATCCGGCCCACCTGCCGCTCACGATCCTGCTCGACCTCAAGGACCTCGCGCCCGGCGCGGACGCGATCGAGGCCTATTTCGGCACCCTGCACGAGATCGTCCTCGGCGTTTGGCCCGAAAAGCGCCTCGTGACGCCCGACGATGTGCAAGGTGATTCCGCGACGCTCGGCGAGGCCGTGAGGACCGAGGGGTGGCCCACGCTCGGCAAGCTGCGCGGTCGCGTGATCTTCACGATGTACAACCTGAACGATGGGTTTGGCACGGCCTATTCACGTGGTGGGACGAGCCTCGCGGGCCGGCTCGCCTTCACCCGCTCCGTGCCCACGGATCCCCACGCCGCGTGGACCCTTTACGACGATCCCACCGTGACGAAGGTGCTCATCGACGAGGCCGCGGCCGCGAACATGCTCGTCCGCACGCGCGCCGAGATCGACCTCGACGTGGTGCTCGCCGGCGACACGTCCTTGCGGGACGCCGCGCTCGCCGGCGCCGCGCATTTCATCACGACCGATTATCCCGCGCCGATCGACGGCACCACCTATCACGTGGACATCGAGGGCGGCACGCCCGCGCGCTGCAATCCAGTGACGGCGCCCGCGGAATGCACGTCCGAAGCACTCGAAGATCCCGCGTTCATGAAGCCCTGAAGACGGTTGCTCCGAACCTCACCCTCGCGTCTCGAAGCCGAGCCGCGCGCCGGTTCACCGATAAAGAAACGTCACGCTCCGGTACCGCTCCAGCGTCTCCGGCAGGCCTGGACCGATCTCCAGCGCGATCTCCGCGCTCTTCTGGAAGTCGATCCGGTCCGTGAGGACGTGGAACCGGCACGCGCTCGTGCGGGCCGAGGGCGGCGTGACCACGGTGCCCCACCATTGCGCGAACGGCGAGGCGTGGGGGCCAGCCTCGAAGTAGAAGGCGCCGTTCAGGTAATCCTCGGTGCCCGTCCCGACGACGGATGTCACGCCGTCGAGCACGGCGCGCTCGTCGCCCTCCAGGAAATTGAGCGGTTCGTCGAAGAGGCTGCCGTCGCCGATCCCGCGGCCCTCCAGCATCAGGCACGTGCCGGCCCAGCGCCCGTGGCCCGTGACGCTCGCGAGCGGATGTTCGGGCCCCGGCGCAGGCGCCACGGTCTCGTTGCGGACGACGTGGAGGCGGCCGAACGCCTCGCTCGGGACGGCCTTTTCGCCGCGGATCGAGAGCGCGAATTCGACCGGCGCCGCCGCCGCGCTCGTCGCCGAAAAGACCGCCTTCTTCTGGAACGGCATCGGGAGCCGCAAGGCCAAGCGCACCGTGCCCCCGTCCTTCGTCCCCGAGAGCACGAGGCTCGTATTCTCCGGCGGATCCAGCGTCGCCGCGAAGAGGTCCGAGAACGGCAGCGAAATGGCCGGCGCCGCATCGTCGTCCCAGCGGACGGACAACGTGACGTCGCGGAGCGCGGCGAGCTGCGCTTCGGCCACCTCGATGGACAATGCGTGAATGGTGGATGGTCCTGCCATCTCGGCCAGCGAGGTCGTTTGCCCCGGCTCGATCGTCACGGCCCCCGGCGCCACGAGCGGCTCGCCCGGAATCGCCCCCTCCGCCGTGGACGAGAGGACCGCGATCGCCTGATCCCGCGCGGCGAGGCGCGTCGGGGCCGCCTTGCGCGGCGCAGCCTCCGGGGAGAGGACCGCCCCTGCCTGGTGATAATAATATTCCAGCGGTCCCAGCCCATCCAGCGCAATCACGATTTTCTTGGAGAAGACCACGGGGTAATACCACGCGAGGTGGTTGCCCGGCCCGTCCCCGAACGGCGGCGCGAACATCTCCCCCGCCGTGCCGTCGATCACCGCCGCGAGCGGCTCCTCGACGACGGGGTTCGCCTCGTCGTCGACCCAGATCCGCAGCACCTCGTCGTTCGCCACGAGCCCGTTCCGGAGCGAGCTCGCCGTGAGCCAGAGCCGCGAAAGGTGACCCGAACCCGAAAAACGCGAGAGCACGACGCCCCGCACGTAGGGTTCGGGGCATACGGCCTCGTCGTAAATCGGCGGGATGAGCTGGTTCTCGCTGACGGAGGCCTCGCGGCCGCGGCACACGAAATGGTTCATGTCGCGGTTTCCGCGCTCCACGAAATCGGCCGGCGCGGGCGCGCCGCTCAGGCGATCCTGGCTCCCCGTCTGGACGTATCGATCCTCGCCCAGGACGGGCAATGCCCCGAAATCCGCGAGCGCTTCGAGCGCGGCCTCGTCTGCGAGCTCCTCGCGCGTGCCCGGCGGCGGGGGCGGCACCACGGGACGGGGATCGTCGCTGCAACCGGCGACGGAAGCGACGGCAAGAACGAAAAGGAGGGTGCGTGCGCGGTGGATCGTGCGGCCCATCGTCCGTTCAATGTGTGCCGATGCCGCGCCGGAGGCGAGCGCATTTTTCGTGCGCGACACAGGAGAAAAGTCGGAACCCGCACTTCTCCGGGCGGCAGGGATGGGGCATCCTTCGAGGCGCGCAATGGAATGGACCATCTCCGACACGATCCGCGTGGAAGACCTCCCGGCGGACGCCCTCGGCACCACGACCGTGGGCGCGGTTCCGCCGCGGAGCCGGCCCGCGGACGCCGAGCCTCCGGTGCTGCCGCGCCTGTCGCTCTCGACCGGGGCGATCGAGGGCAAGCCGCCCGTGCTTTCCTCGCCGGGCGTCGATCTCACCCTCGTGCGGCAGCTCGGGCAAGGCGGCATGGGGGCCGTCTACCTCGCCCATCAGCGCTCGCTCGATCGTCATGTCGCAGTAAAAATACCGCACGACGACGCGCCCCGGAGCGCGTCGCTGGCGATCATCCGCGAAGGCCAGGTCGCCGGCGCGCTCGAACACCCGAACATCGTGCCGGTCCACGCGCTCGGGCTCGACGAGACCGGGCGGCCGATTCTGGTCATCAAGCGGATCGAGGGCGTCTCGTGGAGTGATCTGATCGCGGATCCGCGCCATGCGTTCTGGGAGCGCGCGAGCCTCGGGGCCGAATCGCGCCTCGTCGCGCACCTCGACATCCTGATGCAGGTCTGCAACGCATTGCATTTCGCCCATACCCGCGGGATCGTCCACCGGGACATGAAGCCCGACAACGTGATGGTCGGCGAATTCGGCGAGGTGTACCTGCTCGATTGGGGCGTGGCGCGGAAAATCGATACGACGCCAGGCAGGGAGGCCGAGCCGCTCGTCGGGACACCAGCCTACATGGCCCCGGAGATGGCCTGCGGCGAGCCCCACGAGATCGACGCGAGGACCGACGTGTACCTGCTCGGCGCGACGCTCCACGAGATCCTCACGGGTAGCCCGCCGCACGCGCGGCCGAGCCTCTACGACGCGCTCCTCTCGGCGAGCGCGGCGGCGCCGCAAGATTATCCGCCCGAGGCCCCGGACGAGCTCGTCGCGCTCTGCAATGCCGCCATGTCACGCGATCGGGACGAGCGCCCCCCGAGCGCCGCGGCCTTCCGCGAGCGCGTGGCCGACTTTTTACGTCATCGCTCCTCGCTCGGAATCGCGAACGCGGCGAGCGAGCGCCTCGCGGCGCTGGAGGAGGCCATCGACAAGGGCGGGCCCGAGCTCGTCGCCAGCGCGGAAATCCTGGGCGGGCTCAGCGAATGCCGCTTCGGCTTCCTGCAAGCCCTGCGTGAATGGCCCGAGAGCACGCACGCCAAGGAGGGCCTCACGCGGAGCCTCTCGCTCCTCGTCGAGCGCGAAATCGTCCTGGAAAACCCCGCGAATGCCCGCGCCCTGCTCGAACGAATGGAAGGAGATCACGCCGCGCTCGAAGCGCGGGTCGCCGCGCTGGAGGAGAAAATCGAGGAGCGCCGGCGGCTCGAACGGAAGGCCGCGGAGATGGTCAAGGATATGGATTCGAGCGTGAGCCGGGGCGCGCGGACGCTCTTCGTCAGCGCCGTGGTCGTGACCGGCGCGGTCGCGATGGGCGCCCTCTCGATCCGCGAGGCGAGCACGCGCCATCCCTCGCCCTGGGCCGACGTCCTCGTCTTCGACGCGGTGATCCTCTCGCTTTTCCTCGCCGGCCTGTTTTTCGGTCGCAAACGGCTGCTCACGAACCTCTTCAACCGCCGGCTGCTCTTCACCGTCACGGCCTCGTTCGCCCTGAATGCCTTGCACGACGTGCTCTCCTATGTCCGCGGCGAGCACGTCTGGACCTCGGGCGCGATGGGCCAGCTCATCATCGGCTCCTGCCTCGTGGTCACCGCGATCAACAGCACGCTCGTGCTCCTCTGGCCGGCGGCGATCCAGCTCGCGGGCGGCCTGCTCTCGTTGTACGTCCCCTGGGCGACGGGCGCGATCAGCACGATCGGCACCCTCATCACGGCCGCGCTCGTCCTCGGGGCTTCGAGGTCGAGCCACGCGGCGGAGACGGCTGACGCGCGGCGCGACCCCGTGTAGAGTGCGTGCGCGCCTGCCCTCATGAAGCTCCTCGCCATCAGTGATCTGCACGTCGGATTTCCCGACAATCGAGCCGCCGTCGCGTCCCTCGGCGCGCGGCCCGACGATTGGCTCATCCTCGGCGGAGATCTCGGCGAGACATTCGAGCACGTACGATTCGTGCTGGATACGCTCGCGCCGCGGTTCCGCAAGCTCGTGTGGGTGCCGGGCAACCACGAGCTCTACGTCGATCTCCACGCGCCGCCGGGCGAGCCGCGCGGCGCCGCGCGGTATACGCGGTACGTCGAGCTCTGCCGCGAGCGGGGCGTGCTCACGCCGGAGGATCCTTATCCCGTGTGGGAAGGCGAAGGCGGGCCGCACCTCCTCGTGCCCATGTTCCTGCTCTACGATTACACGTTCCGCCCGGACAACGTGCCCGTGAGCGAGGCCGTCGACTGGGCCGCGGAGCAGGGCATCGCCGCGGCGGACGAGGTCTTGCTCGATCCCACGCCGTTTCCGAGTCGCCCCGCGTGGTGCCACGCGCGTGTGGCCGAGACCGAAGCGCGCCTCCGCGCAGCGCCCGCGCTGCCGAAGGTGCTCATCAACCATTTCCCGCTGCGCCAGGACCTCGTGTTCTTGCCGCGCGTGCCGCGCTTCTCGCCGTGGTGCGGCACGCGAAAAACCACGGATTGGCACGTCCGCTTTGATGCGCGGGTCGTCGTGCAGGGCCATTTGCACGTCCGGAGGACGGTGCACGTCGACGGCGTCCGCTTCGAGGAGGTCTCGTTCGGATACCCGCGCGAGCGCCGGAGCGACCGCACGATCGACGCCTACGTGAAGCAAATCCTCCCGACGCCGGAGCCCACGCCTTGAGCCTTCTCTCCTTGCCGCCGGGCGCCGCGCACCTCTGGTACGTCGATCCCGACGCGGTCGACGACTGGTACCTGCGCGCGGCCTACCATTCCGTCATGTCCCCCGAGGAGGCCCGACAGCAGGCGCGTTTTCGGTTCATCGAGGGCCGGCACGAATACCTCGTCACGCGCGCGCTCGTCCGCGCCGTGCTCAGCGCGTATGCGCCCGTCGCCCCGCGCGACTGGGTCTTCGTGCGAAACAGCCACGGCCGCCCGGAGATCGCGGGCCCGAACGGCGCGCCGCGGCTCCGCTTCAACCTCTCGAACACGCGTGGCCTCGTCGCTTGCCTCGTCGCGCGCGGCCGCGAGGTCGGCCTCGACGTCGAGGACACCCACAGGCGCGGCGAGACCGTGAGCATCGCCGACCGCTTCTTCTCCCCGTTCGAATCCGCCTCGCTGCGCCGGCTGCCCGCGTATCGCCAGCGGGATCGATTCTTCGATTACTGGACGCTCAAAGAGGCCTACATCAAGGCGCGTGGCATGGGCCTCGCCATCCCGCTCGATCATTTTTCGTATCACCTCGACGAGGGCGGCCCCATTCGAATCTCCTTCGAGCCCGCGCTCCCGGACGATCCGTCGCGCTGGCAGTTTTCGCTCACCTCGATCGGCGGACGTCACCGCGTGGCGACCGCGATCGAACGAAGGCCGGACGAGGGAACAATCGCCGTCGAGATGTTTCGGTGTCTTCCGTTCGAGGACGTGCCGCCGAAGGCCTGACGTTCGGCCCAAGGACGGCCGCGCCTCGCCCGTTTCCCCCGTCGCACCGAGCATCGACCGGTTCGATGCTCGGAAGATCGCGCAGCGATCTTCCCTCGGGGGGGTGAATCGTCCGGGCTTTGCCCGGACGAGAGGGGGACGCGAGGCGTCCCCCTCGGGACAAGGAGGCACCGATGGCCGACGGATCCCGTTTTCCGAAGCTCGCTCCCCCGTTCGCGATCGCCGGCGCCGCTGCCGGATGGCTCTCCGCGGGCCTGCTCGCGAACCCGCTCCTTGGCGTCACGTACGACGAGGTCAAACCCCTCGCGGCCCTCGGCACCACGCTCATCGCCGCCGCCACCGGCGTCCTCCTGAAGAAGCTTTGCCTCGGATGGCGTTATTGGTACGAGCTCGAAGCCTCCGACCCGGAGAGCCGCTCGCGGACGGACCGGCTCGGGTACCACGTCTTCATCGTGCTCCTCGCGGGCGCCGCGGCCGGCGCGCTCGTCGCGGGCCTCGACGACGCGCACGGCGGCACGCTCGGCGGCGCCGTGAGCGGGGCCTTTTCCGCGGTCCTCTTCCTGCCTGTTTGCCTGCTCGTCCTCGCGTCCGCGCGCCGCGCCCAGCGGGCCCGCCTCGGCTCGATCGTCGCGGACAGCGATCGCCGCGCCGTGTGGGGGATCCTCGCGGCCGCCCTCTCCGCGGCCACGCTGCTCGCGGCCCTCGACTGGCCTGCGGCGCGAATGGCCGAGAGCGCCCCCCCCTTCCCGGCGCTCTTCATCCTGCTCGCGACGGCCCTCGTGACGCTCGCCGTCCTCGCTGCCGACCTCCGCGCTTTGAAGCGGGCGCAGGTGGCGCTCGCGCCGGGGCTCCAGACCGACGAGGACGGCGCCACGCCGCTCGTGGATCCGATGGTACCGCGCGTTGATCTCGGCCTCGGCGACGACGTCGCCTCACGCCTCGCGCGGAGCGCCGCTGCGTATCGAAGCCGCGATCGGGCCGTCGAGCTCGTGCAGGGCAATCCCGCGCAGGCCCTCGGCGCGCTGCGCCGCGCGGTTCGGCGTGGGGTCACGAGCTTGGCGCTGATGGGCGTGATCCTGGGCGCGCACGGCGTCGCCCATTCGAACTTCGCGATCGATGTCTACGTTCAGGCGCGGTGCGGCGTCGGGTATCCGGCGTTCACCTGCCGAACATCCAAGTACGAGGCCTACCAGGTTAACTGGAGGCATCCTCTGGAGAAGCCGTAGCCGTCCCCTTTCCGAGCCACGAGAGCAGCAGCGCGTTGAAGCGCTCCGCCTGGGCGAGCGTGACATCGTGCCCCGCGTTCGGCACGAGCTCCGTCTGGATGTGCGGCGCGACGCGCTTCACCCGCGCGATCGCGTCCTTCGCCGAATAGATCGTCTCGTTTTCCCCCACGATCAGGAACGTCGGCCGGGGCAACGACTGGAGCTCCTCGTCACGTAACACCGTCGGCTGCACCACGGGCTTCGACGCGAAACATCGCGCGGCCAGGTAGGAGTCTCCGGACACCTCCTCGACGAGCTTCCGGCCCACCTCGCCCTGCGCCGCCGTGTCCGCGAGCATCCATTGCATGAAGCTCCGTGTGAGCCACGGAATGGGCAGGGCGGTCAAAATGGCACGCGCAATCCAGGTCCCCACGATGGGCAACACGGTGTTCGCCGGCGCGACGAGCACGAGCCCTCGCACCCGCTGGGGATATCGCAGCCCATACTGGCTCGCGATCCACCCGCCGTACGAGAGCCCCGCGAGCGCGAACTCGGACCGGATCCCAAGACCCGTCACGACCTCGTCGAGCCAGGACGCGTACTCGTGCCCCTCCTTCGCGAACCTCGAATACACGCTCCGGCCGCAGTCGTGAATGCCGTCGACGGCGAAGACCTCGAATCGCTCGGCGAGCTTGGCGACGTTCGGACCCCATTGGAGCGAGCTGCCCGAGATCCCGTGCAAGAGCACGAGCGGCGGGGCCCCCGCGCGTCCGCTCACCCGGACGAACGTGCGTCCGAGGGATGTATCGACCTCGCGGCCTTCGCAGGGGACGGGCCAGCGCGCGGCGCGCTCGTCGTAACGGGCGAGGAACCGTTCGCGGGCCTCGGCGGAGCGGAACGGGTGAAACGCGGGGAAGCTCATCTCAGGACACCCGCGAGGCGATCCGGCGCCGGACCTCGGCGACGAACGCGTCCGGATCCTCGACCGAGACATACAGCGTCTCGGCCGGCACGCGCAGGAGCACGCGCATCGGCTGGGCCTGCGCGAGCCGGATGCGCACCACGTCGTCGTACGACCCGACGACCGCGACGGTATCGACGAAATTGGTCCGCCAGCCGAGCCCGCCGAGCAGCGGCCAGCGCGCGCGCTCGACCGAGGTGACGCGCGAGAGCGGGATCCGCTCGTCGAAGAGCCAGCCGAACCGAACGTGGATCTCGTCGCCTTTGATGTCGACGTACGATCGCTCGGCCGTTCCGCCGAATACGGAGAGGAGGGGCTTGACCCAGGTGCTGCGTCGGATCTCGGTTCGCATGAGGCCTCACGATGGCCATCGGTTCCACGTGACGCAAGGCAGCAAGTGACGATCCTACCTCGAAATCACGACCGCCGTTGTCGGCCCGTTCTCCGGGGCGCCGGCGCCCGCGGCGCCCTGCCAGCCGGGGGGCACGGGCGGGTCGCTCCAATGAAACAGCGTTTCGGCGTCGATCGGCGAGAGGTTCACGCAGCCGGCGCTCGTCGGTTCGCCGAAACGCTCGTGCCAGTAGGCCGCGTGGAGCGCGAAGGGCGGGTGGAAATACTGCGTGTGAGGGACGTCGGCGATCCAGAACGAGCGATCCTCGCCTTTTTCGGGCGACATCGTGGCAGCCTTGTCCTTGAACGTCACGTAAAACGTCCCGGTCGGCGTCGTGCTCGCCTTCACGTTGTCGATCCCCTTCACCGGCACGCCGCCCGATCCCGGCGAAATGAGCGTGGCGAACACGGGCGTGAGCCCCTCGTACGCGACGAGCGTGCCTTGCGTGATCCGCACGTGCACCCACTTCGTCCCGTCGCGCACGCCGAACGGCAGCTTTTGCCGCGGCTCGACGACGGTCGCATCACCTTGCTCCACCCACACGGGTTGCCCGCCCTCGCGCTCCTTCGTTTCGAGGTACGTGGCCCCCGCGTGCTCCGTGGAATGACCCGTCAGCATCACATACGAGCGCGCGGGGTACGACGTCCCGGTGCGCTCCAGGGCGCCGTCCGGGAGCTTGCGCCATTTCGCGCGCGGCGATTTGCGGAACCAGGCGAGGGGCAAGGAGACGTCCTCGCCGAGGCGGACGCCGTGGAACGTGCTCGGGCGGAACGGGCGCACACGGTCGGCGGGCACGACCGTGAGGTCCACCGAGAGCAGGAACGTGCGTCCCTCGGCGGAGAACGCCTTCGTGTACGAGAGCATGGACCCATGCGGAATGTTCTGCCGCACGAGATCGAAACGACCCGGACGCACCATTTTACCGCCTTCGAGGAACACGGGCAGCGCGTCGGCGGGGCGGATCGGCTGGGGATCGGCGAGGTCCTCGTGGGCGGAGAGGAACTTGGAAAGCGGCTCGAACTTGCCCGCGGGGCCGAGGAGCCGCTCGATGCGCGCCTGCTCGCGCGGCGTGGGCACGCGGTTGTACATGGGCGCGCCATTGGAGATGGCGTATTTGTAGGGGAAGGGCCCGGCCGCGGGCAACGTCGCGTCGAACGCGGGCCGGACCTCGGGCGGAGGCTCGCGCGAGACGAGGGGGTCGTTGCAGACGTACCCGCGCGGCTCGATCGCCCAGAACCCCCGCGCGCACCCGGCCCCGCGCACGGGCTCCGGCTTTTTCAACGCGACCGATTCACCGACCCGGATGTACCCGAGGTAGCGCTCGCCCTTTTTCTCGGGCGTGGGGAAAATCCAGGGAATGCCCTCGACGGCATAAAGGCGCGGGCCGGAAGGAGCCACCGGCGCGGGTTCGGCCACCGGAGCGGAAGCGGAAGCGGCAGCGGAAGCGGAAGCGGGAGCGGCAGCGGCAGCGGCAGCGGGCGCGGTCGCGACCACGGCGACGGGCGCCTCCCGCGGCGGCGCGAGCGCGGGCTCCGCCGGGCCACATCCGAACGCGAGCACGAACGGTGCGAGAAGGTAGCCGCGCATCCTGCCCCCCAGCTATGCCCCGGATTCGCCCGCCGGCGCAACTCCGCCGCGCCGAAAAACCCGTAGCATCGCTCCACGCTCCATGGCTCCGCAGCGCCGCACCCTCCCCCCGCCCTCCACCATCCGCCCTCCGAAGGCCCCGAGCCACCTGCAGGCCGAGCTGCTCGCCGCCGCCTGGGAAGCCTTCTCCGCGCTCCTCTTCGTCTGGACCGTCGTCCCCGACGCCCTCTCCGCGGCCCTGCCCCTCGCCATCACCGTCGGCCTCGTCTCCCTCTCCCTCTCCGCCCTCGCCGGCCCGGCCCTCGTCCGCCGTGGCCCCCGGGGCCTCTTCGTCGCCGCCCTCGTCCGCACGCTCTCGTGGCCCCTCGCGGTCAGCCCCCTCGTCCCGCACATCGGCCCCCGCGTCCTCTTCGCCGCCGCCGGCTTCGGCCTCATGGCCGGCGGCATCCGTCGCGCCTTCTATCGCCGCCTGATTCCCGCGGAGACGACGACAGCGACGCTCGGCCAAACCCCCCACACCGAAGCCTCCACCGACATCGGCAACCTCCGCGACAAACTCGCCGAGTCCGCCATGGTCGCCGGCATCGTCGGCGGCCACACCCTCATGCTCTTTTGCGTCGCCTTCCTCCGCACGCAGAGCCCCGTCCTCTTCAAGGCCTGGCTCGAATTCGTCCCGGCCCTCGCCCTCGTCGGCACCATCGGCTTCACGTTCGCCATCCGCCCCGCCACCCGCCGCGTCGCCCGCGCCCTCGCCGCCGGCCCGACCGGCGACCGCGCCCTTCACGAGCGCGCCCTCGCCCAGGCCGAGGCCCTGCCGAGCACCCTCTCCTACCTGAACTTCACCGTCTGGTCGGCCTTCATCACCATCGGCGTCTTTTATGCCCGACCCGGCCGCGCCGCCTGGACCCTCGCCGACGCCGCCATGCAGATCTGCCTCGGCATTCTCTTCGCGTTTGGCGTCTCCTTTTATCAGCGCGCCTGGGACCGCGGGCGCGGCCTTGCCCGAGCTCTCTCCTGCGCGGCGGCTCGAGCTCGAACGCACCATGAAAGAGCTCGACGTCGACGCCGCCCTCGAAGACCTCATCGGCATCTCGCACCTGCTCCGCCGCGCCAGCGACCGCGCGGTCCGCATCGTCGGCAACCTCAAGAGTTTTTCCCGGACGCCCGGCGAGGTCGTGCCCACGGACCTCGTCGCCGGCATCGAGGAGACCCTCGTCCTGCTCGGCCGCCGCCTGCGCGACGCCGGCATCGAGGTCGAAAAACGGTACGGCGACGTGCCCGAGGTCCTCTGCCGCTCGGGCGAGATGAGCCAGGTCTGCATGAACCTGCTCGTCAATGCCCTTCAGGCCCTCGAAACCGACGGCCGGCCCGACAAACCGACGCCGCGCATCCTCATCGAGGCCCGGCGCGACGGCGGCGCGGCCCTCGTCGCCGTCAGCGACAATGGCCCGGGTGTCCCCGACGACCTCGCGAGCCGCATCTTCGAGCCCTTCTTCACCACCAAACCCCGCGGCCAGGGCACGGGCCTCGGGCTCTCCATCTCGAGCGACATCGCCCGGCGCCACGGCGGCGCGCTCACCCTGGAGCGCGCCGACGGCGGCGGCGCGCGGTTCGTCTGTCGAATCCCGATCGCCTGAGCGCGCATCTTGCCAGCCGCCACGAGCGTCGGGTAGCCTGGCATCCCCCCCTCTCCATTTCGCGCTCCTCGGAGGACGCCCCGCGATGGCCAACTACGACCTCGACATCTCGAACTACCATTCCAGTCACATGGCGATGTGGCATTCGCTCACGAAGACCAGCCACGCCGGGTACCGGTTTTGCGACACCTCCTCCACCCAGCAGCACACCATTACCGTCAAGGATGGGCTGACCGGCCCGAGCTGCGTCCTCTACCTGCGCCAGAGTGATCTTTATCTGGTCGGCTTCAAGAACGCGGCGAACCACGTGTTCGCCTTCCACGACCAGGCCCCCTCGACGTACAACACCCGCCTCACCATGTCGGTGAACTATGCGCACGTGAGCACGACCGCGAAGGGTGCGGCGATCACCCGGCAGACGCTCGTCGACGCCATCACCGCCTTCGATGGGCACACGGGGACGAGCTGGAACACCCTCTCGCTCCCCTTCCTCTCGATGGCCCTGCTCGTGAGCGAGGCCATGCGCTTCAAGAACATCTACGAGACGATGCGCGGCGTCGCGAGCGATCGAGCCAATGGCAGGTACACGACCTTCAACGTCTGGGCCTCCCTCGTGACCTCGTGGAATGCCAACACCACGAACCTGCACGGCTTGCACAAGCTCATGCAGCGGCCCTCCCAGGTCAACGTGAAGACCTGGCACCACTTCACGCGCTGAAATCAGATCCCCAGCATCCAGACGCTGCCATCGCGGCAAACCACGACCAGCTTGTCATCGCCTGCCGGCTGCATCGCCACCGGCGCCGGGCAGAGCCGCTCGCTCGCGAGCGCCACGTTCCCATCCGGCCGCGCCACCCCCACCCGCCCATTGTGCCGCGCGAACGCCACGCGCCCCTCGGCATCCACGAGCAGCGCCGGGCTCGACCGTGCGTCCGCCGGCGCATTAAAAAACCCCGTCGCCGCCGCGGTCCCTGCCGCCGCCGCCGGATCCGGCCCCGTCGGCTGCGCCCCCTTGTCCAGCACCATCCGCAGCCGCTCGTTGCCTGCGGCATCGATCCCGAAGAGCAGCCCCGTCGACGTCGACACCATCGCGAACCCGCGCGGATGGATCGCCACCGGCTCGTCGTACGTCCCGAGCCCCACGTCCCCGGCCCGCACGTGCGTGAGCCCCGTCTTCAGGTCGAGCCCTACGAGGCTCTTGCCGCCCACCACCGCGAGCAACGTCCGCCCGCCTTCGAGCGCGGCCCCGCGCCGCAGCGGCCCGCCGAACGTCCCCACCTTCTTCGGCGGGTTCGGCGGCCGGAACACGTACACCCCGCCCGCCTCGCCCGTCGCGATCGTCCCGTCCGGCCCCTCGATCAGCGCGCCCACCGCGCGCTCCGGCAAGCTCGCCCGCGCCCGCACGCCGCCGTTCGGATCGAGCTCCACGAGCGCTCGCCCGCCGATGACCACGCTTCCATCCGAACGCGCGAGCGGCGCCACGTCGAGGTCGCGGCCTCGTTGCCCGAGCGGCGTCGCGAAGCGCACGCGACCGTCGCGCCCGAGGCCCACCGCCGTGCCTGCGCTCGTCACGAGCAGGAGCGTCCCGTCGCTCGTCAGCACCGGCGGCGCGATGGCCGGCGCGCTGCCGAGCCGCGTCCGGAAGACCTCCTTGCCGTCGGGCGCGTACGCGACCACCTCCGGCAGGCTCATGGCCACGTAGATCCGACCCGCCTCGTCCACGACCGGCGGCACCTCGATCGTACCGCCGGCGTGCCTGCGCCACTTGTCGACCGGCGGGAACGGCAGCCGCGACTTGCTCTGCCCCGTCCGCCGCGCGTCCACCCGCTCGCTCGGCGCGTGCCCCCGCGGCGGACCCACGACCACCGTGTACGGCCGCGTCGTGTCGATCCCCTCCGCGCGCGCGCTCTCGGGCGCGGGCTGCGCGAGCAAACCTGCGACCACGGCGAGCGCCGTCCCCAGACGCGACGGTGTCTTCATGCTCATCTCCGCTCTCCGGGCATCGTGAACGCCACCTGGATCTCGGGCACCACGCTGCTGCCCGGCGCGCTCCACGGCTTGCCGAGCTGACCGTACGCCGTGATCACGTCGCCTGCCTTCGCCGGGTTCGGAAACCCGTGCACGAGTCGCACGCGGCAAGGGCCTTGCCCCTTCGGACAGCCCTCCTTCGCCGGCACGTCGAGCAAGAAGATCGTCTGGTGGTTCTGCGTCCGCGCGTCGACGATCTCACCCGACACCACCGCGGGCTTGCCCACGTCGCTCGCCTGCGCCGCCGCGAACGCCGTGAAGCCGAGCGGTTTGTCCGCCATGAACTCCTGCGCCGCCGCCGCGAGCTTCTCCACGCGCCGCACCGCGATCGGCACGATCCGCGGCGCCATCCCGGGCGCCTTCGCGCGCACCTCGATGTTCGTCGATCCCACCGACGACACGCTCATCCGCTGCGCGAACGATCCATCCGCCGACACCTGGATCGGCTTGCCCGCGGCGAGCACCTCCGCGCCCTTCATCGTGCGCCCCGCGAGCACGAACGTCTCGCCCTCCACGATCACGCGCGCGCCCGGCGCGTCGATGTGCAGCGGCACGATCCCCACCGCGACGTCGACCGCGCCCTCTTCACGCGTGCCGCCTTCCGTCTTCACGATGTACGGCACGCGCCGCTTCAAGGTCGCGGGTTCGTCGGCGGGGCCCGTGCAGTCCGAGGCCACGTCGATCACGTGCACCGCGGGCCCGTCCTTCACCGCTGCGGGCTTGCCGTCGATCGTGATCTCCGTCCCGCCCACGGCCTCCACGGCCACGTGCACCGACGGTTTTTCGTTGGCGAGCCCCGTGAGATCGGGCCGGAGCCGATAACTCACGTGCACCGTCACACCCACGGACTCGTCGCGCCCGCTGCCGGGCCTGTCGAGCGAGACCTTGAGCCGGTTCTCGCCGAGCGCGAGCGGCGCGGGCAGGGTCACGAGCGCCGTCTGTTTCTTCACGTCCGCGCTCGCCGCGTTGATCTGCACCTTCGTGCCGTCGGGGCAGCTCGGACACTCGATCTCCACGGCCTCGCGCCCCTCCGGCGTCGCTTTTACGCGCGCCGTGAGCGGCGGCGGGCTCGTGTAGAACACCGCGAAGATCCCGGCGAACACCACGAGCAAGCCAGCCGTGACGATCACCGGCAGCGCGCGCCTTCGGTTCTTGCGCACGCGCTCGCGTGGAATCTCGCCGCGTGGCTGCACGGGTGGCAGGACGAGGCGCTTGCGCGCGAGCTTGTCGCGGACGTTCGGCCGCGGGTTGCCGCTGCGGAGCCGCTCCATCACGTCGGGCACGATCGTCGCGCCGAGCTCGTGTGGCATCTCGCGCGCGCGACCCTCCCGCGCGGGACCGGCGCTTGGATCCGTCGCGCGGAGCGGCGCGATCCCCGGCCGCGCCACGCCGAGCAACGTGCCCTCCGCCGGCGGCGGCGCCTTGACGGCAGGCGAAGCGCCGGAGGCCACGGCCTTCGGGGCGGCCACGCCGAGCAGCGTCTGCGCGGGGGCTTGCGCGGGCGTGGGCTTCGCGTCGCCGGACGGCGCGAGCGCGGGCATGCCGACGATCGTGCGGTTCTCGGGCGGCGGCGGGACGACGGGCTTCGCTGGACCTTTCGCGCCGGGCTTGATGAGCGTCGGCGCGTCGGGATCGACCTCCTGGGCTGCGTTCGGGCCCTTGGCGAGGTCCGAGAGCGACACGCCCATCATGGTGCGCGCGACGGCGGCGCCTTTCTGCGCCGGCTCGAGCGTGGCCAGCACGAAGCCGCACGCGCCACAGGTGGCGGCGCCGGGGCTCCTCTTGGTCCCGCACTCGGGGCAGTGCATCACGGCGGATACTACCGGTTAAGCTCGCCAGGGGAAGCCCCCCTGGCCCGACCTCCGCCGGTCGGAGCACGACCCCTGCCCCGTCTCCCGCCCCACCTCCCGCGTCCGCGTCCGACGTCCGCCCCCCCGGGCCCTCGCAGACGCTCTTGCCGTCATGCAGGCGCGTGGAACGGCCCCGTGATCTCGTACGTCACGCCGCCGCTCCCATCGCCGCGCTGCGAGCTGAAGTAGAGGCGCGTCCCCGAAGGATCAAAGGCCGGCCCCGTGATCTCGCTCTTGTCGTGACCCATCACCTGCACGAGGGGCAGAAGCTCGCCGCTCGGCAGGATCGCCACGATCTGCATGTCCCCCGAATCCTCGGCCACGAGGACGTCGCCGCAACACGAGACGGTGATGTTGTCGACGCCCGTCAGAATGGGGTTCTCCGCTTCCTTCGCGTCATAGATCACGGCGAGCGTCTCGGTCATCGTGTCATAGGCGTACACGCGTCCCTCGCCCTTGGCCGAGAAGTACACGATTCCCTGGTGGAACCAGATTCCCTCTCCGCCGTCGAAGAGCGTCGCGCTCGCGACCTGCTTTCGCGTGGGGGTCAGGCCTTCGAAGAGCGGATCCGGCACGTCGAGCCACTTCACGCTCCCGTCCATCCCGACCTCGGCCACCTGGAGCTTGCCGCTCGAGAGGTCCGAAAAGCCGAATCGATTGAGCTTGTCCGGTACGAATCGATAAAAACACCCGTCGCCCTCGTCCTCGGTCAGGTAGACGTGGTGCTTGACCCGATCGATCGCGGCCGCCTCGTGCTTGAAGATGCCGAGGGCCGGGCGGACGATCGCCTCGTGTTCGCCGCGGGGATCACACTCGAAGACGCGCCCTCGCGAGGCCTCCTCGCACGAGAGCCACGTGCCCCAGGGCGTCGGCCCTCCGGCGCAGTTGATGTTCGTCATGCTCAGGATCGGATAAGCGTCCACGAGCTTTCCCGCAGCGTCGAAGCGGAGCGCGCCCACGCCGCCGGCAATGGGGACCTCCGAGTTCGAGACATACACGTGACCGCCGTCTTCGAGGAGGAACGTCGCCCCGCCGTCCGGCGCGATGTGCCAGATGTAATCGGAGCTCTCGAGGGGTTTCTTGTTGGTTTGCGCGACGATCCGCGCGGAGAAGCCCGGCGGCAGCTTGACCCCATTCGCGTCCGGATCGCCGAGCGTCCCGATCTCCGCGATGCGCGACACGAGCTTGGGCCCGTCGAGGGGGGGACCGCCAAACGGCGGCTCGCCGACGGTCGCGGGCGGAGGGGGCGCGCCGCCCTCCGAGGAGCAGCTCGCGAGCAGGGAGGGGCTCATCATCGCAGCGAGGCCCGCGAGGCCTCCACGCAGGACGACGCGTCGAGAAAAGCGAGGGGGGATTTTGTTCATGGGCGGAGGATACCCCGGTTGGGAAGCGCATCACCATCCCGTGGACGAGTCGTACGGCTCCGGGATCCGCCAGTTCGTCGATGTCCCGCGAGGGCGGTCACGCAGCTCGGACTCAAAGCTTTGCATCTGGCAATCCATCGAGAGCTTCGGAGACGTCGTCCCCGGCGTGAAGCAGGCCCGGGGCGATCGAGTCTGCCCGTGCGAAGAGCCGCTCCAAGCAAAGGCGGCTATTGGGCGCAGCCTGTTACCGACGCGTCTGTTTGAGCGCTCCTTGACAATGTCACATCGGTGAGGCGTGCTTCCTCGCGTGAACACGCTCCCTTTTCCGCAGCTCCAGGCGTTCCTCGCCGTCGCCCGCGCGAAGAGCTTCAGCGGCGGCGCTCGCGAGCTCGGTATCTCGCGCTCGGCCGTGAGCCAGAGCATTCGCCAGATCGAGGAGGAGCTCGGCGTGGTTCTCGTCGCCCGGACGACGCGGAGCGTGTCCCTCACCGACGCCGGCCGGCGGCTGCTCGAGCTCGTGGGTCCGGCGTTCGCGCAGGCCCGCGCGGCGCTCGACGAGGTCTCCGCGAAGCCTGGAGAGGTGGTGGGTCGCGTGCGGCTGACCGTGCCAAGGGCGGCCTTCTCTTTCGTGATCGAGCCCGTGCTGCCGACGTTTCGAGAGCGCCACCCCCGCATCCAGCTCGAGTTCGTGTTCGAAGATCGACGCGTCGACATCGTCGGCGAGGGCTACGACGCGGGGATCCGGCTGAGCGAGTTCGTCGAGCGCGACATGGTGAGCGTTCGGCTCACCGACGCCTTTCGCTTCGTCGTCGTCGGCGCTCCGAGCTACCTCGAAAAGCGCGGTACTCCGCAGCGCCCCGAGGATCTCCTCCAGCACGAGTGCCTCACGTTCCGGTCCGACACCACGGGCTCGCTCTACGCATGGGAGTTCGAGCGCGGTCGAAAGACCTGGCGCGTCCCGGTTCGAGGCTCGGTGGTCACGAACGACGGTCTGTTCTGCATCAAGTGGGCTGAGCAGGGGCTCGGGCTCTCGTACATGTTCGAACCGCTGGTCGCCGATCAGCTCCGCTCGGGGCGACTACGGCGCGTGCTCGAACCCTACGCCGCATCCGTTCCCGGCTTCTTTCTTTACTACCCAAGTCGAGCGCAGCGTTCCGAGCCGCTTCGCCTGTTCATCGAGACGGTCCGCGAGCACGCCGCTCTGCACATGGCGTCCGCGAAGAACCAACCGTCGCGCTGAGGGCGGTTGCCGAGCGCGAGGGCGTTTCTCGAGGCGTACTCGCGCTCGGCGAGCCCCGGCCACTGTCAAGCGCAGCTTCACGGCTCATCCACCCACCGACCTCTGTTCCGTCGATGGCGCCGAGCGCATGTTGGGGTTGCTGAAAGCCAAGGGGTCGCGGAGCGGCGGCCTTGCGGCGAAGACCTCACGGCCCCTCGGAGCACGACATGACCGTCAAAGCATTCGGCGCCTACGCCGCCAACAAGCCGCTGGAGGCGCTCGAAATCACCCGCCGAGCGCCGGGCGACCACGACGTGCAGATCGAAATCGCGTACTGCGGCATCTGCCACTCGGACCTGCACACCGTCCGGAGCGAGTGGGCAGGTACGCTCTACCCCTGCGTGCCAGGCCACGAGATCGTGGGGCGCGTGTCCGCCGTCGGCGCGCACGTGACCGGCTTCAAGATCGGCGATCGGGTGGGCGTCGGCTGCATCGTCGATAGCTGCGGCCAGTGCTCGGCCTGTGCGGCCGACTTGGAGCAGTATTGCGAGGCGGGCATGACCGGCACGTACAACTTCGCGACGCCCGATGCGCCCGGACACACGCTCGGCGGCTACGCCCAGCGGATCGTCGTCAAGGACAAGTACGTCCTCCAGATCCGTCACCACGAGGAGCAACTCGCGGCCGTCGCTCCGCTGCTCTGCGCCGGCATCACCACCTACTCTCCGCTCAGGCACTGGAACGCGGGGCCCGGCAAGAAGGTGGGGGTCGTCGGCATCGGCGGGCTCGGCCACATGGGCATCAAGCTGGCGCACGCGATGGGCGCACACACCGTCGCGTTCACGACGTCGGAGTCCAAGCGGAGAGCCGCCGTGGCGCTCGGCGCCGACGAGGTCGTCGTGTCGCGCAACACGAGCGAGATGGACGCGCACGTGGAGAGCTTCGACCTGATCCTGAACACGGTCGCGACGAGCCACGACCTCGACGCCTTCACGCGCCTGCTCAAGCGGAACAGCGCCTTGGTGCTCGTGGGCGTTCCGGAGCATGCCCACCCGTCGCCCAGCGTCTTCCACCTCGTCTCCAAGCGCAGGACGATCGCTGGCTCGATGATCGGCGGCATCGCCGAGACACAGGAGATGCTCGACTACTGCGCGGAGAAGGGAATCGTCGCGGACATCGAGTTGATTCGCGTTCAGCAAATCGAAGAAGCCTATGCGCGAATGCAGAAGAGCGACGTGAAGTATCGCTTCGTCATCGACAATGCGAGCTTGGGGGCCGCGTCGCAGGTGTAGAGCTGGGGAGACGAGGTCATGGCCGACACGCCAACGACGACGAAGACCATGAAGACCATCAAGCTGTCCCCCGCGACCCACCGACGTTGCTTGCTACGACATGGGCGCCGCGGCGCGCAACGGCCTGCGGCATTCCATTCGACCGGCTGACCACCTTCTTCCGCAGCAACCTGCGGTGAGCGAGCCATCCTCATGAAACCCCACGTCATCGTTCACATGTCGACGAGCATCGATGGTCGAACGCTGCCCCCTCGATGGCGCCCGGAACGTCCGAATCCGACGCCGTTCTACGACCGCCTCCACGAAGAGCTCGGCGGCGACGCGTGGCTCGTCGGACGCATCACGGGACAGGAGTTCGCCAAAAAAGACGCCTACGCGACACACACCAACGAGACGTTCCCGCGTGCGCCGTGGTTCGCGCGGCGTGATGCGAAGGCGTACGGCGTCGTGCTCGACGGGCACGGCAAGATCGCATGGGGCCGCTCGGACATCGGCGGCGACCCTATCGTCGTCGTTCTCACCGAGCAGGTCTCCGATGCACATCTCGCGGGGCTGCGCGCCGACGGCGTGTCCTATTTCTTCGCCGGCAAGGCCGAGCTCGACATTCGTCTCGCGCTCGAGACGCTGAACCACGAGCTCGGCGTGAAGCGCCTCCTGCTCGAAGGCGGTGGCATCACCAACGGCATCCTGCTGCGCGCCGGCCTCGTGGACGAGGTGAGCCTCCTCGTCTGCCCATGCATCGACGGCGCGCCCGGCGCGCCGAGCCTCTTCGACGCGGCACGCGAGGAGGAGGGGCAGCGTGCGCGCGTGCAGAGCATCGAGCTGATGAGCAGCGAGGCGCTGGAGGGGGGCGTCGTCTGGCTGCGGTACCAGATCCGAAACCGATGACGTTGGACGATGCACGATCGGCAAGGAAAGCGAACACATCACGCAATCACCTGAGAGAGCCGCCGAAGGAGACATGCAGTCATGGTTCCGATGAACGAGAAGAGAAGCTTCGCGGGAAAGGTCGCGTTCGTGACCGGGGGCGCGAGCGGCATTGGCCGCGCGGCGGCGCTGGCGTTCGCCGCCGAGGGTGCGAGCGTCGTGGTCGCCGACGTGTCGGAAGAGGGCAACCAGGAAACAGCCCGCATGATCGAGGAACGAGGCGGACGGGCGTTCGCCGTCCGCTGCGACGTCACGCGAGCCGAGGACGTCGAGGCGGCGCTCGACAAAACCGTCGAAGCGTTCGGACGATTGGATTTCGCGTTCAACAATGCCGGCGTCGAGCCGAAAGGTCTGGTCCCGACCGCGGAGATGCAACCGGAGGAGTGGGACCGGATCATGAACATCGACCTTCGTGGTGTCTTCCTGTGCATGAAATACGAGATCCCGCGAATGCTCGAGCACGGTGGCGGCGCGATCGTGAACACTTCGTCCGGTGCCGGGATCATCGGCATCAAAGGCAGCCCCGCATACACCGCCGCGAAGCACGGCGTGATCGGCCTCACCCGAGCGGCGGCCCTCGACTACGCCGCGCAGAACGTTCGCATCAACGCCGTCTGCCCCGGATACATCGACACGCCGATGATGGCTCGCTACACCGGCGTCACCGCCGAGGGTCGCTCGAAGGTGATCGCCGAGGAACCTATCGGAAGGATGGGCCGGCCCGAAGAGATCGCCGCGACGGTCGTTTGGATGTGCTCGGACGCGGCGGCCTTCATGATCGGGCACGCGCTGGTCGTCGACGGCGGCCAGACGATCACCTAGGCCGATCTCGGCGAGATCGATGGCTCCACCGCGGAAATCACGGTGCAAGGGGCTCGCTATCCCGAACAACGGGAGCGAATGACGGGACTCTGAGGGAGGAACGCACATGAATTCTGACAAACCTGCCACCGCCGCACATCATGAAGGCAAATGTCATCCGAGCCCTCACGACAGCGCTGGCCTGTGTGCCGTGGTCGTTGCGTTCCTCCTTCAAGCCTCATGCGGCGTTGACGCCAGCACGACCCATGGAGTCCCTTCGCCGCAACCTGCCGAGACATCAACGGAGCAACCCCGCGCCATGAAACTTCGAATCAAGATCAACGACAGGCTCGTCTCCGCGACCTTGAATAACAGCAGGACCGCCAGCGACTTCGCTTCACTGTTACCGCTGACGCTCGAGATGAACGACCTCTTTCAGCGAGAGAAGTACGCCCACCTGCCCAGGGCGCTCTCGGAGGATGCGCCGCGGACGCGGTCGTATGAGGTCGGCGACATTGCTTATTGGTCGCCCGCTCACGATGTCGCCCTTTTCTACCGCAAGGATGGCCAGTCGATTCCGACGCCCGGCCTCATCACGCTCGGAAAGCTCGACGCTGGAGCCGATGCCTTTGACGTGTCGGGATCCGTGAGCGTGACCATCGAGCGCGCCGAGTAGGCGCATACCGCAAAGGATACACTGGCCGCTTCCCCCCATCGGACAGGCCGCCACCCCCGTCCGCTGCGGAATCCTTTGGCTGCATACGACACTGCCACTCGCGCCAAGGACAACGACGCTCGCGCCAAGGACAACGACGCTCGCGCCAAGGGGTGCCGATCAACTTAGGCCGCGACTGATCAAGATTGGCGATCGGCCGTAGAAATCAGCGATTTCGGCGCGTAGGTTCGGCGGGCCTGAACAAGGCGCCGCCCCGAGGGACTTAGGCATCCCCCGGGGCGACTTGGCCGCAACCCCGTAGTCCGGAGTCGCAACCCATGCTTCGTTTAGTCCACCCCGCCCCGCGGGGCCAAGGGACTCGTCCGCCTTCTGGTCGGAAGAGCCCCGCCCTCTACCCCTCCCCCGAAGAGCGCGCCCACATGCGGGCCGCCGAGCGCAACATCGCCCGGGCCTACGGCGGTCGCGCCGTGCTCGCGTCCGTGATGGGCGTCGCCGTCGGCGCCCTCCACAACATGCGCCGCGGGACGTCCTACGCCGTCGCCGTGCTGCTCGCGCGGGCGGGCGGCATTCCCGTCGAGCAGGTCCTCTCCGGTCGTCCCCACGTCGCGGGCGCGTGCGCCCTCTGCGGGCGGAAGGGAGGCGCGTCGTGATGGCCGCGTCCCGCTTCCGCGATCGGCCCCTCCGCGGGGCCGACCTCATCGAGATCCAGCGCTCGAACCTCCGCGCCCTCCTGCGTCATCTGCATCGGGAGCACGGCACGTGGACGAAGGTCGCTCACCTCGTGAGCTTCCGCCGCTCGTTCGTGCTCGCGTTCTGCGACGGGTCGGAGCCCGGAAACATCGCCCTCGCGCGGAGCATCGCGCGCGCCGTCGGTCTCTCCGTCGACGATGCCCTCGCGGGCAAGGCGCCGCCCCGCAAGGCCCCGGCGCTCTCCCTCGTGACGCCCCCCAAGCGGAAGGGAGGCGCCTCGTGACCGAGCACGACCAGGACCACGAGCCGCCGAGCATTCCCGGCGCGCTCACGGCCGACCAGCAAGCCCGCGTGCGCAAGGCGCTCGCCTCTTATGCGTGCTCCTTCACGACGAGCGAGGTGGCGGTGTCCCTGGGGTACGCCCGCCTCTACGTCCTCGGCTTCCTCCGCGCCGAGATCGCGTGCTCCGTCCACTTCGCCGGGCGCGTCGCCGATGTCGTGGGCGTGGATCTCGCCGCCCTCCTCGGGCTCGTCCCCGGAGGTGAGCCGTGAGCCGGTACCATCGACCCGCGGGCGGCGGCGCGCCGGTCGTCGTGGCGGACGCGGATGAGGTGGTTCGGCTTCGCCCGACGCTGACCCGTTACCTGCGAAAGATCGGCGTGGACGAGCTGTACATCCCAGACCTCATACAGGAGACGATCGCCACGACGTGGGAGGCCCTGCACGAGGGACGCGTCCGCGGCGCCGACAACCTGAAACCCGAGCAAGCCCTTCGCGGGTTCGCGCGGCAGACGGCGTGGAATCACGCCGCGAACCTCATGCGGCGCGCCTCGATGCGGTTCGAGATCCCCATGTCCGCGATCCGGTCGCCCCCCGACCTCGTGACGCCGGATCCGATGTCCGAGATCGAGGCGCGGGATCTGCTCGCGTGGGTCATGAAGTCCCGCCCGAAGCTCGCCTACATCGTGCTCCTCGCCGCGCGTGGGATCATCGGCCCGGAGGCGGCGCGGGCCATGGGACATGGCCTCACGGCGCATTACGCCCACGTCCAGAAGCTCCGCGCCGCCCTCCGCACGGTCAGTACGGCTCCCGCTCCGAAGCAGGCTCCACGCCCGGGGTGGAAGCAGCGCAAGGCCAAGCGCTGAACGCGCGAGCGCTGCCTACTCCGGTGGCGCCCGCCTGCTCTCCCGTCCAGGACCGACCCGCCCAAGGCACCTTTCACGGCGCATTGCACATCTGAAAGCCCGTCACGCGTGCACGCTCGCCCCCGGCGCATACGCTCCGGATTGCTGCATACCGCACACGTTATGTAGTTGTGCGCAATGACGGACGGGACGGGCCTTCAAGCGGACATCATGTCGCTGGTCGATGATGTCGTAAAAAACACGCATCGCGACGTGTTGCCAATTCTAATTGAATACGACTACACCGTATCATTTAGATGGGAAGCGTCAGAGTACGCACGCTTTACTGGCATCCCAGACGTGCACTCGTACGTTATCGTGATGCAGTGGCGTCACCCTGCGAAGAAAGAGATCGGCGAAATCGGTTTCATGGTTGCCGGCGGTAGCCCGGGCAGCCCACGGGTACTTTACGGGTTCACCCGCACCGATGTAACCACCGCAGCCCACTGGATCGTCCTACGATCCGTCATTGATGGGTCGCGTCCGTTTGATGCGGAGACAGTGCGCGACACGATAAACAAGGCCTTATCGTTCATGGGCGCCGGCCAACGGCCACCTACCACCCCCCAAGGTAATCGATAACTGCCAGGTGGACACTGTTGCGCTTATATTCGCATATCAGCACCTCGTCCACCGTCGCTTGTAGCCTTTGGCTGCGCGTGCCCGGGAGCCAACGCAAAACATATCTGCCGACTAGGATAGTGGACAGATTCCTCTCGATAAGAGGAGCACCGGACGCAAACGGGCTATTGATATCGTATGTGGGGACGTGCGCCATGCCGATATCGCGCATGCACGAATTGGGCCATCTACCTGTCTGGGAACAGCGATAATTGCCGTGTGTTCGTGCGCGTGCTGCGCAGTTACTTCGGCGCCGCCCGGTTCGCCGGTAGGTCGAACATCCCGACCATCTGAATCCCCTCCGCCGTCCCGTGCTCGTTCGAGAACGTGAGGTTTCCGGTCACCACGCCGCAGAAGCGCGTCCTGCCATCCTCGACGAGCGCCCCCGTGTCCCGCAGCGCGAAGAAGTGGATCAAGGTCTCGCCGTCCGTCAGGAGCGAGCCGGATGCCACGGCGCCCCACTGAAGGCGCTCGACCTTGATCCGAATGATCTGCCCCGGCGCGCACAAGCGTTTCCCCCGCTCCCCGTCGGAGTCTTTGCGCACCATGCCGACGCTCGTCTCGTCGCGTGCCGGGGCGACGTCCGCCCACGTGGGTGGATGAGCAAGCGCCCAAAGGGCGAGCAGCGTTGCGCCTTCGCTTGGCGTGTTCATTCGATCGGCCATCAGCGGACGCGTTCGCTGCACGGCTCGAATGAAGGTAGGTTCGGCCATGAGCGCCCGCATCATGTCCCCTTCGGGGTCGATGTCGGGCAGCTTGCGCGGCTCCGTGTACCACGACGTCCCTGGCTTCGGCGGTGTTGTCACCGCGATCGGCGTCCCTTTTGGCTTCTCCTCGCGAAGGAGGCGCACGACGACAACAACCGCGACGCCGGCGAGGCTCGTCACGATGGCGGCGGCGAGCCAGGTAGGA
Organism: Polyangium mundeleinium; assembly: GCF_028369105.1. Classification (NCBI taxonomy): domain Bacteria; kingdom Pseudomonadati; phylum Myxococcota; order Polyangiales; family Polyangiaceae; genus Polyangium; species Polyangium mundeleinium. Next base: position 3,677,660 of record NZ_JAQNDO010000001.1, on the reverse strand, counting down.
ACCTTCGGTTCGGGCGCGGTCACCCGCACGATCGGCGGTTGCCCCTGCACGGGTTGCTGCCCCGGTTGATGCTGCGCGTTCACGGCTGACCCTCCTCGCGAAGCGATCACGGTAGAGCCGAGGGTTCGTCGAGGTCAACGAAACACGGTCTATCGACCGTTATTCCGCCGAGGACGAAGGCGTAGACCCGCGAGGGTGACGGACCGTTCCGCCCGCGTCGTCGAGGTTCTCGGCTACATCGGGGCGAACGTGCGCCGTTTGCGACTCTCGCGCGGACTCACCCAAGAGCAACTCGCCGAAGCCGCAGAGCTTGACCTGCGCTTCCTACAGCGAGTCGAGCGCGGCCAGACGAACGTCGGCGTTGCTGTGGTTGTGGCGCTCGCGGACGCGCTCGCCGTGGCCCCCGGGGTGCTCTTCCGGAAAGCGAGGCTGCCCGAGGCCAAGCCCGGGCGACCGCGGAAGACGACGCGCTCTCAGGGTGGATCGAATAAGCCGAGTTGACGTGGCCGCGGCCGCCACGCGAAGAGGTCAAGCTGCGTCCCCGGGGGCGGTAGCGGCTCGCGCGGAGCCTCCCCCGTCCCAACCCTTGCCGGGGGCGCGGGTGGCGGCGGCGTAGGAGCCCGCGGGGCGTCGCTCGGCTTGCCCTTCCCGCCGGGCAGGGCGCGGAGCCACCCCTTGCCGTTCGGCAGCTCCCGCGCCGCGCTGGGCTTCTCGCCCGGGGCGGACGCTGGCGGCGCGAGTTTCTTCGGCTCCGGGGGTGCGCACGGCTCCGCAGCGAGGGCACGCTCGACAAGCTCCTGCACGGACCACACGTGATCCGTGATGCCCGCCTCCATGGCCGGCGTCACCCGAAGGGACTCGTGCACGCGGCAGAAGTTGTACCAGGCGACGTGGAGCGAGACGGCCGCGCGGTGATTCTCGATCTTCTTCGAGAAGCCGTTGCAGAGCCGCGTGAAGCGGCGGACGTGCATTCGGACTGTGAGGTTCGCGCGCTCCACGTGAGACGTGCTCGCGCGGTCGAGGTTCGGCGCGCCGTGCGCGGTCTTCTTCGTGATGAACGGGTCCCGGGGCGGCTCGTAGCGGTGGTCCGCCGGTCCCTCGCGCCGCCCCTTCTTCGAGTAGTCCTTCTGGATCACGGCGTGGTCGACCGCGCCGCCGAAGCTCTGCCCCACGGCGACGGGGTAGCTCTGCCAGCCGTCCGTGGAGATCTCGGGGATCGTCACGAGCCGGGCCCGGAGATCGGCGACGAACGCCCGCGTGTTCGCCTCGTCGCGCTTCCCCACGCGGTAGGCGATCATGAGCTTCTTCGTGCGCGACATGGCGAGGTAGGCGTACGCGTCGCCGAACTCCGCCGGATCCTCGGCGGTCACGCGGGCCTGCTTCTTCTGCACGTAGGACCAGATCTCATCCAGTTCGATCTCGCGGATGTCCAGGTCCCTCACGAGCAGGTTGTGCAGGTGGTCGCAGCCGTCGCCCATGCGGAGCAGGGTCGAGAGCACCGTCGGAAGCGAGACGTCCGTGAGCCGCGACGTCGAGCGCACGCTCGCGCCCTCTACGAGGTGGCGCACCACGTCGACGCGCTTCTCGATGGGCAGGACGTTCGCCACGACGCGGCACCCCGACGAGCACCGCCACGGGCGCCGCGTCGCGCCCCATGCGCGTCGTCGACTCGACCGTTTCAGCGGCTCACTCGATGGGATGAATCTATCACGAATCGTCGGGTTTTCGTGGTTATTCAGCAATGGCATCGGACACGTAATGTCCGAGGTAGGACCGTTTGCCCGCGGAGATCGGGGCGCCGATCCAGAGGTCAACCGTGCCAACGCGAGGGCGGACAAGCTCGGTCCGCGCCACGCGTTCAGGCGTCGCCGATCGGCTTGCCGATCGAATCGAACAGTTGGGCTGGGTTGTTCAGGCGCCCGATGAACTGGGTGTAGAAGTCCAGCGTCTTCGCCACGAACTGACGCAGATCGACGCGCTGCGCCTCGGGCCATCCGCGTTCGGCCATTGCGCGCTCAAGGCTTGGCGCCAGCTCGGCCGTGATGGCCCTCAATTCCGTCACGATCGCCTCGAACGGCTCTTTGGCAGCCGCGATCCGTTGCGCGTCGCCAGAGCCGATGGCTTCGTTCAGCGGCTTGGAGTCATGCAACAGGGCCACCAGCCGCATCATTGGCGTCGAGATGTCGTGGTAGGTGGCGCGGTGTTCTTCGTCGTCGATGAGCTCAGACAGCAGACGTTCGATCGGTGTCATGTTGCCCACGAGCGTGCAGCGCCGCCCCGCGGTGGGCCTAGTTTTTGACGGGAGAGGACGGGAGATCGGCGACGTGACGCCCGACCGCCTCCAGCGCCGCGCACGTCTCCTGGAACGCGACGAGTGCTTCGTGTAGGGCCGCCGCGGTCCACGGCTCGCCGCTCAACAGCCGCTCCGCGGCTTTCTCGCTCCGGGCGAGCGCGGTCGAGGCTTCGCGGCTTGCAGCACGGACATCCGAGTAGTCCGTGACCGTGAGACGGTCATCGCTCATGGTCGCCTCCGTTCGGCCGGACGAACTGGCTGATCAAGTTTGATCAGGACCCGCCAAGGACAACGACGCTCGCGCCAAGGACAACGACGCTCGCGCCAAGGACAACGACGCTCGCGCCAAGGACAACGACGCTCGCGCCAAGGACAACGACGCTCGCGCCAAGGACAACGACGCTCGCGCCAAGGACAACGACGCTCGCGCCAAGGACAACGACGCTCGCGTCAAGGACAACGACGCTCGCGTCAAGGACAACGACGCTCGCGCCAAGGACAACGACGCTCGCCGCAAGGGCGGGGCGGCGTTCCGCGACGGCGGGGCGCTGTTCCACAACGGCGGGGCGCTGTTCCGCGACGGCGGGGCGCTGTTCCGCGACGGCGGGGCGCTGTTCCGCAAGGGCGGGGCGCTGTTCCGCGACGGCGGGTCGAGCGAGCAGCACGACGGAGGAAGTGGTGTCGGGGTGACGTCGTACACGCGCGTCCCCGCCTCGCTCGCAAAACCGCCGTGACCGACTGCCGGGCCTGCGGAGGGATCCATGCCTTCCAGGCAGGCCCAGCATCACCCCCCGAACCGCCTCGCCACCTGTTCAGTTGGGAGCGCCCGGGGTGAGGCTCGAACAGGTGCCCCAGTCGACCGAGGCGTTGTCCGTATCGGCGCCGTTCGGCAAGCGGCAAAGCGAGCGGGTCACGGTGTTGCTATCCGCGGTGGCGAACGCCGTCCCCTCCACCAGGCTCACGGTGCCCACGCCCGGAAGGATCGCTGCGGTAACGTTGCCCTCGTAGGAGAGCTTGTCGACGACGCTCGAGCCGCACACCAGTGCCACGCCCTCCGTATCGTTCTGAATGACGTTCGCCGACGTCGCGAAATTGATCTTCTTCGCGCTGGCGGGCACCGTCACCGCGCTCGACCCGACCACGAGGTATTGCCCGGCGGCGAGGGAGCCGGCCGGGCTCAGATCGAACGTGCTATAGGCGGCGCCGTTCGCGCCGTTGACGAGGACCAGCGAGCACCCGGAGAGGCTGACGGCGCCGCCGGCCGGGTTGTAGATCTCGACGTATTCGGCGCCATCGGTGCCGACGGTGTCATAGTCGATCTCGTTGATCACGAGGTCGGCGGTGGTGGCCGCCGGCGCGGTGAACGAGCCCTTCAGGGTGACGCCCGAATAGGGGGGGAAGCCGAAGAGCGCCACGTAATAGGTCCCCGCCTGGGCGTTGGAAACGGCGCAGGTCAGCGAGGTTCCGCTGCCGGTCGGCACGCAAGCCTGGCCCAACGAAGGCCAGCCGAGCTGGACGTCCATGAGGAGGCCGCCGGTGCCGCCGCTGGTCTTGAAGACCAAATTGGTGGCGCCCGCGGGGACATCGAGCGTGTAATACTTGAAGCCTTCGAGGCCCCCGCTCTGGTTGGTCAGCGGCACATTGTTCTGGAGCAGGGTGGCCGGGGGCGGCGGCGGCGGGACGACGCCGACGGCATCCCAGGCCTTGGTGACCGCGTCGATCTCCGCCTGGGTGAACCCGAGCTGCGTCGCCGCCTGCACCGTCGCGTTCTTGGCGTCGAGGAAGCTCGAGCTCGAGGTCAGGATGTCGACGTTCGCCTTGTAGAAGACGCGGGCGGCCTTGAGGATGCCGATGCCGGTCACGTTGACGGAAGACTTGCCCTGCGGGTGGGTGCCGCCCTGCGAGAGGAGGTAAAACGCCAGATTGGCGATGCCCGAGCTGAGCTGGACGTCGGCGGAGCCGGCGCTCGCGTTGTAGAAATCGAGGGATTCGCCGTCCTGGGCAGGGTTCGCCATGTAGCGCAGGCCGTCGCCCGGAATCGCCGGCGTCCATACCTCATCGCCCACGATCCACGTCTTTCCGCTCACGACCTGGCCATCGCGGTACCACTCGCAGACCGCGCCGAAGATGTCGCTCATCGCCTCGTTCAGGCCGCCGGACTCGCCCGAGGAGGTGAGGTTCGACTCGCTGCCGGTGACAGCGTGGGTGAACTCGTGGGCCGTCACATCCATGGAGTGAGCCAGGCTCGAGGAGGTCACGCCGTCCCCGTCGCCGAACACCATTTGCGTCCCGTCCCAGTACGCGTTGACGTAGTCGATGCCGTAATGAACGGAGCTGACGAGCGCAGCGCCGGCGTTGTTGTAGGAGTCGCGGCCGAACAGGTTCTTGTAACAGTCGTACGTCTTGCCGAGCCAGTCATAGTGGACGTTGACGGTGGTATCACTGCTCGCTGCCTGCCCCTCGCTCCGCACCAGCGTGCCCGGGAGGACGGGGAACCCCGGGAAGTCGGGTAAATTGCCGGCCGAATACACCTGCCGGTTCTTGGCGGTGTGGATGTGCGGTATCCGGAGCGCGATCGAGCCATCCGCCGCGTCCACGAGCACGGTGTCCCGCAGCGGGGTGCCGTCCTCGAGCCGGCCGCGGACGTCGACTTGATACACGAGCGCGAGCCGCTTTCCGGCAGCGTAATAGGCGAGCGGCGCCTCGCTGCCCACGAAGACGTCCGCCGCCTCGGTACCGTCACGGGCCGCGCCGAGCGCGTCCGAGAGCTCGATGGTGGGCACCTCGTCCGCCGGTAGGTCGCTCCGCGCGCCGCCGTTTGCCGCGATGATCACCCCGTCCCGCACATGAAGCACGAGCTCCGCGCCGAGGACGGGCAAGCCGTTCTTGGTCTGCGAGAAGCGGACGTGTTGGTCCCCCTCCTCGTCGGTTCGGGCACGCCGGAGCGAGAGCTCGCTCGCGTCCGCGCGGAACACCGGGGCGATGTCCGAGAGAACCGCGCCGAAATCGGTCTTTTCAACGGGATCCGCCGTCGCGAGGAGGCCGAGGTTCCCTATGACGAACCGCGGGATCGCGTCGTCGTCGAGCTGCACCACCTCCGCAGCCGGCAGCGCTGCCAGATGCGCTGGGATGTCCGAACTGTGCCTGTCGCGCACATCGTCCACCCCCGCGTCCGTACCTTGGCATGCCGCCGCGGCAAGGATCACCGTAGCCACACCCAAACCCCGAAGGAGCTTCTTGCGAATCAATGCCGTCTCCTTTGTATCCGTCGAGCCGCGCTCGATGGACGCATGATTTCCGTGGCCTCCGCGCAGCAATGCACGGGGCCGGGTCTCGAGCGCTATCCCACGAGCGCATCGAGCTGACGGCGGCAGTATACATTGAGGCGAGGAGCGCCGCCGGTTACGAGCGGTTACATCGCACGTACGCGAAGGCGGCCGCGCTTATGGGCGCGCCAAGGTGTCAGAGGGCCCCGCCTGTGCGGGGCACCACCCGCTCAGCCGCCCGTCGGCTGTTCTTGCGGTGGCGCTGCTTTCGGACTCAGAGGACGGCGTACCCCTTGTTCGTGAGGCGGGCCTCGTCTCCGCTCAGGTGGACGTATCCAAGCTCTTCGAGGCGCGCGAGGGCGGAGCGGACCTCTCCTTCGTCGAGGGCATCGGCGCAGCGCTGCGCGAGCACTTCGACGCGCGCGACGCGACGGTTCGAAAGGCTTCGCGGGGACGGCCGTCGAACGGGGCGTACGCGTAGCCGTCGAGGAGCGCCGCGATCCGCGCCCCGAGGTGCACGTCGAGGTGAACCAGATCGTGCCCCGCGAGGACGAGCTCGCCCTTTTCGCGGGCCTCGTCGCCACGCCCGAGGTCGCGTCGTGGTGGTGAGGTGCGCCGAGGGGGACGCTCCGGCGCGATGCACGACGTCGAAGCACAACTTCCAGCCGTGCATGTCGTCATGCCAGAGGGCCTGGAACGCCTCCGGGTGGAGCTCGCGAACCTTGATCTCTCGAACGAGCTTCGCCAGGGTCCGTGGGGTCCCGGGGTCCGGCATGAAGCGCATCCTCGCCAATACTCCGGCCGGTTGGAATGCGATTCATTCTCCGCCCAGAACCGCCCTGAGCGGCGAGACAGTGCGGCGCGCTTCTCCTACGCGGGCGCTTCACGCGGGCTGCGGCTCTGCAGCACGCGTGTGCTCGCAGTGCAAGAAAATTCGATGACGAGCTCGATTTCCGCGCGAGGCCCCCGTGGGGTGCGTCATGCCAAGCGGGAGACGTCCTGCGTGAGGGGATAGATGCACGCAGATCTGGCAGAGTTCTGACGCAAACGGGCGCGCCCAGAGAACAACCGCGCGAAAAGAAAGCGCGAGGTCGTTCTCCCGGGCTTGCGACGGCCCGGAGAGACCCGTATCCTCGCGTCGCTGGCAGGTATTTTCTACGCGCTTCGCGTACCCCACGCTCCGCCGCCAGCACCACCTACGAGATCGTAGTTAGTAGGGAGCGAACAATGACACAGTCCCTCCTCAAGTTTTTTGCGGACATGGCCCTCGACCACTCCTTGCTGGCGAGGTTTTACCTGAATCCTGAAGAAACCATGCGCATCGCGGGCGTCTCGGATGTCGATCGAGCGGCCGTACACTCGGCGCAGCCGCAAGCGATCTTCGAGCGCCTTCGGGCCGACAGTCCGGATGCCGCCTCAATGCATTCGCCGTGGTCGTGCCCGTACATGCTCGGCTGCCCCACGGTGGAGGCACGCGCCTCCGACGCCGGCCCCCTGTCGACGCGCGCGCCGCTGTCGACGCGCGCGCCCCTGTCGACACGCGCGCCGCTGTCGACACGTGCGCCCCTGTCGAGCCGAGCCTCCGACCCCCCCAACCCCTTGTCCGTGCGCGGCACGTTGTCCACGCGCTCTCCGGACTCCGTACGCGGCCCGCTTTCGTCGCGCTCGCCGGATACCGGGCCCGCATCCGTACGCGCACCCATATCGGTCCGCTCCCCGGACAGCCGACAGTTTTCCTGACCCTCCTTGACCGAGCGGCGAGGGGAGTCATGAAGAGTCGGCGTACGTGCCTCACGTCGCACGTCGCGCGTCTCCCAAGGTTGCCCAGGAACAATCGAGAGCGGATCTTCGCGAATCGTCACGAGTCCGCGATACCATGACGCCATGCGCCTGCGCCCAGGCGATACGGTCGATCGCTACGTCATCGAAGCTCCCCTCGGCGAGGGGGGGATGGGCGAGGTGTATCAGGCGCGCGACACACGGCTCGAGCGCCGCGTAGCCCTCAAGCTCTTGCGCAAGCAGGGCGCCGTGGAGCCGGAGGCCTGGCAGCGCGCCGAAGGTCGCCTGCTCCGCGAAGCGCGCGCCGCAGCCGCGTTGAGCCATCCGAACTCGGTCGCCATCTACGACATCGGCGAGCTGGACGGTGCGCCGTACCTCGCGATGGAGTTCGTCGACGGTGTCTCGCTCCGCCAGCTCATCGCGGCCCGCACGACCTCTTCACGTCGGCTCGGCTGGCTCGTCGACGTCGCTCGGGCCCTCTCGGCGGCTCATCGCGAGGGGATCGTCCACCGTGACATCAAGCCCGAGAACGTGATGCTTCGCGACGACGGCACGATCAAGGTGCTCGACTTCGGTATCGCGCGCAGGATGCGCGTCGGGCTCTCTACGCGCGGGTCCACGCCGGGCGAGGACGATCTCGAGCCACCCTCGAACCGCAAGAGCGACACGCTCACCGGCGAGGGGATGATGGTGGGAACTCCCGCGTACATGGCGCCCGAGCAGCTCCGCGGCGACGCGGTCGACGCGCGCATCGACCAGTTCGGCTGGGGCGTGCTCGCGTACGAGCTGCTCACGGGCAAGGTCCCCTTCGGCCCGGGACTCGATGGGGTGCGGCTCCTGTCCGCGATCCTCGCCGACGACCCGCCGTCGCTCCACGGCATCGTGCCGGCTACGGTCGAGCGGACCCTGCGCCGCACGGTGTCGAAGCGCCCGGCCGATCGCTTCCCGTCGATGGACCACGTCATCGAGTCACTCGTACCTTTCGTGACGGGCGAGTTTCTCGCCATCCCCGACATCGTGCGCATCGCCGACGCGGATGCCGATGAGGACCCGAGCGCGCCCTCAGCGACGCGCTCGGGCGCGGCCGCGGTCGGACACGAGCCGGAGACGCTCGAGGCGCCTCGCCCGCTCGCGGCCCCGACGTCTCGCTCCGCCACGCCGAGGCCCGAGGCGGGCGGAGCGCCGATGAACACGATCCGGTCGCCCTCGCCGGTCACGGGCAAGCGCGCGACGCCCTTCGAGCCGCCCTCGGTGCGGATCGAGACGTCGGCGCCGGCACCGCCCGAGCGCCCGCCGTTCGCGAACACGGTGGAGTCGCCGACGGCAGTGGCGGTCGGGCCCACGCTTCGGGCGTCGGTGCAGGGTCGGTGGCAGCTCGTGGCGGCGGTGGCGCTCGCGCTCACCGGCTTGGTCGTCCTCGCCACGGGCATCGTGTCGCGCGTGCGCCGCAGGTCGGCGGCTGCGCCGGCGGCGGCGGCTGCGCCGGCAGTGGCGGCTGCGCCGTCCACGAAGCCCACCGCGGTCACCGAGCTCGAGTTGCCCTCGAGCTCGAGCCCCGAGGCGCTCGCGGCCTATCGCCAGGGATTGCAGAGCATCCGCGACGCCTCATGGGGGCTCGCGTACAGCGCCTTCGAGAGGGCGGCCAAGCTCGACCCGACGCTCGGGGCGGCTCATCTGCGGCTCGCGGTGATCGATCGGTTTCGTGGCAAGACGACGAGCACGCGCGTGGCGTTCCAGCGCGCGGTGGAGCTGCGCGCGACGATGCCGGCGCGGGACCAGGTGCTGCTCGACGCGTTCGAGCCGCTGATCCAGCGCGATCCGCCCGATCAGGCCGCGACGACCGCCCGGCTCGAAGCGGCCACGCAGCGCTTCCCTGGCGACGCGGAGCTCGTCTTGCTGCTCCACGCGGTGCAGCCGGATGCCTCGCCCGAGCGCACGCTCGAGCTCGTGGATCGCTGCCTCGAGCTGGATCAGCGGTATGCGGACTGCTGGCAAGCGCGCGCGCTGGCGCTCTTCCGCGACGAGCGCATTCCCGAAGCGATCGATGCGCTCGATCGCTGCGTGGAGCTGGCGCCCTTGGCGACGGACTGCGTCATCGAGCGGCTGCGCTTCCAGAGGATCATGGGCAGGTGCAGCCGCCTCGAGCCGGACGCGCGCCGGTGGATCACGAAAGAGCAGGCCTCGCCGCTCGCGTACCAGGAGCTGGCGGTGGCCCTGGAGGCTTCGGGCCAGCCGCTCAGCGCGGTGGGCGCGGCGGTGGATCAGGCGGTCCGGCGGTTTCGCGAGGCGGACATGCCGGAGGCGGCGGCGAAGCTCCGGATCAACTTCGCGATCCTCTCCGGGCATTTCGACGAGGCCGAGCGGCTCGCGAAGGATTTCGAACGGGAGATCATCGGCGAATCGCAGGAGGAGAAGCACACCGTGCCGGCGCTCGCGCTGGTGCGGCTTTATTGGGAGATGGGGCAGGACCGGAAGGCGGGGGAGGTGGCCGAGCAGTTTCTCTCGCAGCGAGCTGCGTGGGTTCGTCCTTTGAAGTGGAGGCCTTGGGACGATGCCCAGGCATTGCTCTTTTCGGCCAAACATCGGGCGGGACTGCTGGACGCGGCGGCGTACGAGGCTGCTCGCGCGGGGTGGGAGCGTGAGTGGCAGGGCAAGGAGGCGGATCCGAGCGTGCTCTGGCTGATGGGAACGGCCGCGACCGCGAGCACCCCGCAGCAGGGCCGCGATGCGCTCGCGGGGAGCGTGCTGAAGCGCCCGCACGTGCATTATCCGCAGGCAGACATCTCAATGGTCACGGCGGTGCTCGGGGAGGTCGCATTCCTCGCGGGTCGGTACGACGAGGCGCTGCCCCGCCTCGAGTCGGCGGCGCGCTCGTGCACGGCGCTCGACGACCCGCTGAGGCACACCCTTGCGACGTACCGTCTCGGCGTCGTGCGCGAGAGGCTCAAGGAGAAGGCAGAGGCGTGCGCGGCGTACAAGGTGGTCCTGCGGCGGTGGGGCCAGGCGGACGAGTCGACGACCGCGAAGGCAGCCGCGGAGCGCGCGGTGGCGCTCGGCTGCCAGGACTAGCCCGGGTGCAGTCGCCGGCGCTCATCGGATGATCATGCGTGCCTCGGCGTCGGGGCGAGGGATGGAGGAATGGATGCTCGAAGGTAATGGCTCGCTCGTCGTCGTGGGGACCGGAATCAGGACGACCGAGCATCTCACGGGAAATGCGATCGCCTGGATCAAGGCGTCGGACAAGGTGCTCTACGTGGTCGCGGATCTCGTCGCCGAGCGTGTGATCAAGGAGCTATCGCCGTCGGCCGAGTCGCTCACGGTGCTCTACGGTGAGGGCAAGCCGCGTGGAGAGACGTATCACGCGATGGTGGACCGCATCCTCGACTCGGTAAGGGGGGGCCAGCGGACGTGCGTGGTGTTCTACGGGCATCCGGGCGTGTTCGCTTATCCGGGGCACCTGGCCATCGAGCGCGCGCGTGACGAGGGGTATCCGGCGACAATGCTGCCAGCGATCTCGGCGGAGGATTGCCTGTTCGCCGACCTCGGCATCGATCCTGGTCACCAGGGCATGCAGAGCTACGAGGCGACGCATTTCGTGCTTCATCGAAAGCGCATCGATCCCACAACGGCGCTCGTGCTCTGGCAGATCGGGTCGTTCGGAGACCACACGTACCGTCGCGAAGGCGCGAGCCACCACAAGCTCCCCTTCCTCGTGGCGCGGCTCTGCGAGGAATACCCTGCCGACCACGTCGTGACGATCTACGAGGCCGCGATCTACATTGGCTGCGCGCCGCGTATCGAGCGGCTGCGCCTCGGCAAGCTCGCGGAAGCCAGGGTCACGCCAGCCTCGACGCTCTACATTCCCCCCGTGCGCAAGAGCCGCATCGATCCCGCCACCGCCGCCTGGCTCGGGTCCGAGCCGGCAGACCGATGAGCGCGCCTCCCGCCCCCGCTCCCGAACCTCTCCGCTGTTGACAACCCCCTCGGGGAGCACGCCATCATGTACGCGTCCTCATCGGCAGGAGGCTCACTTTGCTGAAGCACCTCAACATCGACGAGATGATCGCGATCGTCGCGCCCTGGGTGGACGAGACGAAGCGCAAGAGCGTGTTCCTGGCCATCCCGGAGATCGCGCCGCTTCACGGAAAGGTGCTGAAGGCGTACGAGGCCGTGATCACCCTCCCGCAGACGAAGGCCACGCCGACGGCGCTCGCGTCGATCCTCGAAGAGGAGACGGTCGTCGACGCGCGGCACGATCACCTCGCGCGGGCGATCTCGCTCTCGCTCGACGCGCGGGCCGAGCTCTACCTCGCGGGGCACCCGCCCGACTTCGCGCGCGCCGCGCGGGCCCGGGACATCTCGCGCAAGTTGTTCCCGACGGGCCTGGCGATCGTGAACGCGTCGCTGCTCGCGGAGTCGGGCAACACGGCGCGGGTCGCGCGGCTCATCCGGGACGAGGAGCCCTGGATGTGCGAGTTCCTCGGGGAGATCCCGGCGGGCGCGCCGCCGCACACGCTGCGCGACGTGGTGGACGCGTGGATCGCGACGGGCGCGCGGCTGGCCGAGCTGGAGACCGCGCGGACGGAGCTGCTCGCGAAGGAGGCGGCGAAGCCCGAGGGCATGCTGTCGCCGCAAGCCGCGCGCAGCTTGTGGTTGCGGGTGGTGTCGCAGGTGCTCTCGAACCTGGAGCTGTCGGAGGCGCCGGCCGAGTACATCGAGGCGATCCGGAGGCCGGTGATGCGCGCGTCGGAGCGGGCGGAGCGGCGGTACGCGGGGGAAAACGGCGGCGCGGACGACGAGGCGCCGATCGACACCTGAGAAGCGCGAGGCCGGCGGAACGCTCCGCGCGTGGCTCCCACTTATCTGGTCCGCGCGCCGCCGGTCTGGCGCAGGTGGCGCAGCGCCTTTTCGATGAGGATCCGGATTCGACGTCCGCGCTTCGAATCGTTGAGGCGTTGCCCCATCGACAAAAAGAACTCCCCTTCGGCGCCGATCTCGTCTTGCAGCACCGGGACGAGCTTGCTCGTGGTCGCGAAAGGGATGTCCGGCAAGAGCCCGATGCCCCTGCCCGCGACCACCATCTGGAGCGCGGCGTGCATACTGTTGGACACGAACCACGGGCTCACCCGCAAGCCCATGCCGGCCCGGACCGGCCAGAAAAAGGGAGAGACGCCGCCGGGAATGCGTAAGGCGATGCAGGAATGCGCGGCGAGGTCCGTGGCGCGCGTGGGCGTGCCTCGCGCGGCGAGATAGGCCGGCGCCGCGAAGCACGCCCACGAAAATCGCAGGAAGGAGCGACAGTAGAGGGTGCCGTCGGTGGGCGGCACCAGGCCGACCACCAGATCGAAATCGTCTCGAATGGGGTGCATCTCCCGGTCCGTGTAGATGATTTCCAGCCCGAGACCGGCGAGCGCCTCGTCGTCGGGCTTCAGAAGGGGCTCGAGCAGATCCATGCCCACGCCGGGCGGCACTGCGGTGCGCAGGCGGAAATGCGTGCTCGCCTGGAGCGTGGCTTCGACTTGCCGCGCGGCGTCCACGAGCGGCGCGCCTTGCTCGACGAGGAGCCTTCCCGCCTCGGTGAGACGAAGATGCCGCTGGCTTCGCTCGACGAGCCGCACGCCGAGCGCATCCTCCAGCAGGGCCACGCGACGGGTGAGCGTCGTGCGCGGAAGCCCGAGCGTCCGGCTTGCGTGCGCGAGGGATCCGTCCCGCGCAATGGCCATGATCATGACGACGGCGTCGAGATCGAGCATCGCCCGCGAACATACACGAGCGGCGGACGCGGGTGACCGAGATTGGTCATCTCTTGCCCGGATCCCGTCATTGCCGCATGTCGACGGCCGATTCATTCATGTGCGCATGCTCCTCGACACCCAGATCTTGCTCGATCCCTTCCCGATGTACCGAGAATTCCGGGAAAAGGCCCCCGTCCTCTGGGCGGAGGTCATGGATTCCTGGCTCTTGTTCCGATACGAGGACGTCAAACGCGCGATGGAGGACGCCGATGCATTCTCGTCGGAAAACCCGCTGAAGATGCCGCCCGATGCATTTTCGACGGCGTCCATGGTCTTCCAGGACGACCCGAACCACGCGCGCCTCCGCGCCTTCGCGCAGCCCGCCTTCACGCCCCGGCGTGTGGCCATGCTCGAGCAGCGGATCCAGGAGCTCTGCGACGAGCTGCTCGCCGAAATGGCGGACAAGGGCGGGGCCTTCGATCTCGTCCGCGCCTTCACCGGCCCCTTGCCGGCCATGGTCATCGCCGAGCTCCTCGGCGTCCCGCGCTCCGATTTCAGGACGTTCCAGCGCATCGCGGACGATGTCGTCCACATCGGCACCAAGGGAAAACAAGAGCAGGCGCAGCGGGCCGGCCAGGAGCTCGCCGCGTATTATGCCGCCCTCGTCGCCGAAAAGCGGCGCACGGGCGCCCTCGGCAATGATCTGACCAGCGACTTCCTTCGCAGCCAGGGCGCCGGCGCGAATATCGAAGATCGCGAGCTCGTCGCCATGGGCCCCCTCTTCCTGTTCGCCGGGCACGAGACCACGACGAACCTGCTCAACAATACGGTGCGTTGCCTCAGCGAGACTCCGGAGGCCAAGGCGTTCCTCCTCGCCGACCTCGGCCGCGCGCCGAGGGTCCTCGAGGAAGTCCTGCGGTGCCGAGGTCCCGCCACCGGCGCCCCGCGCATCGCGCGCCGTGACATCGAGCTCCACGGCGTGACCATTTCCGCCGGCAGCCGCGTCTGGCCTCTCAGCCTCTCCGCGAACCGCGATCCGCGCGTCTTCGACGATCCGGAGCGCTTCCTCCCCGATCGCAACCCCAAGAACCTCCTCTCCTTCGGCCGTGGCATTCACAAATGCCTCGGCGAGCCCCTGGCGCGCCTCGAAGCGAAAATCGCCGTCCCCGCGCTTTATCGCCGCTTCCCGGAGCTCCGCGTCGATCCCGAGCGCTCGGCGGTGCCGACCCCGTCGCCCCTCATTCATGGCTGCCTCGAGCTCCCCGTTCGGATCTGAAGACCATGCAACCCGAACGATTCCACCTGACCCTCGAATCCGTGCGAAGGCCGACGCCCTCGTCGGTCGAGCTCGTGTTCGCCTCGCCGCCCGCGCCGCTCCCTTATCGCGCAGGCCAGTACCTGACGTTCCACGTGCCCGTCGACGGGCGCGTTCACCCGCGCTCGTATTCGCTCGTGGGGAGCCCCGGCCGCGCGGACCCGCTCTCCATCCTCGTCAAGCGGGTCCGCGGCGGCGTCGTGTCGAATCACCTGTACGCACATGCGGCCCCAGGCTCGATCCTGGCCGTCTCCGGGCCCCAGGGACGTTTTTGTGTCGAGCCGCGCGCCGGGGGGCGGCACGCGGTCCTGGTCGCCGGGGGCAGCGGAATCACGCCGATCCACGCCATGATGCGCGAGCTCTTGCATGGCGAGCCGGACACCACGGTGTCGCTCCTGGATTGCAACGTCGCGCCGGAGGAGATCCTCCTGCGCGCCGAGCTCGATCGCCTCATCGAGGAGAGTGGAGGGCGATTGGACGTCGTACACGTTCTGGAGCAAGGCGCCGCGGGCATGGGCGGGCTCCCGGGGCGCCTCGACGCCGCGCGAGCGACCACGTTGCTCGGCGAGCTCGCCCAGGGAAAACCTGCCGAATTCTACGTATGCGGCCCCGAGGGCCTGATGGCGGTCGTGGGCGAGGCGCTGCGGGCGCTCTCCGTCCCCCCCGAGCGCATCTTCCAGGAGTTTTTCGCTCGTCCCGACGCGGCGGGCGACACGCAGGCGCAGCTCGTCACCTTGCGGCTCGACGGCAAGGAGCATTGGGTGCCCGTCCCGGCGGGCGCGACGATCCTCGAAGCCGCGACTGCGGCGGGCGTACCCATCGAGACCTCGTGCCGCGTGGGGGATTGCGGCACCTGCAAGCTTCGATGTCTCGCCGGAGAGGTCGAGCAGTCGTGCGTCGAGGGGTTGAGCCCCGACGAGGAGCAATCGGGGTACGTGCTGGCCTGCGTGGCCCGCCCGCGCACGTCGGGCGTGGTGCTCGCGGGGCCTTGACCTCGACGAGGCCGTTCCCTCGTCCGCGCCGACCTCGAGGGTCCCCGGGAAGTTGGCCCTCGGGCCTCGCGGGCGCTAAGCGCGCTGTGTGCTGGCCAAGCGCATCATCCCGTGCCTGGACGTGAAGGACGGACGCGTCGTCAAAGGCGTCCAGTTCGTCGGGCTCAGGGATGCGGGCGACCCCGTCGAGGCCGCCCGGCGCTACGACGAGGCCGGCGCGGACGAGATCACCTTCCTCGACATCACGGCCTCCCACGAGAAACGCGGGACGCTGCTCGACATGGTGCGCGCAACCGCCGACCAGATCTTCGTGCCGCTGACCGTGGGCGGCGGCGTGGGGAGCGAGCGCGACATCGAGGCGTTGCTCGACGCGGGCGCCGACAAGATCGCGATCAACACGGCCGCGGTGCGCGAGCCGGAGCTCGTGGAGCGGGCGGCGGCGCGCTGGGGCGCGCAGGCGATCGTGGTGGCGATCGACGCGCGGCGGGTCGGGACCGAGGAAGAACCGGCACGGTGGACCGTCGTGACGCACGGGGGGCGGCGGGAGACGGGGCTCGACGTGGTGGCGTGGTCGAAGCGGATCACGGGGCTCGGCGCGGGGGAGATCCTGCTGACGAGCATGGACCGGGACGGGACGAAGGCGGGCTACGATCTCGCGCTGACGCGGGCCGTGGCGGACGCGGTGAGCGTGCCGGTGATCGCGTCGGGGGGCGTGGGGACGCTCGAACATCTGTACGAGGGGCTCGTCGTGGGAGGGGCAGACGCGGCGCTGTGCGCGTCGATCTTCCACGACGGGACGTACTCGGTGGCGGAGGCGAAGGCGTACCTCGCGGGACGCGGAGTACCGGTGCGCATTGGGGAACCGAGGAGAGGTGGGTCGTGAATCGGGCGAACGTGACGCTGACGGAGGTCCTCGGGGCCGCATCTGCGCGGGCCGCGGCGATGGTGCCGGAGAGCGCGGGTTACCTCGTGCTTTCGCTCTGTGACGCGCTCGGGAATCTGCCGATCCGGGTGGACCCGAAAGCCGTGACGCTCTCGGCCGAGGGCGTGGTGGCAGTGGACCGACAAGGCGAGGTGCTGTCGGGCCCGGAGGCCGCGCGCGGGCTGCGGGCGCTTCTGGCGAGGCTGCTCGCGGTGACGGCGGGCGGAGCGCCGGGGCTGCATGCGGTGGCGAGGCCACGGGCGCAGGCCGCCGAGCGAGGTCCGGGCATGGTGGCGGCGGAGATCGAGGCCGCGCTGGTGCCGCTGAACCGGGGTGCCGCGAAGCGGACGCTGGCGAGGCTGGCGAAGGAGACGGCGCGCGCGGTGGAGGCGGGGCTTTGTGTGGAGCCGGCACCACTGCCGGCGCCGGTCGTGGTGGAGGCGCCGGTGGCCGTGGTCGTGCCCGCTCCCGCTCCCGTGGCCGCTCCCGTGGCCGCGCCCGCTCCCGCTTCCGTGGCCGCGCCCGCTCCCGCTCCCGTGGCCGCTCCCGCTCCCGCTCCCGTGGCCGTGTCGAAACGGCCCATCTCGATCGCAGCGATCCCTTCCCTGTCGCCGGATCTGCTCTTCACCGCGCCGCCCTCGGGTCCGCTGCGCGAGGCGACGCCGACGCTCCAGGACCCGATGTCCCTGGAGACGACCGACGCGACGCCGCTCTGCAGCGTCGACCTCGCCTTGCTGGAAGCACCCGCCGAAAGCGAGCACTCGAGCCCCGCAGCCGCGGTGTTGCCCGCGTCGGAGCCGGTCGTCGCGCAGATAGCAGCGCCCGTGGCGCCCACGGTATCCGATTCGACGTTGCTTTCGGCGCGGGAAGCGGCGGTCGAGCTCTTGCCGCCGCCCTCGGCGTCGCCCGCGGCCGCGCCGGTGTCCGTGGGGGACGCCGGGGTGCGCGTGGTCCACGAGTCGACATTGCCGTGGCCGGTCGGGCTCGGGATGCGGCCGCCGACGCCGCAGCCGGGATCGGCGCGGCCGATGGTGGCGCCGTCGGTGCGGGCGGAGGAAGCGCGCGTGGAGGAAGCACGCGTGGAGGAAGCGGCGGCCGTGGTGCATACGGTGCCGTCGGAGCAGCCGCCTTCGGCCGAGGAGCTGCTCAGCTTCGAGTTCGAGGTGCTCACGCCGTTGCCTTCGCCCGCCGTGGAAAAAGGCGTGGAGGCGCTATCGCCGTCGGGATTCTCGGGCATGGTGGAGGCGCTCGATCATCCTGCGACGGAGCCCCCCGCGTCGGTGGAGCCGTCGGTTTCGGTGGCGCCGTCGGTGTCGGTGAAGGCTGCGGTGGTCGTGGTGGAGCCTGTGGTGGCTGCGGAGCCTGTGGCGTCTGCGGCGCCGCCGGCCGCCATCGTGGAGGAGCCTCCGGCGGAGGCGGTCGTAAAGGCGGCGCCCGTGAAGGCGGGGCCGGACCGCGTGGATGAGCTTCTCCAGCGGTTCGCGCTGCCGGAGGGCGGCGAGGAGGCGATGTTCCGGGCGACGGCGTCGAGCTTGAAGGAGCTCGCCGGGCTCGTACCGACACCCTACGCGCCGGAGGTGATGCCGGCGATCCGGATTGCGGCGCGGTCCGAGGGAAAAAGCCCGGAATGGCTGCCGCAGGCGCCCAAGGAGCCGGCGGAGATCCTTCCGGCGCCGCTGGTGCCGGTTTCGCGGAGAATGGGGACGCGGGTGCTCGTGCCGCTCGCGCTCCTTTTGGTGGTGCTGGCAGGGACGGGCGTGCTCGCCTGGGCCAAGCCGGGGATTTTTGCGCGCGTGCCCGAGCTCTGGAAGGCGACGCCGAGGGATGCCGCCGAGAGGCCGGTGGCCGCGACGGACGAGGGGGAATGACGCGCGCGATTCAGCGCGGCGTTACCCTCGCTCCAACCATTCCTTCGTCGCCGCCGCGCCATTGGCAATGAGCGTGTCCTGCGTCGCCTTCGGCAGCTTGAATTCGGTCGTGGAGACGCCGGCGTCGTCGATGAAGATCGTCCGCGCGAGCGCGGCCGCGTCGAGGTGCAAGAGCGTCGACGACGTCAGGATGAACGAGACCAGCGCCTTGCTGTAGTTCTGGAAATCGTTGATCTCCATCCGCGGGAGGCGCCAATCCGTGCGGGCGGCGTCGTTCTCCGCCTTCGTCCCGAGGCAAAAGCCGAGCGTCCCCTCCTCGACCTCCGGCCCACGCGGCTGGTCGCCGAGGACAGGTGTTTTGCGGAGGCGGTCGAAGAGGTCGATCGGGTAATTCCACGAGACGCCGCCGTCGATATAGAGGTCTCCATTGAACGAGTACGCCTCGAAGAAGAGCGGAATGCTCATCGACATGCGCACGGCCTTGTACAAGGGGACGTCGGGGTGGGAGGCGGCCGAGAAGACCTCGGTCATGCGGCGCGAGAGGTTCGTCGTGACGACGTAAAGGTTGCGCGCGCGGCCAGGGCACGCCACGGCGAGGGCCGCCAGTTCGGCGAAGGTGAGGTCGGGCTGGGCGCGGCCGGTCAGGCGCTCGGTGAGGTGCGCGATCTGGTTGCGGATCCAATCCTCGGCGGTCTTGCCCGGATTCACGCCGTAGCTGTCGAGGAGGCGCTTCGCGTCCCCGATGAGCCAGCCCTTGCCGTCGATGAAATCGGAGAAGTCCGTCTCGCGCAGGATCTTCTCGAGCTCCACGGCATCGACGCCGACGGCCAGGAAGGCCGCGGTAATCGCGCCCGCGGAGGCGCCGGCGACCTGCGTGATGCCCCCGAGGAGCCCCCTCCGCTCGAGCTCCGCGATCGCGCCGGCATACGCGATCCCCTTCATGCCCCCACCCTCGAACACGAGATTCCGGATCTCCATGACACGAGCCCTCCATCGGACAGGGTATCCGGGGCGGGGGGCGGAGATCATCTCCAAAGGCAAGCCCAAGCCTCGGCGATGAGCCTCCGCCAAGGTCCCGACCTCTCCGACGCCTCGGCGATGCGCCTCCACCGAGGTCCTGACCTCGCCAAAACCTCGGCGCTGAGCCTCCGCCGAGGTCCCGACCTCCCCGAAGCCTGGGCGCTGAGCCTCCGCCGAGGTCCCGACCTCTGCGACGCCTCGGCGCTGAGCCTCCGCCGAGGTCCCGACCTCGCCACAACCCCGGCGACGAGCCTCCGCCATGGAAAGAAAAAGGCCCCCGTGCATGCCGCACGGAGGCCCTCTTCAACGATGGTTGCTGGTCAGGCCCGCTCGAACAAGCCCGCCGCGCCCATGCCGCCGCCGATGCACATCGTCACGATCGCATACCGCCCACCGCGGCGGCGCAGCTCGTAGAGCGCCGTCGCCGTGAGCTTCGCGCCCGTGCAGCCGAGCGGGTGGCCGAGCGCGATCGCGCCGCCGTTCACGTTGAGCTTCTCGTCCGGGATGCCGAGCTCGCGCTGGCAGTAGACCGATTGGCTCGCGAACGCCTCGTTCATCTCGACGAGGTCGATGTCGGCGATCGAGAGCCCCGTCTTCTTCAGGAGCTTCTTCACCGCCGGCACCGGGCCGATGCCCATGATCGACGGATCCACGCCCGCCGTGACGAACATGCGCAGGTAGCCGAGCGGCTTCACGCCGAGCGCGTCCGCCTTCGCCTTCGTCGTCACGATCGCCGCCGCCGCGCCGTCCGAGAGCGGCGAGCTGTTGCCCGGCGTGACCGATCCGACCGTCGCGAACGCGGGCTTCAGCGCCGAGAGGCCTTCCAGCGTCGTGTCCGGGCGCGGCAGCTCGTCGCGCGTGAACTCGAACGCGATGCGCTCGTTGCCCTTGTACCGCACGCCCGTGACGGCCACGATCTCGTCCTTGAAGCGGCCCGCCTCGATCGCCGCCGAGGCCTTCTTCTGGCTCGCCAGCGCGAACGCGTCCTGATCGGCGCGCGCCACGTTGAAGCGCTTGGCCACGTTCTCGGCCGTGATCCCCATCGGCGTGTAGACCGTCGGGTACCGATCCATCGCCTCGGGCGAGACCGAGATCTTGTTGCCCGTCATGGGCACCATCGACATGCTCTCGACGCCGCCCGCGATGACGATGTCCGCGTACCCGGCCTCGATGCTGCCCGCCGCGAGCGCGATCGCCTGCAGGCCGCTCGAGCAGAACCGGTTGATGGTCATCGCCGAGACCTCTTCGGGCAGGCCGCCGAGCAAGCCGACGGGCCGCGCCACGTTGAGCCCCTGCTCGCCTTCCGGCATCGCACACCCGAGGACCAGGTCGTCGACCTCCGACGGCTTGATCTGCGGCACGCGCGCGAGCAGGCCCCGAACGACCTCACCCGCGAGCTCGTCGGGGCGCTTCTGCGCGAGCGCTCCCTTGTGGGCCCGGCCCACGGCCGAACGAACGGCCTCCACGATCACGATGTCTGCCATGGTCGTCGCCTCGCCTAGTTCCGCAGGGGTTTGTTGGTCATCAGGATGGACTGCATGCGCGCCTGGCTCTTCTCTTCGCCGCACAGGCTCACGAAGGCCTCACGCTCGAGCTCGAGGATCTCGTCCTCGGTCACGTCGTGCGCGTTGCCGCTCGCGCCGCCGCAGAGCACGACCGCGAGCTTGGTCGCGATCTTGGCGTCGTGCTCGGTGGCATAACCACCGGCGACGAGCGTGTCGACCATCATCCGGAGCGTCGCGATGCCGCTCTCGCCCGGCAGCCGGTACGCACGCGGCGCCGGCGGGTGGTAGCCCGACTCGGCCATGCCGATCGCCTTCGCCTTCGCCTCGGTCAAGAGGCGCGCCTTGTCGAAGGAGACGCCGTCCGTCTTGCGGAAGTAGCCGAGCGCCTTCGCCTCGTCCGCGCTCGTCGCGACCTTCGCGAGCGCGATGTTCTTGAAGACCTGGGCCACGATCTCCAGCGTGTTGATGCTCGCGCCCTCGGGGATGCCTTCGAGCGCGCGCCAGAGCATGTTCAGCGTGCCCGCGCCGCCCGGGATCAGGCCCACGCCGACCTCGACGAGGCCCGCGTACGTCTCGGCCGCCGCCTGCACGGCGTCCGCGCCGAAGCAAAGCTCGAGGCCACCGCCGAGCGTCATGCCCCACGGCGCCGCGACCACCGGCACGCGCGCGTACTTCAAGCGCTGCGTCGCGTACTGGTAGTTCTTCACCATCGCGCGGATCGACTCCCAGTCCTTGCTGCCGGCCGCCATCACGACCAGGAACAGGTTCGCGCCGACGCAGAAGTGATCG
This sequence comes from Polyangium mundeleinium, assembly GCF_028369105.1. NCBI lineage: Bacteria > Pseudomonadati > Myxococcota > Polyangiales > Polyangiaceae > Polyangium > Polyangium mundeleinium. Next base: position 3,656,176 of record NZ_JAQNDO010000001.1, on the reverse strand, counting down.
CCGTCGTTGGAGATCACGAGCCCGCGGAAGTCCTCCTCGGCCTTCGCGGCCGCGAGCGAGAGCATCGAGATCACGTCCGCGTCGATGCTGTTCGCCTTCGTCTTGAAGGTGAGCCCGAGGATGCCGTCGCCGAGATCCCACGCCTCGGCGCCGTCGTTCTTGAGCACCGGCGCCTCGCCCTTCTTCAGGATCGAGAACGTCGCGTTCCGTGGATCCACGACGCGCTTCACGTAGGCGCCCTTCACGAGGTCGTAGACCTCGTCGCCCTTGTAGAAGCCCGTCGCGCCCGAGGCGCGCATCTTCTCGATCGAGGCCGGCAGCGCGATGCCCTCCGCCTTCATGCGGTCCGTGGTCTCGGCGAAGCCGAGCGCGTCCCACGTCTCGAAGGGCCCGAGCTCCCAGTTGTAGCCCCACTTCATCGCGTCATCGACCGCAGTCACGTCGTCCGTGATCTCGCCGATCCGCCGCGCCGAATACGCGAGCGACTTCGAGAGCACCTTCCACGCGAACGCGCCGGCCTTGCCTTGATCCGCGACGAGCTTGCGCACGCGATCCGCGGGCGCGTCGATCTTCTCGATCGACTTCGTCGCCTTGCGGATCGCCTCGTCGCCGCCCTTCGCCCGGTACTCGAGCGTCTTGACGTCGAGCGTCTGGATCTGCCCGTCCTTGCCCTTCTTGTAGAAGCCGCCCTTCGTCTTGTCGCCGAGGATCTTCTTCTCGAGCATGGCGCGGGCGAACGCCGGGGCCTTGAAGACCTCACGGTCCTCGTCCGCGGTGAGCGACGCGTAGCAGTTGTCGGCGACGTGCACGAACGTGTCGACACCAACGAGATCCGCGGTCCGGAAGGTCGCGCTCTTCGGGTGGCCCATCGCGGGGCCCGTGATCGCGTCGACGTCCTCGGGCTCGAGGCCGAGCTCGAGCATGCCCTGGAGCGTCGCCAGCATCGCGTGCACGCCGATGCGGTTGCCCACGAAGTTCGGCGTGTCCTTGCCGACGACGATGCCCTTGCCGAGCACATCCTCGCCAAAGCGGACCACGCGCTCGAAGACGGCGGGGTCCGTGTCGGGCCCGGCCACGAGCTCGAGGAGCTTCATGTAGCGGACCGGGTTGAAGAAGTGCATGACGAGGAAGTTCTTCCGGAACGCCTCGCCGCGACCCGTCATCATCTCCGCGATGCGCAGGCCCGAGGTGTTCGATGCGACGATCGCGCCCGGCTTCACGAGCGCCTCGAGGCGCGCGAAGAGGCTCTGCTTCGGCTCGAGCTTCTCGATGATCGCCTCGATCACGAGGTCACAATCCTTCACGCGCTCCAGATCGTCCTCCACGTTGCCGACCTCGACGAGGCGGGCGAAGGACGGGTGGAAAAAGGCGGCCGGCCTGGCCTTCACGGCCTTGTCGAGCCCGCCCTGCGCCCACGCGTTGCGGGCGGCGCGGTCGTTCTTCTGAGCATCGCCGGGGTTCGGGGCGGAGGCCCCGAGCGTTGAACCCGGCGGGACCATGTCGAGCAGGACCACGTGGATCCCGGCATTCGCGAGGTGGGCGGCGATGCCGCTGCCCATGACCCCGGCGCCGATGACGGCTGCACGGTGGATTGGCTTCATCCGAGAAGGCTCCCTGGTTGTCGTTGCCGGCAGACGGGTACCGCGGAGGCCGGCCGGTGTCTACGGACAGATGCCGCGACGCGGCAGGTAGGGGCGAGCGAGCTTCTTGTCCACCCTGGCCCGCTCACACACCACGAAACGTCCGGCGCATCTCGGCGAGCCAGGCGCGGGCGGGGGCTTCTTCAGGGAAGAAACGGAAAGCGAGCTTCCTGTGCGCAAAGATGCGGGCCGCGTTCGCGATGAGCTCCGCGACGACCCGGAAGCGGAAGCTGCCGCCGACGAACGCGGTCGCCTGCGCGCGATCGTCCCGGATGGCCGCGATGCTGCGGCGGCATGCGGGCTCGACGTCCTCGACGCGGCGTAGATCCGCGAGGGTCAAGAGGTAGCGCTGATCGGAGAGCAGCTCGGTGCGCATCGCGGCGTAGTCCGCGACGTGGGAGGCGCGGATCACGCCGCGGAAGCTCAGGACGAGCAGATCCGGCGGCTCGATCGTCGCGACGTGCTCGCCGATCACGGCTTGCCGCAATGCGGACATGAGCCCATCTCACCGAGCACGACCTCCCGCGGCAACGGCCGGGCCGGTTTTCCGCGCTCAAACTGGACGAACACGTCCCCGAACGCCGCCGCCTCCTCCGCGTCGTGTGTCACGAGCACCGCCGGAAGCGAGCGCCGCGCGAGCGCCTCCCTGAGCGACCGGCCGATCGAGAGCCGCGCCGCGCGATCCAGCGCCGAGAGCGGCTCGTCGAGCAGGAGCAGCCTCGGCTCGGCGGCGAGCGCCCGCGCGAGCGCCACCCGCTGCCGCTCCCCGCCGGAGAGCGCGTCCACGCGCGCCCCGCGCAGCGCCGAGAGCCCGAGCTCGTCGAGCAACGCGAGCGTCGTGGCCCCGGGGTTTTTGCGCGCGGCGCGGGGCAGGCCAAAGACCACGTTGCCGAGCACGTCGAGGTGCGGAAAGAGTGCCTGATCCTGGGGCACGTACCCGATCCGCCGCCGCTCGGCCGGCACGTGGACCCCGCGCATCCAGTCGTCGAGGGCCTCCCCCGCGAGGCGCACGGCGCCACGCTTCGGCCGGATCAGACCGGCGATCGCACGCAGCGTCACGGTCTTGCCCGCGCCCGAGGGGCCGAACAGGACGAGCACGCCCGAGGGCAACGAGAAGCGCGCCTCGACGGTGAACGCCGCACCGCCGCGCCCCACGGTCACCTGCAGATCGACCTCCAGCGCAGGCGCGTCGCTCATGCCGGTGCCCGCCCTTCTTTGGGCCCGAGCAAGCCGGCCACGAGCACCACCACGACCGAGATCCCCGAGAGCACGGCCACGTAGAGCCCGGCGCGCGCGTCGTCGCCCTCCTGGAAGGCCGAGAAGATCTCCACCGGCATCGTGTTCGTGCGGCCCGGGATGTTGCCCGCGAGCATCAAGGTCGCTCCGAACTCGCCGATCGCCCGCGCGAAGCCGAGCACGAGCGCCGCGAGCACCCCGCGCCACGCGAGCGGCAAGGTCACCCGAAACACGACCTCCCACGGCCGGAGCCCGAGCGTGCGCGCCACGTCTTCGAGCTGCGATGGCACCGCCTCGATCGACGGTTGCGCCGTCTTCACGAGGATCGGCAGCGCCACGACCGCCGACGCGAGCGCCGCGCCGGCCGGCGAGAACACGAGCCGCAAGCCGAGCCCCTCCTCCAGCATCCGCCCGAGGAGCCCCCGCCGCCCGAAGACCACGACGAGGAAGTACCCGACGACCGAGGGCGGCAGGACGAGCGGCAAGAGCACGAGCGCGTCGACGAGCCCGCGCAGCCTGTACCGGACACGCGCCTGCAAGAGCGCGACCGCGAGCCCGATCGGCCCGACGAAGAGCAGCGCCAAGCCGGCGACACGGAGCGAGAGCAGGATGGGGAACGACGTGGACGACTCCACCGGCGGCGATGCTAGACGCCGCGGCGCGCGTGGGCCAGCGATGCGCGCTCGGCTTGACGCCTCGCCCGGGCAAACGATACCGTCTCTCATGTCCGGCGTTTGGAAGCCCCTGCGGGGTTTCGCGTGGCCTCTGGCCGGCGCGGCCGCGCTCTTCGGGGCGCCCCCGGCGTACGCGCAGCAGGAGGCGGCGGCCGAGGCCCTCTTCGACCGAGGTTTGGTCGAGATGCAGGCCCGCCATTTCGACGTGGCTTGCCCCGCGTTCGCCGAGAGCCAGCGCCTCGATCCGCGAGCAGGGACCTTGTTCACCCTCGCCGAATGCGAGCGCCTCTGGGGCAAGATCGCCTCGGCCTCCGCCCATTACGCGGAATATCTGCGGCAAGTCGACGCCATGCCGGCGACGCTCCGGCCCAAACATGGGGCGCGCGCGGCCATCGCCCGGAAAGAAAAAGCTGCGATCGAGCCCTCGATCCCCAAGCTCACCCTCGTCCTTCGCGGAAAAACCCCGGACGGGGTCCGGGTGACGCGGGACGGGTTCGAGCTCGGGGCGGCCTCGCTCGGCACGGCGCTGCCCGTGGATCCGGGCGAGCACGTCCTCACGACGCAGATGCCCGGCGCTTCGCCGGTCGAGACGCGCGTGACCGTGGCGAAAGGCGAGTCGAAGACGGTGGAGCTCGACGTGCAGGCAGCGCGCCCGACGGAGCCGGGAATCCCTCCCCTCCCCTCGACCCACCTTCGCTCCCCCGAGCGCCCCGATCATGCCCATCGCGGGGTCCCGACCTGGGCCTGGATCGCCGGGATCGGGGGCCTCGCCGCGGTCGGCGGGAGCATCGCGTTCACCGTCGCGCACATGAACGTCCGGAGCGCCGTGGCGGAGCGCTGCCCCGATGGCACGTGCGACGCGCCCGGGCTCGCCGAGGCGTACCGCGCGTCGTGGAACCGCGACCTCGCCCTTTCGCTCACGTTCGGCGCGCTCGGCGCGGCTGGCGTTGGCCTCGCCGCCGTGGGCTTCGTCCGGACGTACGGGGCCGCCAAGACGACCGAGGCCGTGACCTTCGTTCCGTGGGCCACGAAGGGCGCCGGCGGCGCTGTCGTCCTTGGCCATTTTTGAAAGGACGCGTTTCATGCGAAGGGCCTCGCCGTCCGCGCTCGCACTGCTCGTCGCGCTCCCGCTCCTCCCAGCCTGCGCGCCGGCGCTCCTGGATCCGCTCCCGACGTGGCAGGAGGGTCCGGTCGGCACGTTCGAGGCCGCGGCGGTCGTCAAGGTCGGCGGCACGGGCGCGCGCGCGCTCACGGGCGTCGCGGCGCGGAGCTCGGGCGAATCTGTCGTCGTGGGCCATTGCAGCGGCGAGCTGCTCCTCGGCATGAACCCCGCGCCGTGTGACGCCGAGGAGAACCTCTTTCTCCTCGAGCTCGCCCCGGCAGGCGGGCTGATTGCGTCCGTCGTCACCGGGGATCTCGGCTCCGTGCGCCCCCGCGCGACGGCCGCGCGCGCGGACGGCGACATCGTCCTCGTCGGGGATCTCGCAGGCGCCTTCGATTTCGGGCCGAGCCGCGTCGAGAGCGTGGGCGGGCGGGACGCGTTTCTCGCGAACCTCACCGGATTCAACCCGGGAGGGGAGGTCCTCGGCGAAGCAAAACGTTTCGGGGATGTCGGGGAGCAACGCGCGACGAGCGTGGCGACCACCGCAGACGGCGGTACGATCCTCGCGGGCATGTTTTCGGGTACGATCGACCTCGGCAGCGGTCCGCTCGCGAGCGAGGGTGATTATGACGTTTTCGTCGCCTCGCTGAATGCCGCGGGAGAGCCCCGGTTCGCCACGCGGCTCGGCGGCCCGCTCGCGCAACGAGCGGCGGCGATCGCGGCAGGCCCGGACGGCGGGGCCGTCGTGGTCGGCGATTTCGAGGGCTCGCTCGATCCGGCAAGCGCGGCGGTCGAGAGCGCGGGCGGCAGCGACGTCTTCGTGGCTGCGCTCGACGGCGCGGGCGAGGTGCGATGGATGCTCGCGCTGGGGGACACGGGCGACGAGGAGGCGGCCGGCGTGATCGTGGATCCCGCGGGGCAGACGTTCGTGTTCGGGAGCTTCTCGGGCCGCGTGGGGCGTGGCGCCACGCTCGCCGCGACGTCGGCGGAGCGCGCGGCATTCGTCGCGACGATCGATTCCAAAGGCGCGCTCGTCAAGGTCCGGAGCTTCGGCGAGACCGGCGTCACGCGCGCCAGGGCGATGGCCGGGACGCCGGACGGAGGCGCCATGATCGCGCTCGATTACACAGGCCGTGTCGAAGTGGGGGATCGTGTCTTCGAGAGCCAAGGCGCCGAGGACATGCTCGTCCTCGAGCTCGACGCGTCCCTGCGGACGCTGCGCGCCGGCTCCTTCGGGGGCAAGTATGCGCAGCACGCGACGGGCATTTCCGTGAGCGAGGAGGGGCGCGTCTTTTTGGTGGGTGATTTCGAGGGAACCCTGACGGCCGGGGACGACATGATCAGCGCCGAGTCGTTCGAGCCGTTCTGGATGCGGATCGATTGACGGAGCGGCGAGCGGCGAGGACGGCGAGGCCCGCGAGGATCGAGGCCCAAAGCTCGGGGCCCGCGGCGGCGGTGCTCCCGACCCGGCAGGCGCACCCGGACACGTCGACCACGGGGTTCGGGCAGGAGAGCCGCGGGTCCAGGGGACACGAATCCGCGAAATTGGCGACGCCGTCCCCGTCGATGTCGGCGTCACACGCATCCCCCACGCCGTCGCCGTCCATGTCGCTCTGCTCCACATTGGGGACGCCGGGACAAACGTCGTTCGTATCGGCGACCCCGTCCCCGTCGTCGTCGACGGCGTCGTCCGCGTCGCACGCGTCGCCGACACCATCCTCGTCACGGTCTTCCTGCCCGGCGTTCGGCGTCATCGGGCAGTTGTCGCCCATCTCCGTGGGAATCCCGTCGCCGTCGGGATCGGCGTCACACGCGTCGCCCACGCCGTCGCCGTCCTGGTCCCCCTGCTCGAGATTGACGACGTCCGGGCAATCGTCGTACGCGTCGGGCACGCCGTCCCCGTCTGCGTCGGCGCTGCACCCGTTGCTCGGCGCCCCGTCGCAATCGCTGTCGATCGCGTCGCCGCACACCTCCGCCGTCGGCTCTCCGGGCGTGGCGTTGCACTCGGTCGCGCCATTGCCGTCACACACCAGCGCGCCCGTGCTCATGCAGGCGCCGATGCCTGCGCTGCACGCGTCTCCCTTGCCGAATCCCTCGTCCGTGCAGCCATTACAATCGTTGTCGATCTCGTCGCAGGTCTCCCCGACGAGCGAGCTTTCGAGAATGCTCGCGAGGGCCGTCGTCAGCGCGGCCTCGTCGGCCGCCGCGATCGCCTTGCTGGTCCCCCCCGCGTTCGCAATGGCGTCGTTGACGGCGATGCTCCCGAAATCGACGACATGCGTCTTCACGCTCCAGGAGATCCCTCCCTTGGAGAACCCCGTGAGCAAATCCGCTGCCGCGTCCGCCGCGTCCGCCGCGTCGTCGCAGCCCTCGGTGCCGGCGGTGAGAAGAATCACGCGGAGCGGTCGACAAGGCCGCTCTCCCGCGTCGGACAAAGGGGACGGGAACGACCGGTTTCCGTTCGGGCTGGTCCAGCCGACCGACAGGTATCGGTACGCGTCCCGCAACACCCCGTTGAGCGGTTTGCCGCCGGTGGCCCACACCTCCTTGGGGATCCCGCCGGACGGCGCGCAGGTGTGGTCGACCCATTGCAAGAGCTCCGGGACGTTCGAGGGGTCGAGCGGCGGGGCATAAAAGTTGTCGCGCCGCACCGGCACCAGGATCTCGGCCCCGCGCCGGTCCGCAGAGCTCGGCAGCGAGCTCGGCTCCGGCCCGCACCCGGCCTGCGGCGAGCCCCCCCCGCCATAATCGAGCCAAATGCACGAACCGTTTCCGTCGTTGCCGCACGACGACGCGCAGGTCAGGACCGTCCCGCGGGCGAACGCGGCGAGGCCGATGCTCACCTTGTCGCCATACGCCTCGACCGTCTTCTTCACCGCGCACTTCGCGTGCCCGATACGCGTGGTCGGGTAGCCGCAGGAGTTCGTCACCGCGGCCCCTCCCTGCATGACGCTCGCCGTCATCGCGCTCGACGAATCGACGGCAATCAGGAAATAAGGCTTCGCGCGCGCCGGCCACATCGCCGGCTCCAGGGCACACACGGCCGGATCGGCGCGCACGACGTTCGGGAAAAAACTCGCCGCCGCGAACGCGGAGACGACCACGCAGGCGCCTGCGCCGCGCGACCCGCGCCGCATGGCGCTCCGAGCGTCCCCCGAACTCATCGTGATCGTGGCCTCCTTGCTCGCAGATGCTCGCATGTCGGATCGGTTACTTGCAAGGACACGGCCGGATCTCCACGCCGCATCCGGGTTCGGCCCGACGCTTCTCTTCGAACCGGCGCCGCGCTATGGTCCACGCCATGTCGGCCGGGCCGCTCTCTCCAGGCAGTGTATTCGCGGACCGCTACGAGGTCGTCCGCTGCATTGCCACCGGCGGGATGGGCGCGGTCTACGAGGTCGTGCACGCCGAGACCCAGCGCCACTGCGCCCTCAAGGTGATGCTGCCGCATTGCATCCAGAGCGACCAGCTCCGGGGCCGCTTCCGCCAGGAAGCGCGCGTCGCGGCGAACGTGCAGAGCCAGCACATCGTCGACGTGCTCGACGCGGGCATCGACGCGCCGAGCGGCATGCCTTTCCTCGTGATGGAGCTGCTCCGCGGCGAGGACCTCGGCAAACGCGTGCGCCGCCTCGGCCCACTCAGCCCGACCGAGGTGATCGAGCACCTCCGCCAAACGGCGCTCGCGCTCGACAAAACCCACCGCGCCGGCATCGTGCACCGCGACCTCAAGCCGGACAACCTCTTTTTGTGCGCGCCCGACGACGGCCCCCCGCGCATCAAGGTGCTCGATTTCGGTATCGCCAAGATCTTGGCAGCAAGCGCCTCCCAAGCGGGCACCACGCGCTCGATGGGCACACCTCTTTACATGGCGCCCGAGCAGTTCGACGAGGATTCGTCCGTCTCCCCCGCGACCGACGTGTTTGCCCTGGGCATGATCGCCTACACGCTCCTCTGCGGTGTAGCCTATTGGTACAAGGAAACCGAATCGGGGCTGAATGTATTTGCATTCGCCACGAGGGTGTGCCGGGGCCCGCAGGAGCCGGCGAGCGCGCGCGCCGAGCTGGCGGGCGTGGAGTTCCCGCCTGCGTTCGACGCCTGGTTCGCGAAGACCACCGCATTCGCGCCCGCGGACCGTTTTCCCTCCGCCGCGGAGGCCGTCCGGGCCCTCGCCGAGGTGCTCGGCCAGCCGGCGCCGTCCTTCCCCACGACGACCGGCGCGGGCGAAACGCCGCTCCCGGCCCAGGCGCCCCTCGGCCCTGCGCGGCTCCGCCTCGTGCCGACCGATCGCCCCGCCCTCTCGAAGACCGGTCGCGAGGCCGTCACGCTGACGGCGCCCCCCGCGGCCCCCCGCGCTGCCCCAGGAGGCACGGCTGCGGCCCCGGACAAACCCCCCCGCCGCATTCGCAACACCACGCTCCTCGCCCTGGGCCTGCTCGGCGTGAGCGCCCTGGCCGCGCGCGCCTTCCTCGCCGCGCCCCCCACGCCGCCGCCCACCCCGACCACGGAGGACACGCCACCCCGAGGCTCCGCGAGCCCCCCCGTCATCGACGTCTCCCCGCTCCCGGCCCCCGTCCCCTCGCCGATCCTCCCCACGACCGCCGAGGCGCCCCCCTCCCCGTCCGCGGTCGCCACCCCCTCCCCGTCCCCTACGCCCCGCGCCTCGACCTCTACGAAGGCGTCCGCGCGCCCGCCTGCCACCTCCGCGGCGACCCCGACGCCCCGTTCGACCTCAATTTACGTGCGGGATTGAGCCTGCCGAAGGGTGGATCCCCTTCGAACCAGTTGCCGGGACGAACGTCGCGCCGAACGAACGTGGTGCATGGCCACGACCAAACGCGCCGCACCCCGCCCCAAAAAAGCGCCCGAGACGGCCGCCGCCGCGCCGAAGCCCGAGGCCGCCGCGCCGCCGGTGAAACGCGCTCGCCGCAAAAAAGGCCCCGCCGAGGGATCCCGCGGCTTGCCCGCCGGCGTCTTGCTCGCCGGCCCTGTTCCACCCGAGGTCGACGCCCTCACGCGCGCCATCCAGGAGGACGGCGGCTCGGTCCTCGCCGTCTACCGCGACCCGCTCGGCGCCCACCCCACCGTCCTCGCGGGCCTGCCCCTCGACCGCGTCGAGCCCACGCCCTTCCAGCGTGATCTCTCCGAGGCCCACGCGAAAAAACTCGCCGCCGTGATCGACAAGATCGGCACCTTCCTCGACCCGATCATCGCCTTCCGAAGACCCGACGGCCGCTACTGGACCCCGAACGGCCGCCACCGCCTCGAAGCGATGAAGCGCCTCGGCGGCCGCGCCCTCGTCGCCCTCGTCGTGCCGGACGAGCGCGTCGCCTACCAGATCCTCGCGCTCAACACCGAAAAGGCCCACAACGTCCGCGAGCGCGCGCTCGAGGTCATCCGGATGGCCCGCTCCCTCGCCGAGGCCGGCGCCGACCGCACCGAGGCGGATTTTTCCTTCGAGTTCGAAGAGCCCGCGCTGCTCACGCTCGGCCTTTGCTACGAGGCCCGCCCGCGCTTCTCGGGTGGCTCGTACCATGGCCTCCTCCGGGCCACGGACGCCTTCCTCGACCTCCCGCTCGAAGACGCGCTCGCCCGCCGCGAGGCGCAGGCGCAGCGGCTCCTCGCGCTCGACGACCAGGTCACCGAGATCGCCGCCGCGCTCAAGGCCCGCGGCTTCGAGAGCCCCTTCCTCAAGCCCTTCGTCGTCGCGCGGCTGAACCCGCTTCGCTTCCGCAGGGGCGCCACGATGGCCGTGGACGACCTCCTCGACCGCATGCTCGACGCCGCCCGCACGTTCGACGTCGGCCGGGTGCGGCACGACCAGCTCGCCCGCACCGGCGGCCCGCCGCTGGAAGAGGCGGCCTGACCGGGCCCGCCTCCGGATTGTTGGCAAGCGGCGCGCGGCTCTCCCATAGTCCTTCCATGCGGTGGCGAGACGCGTATCGGTTCGGCTTGGTCTCTCTGGCCCTGGCCGGTTGTGGCGCGGGGAGCGAGACGTCCCCTCCGCCGGCCGCGCCCAAGGCCTCGACGAGCACGGCCGCGCAAGGCGCCTCGAAGGGCCCGGCGAAGGCCCCGGACAAGCTCGAACGGGACGCCTTGAAGACCGTCCTGCCGATGGGCCTGCCGTGGCTGCTCCGTCGCGTGTGGCCCGAGGAGGTCTTCCGCGAGGGCAAGTTCGTCGGCTGGCGCCTCGTGGCCATCCCGGAGGAGTGGACCGGGGTCGACGTCCGCCCCGACGACGTCGTCACGCGCGTCAATGGCAAGACCGTCGAGACCCCCGAGCAGCTTTGGGACGCGTGGACCTCGCTCGCCACGGCGCCCGAGCTCCGCGTCACCTACGAGCGCGGCGCCGAGACCAAGGAGATCGTGCTGCCCATCGCCGGCGCCCCCGCGCCCGAGCTCTTGGCGTCCCTCACGAGCCCCTCCCCGCCGCCGCGCAAGGCCCCCGCGAAACGTGGCACGATCGTCATCGAGAGCCGCGAGCCGGCCGGCGACGATCCCGACGCGAAGTAACACCCCCGCCGAACGATCTACATCACGCTCTTGCGGTTGCGCACCCGACGCCGCTCCGCGAGCCATGCGCGCGCGCTCGCCTCGTTGTCGAAGACCTTCCCGTGCATGTTCACCCCGAACGCGCGGATCATTCGCGTGAGGAACTCCATCGACGTGCGGTGGAAGAACCGGCGCGCCACGTACGCTGCGGTGCGCGGGGGCGACGTGCGAAAGAGCTTCGCCGTCTCGGTGATCGCGCCGGGCGAGATGGCGAGCTCCTCGCCGAGCACGACCAGGTTGTAGACGTGCGGCGCGCCTTCGTCCCATAGGGGACGTTCGAGCTTGCTCAGCTCTTCGACGTGCGCGCCGGTCGCCGTTCCGTAGGGGAAACGATACACGAAGAGATCCGGCTCCTCGCGCTCGATCCGGTGCTCGCCTGCGATGTGCGTCTCGGGTGTCATGATCCCTCCGTCGGGCGGGGGTTTCCGTTTTCCGGAGGAACGATCATGCAGGGGGGAAGAGCATTTCGCAAGGCGCGCGCGCCCAAAGCAGGATCAGGACTTCCGCTTGAAGACGAGCGTCATCTTCTTCTTGGGGTCCTTCAACTCGATCGTTTTGTCATCCTTGAAAGTAACGGCGATTTCGAGATCCTTGGGCATCTCCTTCTTCGAGATCTCGTCCTTGCCCGCGGGCTTCATGACAATCGCCCCGTTCTCGTCCTTCGCGACCTCGTATTTCACCTTGAGGATGACCTTGTCCTTGCCCTTCTCGGTGATGTGCGAAACGTACATCGAATCGGCGGTGAACTCGATCCACTCGCCGGCGGCGGCGTCCTCGACCTCCTTGATCAGCGCGGCGTATTTCTTCTCGTCCTTGCCGGCCTTCTTCTTGGCCTCGGCCTCGGCGGCCGTGCGCGGCTCGCCCGAGAGATCGAACTGCCACTGACCGACGATTCGCTCCTTGCCGGGCTTCGGGGCGGGGGCGGGCTCGGGCGCGGGGGCCGGGGCTGCCTCGGCCGGGGCGGGCGCTGCGGCCGTCGTCGCGGGCGGCGGCGTGGTCTCGGCCGGCGTGGTCTCGGCCGGCGGCGGCGGCGGCGGCGTGTCGGCCTGCGGGATTTCGCCTCCCCCACAAGCGACACCGAGCAGGGCCATTGTGGACACGAGCACCAGAGCGAGCTGCCTCTTGACCATCATTTTCCATTCTCCTCGTGAATCGGGGCCATCTGCCCGGCCGATACGCGTGATTACGCGCCAAACCGAAGACGCCCGAGCGAGGGAAAACGGCTCACGTGCCCATCGACAGTTCTTGCGCCTCGATACCTCTCCCGCCGTCCCGGGCGATTTTCTCGAAAAGCGGCGCGAGTTGTTGGAACACGCGCTCGCGCGAAAGCACGATTTGGACGTGGCAATACCCCGCATACCCGAGCGCGAGGATCCCGGTCGCGGCGACGGCCATCCCCCAGGTGAAGGACGCGGACCCCCGGCTCTCGAACGAGCCCCACGCGGCGAGCGCGAGCAGAAGCGGCGACGGCAGCGCGAGGAAAAACCCTTTCCACAACGGCGCCGTAGCGTTCCGGAACGCTTCGTCGTAGTCGCGGGTGATCTCGGTCAGGATCGGCGGGAGCGCTGCATTCGGCCCGCCTCGATATCCGCTCCGCGCCGCGCTCACCTGCACGCCCACGCGTGCGGCCGCGAGGATCGCTGCCTTCGTGGCCACGCAGACCGGCACGGGGTGCCCCGCGTTCGAGAGCTTGAGGGCGCGTGGCACGTTGCCGGCCTCGATGAGCCTCCGGACCACGGAGGCGAACATCTCCGCATCCATGTACTGGCTCTTGACCTGCACGATCCAGTACATCCCGAAGGCGGCGCCCGCGAAGAGCACCCGCGCGTGCATGCGGAGCCACCACGAAAGGTCGAAGAGCTGCTCCATCACGGCGATCCTACCCGATTCGCCCGTGGAATGGCCCCCTCGGCTCGCATGTAACCTCCGGGGCCCCCGCGCCGTTCCCCCGGGGCCGCGTCGCCGAAAGATCCCGACGACGCCCCTCCTGTCCTTTGCTACAAGCCGAGACGATCGACATGCCGAAGCGCCCGCTCCTCGCCACCTCCGCCTTGCTCCTCGCCCTCGCCGCCTGCCAGGACGACCCGGCCCCGAGCACGCTCCCGACCTCGTCCGCCACGCCCGCATCGCCCAACGTGGGGGGCGCTGCCCCCCACCCCCCCGCCCCGAGCGCCGCCGCCTCCGCCTCCACCGAGGAGCCCGCGCCCGCCGCCGCTTCCGCCGCCGCTTCCGCTTCCGCTTCCGCCGCGCCCCCCACGCCCGCTTCCGCCGCGCCCGCCTCCCCGCGTGCGACGGCGACCGCCTCCGCCGCCGCCCCGCCCCCGACGGCCACCGCCTCTGCCTCCGCCGCCGCCCCGCCTGCGACCGCCTCCGCGGCGCCCGCGCCCACGGCGGCGCCTGCGCCTGGCTCGGCCGACGCCGTGGCCGTGGCGATCGACCAGGTCTTCCTCGACAAAAAGACCTTTTTCGCGAAGTTCAAGCAGGAGCACACGCAGAAGGTCGCGGGCACGACGAAGAAATCGACCGGCGTCTTTTCTTTCGAGCGCCCGAACAAGATCTCCTTCCGGTACGACGCGCCGAGCAAAAATCGTATCGTCTCCGATGGCACGACGCTCAAGGTCTACATCGGCGAGGACAACCAGATGTTCGTGCAACCCGTGGACAAGACCGAGTACCCCGGCGCCCTCGCCTTCCTCATGGGCAAGGGGCTCGCGCCCTCGTTCACGTTCGCGTTCCACGACAAATCCAAGTTCGAGGGCGGCCCCGTCCTCCTCGGAAAACCCCGGCAAGCGACGCCCCATTACGACTCCGTGTATTTTTACGTCGACAAGGCGTTCCTGGAGAAGAAGGATCCGGGCGTGATCCGCCGGGTCATGCTCGTCGACGCCCAGGGCAACCGGAACCGCTTCGATTTCGAGGGCTCGACCCAGCCCGCCACGATCGACCCCGCCGAGTTCACCTTCACCCCTCCGCCGGGCACCAACGTGACCCAGAATTGAAGCCGTGCCCCTCGACCTCTGGCCGCTCTCCCCGCCGGGCCGTCTGATCCACGAGGACCCCGACCTCGTCGCCGTCGACAAGCCCGCGTTCGTCCCGACACACGCGCCCGAACGCAGCGACGACGTCCATCGCCGCCTCACGGCCTATTACGAGGCGACCCAGCCGGGCGCGCCCCTCTATCTCGGCGTCCACCAGCGCCTCGAACGGGACGCCTCGGGCGTGCTCGTCTTCACGCGCCGAAAGGAGGCGAACCGCTCGATTGCCGAGCAAATCGAGCGCCGCCGCGCGCGCCGTACCTATGTCGCGCTCGTCCGCGGCACGCCGGGCATGCTCGGCCGCGGCAAAGGGCCGGACAAGGGCGTCTTGCGGCATCGGCTCGCGCCGGGCGAGGGCGGCCATCGTGTCTTGCCGCCCTCCGCGCGGGCGGGCCAGGACTCCACCGTGCACTTCCGTGTCCTCGACCGGCGCGGCGATCGCACCTTGCTCGCGCTCACGCCCGAGCCGGGTTGCCCCGTGGATCTGCCGGCCCAGCTCGGCGCCGAGCAAGCGCCGATCGTCGGCGACGTCGCCCGCGGTGGTGATTCTGCCCCTCGGCTCGCCTTGCACCTCGAAGAGCTCGTCCTCGACCACCCGCGGGACGGCCGCCCGCTCACGCTCCGCGCGCCCGTGCCCGCCTTCTTTTCCGATTACCTCGCTGGAAAAGAAGGGCTCTCCGACGTGGACGCCATCGAGCGCCGCTTGCGCGAAGCCGCCGAGCGCCGCGCGGGCATCGCGCGCCTCCCGGGCACGGATGCGTTCCGGCTGGTGAATGCCGCGGGCGACGGTTTGCCCGGCGTCACCGTGGATCGATATGGGGATTTCCTCGTCGTCTCGCTCTACGACGAGGACGCCGAGGCCGCGCGGGAGCGACTCCTCGACGCAGCCTTCCGCCTCGGCCCGACGGGCATCTACCTCAAGATCCGGCCGAAACACGCGAGCCGCATCGTCGACGCCCGGGAGCCGCAGTTCGCCCCGAAAGACCCGGTCCGCGGCGCGCCCGCGTCCGATCCGATGATCGTCCACGAGCTCGGCTTGCCGTACGAGGTGCGGCTCGGCGACGGTCTGTCCACCGGGATCTTCCTGGACCAGAGGGAAAACCGCCGCCGCGTGCGGGAGATGTCCCCTGGTTTGTCCGTCGCGAACCTCTTCGCGTACACGTGCCCCTTCACGGTGGCGGCGGCCGCAGGCGGCGCGCGGCGGACGGTGAGCGTCGACGTCTCGCGCGGGGCGCTCGAATGGGCGCGGCGGAACCTCGACCGGATCGGCGTCGATCCGGCGGCGCACGTGCTCGTCGAGGCGGACGCCATCAAATGGCTGGAGAAAACCGCCGCAAAGGAAGGACCGTTCGACCTCGTGATCCTCGATCCGCCGAGCTTCGCGACCACGAAGCAGACGCGTTTCTCAGCGGAGAGTGATTACAAGAAGCTCGCGGCGAGCGTGATCCGCGTCCTTTCGCCAGGCGGCCGCCTCCTCGCGTGCACGAATCACAAGGGGATCACGCGCGCCAAGTTCAAACGCGTCCTGCAGGAGGCCGCGCGTGACGCGGGGCGCGGCGCGGCGCAGGTGAAAGAGTGGCCCGAGCCGGAAGATTTCCCGCCGGAGCCCGGCGCGGAGGCCCATTTGAAGACGGTCCTCGTGACGCTCGAAAAGGGTTGAATGACGATCCCCCTCACCTCCGACGCTCGTGCCCCGTATCGTGATCGGCCCGGCTTGCTCGCGCTCATCCTCGGCGCGCTCGCGGCGCTCGGCCCGCTCTCGATCGACATGTACCTGCCGAGCTTGCCCTCGATCGAGCGGGATCTCGGGACCACCGCGTCGAGCGTACAGCTCACGCTCGCGGCGTATTTCGCGGGCCTCGGGATCGGCCAGCTCGCTTATGGCCCGGTCACGGACCGCTTCGGCCGCAAGCGCCCGCTCTACTTCGGCCTCACGCTCTACGTGCTCGCATCCGCCGGATGCTCGCTCGCGCCGAATGTCGAGACGCTCATCGCGCTCCGATTCCTGCAAGCGCTCGGCGGCGCCGCCGGGCCCGTGATCATGCGCGCCGTGGTCCGGGATCTTTATGTCGGTCCGGCGGCGGCCCGGCTGCTCTCCATGCTCATCCTGGTCATGGGCGCGGCGCCCATCCTGGCGCCGCTGCTCGGCGGCTTCACGCTGGCCCTCGCGGGCTGGAGGACCATTTTTGCCGTCCTCACCGTCCTCGGCGCCGCCTGCCTCGCGCTCATGGCCACCGCCCTGCCCGAGACCTCGACCACGCGGATCACCATCGAGCTCGGTACCCTCGCCCGCAACGTCCGCGCGCTCCTCGGCCACCGCGCGTTCGTCGCGCACACGCTCACGGGCGCCTTCTCGCAGGCGGGCATGTTCGCGTACATCTCCGGCTCGCCTTTCGTCCTGATCGACCTCTTCCACGTCTCACCCCAGCGCTACGGCTGGTTTTTCGGGGCGAACGCGCTCGGCTTCATCGCCTCGTCCCAGGTGAACCACCGGCTCCTCGCGCGCTTCGCGCCGGGGCACTTGCTCGCGCGCGGGGCGGTCATGCTCGCCGTGATGGGCGCGGTCCTGGTTGCCATCGCGCTGACCGGCGCCGGCGGTTTGCCCGCGGTGGCCGTGTCCCTCTTTGGATTCATGTCGTGCCTCGGCTACATCGGGCCGAACGCGACCGCGCTCGCGATGGAGGAGCAAGGCAGCCGCGCGGGGATCGCCTCCGCCGTGCTCGGCTCGATTCAATTCGGGATCGCGGCCTTCGCGTCGTCCCTCGTGGGCCTCTTGAACGACGGCTCGATGCGCCCGATGGCGGGCGTCATGGCCGCCTGCGGCGTGGCCTGCTTCCTTGCAGGCCGCGTCGCGCGGCAATGACCCTCAATCGAACTCGACCTCGAGCTCGTCCGGCATGGGCGTGAGCCACGGCAGACGCGCGATCCCCGCCTCGTCGCAGAGCTCGTCGAGCCGCACCTCCGTCCCGTCGTCGAGCACGAGGTCCCCCCGCACGTAATACCTGAGGCCCCAGGAGAGCGGCTTTCCCCGGCTCTCCGGGTGCTCGGCGAGGTCACACAAAAGCCTCTCG
Organism: Polyangium mundeleinium; assembly: GCF_028369105.1. Classification (NCBI taxonomy): domain Bacteria; kingdom Pseudomonadati; phylum Myxococcota; order Polyangiales; family Polyangiaceae; genus Polyangium; species Polyangium mundeleinium. The sequence continues at coordinate 3,638,869 of NZ_JAQNDO010000001.1, read as the reverse complement.
TCCTCGGGCGTGGAGAGACGCGCCACGTGCCGCGCGAGCGCAGGCCAGAGCGGATCGATTCCTTCGGGCATCTCGGCGAGCGCGCGGAGAAACGGGGCCGACGCAGAGCGCGGGCGCAACGAAAGACGGCAAGCCTCGTGGAAGAGCCGCAAGAGCGGATCCTTCGGCTCCGAAAAGGCGAGCACCGCGCGCGTCCCGGCCCGGCCGATGCCCGCGAGCTCCACGGCCACGAAATCGAGCGTCCACGGCTCTTCCGGCAAGGCGAGCTCGTCCGCCCATACCACGGCCATGTCGAACACCCAGTCCTGCGCCCAGTCCCGGGCCCAGTAACGCGACAGATCAAACGCCCAGTCCCGCGCCAGATCCCGCGTCCAGTATCGCGCCAGATACCGCGCCCAGTATCGCGCCAGATCCAGCGCGAAATCCCGCGCCCATTCCCGCGCCCACGAGCGCGACAGATCCATCGCCCAATCCCGCGCCAGATCGAGCGCCCACGTCCGCACCCAGTCGTCGTGCCCCGCCTCCCGCGCCCACGACCGCGCGAGCGATCGCGCCATCTGCCGCGCCAGATCCCGCTCCTCCCGCTCCGGCACGAGCACCCGCCGCGCCGCGCGCCCGAGGTGCTCGCGCCGCCCTCCGAGCGAAATCAACGTTTGCAGCCGCGCCGCCGCGGGCCCGCGCGGACCGGGCCACAAATGCAGCAACGAGAGCTCCGGGGGATCACCCGGCCAAACCGGGCTCGATCCGCCGAGCGCCCGGCCGCGCGCCACGCCTTGCCCCTCCCCCGCCGCCGAGAGGAGCCGCGACATCGCCGGCGGCTCCGCCTCCTCCCGCCCGAGCCGCGCCTCCTGCCACCACCGCGCCGCGATCACCCCGGGAAGCCAGCGCGTCCGCGACGCGATCTCGGGCCACGCTGCTGCGAGCCGCTGCCGCCGCCCCTCCTGCTGGCTCGTCGCCCAGGCCCGCGCCGCCGCGGACGCGCGCACCTGCTCGTGCACGTGGAACCGCTCGGGCAGGAGCGCGCACCACGCCTCGAATTGCTCCTCGCCGAGCCCGTCGGCGAACATGACCCCCGCGAGCCAAAACCCGTCGGCCTCCCACCCGCCCATCAGGTCCGCGAGCAGGGCCGAAAGGTGCTCCGGGTTCCGGTCCTCCACGATGGCCGCCCAGAGCCGGAGCGTCTCCCAGAACGCGAGCTGCCGCAAATACGTCCGGCAAACCCCGAGCCGCGCGGGGTGCCCCTCCAGCACCGCGGCCCAATGATGCGCCACGAGGTATTCCTGGAAGCTCAGGTGCGCAAAGGAGAACGTCCCGTCCGCCCGATCCACGAGCACGCCCGCCGCCGACACGAGCCACGCGAGAAACCCGCGGCGCTGCTCGCTCGAATACCGCCGCGGCAAGAGGTCGCAGAGCTCCTCCTCCGTGCGCACGATCGCGCTCCGGCCCTGCTCCTGGTATCCGTTCTGCTGCATCCCGTGCGCGAGCTCGGCGACCGCGCGCATCCGCTCGGCCGCGTCGTCGGGCCGAAACATCGCCGAAGGCGCCCGCGCCCCCTCCACCTCCTTCGCCCGCGGTCGCGCCGAAAGCAGGTTGTCGAGGCAGACGCGATACAGCTCGTGCCGTTTGTCCGGCAGCGGCCTCGACCGGTGCACGAAGAGCATCATCACGAGCAAGAGCGCCGTCCGCGCGAGCGCCTGGGCCTCCGCGCTCGCCGCGACGGCCCATAAAAAGCGCTCGCTCGCCGCGCGGGCGGCCGCCTCGTCCTCGCCGTGCACGCGCCGGTGGAACCGCGCCGCGAACGTGGCGATTTCCTCGTCCGCGAGCGGCTGCACGTCGAGCACGTCGAACCCCTCGGCGCTCGAAGGCCGGCTCTCGCCATAAGGCCGGCTCGTCACGACCGCGAGCACCCGCGGCGACGTATGGAGCAGCCCCATCAATTTCTCGCGCACCTCATTGCCGAGATCCCCGAGCTCGTCCCAGCCGTCGACGAGCAAAATCGGCCGCGGCCCCGTGGGCGCGTCAAAAAGCGCCGCCAGCGTCCTCCGTTCGTCTTGCCCCCGCACCTCGGCGAGGCGCGCGGCGAGGTAGGCTTCGAGCGTCCGCTCGCTCGGCGTGGCGCGCTCCCAGGCGCGCCCGAGCTCACGCAGCTCGATCAGAAACGGGACACACGTCTTGCCTCCCTCGGCGAGCAGCTTGCGAAAACAATGGCGCAGGATCGTGGTCTTTCCGCAGCCGGCCGGCCCACGAATCACGAGCGGCGCTGCCCGCGTGACGAGCGCGAACGGATCGAGCGGCGCCCCCTCGTCGAGCCGCCCCGGATCCGTATTCGCCCCGAGCCGCGGCGGCACGAACATCTCGTCGAGCCGCGCCTCCACGGGCGGCCCGCCCCCGCTCGGCTGCGTCACGCCCACGCCGCCGAGGTCCCAGCGCACGTACCGCGCCCCGAACCGCCGTCGATACGCCTCGACGAACGCCACGACCTCGGCCCCCTCGAACGCAGCCGCGGCCTGTGTCTCCTCGCCAAACCCTTTCGGCACGTACAGATCGAGCGTGGCGCCGCGTGGGCTCGCCGGATCCACGGCGAACGTCCCCGGCTCGACCTGCCCCTCGGCGCGGGCGCGGGGCGCGTAGATCCGCAGGATCGACCGCGCTTGCCGCCGCGCTGGATCGAGCTCCAGGAGGTGCACCATGGCGGGCTGGCTCTCGGGCAGCTTCTCGGGCGAGAGCCCCCAGCTTCCGGACGAGAGCACCAGCGTGTGCCCCTTCTCCCCGCGCCGGAAGGGGAACGCGTGGGCATCGGCGCCGTGGTGATGCCCGTGCAGCACCACCGAGACGCGCGCGTCCTCGGTCACGGCGCGCAGGCGCTCCTTGCCTTCGAAGCCGGCCGCGTCGGCGGCGAAATGCTCGATCGTCTCGGGCTTGAGTGGCCCAGGGTGGCCCCGCAGCCATTCCACCCAGCTCGCCACGGCCTCGGGCACCGGCGTGATCGGGTTGTGGTGCACGGCGAGGATCGACATCCACGACGGCGGCAACCCGCGCAGATGATCGAGCAAGCGCTGGGCTTGCGCCTCCCCGAACGAGCCGCCCTGGCGCGCGTGGGACTCGCGCTCGCACGAGTTCAGCGCGGCGACGGCGATCCCGCCGTCCGGCAGGGCGAAATGGTGCACGACGGCGCCGTGGCCGATCGAGGTCACGTTCGGCAGCTCGGCGCGCGGGCGGCCGTGGAACGCCGCGACGAACGCCTCGAAGCGCGCGAGGCGCACGAGGTCGAGGCGGCGCTCGAGCTCGGCCTCGTCGAAGCCCTCGTCGTCCTGCTCGATCTGTACCTTGCGTGTCTCGGCCCAGGAGACGTCGTGGTTTCCGGGGACGAACACGAACCGATCCCGCGGCACGCGGAGCTCGGCGTCGAGGTGCCCAAAAAACCCGAGCGCGGCCTCGTATTCGTTCTTGCGCGCGGCCTCGGCGATGTCGCCCGTGACCACGACGAGCCCCACGCCCTGCCGAATGCCCTGCTCCTCCCGCGCGGCGTCGATCGCCGCGGCGAAACGCGAAGCGAGCCGCTCGCCGTCCTGGCCCCCGAAGCGACCATGCGGGCCGAAATGCAGGTCCGAGAGGTGGAGGACGAGGAGCGGAGAGGACACCGTGGTGTCGAGCCTAGCGGAAGTGGGGCGCGGCATGAAGGCCCCGCGCGCGGCGGGCGGGAGAGCACATCCGGGGCGGGAGGCGAGAGGGGCGATCCCGGTGGGCGGCGGGGGCGTGGCGGGCCGCGGGGGATGTGGGAGTTTGTCGGAGGGTCCGGGACAAATGCAACGTGCATCAGAAACGGATTGCGGAGGCGGGTTTTTCTGGGTACGAGTTTGACCTGGAACATGGTTTCATCAGCACTCTCCTCGAGGTTGCTTCCGTGTCTCACAGCCCTCTTCCTCGTGCCGCTCCTCGTGGTCGCCGCGTGCGCGCCGAGCCGCGAAGAAGAGGCGATCCTTCACGCGCCGAGACAGGTCGCGAGGACCTTCGGCCCTCACCTACGGCTGCCGGACGAAGCTATGCGGTGCGTACGGCGGCCTGGCGTCCATGCTTGTCCGAGGGGATGGCCCATCCGCGGGCTCATTCCCGTCGCGCCGCAGCGGAATGCCTCCTGTACGTACGAGCCAAACGGCCCGCCGACGGTGGAGCTCGACGAGAACGGCGCGCCGCAGAGCGAGATCACGTTGTGTTGTGTCCTGACGTATTTCGAGGCGGACAGGCGTGACGCCTGCTCGCGCTGATGGGGGTCGTGATGAAAGAGCAGCAACAACAACCACATGTACGCGTGCAGATAAACGGAACGTCTGCCTGGGTCGTCTTCTGGATCGAGCTCCTCCTTGGAGGGCTCTTCTGCACGGCGACCATCCTCGGCATCGTGAACGTGTTCGCCTCGACGATCGAGGTCGATCGGTTGGCGAGTGAAACCGCCTGCATGGGGCAACCTCGCGGGTGCGAGGCGGTGCCGATGAAGTGGGAGCGTGTGCCGTGGGCGCACACGCTCCAGGTCAACACGACCGGCGGCACCGTCGACGTCCGTTGCAGCCGCGCGCATGTGCTCTTCGGCGCGTGGTCGTGTGATGCGCTGAACGCGTTGCCGGAGCCCGTCGCGCCAAGTCCGAGTGCGAGCGCGAGCGCGAGTTCTGCGCCCTCTGCCTCGCCGGTGAAGAGCCCACCCCGATCCGGCAAGCCCATCATCGTCCGGATTTCGCCGGCTTCTTCCGCATCGGCGGCGGTGCGCGTGGGGCCGTCGGAGCTCCAGGTGGTCCGGGACCTCGGTGGGAAACCTCCAGCGGAGTCAACCCAATAAGAAGGAGACGTACATGCGAAATTTTATCCGCTTCGGTGTTCTGCTGGTGTTCGCAGGGATGGGTGCGGGGGTTGGCTTCCTCGGCTGCGGGGAGAACGGCAACCTCGCGGACTGCCCCCGTGAAGTCGCCTACGACCCCTATTGCTGCCCCTGTCCTCTCCCCGAGGCGTGCCCGGACCCGGACTTTCCAGGGTACAACAAGCCCAAACCGATCCCGTGGGAGTGCCCGAACGCATGCGACGGCCCGCCACCACGGCCGCCGAGGTGCTCGGACGGAGGCGCGGACGGAGGCGAAGAGGATGGCGGCATGTCCCTCTGCGCGGACGGCGTCTGCGTTCCCGAGTCCCCCGAAGACTGGAGGCACGCAGCGTTCTTCTCCGACTGGCGCGAACCGCCGCCGTGCCCGGGCAACATGCCGATCGTCGCGTTCGAGGGCACGCCCGCGCCGCCTCCTCTTCTTTGTGGCGAGTGCTCCTGTGACGAGCCCGAGGGGACGTGCACGCTGCCGCAGACGTGGACGGTCGACTCGCAGGCATGCCCAGGCGGGGGTGTCAAGACAAACTTTGATCCCTCGGTTGGCTGGGATGGGACCTGCAACCAGGAGAAGGCAATCCTTTCCTCGACACTCTGCGGCGGCGTGCCGTGCGTCCGGTCGATCACCATCTCGCCTCCGGTGATCGAGGAGCAGCCGTGCAAGGCGCACGTGAAGGGGGATCCCGTCGAGCCCCCTGCCAAGTTCTGGAACGGCGGACCGGAAACCCCCCTCGGCCGGGTGTGTACGAGCGCCGAGCCCTGGCCGAGCTGCGCTGGGCAAAGCGGGAAGGTCTGTGGGCCGGCCGGTGACGACTACGCCTCTTGTATCTTCAAGGAGGGGGAGCACCTCTGCCCCGAGGGGTGGACCGGGGAGCGGCATGTTCTCTACGGCGTGGTGAAGGACAAACGCGAGTGCTCGACTTGCACCTGCGGCCCGTCGACGGGAGGGACGTGCGCGGTGTTGTGGTCCGCCTTCGGCGCGCCTGCCTGCACCGACTATCAGACAGGCGGACAGGTCACGGCAGGGATGACGGCGCCGTGCAACGACGTCATGCCCGGGGCCCCGCTCAGTGGGAAGACAGCCGAGCTCCTCAATTATACGAAGGGCACCTGCATCCCGAGCGGCGGAGAGGTCGTCGGTGAACTGTCCCTTGACAAACCCATAACGGTATGCTGTCCGGCGGTCACGACATGACGGTCACTTGATCGCGTACACGATAGAGGCTCCGCCGCTCACGTGGAGCGGCAGCAACTCCGGGAAGCCGTACCAGCCTGCATCAACGCTGATGGGGCGTGGTGTCCACACCCCCTCCGCATCGATGCGAACTGTGATCGACGTCGTCAGTGGCGCCTCGACGGCTCCGCGGATGCCCACCCCGAAAAACCCGCCGTACACCAGCTCGTAGTTCTCGCGGTGCAAGATGTGGATGCGCGCTGCGCCGCCCATCAGGATGCCGCACCCGAGCAGCCAGTCCCGCTTCAGGCATCCCGCGATAGAGGCGGACATCGTGTGAACCTCCAGCGCCGTGTCGCCAGCCGGCCGCGTCTCCAGCAACGGCAACCACCTCGCGTCCACCTCGCCGACGAACGCCCCGCGCTCGATCCCGAACAACAAGCGCGGCCCCACCACGATCTCCGGCGCGAGGTTGTACGCAACCGAGGCCCCGCCCCCCAGGAAGTACCGCCGCGGCGCGACGCTCGGCACGGGCGCCGATCTCTCGGGCTCGCGGGCAGGCTTGGGCGGCGGTGAGGGCGGAGGCGCCGGGCTCGGGGGAGGCTCCGGCGGAGCCGGCGGGGCCGGTGGTTCCTCCGGCGCCGCCACCGTCCCGGTCGCGCGCATCAGCTTCGCCGCGTCGATCGCCGTCCAGTAGAGCACCTCGAAGCACTCGGTCGTGGGCTCGTACACGTGGGTGTCCGTGGCGAGCACCTGCCCCGCCTCGTCCTTGACGGAGACGTCCGCCGTCTTGTCGCCGTTCGGCGCGCGCCGCACCCGCACGACGAGCGTACGGGGCGTCGGTGGGTCGAAGACCGTGAACGGCACCCGCTCGACGAGCAGCGCCTTGAACTTGAGCGCCTGGTCACACAGCGGCAACGACCGATCCCCCTCGAACGCCAGGCGGTGATGGAGCAGCTCGTCGGCGTTCGCCGAGGACGGCGCCATCATCCAGGCCGCGAGGGCCAGGAGCGAGCGGGCCGCAGGACGCCACGTCACGCGAACCACCTTCCGCGTCCAGCGGACCGGAAGAGTTTTTGGACCCCGCGGTCGATTTCTTTCGGACAAAAGTCCCCCTGCTGGGATTTACAGACATGCAGGCCCAGCACCGCCCCACCGCCCGCCCGACGACCTCGACCGACGTGGTCATCTCGGCGGAGGATTTCGCTCACTACATCACGCAGATGCGGAGCGTGGCGCGTCGATTGGGCGCGAATCGTGCTCATGTCGCCGACCTGGTCAATGATGCATTTCTGGTCGCCTGTAGCAAGCCGAAATCAAAACGCCCGGATCCAGCGGATCGCGAGGGGATGAGCAAGTGGTTATGTTCCATCGTGAAAAACATCACGCTCCGCCATCTGAGGAAACAGAGGAACGCGCCTGATATCGTCTTCGATCAGGAGGCCCTGGAGAACGCGCCCGACCCGTCGGGTACGGCCTTCGTCCTGGAGGAGCATGCGAGGCTCGCGATTGTGTTCGGAGAGCTCGACGACGCGCGACGTCACCTGATCCTCGAGCACGTGATCCACGACCAAGGCATTCGCGACATCGCGGTCGAGCAGGCGATGGCCCCGAGCACGGTCTTTTCACGAATCTCCAAGGCGCTGCGGTCGATGCGCAAACGGCTCGTGCGGATGGACGAGATGCGGCCCGGCCGCCGGCCGCCCTTCGCCCTCGTGCCCTTCTTGCTCATCGCCCTGTTTGCCCGCGACGCTCGCGCGCGGCTCGGGGCCGCGTGGCAAAGGCTCGCGCGAATGGCTCTCCGCGCGCCTACGCGGGCGCTCCTGGGCACGGGCGCGGCGGCTCTCGTGCTCGCGTCCACGCCCTCTCCGAATCCCCATGCAATGCCCGGCGCGCCCCCCGCGCGCGCCTGTGCCTCCGCAGCCCGACCCCTTCCGCCGGACCACGACGGCGAGGCCGTCGCAATCCCGCGCGTCTCGGCGCTCCTGCGGGAGACACCTCCCCTGCCGCGAAGGGCGCCCGACGTCCATCTGAACCGCGGAATGCCGGCGCCGCGCAAGGGGCGCTCGGCGCTGGCTCTTTATGCGGAGAATGCCACGAAATCAGTGACGCCCACGGCTCCGGGAGCGGCGCTGTCGCGACCGGAGCCGCGCGTTCGCCCATAAAAAAGACCGCCGGCCCAGGACGGCGGCGCCGGGCAACGGTGCAGGGCGAGCACGAGGCCCGACGCCGCCGCCCTGGACCGGCGGCCCACGGGAGGGGGACCAAGAGGCCCTCGGAACGGTCCTCCTTCCCTCTTGACACCTCCCCCGCCGCACCAGTTACCTTCCACACATGGCTACCCACCTACGCACGAACACCTCTGCACAGTCTGCCGCCGACATTTGCGCCTCCATCGCCGACGGCCTCGCCAGCGACGAAACCACGAAGCACCTCGCGCCCTTGTGGGAATCGCTCACGGCCAGGGGCGACACGCTTTCGGCGGAGCGCCGCAAGCTGGAGCGTGCCCTTGGCCGCGCGCGGGCGCGGCTCGCGGTCGCGGATGCGCAATGGGATCCGGAGGTCGCGGCGTTTGGCAGGGACGTCGTGGACAAGACGGGGGGCCGGAGGGACGCGGCGCCCTATACGCGGTTTTTCAAGGACGTCTCGCCGTCGGCGGCGCAGGCGTTCGGGATCGATCGTGAGGTGAAGCAGGGGCGCGCGTGGCTCGACGAGCTCGGGCGGAACCCGGACGAGCCGCTCGCATTGCAATGGACGCTGCGGCTCGGGTCGGTGACGAACAAGCTCGACGGGACCGCGACGGAGCGCGCGGACAGGCTGCGCGCGCTGGCCTTGCAGGGCACGTCGGAGGAGCTTTACGTGGAGGACATCAACCTGGAGCTCGACCGGCTCGAAGGTGACCTGAAGAAGCTCTTCCCGGGGCAACCGAAGCGTGTCGCGGCCTTCCTGGAGGCGACGCGGCCGAAGCGGAAGCGTGAGGCAGATTCCACGGACGAGGGTCCGGAGGGCGAGGATTCGTGAGGTAGACTGCGCAACTGGGTCGATCAAGGTCTCGATCGACCCGGTTGCGTGAGGTGCGCGGGTCAATCGAGGTCACGAGGGAGCTGGTTGCGTGAGGTGAGAGGGTCGATCGAGGTCGCGAGGGAGCCGGTTGCGTGAGGCGCGTGGTGCGATCGAGGTCGCGAGGGAGGCGGTTGTGCGACGTGACGGGGCGGATCGAGGCGTGGATCGGGGCGGTTGCGCCGGGCGCGAGGGGCGATCCAGGCGGGGAAAGAGGTTGACGCGTCGGGAGAGGGCCGGCAGGCTGCGGGGTGAGGGGCGAAGCTCATGCGTGTGGGTTCGGCGGTGGTTCTCCTGGCGAGCTTGCTGACGGGTTGTGGTGGGTCCACCGTGACGGCGTTTCAGTGCGCGGATCCAGTGAAGTGCAACGAGGAGACCACTCTTTGTCACAACAGTTGTGGCCACCCTGGCGCCCAATCGGGGTGCAACGACTGTTGCAACGAGCTGCGTCGGAAGTGCGTCGACTGTGCGCAGGAAAAGCTACGCTTCGACCAGTGTGACTAATGACTCGTGTCAGGAATCCGACCATGCGACTCTCCATTCTGATCATCATCGCGGGTATGCTCTCGGCATGCACACATGGCGAGCCCTCCAAGGTCACGCTCAACCTGGAAAAGCCAACACGCGTGAACGATTGCAACGTCTTTTTGGACGAGGCGCTCCTCCAGGATCCGCTCGTTGCGTACCTGACCTATGCGTGTGACGTACCGGAGTCGGCCCTGAACGAAAAGAACTGGTGGGGGGAAGGCTCGAAACGCCCGTGGACCGGCATGTACGTGGGCGACTGCCTGCGTCTTGGCAATAGATTCTACTGCATGGAGACAATCAAACCTGGAGAGTCGGTCACGCTCAAGGCGACCTACGAGATCACGCACCGACGGGGCGATCATCTCCGGCCGATCCGATGACCTCCTGCCGCCGTCGAGGTGCCTTGCGAAGCTCCCTCTGCATTTGCGTGGCCCTCGCGCTCGCTTCCTGCGCGCGCGGCGAGCCCTCCGAGGTCACGCTCGAACTGAAAAAGCCGACGCGCGTGAACGGCTGCCATATTTACCTGCATCATGTGCTTCTCAGGGACCCGCCAATCGCAGACGTGACGTTTGCCTGTGATGTGCCCGAATCGGCCCTGAAGGAGAAAAACTGGTGGGGCCAGGGAGTCCAACGACCGGCGACCGAACTGGGAATGGGAGACTGCCTGCGCCTCGGGAACAGATTTTATTGCACGGAGATCATGCAGCCCGGCGAGTCGGTCACGCTGAAGGCCACCTACGAGATCCTCCACGACCGACGGATCGACCACATCCGCCCCATCCGCTGACGCCTCAAAACGCCCCGCTCACCACCACCCCGCCATACCCTGCCGAAACCACCGGCACCACCGCGACCCCGCTCCCCGCCGCGGCCTTCTTCTCCGCCGGGATGATACTCGTCACGACCAGATAAGCCCCCGCGAACGCTGCCCCCACGTGCAGCCCATACATCACGTACTGCAACGTGTTCCACGTATTCCCCCGCGCGCACGTCTCCCGGATGACCCCCGCCCCCGGATCCGCCGACGTCTCCGCCGCCACGCACACGTTTTGCTTGTGCGTGAACTGCGCCGCGAATGCGCTCGCTCGCATCACCTCATTCGCCTCGTGCACCTGGTACGTCGACAGGATCCCGAACCCCAGCGACACCGCCGATACCCCGATCGCGCTCATCCCCACGACGAACCGTCCATCCCATCCGGCCCCCGGCTCGTCCGCGCGCGCATTGCCGGGCACCATCATCGCGGAAAGCGCCACCATCGACACGAAAGCGCCGGCACGAGCGTCACGACGGCGCGCGCTCCCCATCGCGGCCCTCAAAAAGAACCTTGCACGAGAAGCCCGCCGTACCCCTTCCCCACGGTCGGAAGCACCTCGACCCGACTCGACGCGGGCTTCTTGTCGCCCCGGCCGCTCGTCGCGAGGAGGTAGATGCCGACGCCGGTCACAAGCCCGGCGACCGGGAAAAACACGAGCTGCAGGAGCCTGCCCGTATCACCTCGATTGCAGGCGTCGAGAACCCCCTCCCTGTTCACGCCCGGCACCAGCGGCTCGCTGCCCGCGGCGAGATCGCAGACGTTGTCTTGCACGCCATACAGAGACCGAGCCTTCTCGAAGGTCGGGTCCGAATTCGCCGCCTGGACCATCCCCACCCCCACGAATCCCACCCCCAGCGACACGACGCCCACCCCCAGCGTCGACAGGCCCGCAATCAGCCGGACACTGGGGCCGGCGGCCGACGACGCGGGCGCCTCGGTCGGCCGCACCGTGAACGTGAGCCGCACGCGCTCGCCCTCCTTCGGCGATGTCGTCTGGATCCCGCAGCAAGGGAGCTCAATCGTGTGGGGCCCCGGGTTCACCGGGATCGGCGCGCCGAGCGCGCTGTCCTCGAGGATCGTCTTGTCGATCGTGGCCCCGCCCGCGCCGGAAGGTGCGTCGATCTGCACCGACGGGATCCTCGGCTCGAGCGCCGCGAGCTCCTTCTGCGCCTCGACCACCGCCTTGAAGAATACGTCCGGCGCGTCCGATGCGACATCCGCCGTCGCAGCCGCCTTGTACTTCACGCGCGCCTCGACGAGCTTGCCCTGCTTGGCCAGCACACGCGCGATGCGCAGGCGCACCGTGGGCGCCGGTATCAGCCGCTCGGCCCGCTCGTACCGATCGAGCGCGCGCGCCATGTCCCCCTGCTCGAAGGCCTCGTCGCCCGAGATCACGTAGCCGCGAGCGATGTTCTTCTTCTGCTCCTCGCTCTCCTGGGCAGGCTGGGCCGCCCCCGAGGAGGCGAAGAGCCCCACCACGAGGAGCCATCCGGCGCCCAGCGCGGCGCTGCCACGTTCGCGAGCCGACGTGCCTTCCATCACTTCCCGTCTACACCGACCACCCCCCTGTGCAAAGCCCGGACACGCCTTGGCACGTGACACCCGCGCACAGATGGACCAGAAGGACCCCACGATGGCCCGGAAGCTCCTCTTCACGATCTCCTCGTATGCCTACCTCGAGCCCCGTTTCCTCGCGGCCGGCGAGCTCGACCGCGGCGAGATCGTGCACAAGACCTTCCCCGACGGCGAGCGTTACCTTCGCGTCGCCGAGGACCCGTGGGGCCGCGACGTCGTCTTGCTCGGCGGCACCCCGACCGACCTCGACTGGCTCGAGCTCTACGACCTCGGCTGCGCCATCAGCACCGGCGGCGCCCGCTCCCTCTCCATCGTCATGCCGTATTTCGGCTACGCGACCATGGAGCGCGCCGTCCAGCCCGGCGAGGTCGTCACCGCGAAGACCCGCGCCCGCCTCGTCTCGGCCATCCCGCCCTGCGAGGGCGGCACGCGCGTCTACCTCTTCGACCTCCACACCGACGGCATCCCCTACTACTTCGGCGACAGCCACGTCACCCACCACCTCTACGGCGCGTCGCTCGTCACGAAGCTCATCCAGCGCACCATGGACGGCCGCTCGTACCTGCTCGGCGCCACCGACGCCGGCCGCGCCAAGTGGGTCCAGAGCCTCGCGCGTGACCTCGATGTCGAGCCCGCGTTCGTCTACAAGCGCCGCGATCCCGATACCGGCAAGCTCGCCGTCACGGGCGTCAACGCCGACGTCCGCGGCCGCGAGGTCGTCATCTACGACGACATGATCCGCACGGGATCCTCGCTCATCCAGGCCGCCGCGGCCTACCTCGCGGCCGGCGCGACGCGCTGCCACGCCGTCGCGAGCCACCTCGTCCTGCCCCCCGGCGCCCTCGAAAAACTCCGGGCGAGCGGCATGTTCGAGCACATCCTCGGCACCGACTCGCACCCCGGCAGCCAGCAGCTCGCAGGCAGCGCCATCGAGTCTGTCGCGCCGCTCTTCGTACACGCGATCGAACGGACGTACCGCATCTGACGGACGGGCCCAAATTGGTTGGAGCCGCCGCCGATCCCGACTAGAACGTCGCCCCGGTGACTCTCGCCGCCGACGACCCGTCCTCCGCTCCCGAGCGGTCCACGCCGCCCCCGGCGCCCGTGATCCCGGGCTACCTCGACCTCCTCGCCGAACGCGCGCTCGTCGCCACGTGCCTCGCCGCGCTCGTCTTCCTGTTCGGCCAGATCCTCCTGTTCGGCCACGGCCGCGACCAGGGCATCTACACGGTCGTCGCGCGCACCGTGCTCGAAGGCGGGATGCCCTATCGCGACGCCTGGGATTTCAAGCCCCCCGGGATCTTCCTGGTCTACGCCCTCGCCCGGCTCCTCTTCGGGTCCGCGCAGGGGGGCATCCGCATCCTCGAGGTCTTTGGCCTCGCGCTCATGACGTTCGGCATGACGCGCCTGACGCTGCGCTTCTGGGGCAGCCGCACGCTCGGGCTCCTCGCCGCCACGATCAGCGTCCTCGTCCACGCGCAGCTCGATTTCTGGCACACGTCCCAGCCCGAGTCGTTCGGCGGCATGATCACGATCGCCGCCCTGCTCTGCGCCCCGCGCAAAGGGCCGTCCGGCCTGCCTTCCGCCGCGGCGACGAAGGCGCGGGATTGGGTCGTCGCGGGGTTCCTCTTCGGGTTCGCCGGCCTCCTCAAGCCGCCGCTCGTGGGCGGCGCCGCGTTCGTCGCGCTCCTGCCCGCGTGGTGGGACACGGACCCCGCGCGCCCGACGATCGAGCGCCTGCGCGCCGCCGCCCGCGGCCTCGTTCGCCCCTCGCTCCTCCTCGCGGCGGGCGGGGCGATTCCCATTGCCCTGTGCGCGGCCTGGTTCGGCGCGCGGGGCGCGCTCGGGGACCTGCACCGCGTCCTGTTCGTCTTCACGCCCTATTACACGGCGCTCGGCTGGCACGGCGCGGCCCCGACGGCGATGTTTTATTGGGCCTTCACCGAGTGGTTCCAGCAATACGGGAGTGTCCCCACGATCGGCCTGCTCCTCGCGCTCGGCTTCGGCCTGGGCGCGCGCGAGCGGCCGCTCGCCTTGCTCGCGCTCGGCATTGCCTTCATCCACCTCGTCGGCGTGGCCATGCAGGGGAAGTTTTTCCCCTACCATTACGGCGCGACCTGGCCGCTCACGGGGCTCGTCGCCGCGCTCGGGTATCACGCTCTCCGAAAGCGGGCGCGGACGCGCGGGGCGCTCGGCTTCGCCGGTTTTTTCCTGGTGCTCCTGCTCGTGCCCTTCGGCCGGACGGCCACGAAGGACGTCCCGGGCTCGTTCCTCGTGCGCACGCAGAAACGCCTGGCCCTCGTGGCCGATGGGCTGCGCAATCAGCGGGGCCTCGACGAGCTCGCCAGCGTGGCCGACGTGAATACCGTGACGAACCGCGCCGTGGCCGATCTGCTCCGGAGCGTGGTCCCGGCGAACCGCCCCATTTTCGTGTGGGGCTTCGAGCCGTCGATCTACGACATGGCCGACCGCGCCGCGGCGACACGGTACATCTACAACGTCCCGCAGCGCGTCGCCTGGGCCAAGGAAGAGCATCGCAAGGTTCTGCTCGCGGATCTCGAAAAGGCGCCCCCCGCGGCGATCGTCGTCGAGCATTACGACGTCTTCCCGCACGTGACGGGCGACGCCTTCGACTCGGCGGACTCCATGCGCGATTTCCCGGAGATGCAGCGGCTGCTCGACGAGAAATACGTGCACCACACGTCGATCGGCCAGATGGACGTGTACCTGGAGGCGACCCAAGGGACGCCATGACCTCCCTGGTCCTCGAACCCGGCCTCGCAGCGGGCGCGCCTCGCCCGGGCGGGGTGCGTGTCCTCGTCGAGCGGGCGCGGCGCGTCTTTTCTGGCAGCGGCGTCGTGCTCGACGGCCTCGACCTCGACGTCGCCGCCGGCACCTTCGTCGCCCTGCTCGGCCCCTCCGGCTGCGGCAAGTCCACGCTGCTCCGACTCGTCGCCGGGCTCGACCAGGCCGACGGAGGCTCCGTCCAGCTCCTCGCCCCGAACGGCGCCGAGCGGCCCCGCATCGCCTACGTGTTTCAGGACGCGCACCTCCTGCCCTGGCGCAACGTCCTCGACAATGCAGCCTTGCCGCTCGAACTCGCGGGCGTCGCCCGGGACGAGCGGCGCGCGCAGGCCCTCGCAGCGCTCCAGCAGGTGGGGCTCGGCGACGCGGCGGCGCGGCATCCGGCGGAGCTCTCGGGCGGCATGAAGATGCGCGTCTCGCTGGCCCGCGCCCTCGTCACGCGCCCGAGCATCCTCCTGCTCGACGAGCCCTTCGCCGCCCTCGACGAGCTCACGCGCCAGCGGCTCGACGATCAACTCCGCGCGCTCTGGCTCGACCTCGGCATGACCGTCCTCTTCGTCACGCACTCGAACGCAGAGGCCGCCTACCTCGCCGAGCGGTGCATCGTGTTCTCCCGGCGCCCGGCGCGGATCCTGCTCGATACGCCGATCGATCTGCCGCGCGAGCGCGCCGCCTCCCTGCGCAGCGATCCACGCTTCGCGCGCGTGCTCGGGCCGCTGCAGGAGGCGCTCCTCGCGGGCGAGGCGCCATGAAGACGCCCCTCACCGCCGCGGCCCCGCCCCTGCTCTCGCTCGTGCTTTTGCTCGGCGCCTGGGAGGCGCTCGTGCGCGTGCTCGTGGTGCCCACGTATCTGCTGCCTCCGCCGAGCCAGATCGCCGCGGCGTTCGCGGCAGACGCGACGACGCTGGGGCTCGCGACCTGGACCACAGCGAAAAGCGCGCTCCTCGGCTTCGCGCTCTCCGGGGTGATCGGCGTGTTCGTGGCCGTGGCGCTCTCGGCCTCGCGGCTGCTCGAGCGCGCGTTTTACCCCTACGCGGTCTTTCTGCAGACCGTGCCAATCGTGGCCATCGCGCCACTGCTCGTGCTCTGGTTCGGGCCAGGCGAGCGCGCCGTGAGCGTGTCGGCCTTCATCGTGAGCGTGTTCCCGGTCGTGGCGAACGCGCTCTCAGGGCTACGATCCGTGGAGCCCGCGCTGCGCGACCTCTTCCGCCTGTACGGCGCGGGCAAGCTGCGCACGCTCCTGCTCTTGAGCCTGCCGTCGTCCTTGCCGAGCATCGTGACGGGCCTGCGCATCGCCGGCGGGCTCGCCGTGATCGGGGCCATCGTCGGAGAATTCGTGGCAGGCTTCGCCGAGGGCACGCCCGGGCTCGGCATCCTCATCATGAGCGCGCCGCGGCAGCTCCGAACAGACCTGCTCTTCGCAGCCGTGCTCTGCGCCTCGGCGCTCGGGCTCGGCTTGTTCGGTGCGACGAACCTCGGCGGCTGGCTCTTGCTCCGGCGGTGGCATCCGTCGGAGAAGAGCTGACGCCGCGAGCGCTCAGCGCGCGTTCTTCACGCGGGGTGGCGGTCATGGCAAGCGCGCAGGCCCCCATGCTACAGGCTTTTCCAAATCGGGGGTGGAACACGGTTTGCCCCGAACATGCACGCGCCACGCGCGCTCTGTCTCGAAGGAGTCACGCATGTACGTCGTGGTCAACACCATCCGGGCCCCCGAGCACGAGCTTTCCCGAATCAAACGGGCCTTCCGCGACACGGCGCACGACCTCGACCAGTTCGAAGGATTCCTAGGCATCGAGCTCTGGCAAGACGAAGGCGCGTTGCTCGCCGTCTCCCGCTGGTCCACACGCGAAGCCTTCCTCGCCTACCCACGCTCCGAGGTGTTCCGCAAACACCACAAAGGCCTCCGCGGCGAAGAAGCCATGACAAAGGCCCAGATCAAGATGTACGAGGCCGAGTCGATCGCCTGAGCGTGCGAGGCTCGCAGAGCGTCGCGCCGGGGCTCTGCCCCGGACCCCGCGGGGGCTATCCGCCCCTCGACCCGGACCAGGCACGGCCTGGACCGAAGGTGGAAGAACTGCGCGATGCGCAGTTCTTCCAACGGGCCGGTGGCAAGACCGCGGAGGTCGTCGCACGCAGCGGCACGTTGCCGGTTGAACCAGCAACGCTGCGGTCTTGGTTGGCAGGGTCGTGTAGGGTCTTGCCAGCGGCTGTTCGATGAACTGCGCAGAGCGCAGTTCATCGACCCCGAGTCCAGCGCTTGCGCTGGTCCGGGTCCAGGGGCGGACAGCCCCGGTGGGGCCTGGGGCAAAGCCCCAGCTCCGCGCCTCACCCCCGCGGGGCGGGCGGCAACGACTTCAGCGTGAGGCGACGGATTTGCTCGAGCACGACGGGATCTTGCGGGCGCACCTCTCGTGCTCGTTCGAAGAGCAGACGTGCGCGCGCGGGTTTTTCTGCTTCGCCTTCCCAGCGTGCGGCGAACTCGATGAGCCGCTCGAAGCGGAGGGTGTCGGTTGGTAGTGCTGCGAGGAGACGCTCCTCGGCGCTCATCACGCCGCGCCAGTCGCGCTCGGATGCGCAGAGCAGGAGGAGGGATTCGAGGGCGGGGATGTGCCCTGGGCGCAGTGCGAGTGCCTTCTCGAAGTCCGAGATTGCGTCTTCGGGTTCGCCGTGCCGCGACCGGAGCTCGCCGATCCGCACGTACATCTCGGCGCGCGCGTGTGGATCGCCGCCGGGCCCGAGCACGGAGAGCGCCTTGCGGAAGGCGGCGATGGCGCCGTTTGGATCGCCTTGGGATGCGAGCAGCTCGCCCTCGACGGTGTACCGCGCGAAGGGAGAGATCTCGCGGCCTGAGATGGGGCTCGAGATCGGCCCGTCTGTCCCGAGGATCGAGCTGCTCCCGCTGCTCGTCGTTGGCATCGGTGGTGGCGGGAGCGAGGCGCCGGGGGGCGCGGAGAGGGGGCGCGCCAGCGGGATCACGCGTGGCATGCTGCCCCAGTCCTCGCTGTCGTTGGTCCATGTGAAATCGACGTCGTCCGGGGGCGGCGGCGGATGGAACGTGCGCGGCGGACGCGGCAGTGCGAGCGAGACTTCGGGCTCGCGGAGGGGTGGCACTGGGCGCAGCGCCTCGGCCGGCGGCGGCGGCACGAGCTGCGCTGCGGGCGGCGGCGGCACGAGCTGCGCTGCGGGTGGCGGCGGCACGAGCTGCGCTGCGGGTGGCGCGGGCGTCGCGCTCCGCGGCAGCACGTCGAGGCGTGGCGCGGGCGCGGGCATCGTGGAGGTCGAGTCGCGCCGCCCCGGCTTGCCTGCGACGAGCTCGAAGCTCACCTTCGCGCGTGCGTGGTGGAGGCACGGCACGGACTCGCGCAGCTTGCTCATGAGCCGATCGAAGAGACCTCGCGAGGTCAAGGTCCGCCCGCTCGGCAGCGCGTCGAGCTCGGCGACGATCGCCTGCGCGAGTGGCAAGCCTGCGGCGTCGGCTGTGCGCGGTCGACGCCGGGATCGTACGGGAATCCGTGCCGGCGGCCCCCCCCGAGGACACGCGCTCCCGCCTCCGCACCGCCGACGTGATCGTGGTGCTCGCGAGCCCCGAAGCCCTCATGCCCGGCTCGAGCGTGGAGGCGACGCTCCGCGAGGGGCTCACGATGGAGCGCGACAAGCGGGCCGTGGTGATCCCGCTCCGCGCTCGTGCCGGCACGCAGGAGCAAGCCGGCCTGCTTTCGGATCGCACCCTCTACCCGCGGGACGGTCGCGCCCTCGACGAGGCCGAGCACCCCGAGGAGACCTTCCGCGAGGCCATCGCCGGCGTGCTCACGGGCGTCACCCTCTGCCACGTGATGGTCGGCGACTACTTGCTCGAAGACGAGCGCGAGGCCGCAGCGGCGGCCGCTTTCCAGCGCGGCATGACGCTCGCCGAGCGCCTCGCCGAGGGCGCGCCCGACGATCAGGATCATCGCTCCCTCGTCGCGCTCACGCGCGACCGGTATGCCGACGCGCTCCTCGCCGCTGGAGACGGCCCGGGTGCGCTCGCGGCGTACAGGGAAGCGCTCGTCGTGCGGGATCGGCTCGCGCGCGACGCGCCGGACGACATCCAACGCCGCCGCGCGCTCGCGCGTTGCCACGAGAGCATCGGCGAGGTGCTACGCGCGATGGGCGAGAAGCCTGAGGCGCTCGCGGCCTACCGCGCCTGCCTCGTGCTCCGCGAGGACCTCGCCGAGGCCACGTACGACGACGAGGCGCGGCGTGACCTCTACGCGACGTACGGCCGCATCGGCCACGTCCTCCGCGCGATGGCGGATCCACGCGGCGCGCTCCAAGCGTTCCGGACGGGCCTCACGCTCGCGGCGCGTCTCGCGTCGGAGCAGCCGGACGTCTCCGAGATCCAGGGGGATCACGCGCTCTTCTGCTTCCGCGCGGCCACGGTGCTCGCGGAGGGGACGTCGGCCGAGCGGCTGGAGGCGCGCTCTCTCTTGCGCCGCGCGCTCGCGATTTACCGTGTCCTCGAAGAACGCGAGTTGCTCACGGAGGCGCAGGCGATCTGGCCGCCGGCGGTCGAAGCGCTCCTCGTCACGCTCGGCACCTGACTTGACGCCCGCCCGGCGGGGCGCTTCCGTCGCTCCCCATGAGCAGCGGGCGTTTTGCAGGCAAGGTTGTCCTCGTGACGGGGGCGGGCAGCGGCATCGGGCGGGCGACGGCGCTCGCGTTCGCCAAGGAGGGCGCAGACCTCGTCGTCTGCGACGTCGACGAGGCGAGGCTCGACGAGGTCGCCTCCGCCGCGCGCGCGCAGGGTCGGAGCGTGCTCGCGCGCAAGGTCGACGTGTCGAGCGCCGCGGCCATGCAGAGCTTCGCGGACGAGGTGCACGCCGTGTTTCCTGCGATCGACGTGCTCGTCAACAACGCCGGCGTCGCGGTCACGGGCGGCCTGCGCGACACCACGCTCGAGGACTGGAGCTGGGTGATGGGCATCAACGTGATGGGCGTCGTGCACGGCTGTCACTTCTTCGTGCCGCGCATGATCGATCGAGGCCGAGGTGGCCACGTCATCAACATCGCCTCGGCCGCGGGCCTCGCGGGCAGCCGCCTGCTCGTCGCGTACTCGACGACGAAGTTCGCTGTCGTCGGCTTCTCCGAGGCGCTGCGCGCGGACCTGCGCCGCCACCGCATCGGCGTCACGGCGATCTGCCCCGGGTTCATCCGGACGAACATCCACGAGGCGAGCCGCCGCCACGGCCGTTTTGCCGAGCCCGCGGCGTTGGAACGCTCGCGCCGCCTCATGGAGCGCGGCGCCTCCCCAGAACTCGTGGCCGCGAAGATCATGAACGCCGTCGAGCACGATCAGGGCCTCGTCCCCGTGACGGCCGAGGCACACCTGATCTATGCGCTCAAACGTTCGGCGCCGGATCTGCTCGCCACGATCTGGCGCCGCGTCGAAGCCTGGCAAGCGCCCGAGCTTTAGTCCCGAGGGGCCTCGCGTCCCCCTCTCGTCCGGGCAGAGCCCGGCCGATTCACCCCCTGGAGGCGAGCTCGCTACACGATCGCGCGGTGCCTCGGGGGACGACGCCTCGCGCATGGCACGGCGCGTGTACCTCATCCTCCCTGCGCGCAAAGGGGGCGGACGCGCGCGGGAGGCACGGTGAGCCATGCGCATCGCGATGATCTCGACCCCATTCATCCGCATGCCGCCCATCGGCTACGGCGGGACCGAGCTCTTCTGTTACGAGCTCGCCGAGGAGCTCGACACGCGCGGCCACGCCGTGACGGTGTTCACGACGGGCGACTCCATCACGAGCTGCCGCAAGCGCGCGCTCTACCACCGCCCCGTCTGGCCCCCCACGGCCGCGGACGAGGTCAACCACGTCGCCTGGGCGCTCGCCGAGATCGCGCGCAGCACCTTCGACGTGGTCCACCTGAACAGCCCGCACGGCGTACCGCTCTCCGGCTTTTTGCGTGTGCCGATCGTGTACACGTTGCACCACCACCGCGAGGAATCGTTCTCGCGGATCTACGCGTCGCACCCGCAGGTCTACCACGTGGCGATCAGCCAGCGTCAGCTCGACCTCGAGGTCCCGCTGGCGCGCGCGCGCGTCATCCACCACGGCCTCTCGCCGAACCGATACCCGCCGAGCCTGCGCGACGACGGCTACCTCGCGCACATCGGGCGTTACTGCGAGGAGAAGGGCACGCACCTCGCGCTCGACCTCGCGCGCCTCGTGGGCATGCCCATCCACCTCGGCGGCCGCACACACCCGCAGGATCGAGCGTTTTGCGAGGAGTACATCGCACCGCGGCTCGATCTCCCGGGCGTCCTCGACCACGGGGAGGTCGACCACGAGCAGAAGATCCGCATCCTCTCGGGCGCGCGTGCGCTCGTTTGTCCTCTCCTGTGGGAGGAGCCGTTTGGCCTCGTCGCCGTCGAGGCCATGCTCTGCGGCACGCCCGTGATCGGCTTTGCGCGCGGCTCCTTCCCGGAGATCGTCGATGAGGGCGTCACCGGCTTCCTGGTCCCCCCGGACGACCTCGACGCCCTCGCCCGCGTCGCCTGCTCGCCCGAACTCGCGCACTTCGACCGGCTCCAGTGTGCGCGCCGCGCCCGCGACCGCTTCACCACTTCGGTCATGGCGAGCGCGTACGAGTCCGTCTACCGCCGCGCCGTCGCGCTCGGACACGCCGCCCGCGCGCGTGTCGCGTGAGCGGTAAGGTTCCAACGGTAACGTTCCCGGTGGACAACGCGCCGCATCTCGACTGAACTCGCACGCCATGCGTTGGTTTGTCACTCCCATCGTTTTCGTCGTCCTCGCGGGCTGCGGGGCGACGCCACCTGCGGGCGGCTCGGGACCCAAGGAGCCCGGTGGTCCTACCGCGACGGCAGGCGAGCAAGGGTCCTCCTCCTCCTCCTCCCCCTCCCCCGAGGGAACGCCGGCCGAGGGCAACCCCAAGGACCCGGACACGTTGCCGCTCTCGGGCACGCTCACCGACGAGCAGATCCAGACGGCGGTCAACGAGAACGTGAAGGCGTTCGACGCTTGTTACACGATCGGCGCGGACAAGGACGGCAAGCTCGCGGGCACGATCACGTTGCAAGCGACGGTCGGTCCGCTCGGCGTGGTGAACGAGGCGAGCGTGAAGAAGTCGACGGTGGGGAACCCGAAGGTCGACGACTGCGTGCGCAAGGCGTTCAAGACGATCAAGTTCCCGCGTCCGGCGGGTGGTGGGACGGTGATGATCACCTACCCGATGACGTTTGGTGGCGAGGTCATCCTCAAGAAGTGACGATGGCCGTGCGGAGGAGCGCGGAGCAGTGCGGGTAGGACCTCCTCGGCGCGGCCGAGGAGGTCGTCGTCGTGGGCGCGCGAGGGTGTTCGAACGGTCGAAGGGTCGCCGGAGACGGTGACGCGTGGGTGTTCGAAGGCTCGAACGGGCGCGTGTCACCGTGACGTGGAGGGGGTCGAACGTTCGGAGACCCGCAGGAGAACGTGACGCGTGGGGGGTCGAACGTTCGAACGGGCGCGTGCGACGGTGACGCGTGGGGGGTCGAACGTTTGGAGACCCGCAGGAGACGGTGACGCGCGGGGGTTCGAAGGCTCGAACGGGCGCGCGTCACGGTGACGCGAGGGGGTTGGGACGTTCGGAGGGGCGGAGACCGCTGCGGACGCGGGAGCGGTCTTCCATGGGGAGGCTGTGTTCTCGCTGGATCTCGCGGTCAGCGGGCGCTTCTGGAGGCTGCCATCGGGCTCTGCTTCGTCGGGGATGGCCGTCGCGTTGTTCACCGAGGCGAGGACGTCGGCGAACGCCAGGCGCATAGCTCTGCGGGCTCGACTCGAAGGCGTACCTGCGGACGCCCATCAGGGCGGCGTTGCGCGGGCAGCGAGTTCCGCTGCCGCACGAGATAGCTGCTCAGGGATAGAGCGAGTCGACGTCGCGTCCTCCGAGCGTCCGCGTCAGAGCATCGGCGCGAAGAGGGCCGGCGTGTGTCCCCCAAATGTGCGAGCCTCTGACGATCGCTGGCTCGCGCGAGCGGTTGCGCGGACGTCTGCGTGGCGCTTGCTGTGGAGCCTGATGCCGCGCGATGGCAGGCCGAACGTGCGGGCCCGCGGCGCCTGCCACGGGGGCGGGACGGCGTCCAGACGGGGGTGGGCGAGGTGATACGTCCGAGCACCGCCATTCGAGCCCGCGCTCGGACTCGATCCCCTCGAAGAACCCGACCAGCAGCATCCGGAAGTAAAGCCCCGGCGGGATCGACGGCCTGCCCGCCGTCCCGTCGGCCTCGAAATACTTCGCGCACGCCGCCTCCATGGCCCGGTCAAACCCGTTCTCACGCAGAAGCTCGTTCAGCTTCTCGTAGAACCGGTGCCCCGGCGACCGCGGCAGCGAAGGCGTCGCCACCCAGAGCGGCGCTTGCTTCTCTCGTGTTCGCCCCATCGACATGACACGGATAAACCTACCATCATCTCACCGTTCTTGTCGATCGTCCTTCGGGATAGGTCCACGGGCTGCTAACGCGTCTCGAACGGTCGCACATGGTATGCGGTGGCGTCGATGGCAACAACAGACGCCTCCACCTTCAAAGACTTGTACGCGTCAATCACATACTCGCAGACTTCAACCGCATTGGTGCCGAAGCACACTCGCAGGAGGTCGTTCCATAAGTAATCTCTCATGAGGCCCGACAGCGTTGCTGGAGTGCTGTCGAGTAGCCCGGCGAGACTTGGATGCATGACGCAGGCTCGCTCGTCGTCGTCGGCATCACCCACCAATCGGATGTCCTCATTCAATGCCTTACCGAGAGCGGCATAGGCCGAGGACAGGAGCGCAACAAACTCAGCACGGTCGAACACAAGCGTTACATCGTGCAGCAGGGGCGCTGGCACTCCGCCGGTTCCCATCTCGCGGACAGTCAGGGATGTCGACTCGACCGGGTGACCATCCAAAATGCAAATCATTGTGGTACTCCTGGGCGATAGATGAGGATCTGACCATCGGGCGTCGCAGTAATCGAACCCGAAGGGAGAAAAGGCTCGCCGGCGCGAGGATCGGTCGGGGCGCGAACCCCGCTCCTCTGAAAGAATTCTTCTGGGCTCCTAATCGTCGGTATGTGGTCTGTGGATTTCCCTGGCACGATTTGTATTCTCTCCTCTGGGCTTAGCGGACCGGCTTTCCGAATATTTTTAAGAGCACGCTGTGCTTGGCGTTCCGTTAATGATCCAAATCCAATGTCGATATCCGAGGTCGGCTTAAAATCGCCCCGAACTCTGCTCCCTCCAAACACGACGCGGGATTCTCGACTGAATCCCTGGTCCAACGCAACTTGTGCCTGCGCTTCCGTAAGCCCGGGAATCCGTTTTGTTAGCTCAACAATCTGTTCCTCGCGAGTTAGGTCGTTGAGGATGATAACATCATCCGGCATGGCATGCTTTACTGTACTGGTTCCCCGTGAACAGGACGCGGTCCCGGTATAGTAAAGTAAAACCTCTCCAAGGCAAGTCACAAGCGGCCTGAATTCGCGAGGCCCACGCGCCACCGAGAGTGCCACCGTGCTCGCGTTGGGCAACTCGCGTCCTCGCCATCCTCGCCGGGTTTGGCTTCCAGGCGGCCGCGGTTGCTGCCCGGCGCAGCCCCGAGCATCTCGCCGCGGCTGCGGGTGGCTCCGGGCGCGAGATTGCCCTTTGCTGCGCGCGGCGGCTCCGCGATTATGCGGGCGATGGGCAGACGGAGCCTCTGGCGGGGGCTCGGTGCTCCGGATGCGCAGCCGCCCTCGCTGCCAGGCGACGCTGCCGCCGCGCCTCACGAGCTGCCTCGAGCTTCGTGTCACGTGCGGCCCAGATGATATCGGCTCGGCCCGCGAGCGCGTCGTTCGGTGTGATGTACCCGATGGCGCTGTGCAAGCGCACGCCGTTGTAATGGTCGACGAAGCGCCCGACGATGCGGCGGGCATCCGCGAGCGATGACGGCGGCGTCACCCGAATCGCGTCGCTCTTCAGCGTCCTGTGCCAGCGCTCGATCTTGCCATTCGACTGGGGGTAGTTGACCGAGATGCGCACGTGCGTCATGCCCGCGATTCGGATGAACTCCTTGAAGTCCTTCGCGATGAACTGCGGGCCGTTGTCCGAGATGATGCGTGGCCTTTCGTCAGGGTACTTCTCGCGCGCACGCTGTGCGATGCACTCGACATCCAACTCGGTCATCGCTTCGCGAATCTCCCAATGGACGATCGCGCGGCTGGCGCCGTCGAGCAGCGAGCACAGGTAATAGAACGTGCCAGCTACGTTCAGGTAGGCGATATCGATGTGCCAGTGCTCGTGCGGCCTGAGCGGCTGCACGAAGCCGGTGCCCTTCTTCGACGCGCCCCGCTTCCAGCGGTCGAGGCGGCCTGCCGCCGACAGCACCCGATAGGTGGTCGAAGGACTGACGGCGACGACGTCCTGGTCCAGCATCATGAACGTCAATCGGCGATAGCCCTCGAGCGGGTTCTTTGCGTGGAAGTCGAGCACCTTCTGCCGCTCCTCGGGCCCGATCCAGAAGTCGCGTGGCACATCTGCATTGTGCTCGTTCGCCTTACCGTAGCGCTTCTTCCAGTCGAAGAACTTGCTGCGCGCGACGCCGAGCCAGCGAATGAAGCTCTCCCCGATGATATTCGTCTTGTCGGCCCACACGCGGACGAAGTCGACGACCTCGTCACGCGTGTCGTGGGGAACCCACCGGCCGGTCAGGGCTCCCCAAGTTCTTTTTTCAGCTTGACGTATTCCTCGGAGATCTCCGCGATCACCGCGTCCTTCTTCGAGAGCTTGGCCTCCAGCTGCGCGACGCGCGCTTCGAGCTCACGCTCGCGTGCCGAGGGCTTGTCCTTCGGCGGCCCATCGAACACGACGGCCGCGTTCTCGAACAGCTGCCGCTGCCAGGTGTAGAAGAGGCTCGGCTGCAGCTTCGTCTCGTCGCAAAGGCTCGAAACGGGCACCTTCTCCACGTGGTGGCGCTTCAGCAGCGCGGCCTTCTGCTCGCTCGTGTGGTTTCTTCGGATTCGCTTCGGCATGAACGGTTTGTCCTCGACCGTGTAGCACGGCGGTCAGGTTTGTCCCGTTCCGAGGGAGGCAGAACAGCCCCACCATCTAAACGAGGCTTGGGGATTGGCTGGAGCTTCGGCGTAAGTGAGCCACCAACCCGCACCTGGCGTTTGGACCATCCGACCCGGAAATTTCCTGGAGCTGTGGTCCCCATCGACATCTGAGTGACTTCATCGGGTTTGCTAAATAAACTCACCCCCGTGGTTCCCGACGGATCGTGGAGCCCTATTGGGTCGCTGCGCACATATTGGTACAGGCAAACGCCATCCACCATCCCCGCTGGATCCGCGCTCGTCCATCGTCCCAACCACGGCACGTAGTACCTCGCCCCGTGGTAATACAGCCCTGTCTCCTCATCCCGCTCCTTGCCCGTATACCTATACCTCTTCGCGCTGGCCTCCACCCCGCTCGCAGCTGCGTGGTAGGCCGTCGTCCCATAAGGATGATATTCCTCATAACTGATGACGAGCCCATCCCCATCCAGCTCCAGCGCCGCCGACCTGAGGTGATTCCCAAGCTGATACCGCACCCGCGACGTCACCAGGAGGCTCGAATCCGACGTATCGACCGTCTTGGTCTCCACCATCGCGATCCGCCGCGCATCATCCATCACATGGAGCGTCTCCCGCTCCATCACGACATCCCCGAGTTCATGCCGTCGGTAGAGCTCGAAACCCCCGAGGTAGATCCGCTCCTCGACAATCCCGCTATGCTCCCAGACCTTCCGCACGCGCTGCCCACCCGCGTCGTACGTAAAGTAGACCGTCCCCCCGCCCCCCTTGTCGACTTCGCGCTTCTGATCCTTGAAATCCCATGCGATGCCATCGAGATGCGGCATCGTGATCATGCTCCCGTGCTCGTCGTAGGTATACGTCGCTGAATACTGCCCCAGCGCATCCCCCGGCAAGCTCGTCCCGAGCAGCCGATTGCTCGTCTCCGCGATATCGTACCGCCGCGTCCAGCTCCCCGTGCTGCCCTGCGCGGCATGAATCATCTTCAAGATGTTGCCGACAGCATCGTACTCGAAGCTCTCCGCGTAGTTCCGCATCGCCTGCGGATCATTCGGGTTCGCCGCATTCACCAGTGGAAACCCATTCGCATCCTGCTGGATATCCGCATTCTGCCCCGAATGCTCACGCCCCGTCGCCTCGATCAGCCGGTAGATCGCATCGTACTCGTACTTCCAGACCGGCTCGACCAGCTCGTTGTTGTGGTAGAGCTCCTCCTGCGCCAAGTCGGCAATCTCGACGATGTTGCCTACCGGATCATACGTGTATCGCAGGTCCTGCAGCAGCTCACTGTCCGAGATCCGCGTCGTCTTGAGCCGCGTCAGCCTGTAGGTCAACGGATCGTAGCTGTACTCCGTGACCACCCCGTTCCCGTAGACGATCTTCTCTCGCTGCCCCTTCGCATCGTAATCGATGTCATCAACAAACGTCGTCCAGCTACTCGCGCCCCGAATCCGCGCCTCGACCTTCTCGAGCAGACTCGCCTCGTTGTACGTCGGCTTGACCTCGCTGTGGTCCGGTGTGGTCAGGCTCGTCGGCCGATTCAGCGCATCATACGCCATCGTCTGCGTGAACACCTCCGTCTCGAGCGCCACCGTCCCCGACCAATCGATCTGCGTCGAATAGTTCTGCGCGAGCTGCCGCTGGCTCTCCAGCAAGTTCCCCTTGAAATCATACTCGACCGAGGTGACCACCCCGGCCCCATCCTTCACCTGATACACTTTCCCCCGCAGATTCGCGTCCTCCGGATCCGTCTGCCCCTCGCCATACACCGTCACCTCGGCGAGCACCTCCGGATCCGACCCCTTCTGCACCCACAGCCCCGTCCGCCGATTCAGCGCGTCGTACACCGAGCGCACCACGTGCCCCCGGCCATCCCACCCCCGAATCGGGCATTACGGCCGGCGTGTCGGCGTGCTCCTCCGTCAGTTCCGCCGCCCGCTCTACGGGGTTTTACCCTTCCGAACCTTTCGCGCAGCGAACAACTCTTCGATACTCGGCCTGGCCAGTGGATGGTACGGTTGATCCCATCTGGGATTCACAGCATCGATCGCGGATTTGCTGATGCTGCTTATGTTGAGACGCTTGCAATGGATCACCATGTCGGGAGAAGGCCGAATGCCACGGAGTTCGAACACATAAGCAGTCTTGGTCTTCTTGACTAAGTAATCCATGAACATCAGTTGACAGTGTTGTTCCGGCTTGTCTAGCTCGACACCGAGGTGGTTCGACCGCCAAGTGAATGACTCAACGTCACAGAAGTCGACCTGATACAACTGGAACCATCCATCCTCGCCAAGTGGCATGACTCGAGCGACTGCTACGATGCGGATGAATTTATCCCACCTAGAGAAGTCGATGTCGACAACCTCCGTCTCGTGAAAGATTCGCTTGAACAAGTCAATGGATTCGTCCGCCATAGCTCTCATCCTCCTGGTATGTGTTTTCCGCCCATGGGCGGGTGCGGGCCGGTCGCGGGGCGACCGCTTCGGTCCAAGAACTCCCCTGCCTTGTTTTGTATCGTCCAGTGTGGTTTCTGCGCGGCAGTGAGTGCCTTGCCTGAGTCGTAGGTCACTACGGCGCCGGTCTTCGGGTTGGTAAAAACCTTTCGCCCCGTCGCCGTCGTCCTCTCTAGCGCAAATCCGTGCTGTTCGAGCAGTTTCCGACCTGCATTATACGACTTGCCCGCAAGGTCAACCCCTCGTAGACCAAGTTCCGCTAGCCGACCTGTGGCTTGCTGCTTCATTGCTCCAGGCCCGCGCGGTACAGTCGGTGACGACGCTGGAGGTGACCCCTTGGCGGGTTTGCTTCCTACCTTTGCCTCATCAGCTAATGCAGGTTTGCTTCCTACCTTCTCACCATGCGCAACTTGCGCCGGTCGCTGCGTCGTTGGTTTAGGCCGGGCTGTTGTTGCGACTGGTCGAGTGGCCGGTGGCGCAGCTTGCGATAATGGCGGAATAGGCTTCGGACTAGGCAGTGGTGTAGTCTTTGCAATCCCAGGAGGAGGCGCTGGTGTGGCCTTTAGCGTAGCAGGAGGTACGGTCGGCGGTGGCTCCGCGACCGGCGTAGTCGGAGGCGTGGCGGGCGAAGGCTTGGTTGGTCCCAATCTTCCCATGGCTGGCGCCGACAGGGAGGCCGCATTCATGTGTCCGGCAACATCATCGGAACTCTGTATTTGCGTAGTAGCGGCTAGGCCAGCAGCGAGCCAAGCCCAGGCCGGAACCAAGGTCGCGGCTGCGACCGTCGCAGGGGCAACGACACCACCGTAGAATAGATTTTCGCCCAGATTGCCGCCCTGCCGAAGGACCCACGATTCAGCCTCATCAAGGGACTTCTGCCAGAACCCAGTTTCTTCAGTCCCCTTCGGATCCCATGAACCAACCGGCCTTCCCCTCACATACGTATACACCCCCGCCCCATCCACCAACCCCGCCGGATCCGCACTCGTCCACCTTCCCAACCACGGCGCATAATACC
Organism: Polyangium mundeleinium; assembly: GCF_028369105.1. Taxonomy (NCBI): domain Bacteria; kingdom Pseudomonadati; phylum Myxococcota; order Polyangiales; family Polyangiaceae; genus Polyangium; species Polyangium mundeleinium. The sequence continues at coordinate 3,609,507 of NZ_JAQNDO010000001.1, read as the reverse complement.
TCGCCCCGTGGTAATAAAGCCCGGTTTCCTCATCCCGCTCCTTCCCCGTGTACCGATACCGCTTCGCGCTCAGCTCGACGCTATCGTCCACGGCCCGGTAGGCGCTCGTCCCATAGGGATGGTACTCCTCGTAGCTGATGATGGCCCCCTCGTCGTCCAGCTCCAGCGCCGCCGACCCAAGGTGGTTCCCGAGCTGATACCTCACTCGTGCCGTCGGCGTAAAGGGCGCGGCGCTCTCGTCGATGGTCTTCGTCTCCACCATCGCAATACGCCGCGCATCATCCATCACGTGGAGCGTCTCCCGCTCCAGCACCACATCCCCCAGCTCCCGCCGCCGGTACACCTCGAACCCCCCGAGGTAAATCCGCTCCTCGACGATCCCGCTATGCTCCCAGACCTTCCGCACCCGCTGTCCACCAGCGTCGTACGTGAAGTAGACCGTCCCCCCGCCCCCCTTGTCGACCTCGCGCTTTTGGTCCTTGAAATCCCACTCGATGCCATCCAGATGCGGCATCGACGTCATGCTCCCGTGCTCGTCGTACGTATACGTCGCCGAAAACTCGGTCTCGTCGTCCCCGGGCAAGCTCGTCCCGAGCAACCGATTGCTCGTCTCCGCGATATCGTACCGCCGCGTCCAGCTCCCCGTGCTGCCCTGCGCAGCATGGATCATCTTCAAGATGTTGCCGACCGCATCGTACTCGAAGCTCTCCTCATAGTTCCGCATCGCCTGCGGGTCATTCGGGTTCGCCGCACTCACCAGCGGAAACCCATTTGCATCCTGCTGGATGTCCGCATTCTGCCCCGAATGTTCCCGCCCCGTCGCCTCGATCAGCCGGTAGATCGCATCGTACTCGTACTTCCAGACCGGCTCGACCAGATCGCTATTGTGGTAGAGCTCCTCCTGCGCCAGGTCGGCAATCTCGACGATGTTGCCTACCGGATCGTACGTGTATCGCAAATCCTGCAACAGCTCACTGTCCGAGGTCCGCGTCGTCTTGAGCCGCGTCAGCCGGTAGGTCAGCGGGTCGTAACTGTACTCCGTGACCACCCCGTTCCCGTAAACGATCTTCTCCCGCTGTCCCTTCACATCGTAATCGATGTCATCGACGAACGTCGTCCAGGTGCTCGCGCCCCGAATCCGCACCTCGACCGCCTCCAGCAGGCTCGCCTCGTTGTACGTCGGCTTGATCTCGCTCTGGTCCGGCATCGTCATGCTCGTCGGCCGATTCAGCGCATCGTACGCCGTCGTCTGCGTGAACACCTCCGTCTCGAGCGCCACCGAACCCGACCAATCGAGCTGCGTCGTATAGTTCTGCGCGAGCCGTCGCTGGCTCTCCAGCAAATTCCCCTTGAAATCATACTCGACCGAGGTGGCCACCCCGGCCCCATCCTTCACCTGATACGCCTTCCCACGCAGATTCGCGCCCTCCGGATCCGTCTGCCCCTCGCCATACACCGTCACCTCGGCGAGCACCTCCGGATCCGACCCCTTCTGCACCCACAGCCCCGTCCGCCGATTCAACGCATCGTACACCGAGCGCACCACATGCCACCGGCCGTCCCACCCCCGAATCGGGTTCCCGAGCACATTCGCCAGCGTCCACCGCTCTCCGGAATCGCAGCTCTTCTGGTACAGCGTCCGCCCGAGCATGTCGAAGACATACTCCATCGCCGTATTCCCACGAGCATCGACAATCGCCCGCGGATTCCCCTCGATATCGAGCACCGCCTTCGTCGTGTACACCCCTGCGGCCTTGTTGTCCTCGACCCCGCGCACCGGCCTACCCAGCACGTCGAAATGCACCAAAGCCGGCGTCTCCGCATGCTCCTCGGTCAGCTCCGCCGCCCGCTGCTCCTGCGCGGAAGGCGTCGGCGTCGCGCTCGGCTGCCTCGCGGCATACCAGGGATTGCCCGTCTCGAGCACCGTATCGTTCCCGTCCCAGCTCGCTTGCTGCCAGGGCGTGAACGTCACACGCGAATGCGTCCCGTTCGGCAGGTCCGTTCGGATGAGCCGGCCGAGCGGGTCGTAACGCAGGATCGGCGTCACGCCCCACTCGACGAGCTCCTGTTCGTCCTCGTATTCGTGGGTGGCCGTGAAGAACGGCTCGTACTGCTTGACGGGATTGCCCTTGTTGTCAATGACCACGCGCCCCGTGCCCACCCATCGCGGCGAGGCGGTAGCCAACACTACCTCGCTGTTCTCGTCCTTGACAAGCCCCCCGTTCTCGTCCCGCACAGGCGCCGGACCGGGCTCGGCCTGCACCTTCTTCAGGATCTCACGCCCGAGTCCGTCGAGATACGTGTAGCTATGCTGCCACGGCGTCAGCGCATCCCCGTGCCGCTCGCGCGCGGCCGCATGCACGACGTTGGGTTTGCCCGTCGTGCGCCAAACGTCGAGATCGTGCTCGAACGTCGTGGTGGGCTCCTCCAGTGTGTCCCCGTCGCTCGAGCCGACCTTGCCCATCATGGCCGTCGCCACGACCATCCCTAGCTCGTCGAGCTTCACAGCGCTGCGATTGCCATTCGGGTCGGTAACGAGCGTGGGCCCTAGGACACGGTAATCGTTTGTCGCGGTGACCGTATTGCCAAGCGGGTCCTCGGCGGACGTCACGAGCAAGTCGTGGGGGTCGTACGTGATGCTCGTGGAATTGCTGAGCGGATCCAGGATCTCGACCGGCAAGTAGAACTTGTCCGGATCGAATACCTGGCGGCCGGTTCGCACCCAATAGTCGTCGTTCTCCTCGATGTACCCGCCCCCGGTGAGCATGGTCGAGGTCACGCGCGTGCCATAGGCCGCGGTCAAGAGCCCGGGGGTGAAAGCAAGCGCATACGTCTCGTAAGGCAACGCGAGCGCGTCGATGGTGCCGAATGGCAGCGCTGCGGGGGAAGACCCGGACAGCGTCGTGCTGTCGTAATAAACCTGCCGCACCCGCTCGACCAGGCGCTTTTGCATTGCGGTCCCGTTGGGCGTCGCCTCGTAGGAGATCGCGCCGGCGGCGTTCACATCGATGAGCACGTCGTCGAACAAAAACAACGTGCTCCGTGTCGTGGAGAGCCCCGTGAGCTCGTACGTTCGCGTCTCCTTGGGCACTCCGAGGCGGTACCAGCTCGCCTCCCCATCCTCGTTGACCACGTCGCTCTCGGTCAGGGTGGCCAAAAGCCCCTGTTCGGGCATGTCCTCCGGAATGTTCCGCCGCGCGTACGCGATGCTTACCGAGCGCTCCACGTGGCCGAAGGGATCGACCGAGAGCGCAACCGTATGCACCATGCGCGGGTCATCTGGATCGCGCTCGTACTGAACCTCGACGGTCTCGCGAGCGTACGCGAAAAACGACCCATACGTCTTGGCAGTCGAGGGCTGCACGCGCACGATGGCGGGGCAAGCCTCGGTCACGACATACGGATGCGATTCCGCCTCCGAACCATCGAGTGCATACACCTCGGTTCGGAGCACCTGCCCCTTGAGCGCCCGGCACGCCTCGCGGAGATCCCTCGGCGACAACCCCGCCTCCAGCACGGCGTCGGGCAACTCCGGCCTCGACTCGTCACCCGCGTAATACTCCTTCTCGAACTGCTTCGCGATCCGACTTCTGTCGAGGAACGCGCCCGTGTGGAACCACGTCTTCGTGAGCACCGGCGGCAGATGGAACTCCTCCTCCGTTGGCGGAGCCTCCGCGAAGAGCCCTTTTCCGCGCTCGGCCGAGAACGACTCCGCGTCGTATTGCTCCACGAGGCCAAACCCCCGGAACTCCCGCTCTGCCCCATCGTAGTACCCGTGATGATACTTGTACGTACTGACGAACCGCGCCTTGCTGATCGCGTCGAACGTCTCCACGCGCGTAAGCACGTGCACGGGGAACGAGAGCCGCGTCACCCACGGCTTTCCAGCCTTCAGGTCCTCCAGGTAAAACCTCGTCGAGGGCGCATACTCGAGCTTCGTCTCAGCCCCGAGGTTGTTCTTGACCGACGTGAGAAGGTACGGCTTCTTGCTGCCCAAAAGATCGATATACCGCATCGGCGGCTTCGCCACGCCCCGCCAAGGTGACGACCACACGAGGCACGCCGTCCCGGACCCGAGCAGATCGACCACGCCCACGGTGGACAAGGAATCGGCCGTCGGGAACCCCGGCATTCGCACCGGCTCGCTCCAGCCATTCCCCGCCTGGTTGAACACGATGACCGCCCCTTCACCGGCCACGTACACGATGTCCGTGGTCCCCGTCCCGTCGATATCCCCGAGGCGAATCCGGCGCGGATCGAACGTGTGCGAATCATCCAACTGCGGCGCCTTGCTCATCTGCACCTTGGCGCCGAACCGCCCTCGCCCGAGGTTCGGCCAATAGCAGATGCTTCCATTGCGGACGCGCACGATATCAGGCAAACCGTCCCCGCTCATGTCCGCCACGAAGATCGCCTGCGTCATGTCCGCGAAGACGAGCGTCGGGCTCTTGTCCTCGTCGTAGGTTTTCGGCAGAACCCGCGGTGGCCCCCAGCCGCCTTTGCCGAGCGACGGGTACCAGAGCTGCACATGATCGGTCGCGACCAGAAGATCGTCGAGCCCATCGCCGGAAAGGTCGATGAACCGGACCCGCGGGTCATTCCAGTTGACGTTCGGCTGCGAAGGAAACGGCACGAAGGGCCCCCAGCCCCCCTCCGGCGTCCGCTCGTGATAACCCGACGTTCCCTCCGATGTGAGTTCCACAAGGCATTGCCGCCCCTCGCTCCCGACGTCGAGGAGCTGCGCTCCGCCGCCCGACGCCATGGCCGGCTGGCTCGCGAGCAAGCGTGCGGGCGCAAGGTGCCCATCACCGAGGTTTTGCTTGTAGTAAAATGCCCCCTGCTGCTCGCAAAGCACGCCGGGAATACCCTCGCCGTCGAGATCGACCCATCGTGCGGTTTGTCCGTCGACGCCCCCAGGTAGATCTTCGAGGCTTCGTGGATCGAGCAGCTTGACGGCGGTCTGAAGCTCGGGCAACGAATACCCGAGCTCGAGCGGCGGCAGGGATTTCTTGGAGTACCCGCTCTCCGTCTTGATGTACCCCAACTGCGCGACCGAAATAAGCCGGGTGAGCGCCGGTCCTTCGGCATACGTGAAGTCTGTGGACCGCACGAGCACGGGATTCTCGCCGAGCTCGGGGAAGTGGTGAAACATCAGCACGCGCCGGCAGAGGCGATACGTGCGGATCTCGAACGTCGAGCGGTAGCTCGAGAACGGATCCTGCCGGCAGGGCCAGGTGTTCTCCTCTGCCGGCGTCGGTGCTGCTGCGCCGTGCTCGCCGTAATCGAAGACGACTTCGAACAGGAAGCCCTGCGCCTGGAAGGGCACCGTATTCCCATACCGGATCCGCTTCAAGTAGCGGTTCACGACCGGCGCGTCGCCGGAAAACCGCTGCCTCTCGTAGACGGCCTTCGGCACATTCGAGAGGTCCTCGGCCTTGTAGTTGTAGACGATGACATTCCCGAGCGTGTCCTCGGTGCGCTCGAGCAGCCAAGAATAAACCTTGGTCGGGGCCGCAAGGCTCGCGATACGAGCCCCCGCGGACTGGCCATAGATGCTCGTGACGTTGTCCTTGGTCGTGGCGCGCCAGTAAACGCTGCCGTCCCCCTTCTCCGTGACGCGCTCGATGCGCGCGAAGAGGCCCTCCACCCGGGGGCGATACCGCTCGATGCGCTCGACGGCGTCGTCCTTCGGGATGTCGCGCACCCAGTTGCCTTCCTCCTCCTCATCGAGCTTCGGCACGAGGTCTTCCGCGCCCGACAAGATGAACACGTCGGATTCGCGGAAGTCCTCGTACTCGGGCAAACCACGCTCGGTCTTGCGAGAGATCGAGGGCACGGAGAGCCCAAAGCCCACACCAAAGGGCCCATTGCCACCGCCGGAATCGTACGCGACGGCGAGCTCGGGCCCGAACCCGCCGCGGCCTGGCGATACCGCAATCGGGACCGTGAGGGATCCCGTGCCGCTCACCAAGCTCGCGGCGAACTTCTCGCCGAGCCCACGAACCGCGCCGCCCCCCTTCGGAAGCGACGGGCTCGGGGCCTTGACCGCCTCGGGCGCGGTCGTCTTGGGCTTCGGTGCAAAACCTTTGTGCTCCATGGCGTGCCCTCTTTCGTTCAGGGGTTCGACGGCGGCGGCCTTTTTATTCTTCTTCCTGGGCGACTCTGGAGTATTCGCAGACGATCCAGACGTCTTCGAGTTCGCTGGGCGTCGCGTCGCTCACGGTCAGCGTCCACGGGGCGAATCCGGTCGACGTCTCCGCTAGAATCGGAACCGGCGCGTCGAGATACGTCTTGGGCTCTTCGGACTCGGGGGGCGGCTCGGGTTCGACGTCGTCGATGCTGGCAACGAGGAGCTTTCCATACTCCCCAGCGATCAATGAGATGCCCGTGAGCGCGTCCCCCGCAGCGTCGAGAGCGACCGTCAGCGACCCGTCCGTACCGTCAGACCGTTTGGCGAAAAGCTGTACCCTCTTGATCTCGAGTAGGCGGCTCCCGACGAGCGGCAGGAAATGCCGCAGCGCAAACGGCAAGGAGAGGGAATGCGTCGCCGGCTCGCCTTCCCCCGTGAGAAACACGTGCCATGCGTCAGGGAAGTCCGTCTTTGCGCTGAAGAGCCGGAAGCCGGTCGGGCCTGCATCCGACGGCTCCAGAGCCCCCAGCGCGTCGAGCGCCCCATTCTTGAGCGATTCCCCACCGTCCCGCGCCGTGTAGCGCACGTGAAGGACCACGTCGTGAACGGCCGTCGGGTCGAACCGGTTGGTCTTCCCATCGAGTTCGATGCGCCACGTGCTATCGGCGCCGCTCCCCTCGAAGGGCAGATAACGTTCGTCGCGGAAGACCAGTTCGAAGAGCCCGGAGTCGCTCTGACCGCTGCTCGTGACGATGGACTGGACGACCCCGTAATGGTCGAGGAAGCGAGGATCCGGCTGTCCGGGCTGGTCGATACGCGCGTAGCCGCCGGTGGTCTTCATCCGCACGCTGCTCTTCAGCAACGTGAGCTTGCAGTTGACACCCGCGTACGGCCCGTTCACGACCGGGACCGTCATGCTTACGGACTTGATGCGCCTCAAGTAATGCCCCGGCCAGTCCTGATCGAAGAGCACTTCAGGCAGCTCGACCTCGCATTGGCCCGTCTCACGCAGCTTCAGAAGCGCCTGCGGATCGACCTCGGCGAGCGAGACGTGCTTCGTGATTTCGTACTCCCGCTTGTTCTGCTCCAGGTATGCGGCCTCCATGCGCCGTAACGCGAGCTGAAGCCTCTCACCAGCAAGCAGTCCCTTTTTCGCGCTATCCCAGTGGCCGAACGTGATGTAACTTGCGCCCGGCTGGGCGAGCTCGAACTGGAACGCCCTCTCCGCACGTTTCGCGAGTTCGTACGCAAGCTTATAGGCCTGGAAGTACACGCTCTCGACCTGCGAGGCCATCCAGCCGTAGAGCTCCTTGCTCGTGTACTTGGTCTTGAGGTGATCCTCGATCTCCTTGGCGTTCTTTACGGACAGCTCGTGATTCGCGTATTCCTTCTGGGCGATGTCCAGCCTCACCTCAGCGGCGAGGATCTGCCGGTCGATTTGCGCAAGCTCTCTCGAAGCAAGATCAATCTGCAGTTGCCAATCCTCCGCGCGCCGCTTGTAGCTCGCCTCGATGCCGGCCATGGCCGCCTCGGCGCCGAGCTGGGCAGCCGCCATCCCAGCCATCTGCCCGCCGATCTCGGCGACGCCGGCGAGCTGTTCACCACCGAACTCGGTGAATGCGGTCAGTCCAACAGCGATCTGCGGAATCAGCTTGAGCCCGGAAGCGACGAGTTGCGTGCCTTGCGCGCTGACGGTGGCCGCGGTGGCAAGCGTGGTGAGCTTTCGTTGCTCCCGTTCTTCCGCGATCCTGTGATCGAGCTCCGAATAATGCCGATGCCGCTCCTCGATGACGGCCCGGGAGCGACGCAGCGCCTCGAGCGACTCCTGGGCCTCGTCGACCTGGCGCTTGCGCACCTCGCGCACGCTCTCGAGCAGTTCAATCTCTTGCGTCTGTCGCAGCAGCGAGAGTGCCTCCCCGTCGCGCTTCTCGATCGCCGCGAGGAGCGACGCGCCCAGGGAGATCACGCTGCCCGCGAACTCGACGGCCTTGGGCTGGAGCACCGAGAACCGATAGACGGGGATGGGTGCATTGACCACGGAGAGCAACTCGCCGAAGTCCAGCCCGCCCGCAGCGGCCCTCACGAGTAGCCCCGGATCAATCGGGGGCTCGAAGAGCGCGAGTTGCCGGACCGTGCCCTCGATGTTCATGCAATGCCGGATCTTGAACAGGCGATCCTCGACGGTATCCCAGAGCGCCAGCATTTCGTCGTTCGGCGGCACGCAGAAGTAGAGCGTCCGGAGCACCGGCGGCGGCTCGCGGCGCGGGCGGCGCGTATTCGGCTCCGGGGGCGCTTGGATGAGCGTTTCGATTTCGACCAGCGCATTCGAGAACGCATCGACGTCGGGCTCGAGCTCGGCGTAGGACTTGGGCGGTACGTCCTGGGTCTTCACGAGGCGCGGCCGATCGCCCAGGATCCGAGACGCGAGGATGTAGAGCTGCGTGGCCTCGTTGATCGACTCCATCGTGTCGCGTCGGAAGAGGCTGTCGCCCCACGAGAGGAGGTTCTCGACATACTTCATCACGACCGATTTCTGGTAGGCGAGCGGCCGCATGCGGGCGATGAGGTGCGGATTGAAGGGATTCTCCCTCCAGCGGTCGAGCTGCGCGGTCATGTCCTGCGTGGCGCTCGAATCGGGAGACACGCCGAAGAGCTCCGCGAGGAGCTTGGCGTTCGGGTTCTCCTCGGCGAGCTGCTCGAGCTGCGCCTGAATCGAGGCGAGATCGATGTTCTCGCGGAAGGGGCGAACGTTCCAGAATCGCTCCGGCCCATTCCCCGGCGCCCCGCCCGTCGGATCGAAGATGTAGCGGAACCAGCGATCCGCCTCCTCGAACCGGCCGTTCGTGGAAAGGCGCGTGGCGGCGAGGAACGGCGCGTGGAAGAAGACCTCCCAGTTGTATTGCGAATAGGCGCCACCGAAGGAGAAATCGACATTTTCGATCGGGAATGGAGCGCCAACGATGAGAGTAGGATTGTAGTCGGCCTCGAGCGTGTCGTTCTCCGCGAGCTGGATTGATGTCGAAATGGGCGTATCCCATCGGAGCAGGCCGTCGATCCCTCCACGCTCGAGTCGTCGGATGAAGTCGCACACGTAGGGGTGATAGAAGGTGTGGAAGCGGTAGAACCCCTGGATGGTGCCATTCGCGCCGAGGTCGAGCTTGGGCTCGTTGGCCCACTCGAGGACGATCGGGTCGAGCGCGCCCGAGGCTTGCTGCCCCACGGGGGCCGGCGCGTTCGGGAATGCCTCGGCGATGTCCCCCCACGTGGTCGTCGCCCGGTAGCGTGCGTCCATGAAGAACGTGCGCGCCCCATCGGTGTAGAAAATGGCGTCGCGCGTCTTCTCGCCGAGGATAACCGTCTCACTCGCTCGATCCGTGAGCAAGGAGAAGCGCCCTGGCGTCGTCTGGAGCAAAACCATCGTGGTCAAGCCCCAGGGGGATGGCAGGAAATTCTTCGGGGTCGGGAGGGTCAAACGGCCGTCGTTCCCCGGAAACTCATCCGCTTCCAGGTGCCCCATGTTGGCCGGTACGGAGTACTTGGGTGCCCAACCAGTGAGATAAGGCGCCTGGTCTACCTTGGCGGCCGTCAGGGCCCCGACGCACGGGTCGAGTCTGAAATGGCCAAACGTCTTGTATACCGTGAGCGGCGGCGGCAGGACCGGTGGCATACCCGGTAGCGAGGGCAGCTGGATGAGCGTTGCGTGAAGGCTGAACATGCAATCGATACGAAGTTCGCCACCTTCACGCTCCGCGACGAGCGACAGCCAGCCGAGGTCAGCGGTGTCACCCATCGTAATGGGGCTGCCCTTCGTCATAGAAACCGGGCCGAACCCCGTGCTTTGACGTTGCGACCACGCAAGGTTGATTCGTTGACGTTTCTTGTTGTCCTCCGTCGTGTACGGCTCGAACGTGGGCCAGAAGAGGTGGAGCCGCCGGTTCCACACGGTGGCCAAGAGGTGGTCCCCCTGGATGTCGAGCTCCACCTTCTCCCAGGGCGTCCAGTAGCTCGAATCGATTCGCTTTCGGTAATAGTACTTGCGCGGCATCGCGTGCGTCCGAGCGATGACGTGCACGATGTCGACTGGCTCGTCGCCGTCCTCGCGCTCGTGGCATATCGCCGCCACTTCGAGCTTGCTGACTTCGTGCAGGCTCCCGAGATACTCCCGGTACGCCGCCTCGGCCGACTCCGCGGTGACCTCGCCTTGCAGCAGCCGGCTCTCCAGCGCCTCGAAGAATGGCGTCTTGTCGTCCCGCAGCTCGGGCTCGATCCAGTTCTCCGGGTAGAGGAATACCTTCCGGTTCGCCTCCCAGATCCTGTAGCTCTTCATCCAGTCCCATTCTCTTGCGGCTTCCTCGCCGAGCTCCGTCACGTGCTCCTCGAGCCCGAGCAGCGCTCGCTGCACGAACGTCTGCACGGAGCTGATGGCCTGCTTGATGCGCGAGGTGAGCTGGCACGGGCTCATTTCGACGTCGATGAGCAGCTCGTCGAAGAGCTCATTGGGGCCCGAAAGGTTCCTCTTGGCGACGAGGTAACCGACGAGCGCATCACGCTGCTTCGCGCGCAGCGTGTCGCGCACTGGGCGCGCCACTTCGCTCCAAGCTGCGTCGTCGTGCTTGGCCCGCGCCACACGCTTGATGTCGAGTACGATGTCCGCGGCATTCGGAGATGCGGGCGGCAGCGGAGCGTCCATGCTGGCCCATAGGAGCGCCTGCGCGGACGTGATGCTCAGCCGACCGAGGATCTCGAAGGCGCGCTGAAGGCTGAGGAAGGCCCTCTCGTCGCGGAAGTCCGATTCCGCGAGGGGATGTACCTTGAACACGAAGCCAGTGTGGATGAGGTGCTCCACGCCGTCGCGCGCCCAGCCGGTCCGCTCGGCGAGCTCGCTGTAGAATGGCGCTACCTGCTCGTTCTGGATGGGCTCCGCTTCGATGCTTCCGATTTCGACCGCTTTCTGGAAGAGCGCCAACATGTCTTCACTGCCCTTCGGCAGGGAATCGCGGAAAGATGCAAGATCGACGAGGCGGATCAGGGCAGCAAAACGCTCCTGCCGGTCCGTGTCTTCATCGTCCCCCTCGAGATGGAGCTCGTTCAGATCGAGCCACGTCGATGCGACCCCATCCGGATATAGCCATAGAAGCTCCGAGGTGCCGAGCCCGAGCCGTGTCACGACCAGCGCAGCCTTGTGCAGCCGGCGGATCGCCTTTTTCCGGTCGTCGGCCGTCGCGGGCGTGGGCGGCGTGTACTCGAACGCCGCATGCATCCCGGGCATGAAATCGAAGAGCGCCCGAGCTCCGCTCTGCGCCAATGACGCCAGCGTCTGCGTCAGCAGGTGGTCGATCTTCTCGGGCTCGAAGTTCATTTCGGAGGCGAGCGCGTGTTTGACCTGCGTCTCGGTCCGCGTCCGGCGCAGATGGTTCAACACGCTCGCGAGCACGTGCGCGAACCGCTGTGCCTTGACCGCAATCCCGGGCTCATCCTGCGTGTTCGCCGGACCGACCAGTTTGTCCAGCGTGGACGCCGTCTCGTCCCCGAAGACGTGCTCGAGGTGGAGCTGCATGAACGCACGCTCGGCATTGCGAGCCGCCGTCGACGCAATCGATGGTGCGTCGAGCACTTGGATGATCTGCTCGGCGACGGCGGGCGCTTCGGCGGGCGCGACGCCGTCGAGCACCTCCACGAGGCGCGCGTGAAGGTGCGTATTCTCGGGATCGCTCTCGAGCATCGTCTCATTTGAGACCTCGGTGGCGAGCGCTCCGAGCTCGCCCGCGAGCTCGTGGAGCGCCTCATCGGAGAGGCCCGCCTGCGTCCCGGGTGGCGCGGCGTACCGCACCAGGTAATGCAGTTCCGCGATCGTGAGCTTCGAGCGCTGCACCTTCCTCACGAGCTCGACGAACGCCCGCGTCGTGGCCGGCACGGCGGGCGGCTGCGGTGGTTGCGGTGGGTCGACCACGACCGTGAGCGCGTCGAGCCCGGAGAGCTCGAGAAGGACCAGGAGGTCCTGAATGCCGATACGCAGCCCTCTGGCCAGCGCGACGATACGGTGGAGCCGGGAGAGGTTGGCCAGCGAAAGAGGCGCGTTCACGGCGAGCGGGCTCGTAATGCCCATCTGCTGCTGGGCGATCTCGGGAATGGCGAGCAGCCCGAACTCGAGCACGTTGATGCGCAGGGCGACGCAGATCCCAGCTGCATGTGCTGCGATCACAGTGCTATCCACGGGCCCGCTCGGCACGTCCGCGAACGCGGCAGATTGGGCCAGCGCCGACTTGGTGAGGAACGTCGTCTCGTAGAGCGACGTGCCCCACTCGGTGGAATACGTCCCGATGTCGCCCCAGAACGAAAGCAACACCGGCAGCGGCAGATCGAGCTCCTTCCGCAATGCGACGAGATCGGCCACGCGGCGCACGAGCTCCGCGTCGATGTCCGTCGCTCCGAACGCGGAGACCGTCCAGTCGAGCTCGGTGATGCTGAAGCCGAGCCGCTTACGCAGCCGCAAGAAGCGATGGATCCTGCCGAGCACCTCTTCATCGAGCCCGGTGAGCAATTTCGCATAGATGTCGCAACCCGCCTCGGGGTTCAACTTCACCGCTGGGGGGGCGATCGGATTCACGTACTTCGTGGCGAGCAGTTCTCGCAACTCCTCGAACGAGATGCCGGCCTTCCGCAAGAATACGCGGACGTACTTGAGACCATCATCTTGGCGGGTGATCCAGTCCGACCCCGTCATGCCCCAGCAGGCCGCCGTGGTCGGCGGCGTTGGCGATGACTGCGCAGTCACGATCTCCCACTCCCGCTTCGACATGCGCAGCCGCTCGCGCGCGATCTGGTCGGCGATATCGGCGGGGGGATCCTTCGACGGCGCGACGAACTTTTCGAGTAGTTCGTGCCGCTGCATGCCGAGATGTTCGAGGTAGACGCGCGCCTCTTCGCCCCACAGATGGAACGGCAGTTCGAAGGGATGAATGGCGTCCGCGAGCTCGGCATACGCCGCGAGGCGAGCACTCGGGTGGATGATCTCGGGCTCGGCCAGGAGCTCCTGCGACGTCCCTCCGCTCGTAATGTCCGACGGCCAGAGGAAATCGGGCTCCTCCACCTCGTTGGCGACGACGACCTCCAGGATCTCGTTGACGAGATCGATGTAGGGCAGAGTCGTGTTCGTGTTCTTGCAGGAGAGGAGGAGCCGCACGATATCCGGCCTTCGACCTTTGAGCCCCGAGGGCACGCTCAGATCGCCGATGAGGACGTCCCTCGCTGAGAACTTCCCCTCGTCGGAGGCAGGGTACGATTGATTGGAGTCTTGCCGATCCAGAAACTCGAGCAGATCCACGAGGTAGGCGGCGGGGCCGTATACGGAGCGACAATGCTCGCACGCGCAGGTGTCAGGAACGCCAAAGAGCGAGGCCCAATCCGCGGTTTCCGGATGCCCGTCCTTGATGGCCGTGGCCAGGTCCGGGAGGGCGAAGAGCTTTAGCCCCTGGAAGCCGCCGCCAAACTTGGCAAAGAGCGCGGTTGCAGCCGTTGCGATCCAGCTCGCCCGATTGAAAATCACCTCGGCGCGTTCATTGCGCATGCTAGGGCCGAACTTGGCGACGAAACGGCGCTTGCCCATACGATGAATGCCCTGCGCCGAGTGGAGACCGGCATCGAGAAGCAGCTTCATCTCGCGGTAGTGGGGCGTGACGCGGAAGATCCGCTCCATCCTTTTGAGCTGCTCGGTCGTCGCCGCGACATCACTCACGCCCGCAAGCGCGCCGGTCGTCTGCTCGATGTACCTCGACACGCGCGACGCGCCAAACTCGAACGTCGGGTTGCTCTCGAAGAACACGCGGATGTCGGCCTCCGGTTCCTCGTTCCGGATGACCCGATCCGCGATGACCGCCGTGGGAAAGGCCGTCTCTGTGGTGAGCTCGAGGATGTTGATGTAGTTCGTCCGTTTCTCGGTCTCGTCCGCACCCGGTATATCCGGAGGACAGGGGAGTTCCTCCAACAACTCCATCCAGTCGGCCGTGTCGTATCCCGCGAGCTCCCGAGCGTCCGCCACCTCCCCGGAGAGCGCCTCGACGAGGGGCGCGTGGTACCGAGTAAAGGCGCCAACTTGCAATGTTTTCTTGAGGTCAGCGATGGTCCCGCTGGAGAAGGCTGTGTTGAGCCCGAGCTGGGACCAAAATTGCTCGACCGTGCCCTCGTGTTGAAGAACTGCGCGAATGAACGCCTCTTGCAGCTCCTCATTGGGCTCTCCCTCGATCTCGGGGATTCCCACACGTACGACATCGGCGAAAGAGCTGGCGCCGGGCACGCGCGGCTCGGACGCGAATTCCACCATCTTGTCCACGAGAGCGTCCATGATGTCATTGAGCGTCACCTCCGCATCCTCCGGAGGCTCCTTGCCGACGTTCTGAGCGAAGCTCGCCTCGAACGCTTGCCTCAGCGTGGCTGGGCGTTGCGAGAGGATTCCTCGACGCGTCTGGGGGATGCCTTGTCGCAGCAGGAGGTAGACGATCCCCGCGCTGTTAATGTCCTCCACCACGAGCCCCATGTCGTCTGCGATCCGCGCAGACTTGAACCAAAGAGCGACGAGCTCCTTGTCCTCCCCGGTCCTGCACGCGATGCGCGCGATGCTATGATCGAGGTCTTCTTCGTCGATGTCCAGAATGTTCACCGGGCCCAGCGCCGCTTCCACGTTGCCGGCCACCCGCTCGACCTCCGGGGGGCCGCGGAAGGCAGCACCGCCCTTGACCAGGTCCACGATCGCGGTCGTTGGCGCTCGGCAGATCACTTCCGATTCAGCTTCCCAGCTACCGCTCGTGCTCTCATACGTCGCCTTGACGACGAGACTCGGGTACGCGTCGGGAGCGAATGCGTCGGGCCGGTAAATGATACGATACATGCCATCCCTCGTCGTGCAGGATCCGAGAAACACGCGGGGTCCCGGATCGGGCAGACGCTCGTGGAAGGCCGTCACCACAATGGGGGGATCGGCATCGGGCTCGGCATCGGGATCGGCCTCGAGGAAGACGCGCGCTCCCGTCGTATCCGTGATGCGCCCGCGCACGACGAGGCACGCAGGAGGCGCATCCGTACGCTCCGGGATAGCGGGGATCCTGATATGGATGCGCTGGAGCCCCGGTGCGAGCTGCCAGGTCACCGTGGGGGGAGGCGTGAGCAGGCCCGACTCGAAGAGGCGGAACTTGAGCGCCGGCCTGCGATCCGCGAAGAGCATGCCGAGATAGGCGTCATCGAGCGTAATGGCGAAGTGGCCGTCCGCGTTCGTCTTGGCGGTGGCCACCAGGTCGGGGCAGAGGGCTTCCTGGTCCCACGCTTCGACATACACGCCGCCGACCCCGTGCCCCGTCGTGACGTCGATGATCCGGCCCTGAAGCCGGTACAGCTTCGCCGTGGTATCCTCGAGATCCAACTCCTCATTCATGATGTTCACCGCGTTCCTTTGATAGAGTGCCCCGCCCTTCCACAGGCGAGCAAAGTCATGTCTCGACCCAAGGGTTCGCGTCCCCCCCGGGCGAGGTGATTCACGAGCACACCACGGCCCTTTCGCCGTACGGAAAGCGGCGAACACGGGCATCGACATGCGCAACTGCACGCCGCGAGACCCACGACCCCCTACGGCAGGTCCCGCCTCGTGGTGGCGATGCGCACGCCTCTTGTAGACCTATCGATACGTATCTCGAGGCGAAATGGCGCCCCGTACATTCATGTTCTCACCTTTTGCAAAATAGACCACTCCCGTCCTCGACGAACGCAGAGAAAAACTCCGCGCATCACGAGATGGGCACCCATCGCGCGGCGATGCGACGCACGGCAACCCGCCCTCGAACCTCACGAATCGGAAGGGGCACATCCCCTGTCCCATTCCTATCGAAGTGCGAACGCGGGTCGGCGGCAACGTTCGTAGGCCACACGTCGGCCAGGCACCCGATCAGCGGGCGCCTGTATTTGATCGACGATGTAATTGGCAGACGGCCGGAGTTCCGTCCAGAGGAATGATTGGGGCCCGTACAGTTCTGGAGGAGATGTGGGTACGGTGTGGTCCTTTTGTCGCCCTGGCGGAATGCCAGCCGATGCAGGAAGGGCCGCTTTCGAGCGCCCATCCGACTGCGGGGGGTCGATGCTCGGATGGCGCAGGACGCAGAATTTCCTATGTGGCGAGTCGTCGGTCGAAAATGTTGAAAGTCAAGTCATGAATGGCGCCGAGGAAGGGGGCAAGGGGGCGGTGCGGCTCCCACACCGTGAGCACCTCGTTCCCAACGCGCGCCCCGCGCAGCGCCAGCGCGACCGCGCCATGCCCCACGCGCGAGCTTCATCACGGGGCATTGCGCGTCCCGTGCGACAGGTTATGCGACCGCAGGAGCGTTACAGACCGCACCGTTGTGCGTGTTGCGGCATGACGACGCAGAGCGTGTCATTTTCTGCTTGCCATTCTTCAACGCAAAGCACGTTGCTCCGCGGGGCTTCACGTCGACGCGCATAGCGACGACTCGCCGCTCCCTCTAAAGCGAAAGCTCCGCCACCCCATCCTGGAACCGGATCCTTGCCAGCATCAGCTTCTCCTGCTGCGCCACCAGATCGATCGTCGCCTTCGAGATCCGATCACTCACCTCTTGCATCTTCTTCTCCAGATTCTGCATCAGCGGCCCCCCGCTCTTCACCATCTTCAGCGTCACGATCTGCGCGTGCAGCTCGTCCAATCGCTGCCGATACTCGGCGAGCTGCTCGCGGGTCATCGTGATCCGCTGCTCCAGGTTCGCCATCTCCTTATGCAGATCCAGCAGCGCCCCCACGCTCTCCTTCAGCTTCCCGCTCGCCGCCGGGCCCGACAGATACACCCGCACCATCTCCATCCCCGCGTCGTTGCGGAGATCCGTCGACCGGAAGACCGGCGTCTCCTCGTCGATGACGACGTCCATCTTCTCGCCCGGGCCGATCTCCACGCGGAACAGATACGATTCGCCCATCCGCTCCTGCGACGTCGGCGCTTTCGCCAGCGTATACCCCTTCGCCACCGTATGCCGCACGTACACCGTCGCCTTGTCCTGCGCCCGGTTCGTCATGACGAGCGTCTTACGCCGCGTGTGCTTCACCTCCGTCGAGAACACGCCCCGCTGCACCGAAAGGATCCGCGAGATTGCGTCGACCTCGTCGTCCTTGCGCTCCACCACGATCTGCCGGTCGAGCGCGAAAGGAATGAACGCGAACGAACGCGCCGGGATCGGCTCACTCATGCCCTCGCCGATGAACCGGCCCTCGCCGAAGACCGTCACCGGCCCGCTCTCCAGCACCGAATCCGTCGGGTTCTTCAGGCGCACCGCCTTGAACGGGAACGTCGTATTGCCTCGCGTGCTCTCCGGGTCGTAGAAGTACACGAAGCCGCCGTCGGTCTCCGTGCTCAAGATCGAGACCATCGCGCTCGTCGTGCGAGGCACGGTCATCGGCACGGTCGATTCGAAGTGCGCGGTGCCGATCGGCTCGGCGCTCGCCTCCTCGGCGGGCGAGAGGGTCGCCGTTTTCTGCATCTGCGATTCGGCGTCGACCGCCTCCACGATGCTCACGCCGCCCTTGCGACCTTCCTGCATGCCATTGCCCACGGCGACGATCTGCGAGGCCGGCAGCCCCGCTTGAATGAGCTGCAAACGTGCGCGATTCGCCCGGTCGAGCGAGGCGGCATTTTTATCGCCGTCCTTGGCGTCGGCATACCCCTCCACGACGATCTGCTTGCGGTTGCTCCGATACTTGGCCGCGAGCTGCTCGATCTGGATCTGCTCCTGCGTCTTGGGAGGAGGAGGCGGCGGAGGCGGCGGCGGCGCGGGCTCCCTCGCAGGCACGCTGTCTTGAACCCCAATCCCGGGCATGACGGCGGTGAGGGATTCGAAGGAGCGCACGGGGACGCGCCTCGTGTGCTCCACGCTGGTCGTGGAGACCGTGACCTCGCCCGCGGCCAGCCCATCGACGACATAGCCACTCTCAGGACTCGTAGTCCCCGTACTCCTCGCGACATTCGCGAGCTTCGTATCGTCGAGGTTCGCGAGAATGCGCTTCCCCGGCTGCCCCGGCTGCCCGCCGTGCGTCGCCCCGCCCATCGGAGGCGCCTGCGCGAAGAGGCCGTTCGATTGCAACGTCTCCCGCTCGACCACCCGGATCGTGCGCAAATCAAAGCGGAACGAGAGCGCCGAGCTCGAACCCACCCCGAGCTTGACCTGGTTCCAGTCCTCCCCCGACGTGTTGTCCACGACGGCCCACGCATCGACGTTCGTCTTCCCGTCCTTGCCAATGGAGATGCGATAACTCGGCTTCCACGAGGGCGCCTCGGTCACGTACGAGAGCCGGAGCTTGTGCGGCTTTGCGCCTTGGAGCTGGATCTCCATGTTGACGAGGTTTCCCCCCTGCCCGTCGTACCCCGACGAGCCCACGGTCGGATACGCGATCGGCGCGGGTTTGCCCGTCGTCGCATCGACCACGGTGAGCGATTTCAAAAAATCGTCGACCTTGTCGTCAGGCACGCTGAGACGGAGCGTATCCCCGTCGATCTCCGCGTACCGTTCGAAGTACGCGACGCCATTGCGGTACACGACGACACGCCCGAGCGTCGTGTCGCTCCGGACGAAGCTCGTGGCGTTGCTACAGCCGAGAAGCCAAAAAAGGGAAAGGGGAGCGAGAACCTTGCGCATGGGGACACACCTCGTTCGAGTCGGAGACGAGGCCAAGAGCAGCGATCGTGCCACGCCGTTTCCCCGCACCATCGCCGCGCTTTCTCGCCCCGCACTGGCGGCGACGTGGACCCGGGGTCGACAGGTGTGGACGGCCCGTCGACAGCTCAGCGGGGCGCGCCGGAGACGCGGCGCTCGCAGGCCTCTTGCTCGGCCCGCGCCGTGGCTTCAGGCACGTTCAGGAGCGCGATCCGCCGCTCGACCGACATGCAGTACGTCGTCGCCGACCACAACTTGGGATCCTGGACGCCGGTGAGCGGCTCGAGGTCGGACCATACCCACGCGGCCTTGTCGTCCGACGCCGTGACGAGCCGCTTGCCATCGTGGCTAAACGCCGCCGAGTTCAGCACGAAATCGGAGCCACGCAGGACAAGCGGCTCGCCGCTCCCGTCCGCGTTCCAGATCCGCACCGTCTTGTCCTGCGAGGCCGTGACGATGCGTTTTCCATCCGGGCTCCACTCGGCCGAATTGACCCAATGCTGGTGCCCTTCGAGGACCAGCGGCTCCCCGCTGCCATCGGCGTTCCAGATCCGCGCCGTCCGGTCGTGCGACGCGGTCACGATTCGCTTGCCCTCCGGGCTGAACATCGCGCTCCGCACGTTCCCCTGGTGATCCAGCAAGAGCAGCGGCTCGCCGGTCCCATCGGCATGAAACACGCGGACGACCTTGTCGCGGGACGCGGTGACGATGCGCAGGCCGTCGGGGCTCCACGACGCCATATTGACCGCGGCCTGATGGCCCTGCAGGACGAGCGGCTCGCCGCTGCCGTCGACATTCCAGATCCGCGCCGTCTTGTCCTCGGACGCCGTCACGATCCGTTTCCCGTCGGGGCTCCACTCGGCCGATTTGACCGTGGCCAAGTGGCCACGAAGCACGAGCGGCTCGCCGCTTCCATCGGCATTCCAGATCCGCGCCGTCTTGTCCTCGGACGCCGTCACGATCCGTTTCCCGTCGGGGCTCCACTCGGCCCAGTGGACGACGTTTTCATGGCCCCGGAGAACCACGGGTTTGCCCGCGCCGTCCACATTCCACACCCGGGCTGTGTTGTCCCAGGAAGCCGTCACGATACGCTGGCCGTCGGGGCTGAAGGACGCCCGATAGACCAAGCGCTGGTGCCCTTTGAGCAGCAAAGGCCTGCCCGTGCCCTCCGCGCTCCAGACCCGCGCGGTCTTGTCCGAGGAGACGGTCACGACAGACTGCCCGTCGGGGCTGTACGAGGCCCTTTGAATGGCGTCTTCGTGGCCACGAAAGACCAAGGGATCCCCCGAGTTCTCTGCGGTCCAGAGGCGCATGCCCTCGTTATGAAAGGCCGTGAGGATACGTTCGCCCTCGGAGGTGAACGCGAGCGAATACACGCCATCCTGGTGGCGCGTGAGGACCTGGGGCTCGCCCGAGCCGTCCGCATGCCAGACACGCACGGTCTTGTCCCACGAGGCCGTGACGATATGCTCGCCGTCGGGCCGGAACGTCGCCAGGTTGACCGCCGCGAGATGGCCCCGAAACACCACGGGCTCGCCCGAGCCGTCTGCATTCCAGACCCGCGCGGTCTTGTCCTCGGAGGCCGTGACGACACGCGCGCCGTCGGGGCTGAAGGCTGCCGAGCGCAAGCCCTGCTCGTGCCCGTGGAGGATCACGGGCTCGCCCGTGCCGTCGCTCCGCCAGATACGCGCCGTTTTGTCCCGCGACGCTGAGACGAGCCGGGCGCCGTCGGGGCTCCACGTGACCGTCCGGACCGCGTCCTCGTGGCCGGAAAGGACCATCGAGCGGCCCGTGCCGTCCGAATTCCAGAGCCGCACGGTCTTGTCCCATGACGCCCCCGCAATGCGGCGGCCGTCGGGGCTCCACGCGACCGATTGCACGGTTTCCTGCCCCCGGAGGAGCAAGGGCTCGCCGCGGCCGTCGGCGTTCCATACCCGCACGATGCCGTCCTCCGACGCGGTGGCAATCCGTTTGCCGTCGGGGCTGTAGGCCGCGGACATCACCAAAGCCGGATGCCCGAGCACCACGCGGGCCGGCCCGCTCTGGAGCGCCGAGCGCGCGAGCTCCGACCAGCCGCGAGGCACCTCGGGCGGCTCGACCTCGCGCAGGAGCGCGAGCACGGTCGTCGGATCTCCTTGCAGTTCGCGCGCCGCGGCAATACGCGTCGCATTGCGCGCTTGCCTCGCCTCGGCCTGCGCGCGCGCCGCCTCCGCGTCCGCGTGCGAGGCCTGCTGATCGGCGCGCCGCGCCTGCTCCCCGGCGCGCAGGGCCAGGTACGACACGACCACCGTAATGGCGCCGAGCGCCACGATGACCCCCATGGCCACGCGGCGACGCAAGCTCCGCTCGCGATCGGCCAGCCCCACAACGGCGAGGAGATATCGCTCCTCGCGCCGGCCGAGCCGGGCAGGCGCGCCCGCCCCTTGCGCAGCGCGGCGGCGCGCGAGCCATTGCCGTGCTTCCTCGGCCGCGCGATCCCGCCAGACGAGCCCCTCGGCCTCCGCGCTCGCGTCCCATTGCTGGGCAGCGGCGCGGAGCCGCGCCAAAAATTGCGCGTCCTTCTCGTTTTCGTCGAGCCAATGCCGGAGCTTCGCCCACCGCTCGACCAGCGATTCGTGGACGATCTCGACCGTCGACCCCTCCCAATCGCCGCCCGTCTCGATGACGAGGAGCCGCGCGGCGGCGAGGTGCTGCACGACCTGCTCCGTCGCGTCGCCGCCCTCGGCGAGCTCGCGCAGCTCCGACAAACTCACGAGCGCGCGCGTGCGCTCGGGCGTAACGAGCCGCAACAAGATCGACCGGGCGAGGGCCTGCTCCGGACCCGAAAGCGTCGCGAGCACCGCGTCCGCGTGCGTCGAGAGCGCCCCCGCGACGCCGCCGAGCGCGCGATAACTCTCACGGGAGAGGAGCTTGTGCTCGCGATCCCGCGCCTCCCACAGCTTGGTCGCCGTGAATTGCAAAAGCGGCAGGGCGCTCCGCGTGTTCTCCAGGGTATCGAGCATCTGCTCGACGAGCTCGTCGCCCTCGAATCGATATCCCGCCGCCTCGATGGGCTTCGTCAACGCCGCGCGCAGCCCTTCGCGGCCGAGCGGAGGCAAGAACACGAGCCCGCGGGTGACCTCGGTCATGAAATGGCGATTGTCGACGAGCCGGTCCAAAAAATCCGAGCGCATCGCGAGCACCACGCGCAGCGGCGAGGATGCGTCGTCGGCCGCGCCTTCGAGGCAGGCGAGAAACGCCTTCCATTCGTCCTGGCTCGCGCCGAGGGTATAAAGCTCCTCGAATTGATCGACGATCAAAAGAATGTGATGGTCCGGCCCGGCGCGGCGGCACCGCGCGCGAAGGCGGGCGCCGAGGTAACCGGGGCGGCTGCGCAACGTCGCCGCGAGCTCCTCGATGTCGGACGTGAGGGGCACGCTGCCCCGGCTATCGATGGGCGCATCGGCAATTTGAGCGAGCACGTCGGCGAGCGCGGCGAGCGGCTTGCGCCCCGGCCGCAGGAGGAAGACCTCCCAGGGTCCGCCCGAGCGTTTCAACGCCGGGAGAAGCCCCGCGCGCACGAACGAGGATTTACCCGCGCCGGACGGGCCGGCCACGACCACGAGCTGCTGGTTGCGCAAGCGGCCGAGCGCGCCGGCGATGTCGCGCTCGCGCCCGAAAAACCGAGCGGCGTCCGATTCCTGGAATGCCGAGAGGCCGGCGAAGGGGTTGTCGTCGTCGGAGAGCGCCACCGTCGTCGGCTCGTCCACGAGGGCTTCGAGCGCCGTGAGCAGCTCCCGCGCCGAACCGATACGCTCCGTTTTGCTTTTTTTCAGGCAGCGATCGATGAGCGCGCCGAGGGCCCCGAGATCCGGGCGTGATTCGAGCACGCTCGGCATGGGCAATTCGAGGACCTGGACGCCGACGAGCCGCGCCATGCTCACGGGCGCGAGCGGGTGCGCGCCCGTGACGAGCTCGTGCAGGATGATCCCAGCGGCCCACATGTCGCATTGCGGATCGATGTCGAGCCCCAGCCATTGCTCGGGCGACATGTACGGCGGCGTGCCGACGACCGTCCCGTCCTCGGTCGTCGTGAGATCGTCGCCCGGGCGCGGCGCGGCGATCGTCATCGTCCCGGTGTTGTCGAGCGTGAAGCGCTTGGCGATCCCGAAATCGAGCACCTTCACCTGCCCGCCGTCGGTCAGGAGGATGTTTTCCGGTTTGAGATCCCTGTGCACGATGCCCATTTCATGCGCACATACGAGCGCCCGCAGGACGGGAATCATGATCTCCGCCGCGACGCTCGGCGCGACGCCGCTCACGCGCTCGCGCTCGGTCATCCACGCCCGAAGGGTGCGGCCTTCGAGGTATTCGAGCACCATGTAGGGATATCCCTGGAGCTCGTCGACCTCGTACACGACCACGATGCTCTCGTGCTTGCAGCGCGCCGTGGCCCGCGCCTCGGCCAGAAACCGCCCGGCGCGTTTTCCCGTGTACCCGACGAGGAGCTTGATCGCGCAGAGCCGCGCGAGCCGCGTGTCCCGGGCCAAGAACACGCGCCCCATGCCGCCCTGGCCGAGCTCGCGGATGATCTCGTACTGCTTGATGACGCGCCCCGGCTGGAGCGACAACGACTCCACCGGGATCGCGGGCGCGCCGAATGCGATCGGCGGCGACGTCGCGGAGACCGTCGCGCGGGAAGGCGGCTCCGGGTTTGGCTCGGTCATCACCCGCGCGGTCCGGGCGAACGCGGGATCCGGCTCCGGCTCCCTCGCCAAAGCCTCCTCCGAGCGATCGCGCTGGCTCTCCGGATGGCGCTCCATGCGATCCGCCCCCTAGGGCTCGATACCGTGGCGTCGCAGGAGCCGATACAGATACGTGCGATCCATCCCGGCCGCGCCCGCGGCGCGCGCGACCTTGCCGTCGTGCAGCCGGAGGAGCGCCTTGAAATACCGGCGCTCGAAATCAGCCATGGCGCGCTCGCGCTCCGAGGCGTACGGCGCCATGGGATCCACGGCGAACCCCTCCTCCGTCGCGCCGGGGCTCGTGCTGGCCGGCTCGATCGTGCGGAGGATCAAGCAACGCTCGACGTAATTGCGCAGCTCGCGCACATTGCCGGGCCACGCGCCGTTCCGGAGCTGCGCCATGAACTCGGGCGAACGGAGCTGCTCGGCTGCGTCCCGGGGCGCGCGGAGCGACGTGAGGATCTCCTCGGCGAGCGGCGGGATGTCCTCGGGCCGCCGGCGCAGGGGCGGCATTCCAATCGTGACCACCGCGAGGCGGAAATAAAGATCGGCGCGGAAACGACCGATGTTCACGTCCGTGCGGAGATCACGGTTCGTCGCGGCAATCACGCGCACGTCGACCGGCCGGTACGCATTCGACCCGACGCGGCGCACCTCACGCGCCTCCAGCGCGCGGAGCAGCTTCGGTTGCAGGTCGACGGGCAGCTCGCCGACCTCGTCGAGGAACAACGTCCCGCCCGACGCCTCCTCGAACGCGCCGACCCGCCGATCCGTGGCCCCGGTGAACGCGCCTTTTTCGTGCCCGAAGAGCTCGCTCTCCAGGAGGTTTCCGTGGATGGCCCCGCAATCGACGATGACGAACGGCCCCTCGCTGCGGGCGCTTTTCTTGTGAATCGAGTGCGCCGCCTGGCTCTTGCCCGTGCCGGTCTCGCCTTCGAGCAGCACCGTCACGTCGCTCTCGGCGGCCCGGGCGAGCATCGCGAACGTCGCGCGCATCGCCGGCGAGACGCCCGTGAGCGAGCCGAAGCGCGTCTCCTCGGCGAGCGGCAGGCTGAGCGTCTCGGCGCCGAGCTCGAAGCGGATGACGGTTTTTCCCAGCCGCAGGAGGCTCCCGACGCGCAGGAACGCCTCGAGGACCGCGACCCCGTCGAGCACGGTGCCGTTGCGGCTCTTGAGATCGCGGACCCGCACGCCGCCCTCGTCGATCACGATCTCGCAGTGGAACCGGGAGACCGTGGGGTCGTCGATGATGAGGTGGTTGCGGTGGTGGGAGCCGATCGAGCAGCGGTCGCCCGTGGACTGCCAGGCGACGCCACGCGCGGGCCCCTCGACGACGGTGAGGCGGAAGCGGCGGACCGTGCCTTTCGCGGCGGCGTGGCCGTCGGCATGCGTCAACGTCGCGGAATGCGCGGCGCCCTCGGGGATGTTCCGGTCGCTCTGCTCTTGCCCCGCGGCGCGGCCTCGGCTCGACACGGCTTGCCGTTCTACCACACGAGAGGTGCGGCTCACACGACAAACGCGGGCACTTGTCCTTGTCGTCCGGCAGGCCGTCCTTGTCCAGATCAGGCGCCGCCGTCCTCGTTCGGCTCGACAGGCGCGGGACAGACGCGGGAGCACGGCCGTCGGTCGGGACAGACATAAGCCCGGCCCGAGGAGGGCTCCTGCCACGAGGCGGCCACGGTTCGGAATTGACGCCGCCTCGCGAAGGTCCCAGGATCGAGCAGTTGGATAGCGAGGTTACCATACGAATGGACTCCCCGGCGCAGCAGAGACAGAGGATGTTGCGTACGAGCGAGCCTCGCTTTTCGACATGCGGGATCTCCGCCGGGGGGCGCCAAGGTGCGGCGAACGGGCGGCGTTGGCCTTCTTCGGGCCGGCTGGCCCAGGGGTTCGAGGGGAAGGTGGCGCCGGGGCTCGATCCGCGGCGCCCCTGGGGCGGTCAGCGATCATGAGCAGAGCCTCCGCGCCCGGTGCTCGTGAGGGCACGATTCTCATCGTGGATGACATGCCCATCAACCTGGCCGTGCTCGTGGATCACCTGGAGTCAGCCGGGCATCAGGCGCTTGTCGCGCAGGACGCAGAAGACGCCTTGAAGCGGGCGAGCCTCATGAAGCCCGACTTGATCCTGCTCGACGTGGTGATGCCTGGGATCGACGGCTTCGAGACGTGCCGGCGCCTGAAAGCGGCGGAGAGCACCCGCGACATCCCGGTGATATTCATGACCTGCCTCGGAGAAGCAGCGAACAAACTCGAGGGGTTCGAGGCGGGAGGGGTCGATTACATCACCAAGCCATTCGAGATCGACGAGGTGCTCGCGCGGATCAAGACGCACCTCTGCTTGCGCGAGGCCCAAAAGGAGCTGGAAGCGAAAAACGCGCAGTTGCAGCATGCCCACCAGGAGCTGGAGCAACGGGTGCGAGAGCGCACGGCCGAGCTGGCGAGCTCGAACGCCGCGCTCAAAGCGGAGAACGCCGAGCGTCGCCGCGCGGAAGATGCTTTGCGCGAGAGCCAGCATCTGCTCCAGGCCATCGTCGACAACTCCACGGCGGTCCTCTACGTCAAGGACCTCGAAGGCCGCTATTTGATGGCCAACCGCCGCTTCGAAGAGTTATTTCATGTGACCGTGCGGTCGCTCATGGGCAAGACCGACTATGACTTGTTCCCCGTGGAGTGTGCCGACGCATTTCACGCTTTCGACCGGCAGGTGGCGGCGGCCGGGAGGCCGCTGGAGAAGGAAGAGATCGTTCCCCAGGACGATGGGCTCCACACGTACATCTCGATCAAGTGCCCGCTTGTCGACGAGTCGGGCCGGCCGTATGCGGTGTGCGGGATTTCCACGGACATCAGCGAGCGAAAGCGGACGGAGGCGGAGCAGGAGAGGCTCCTCTCCCGCGAACAGGCGGCGCGGGCGGAGCTCGAGCGCACCGGGCGGCTGAAGGATGAGTTCCTGGCGCTGCTGAGCCACGAGCTGCGGACGCCGCTCACCGCGATCCTCGGCTGGTCGCAGTTGCTCCTCACCCGGGGTCCCTCGGACGAGCTCCAGCGCCGGGGGCTCGGGACGATCGAGCGCAACGCGCGGACGCAATCCAAGCTCATCGACGACCTCTTGGACATGTCGCGTATCATCAGCGGGCGGCTGAACCTCGACCTGGAGGTGGTCGATCTGGCCGAGATGCTCGAAACGATGCTGGAATCGGCGGAGCCGGCGGCGAAGACGAAGGGAATCCGCCTGGAGCTCAGCGTCGCGTCGGCCGGCGAAAAGGTCCTGGGGGACCCGAATCGTCTCCAGCAGATCGTGTGGAACCTGCTCAGCAATTCGATGAAGTTCACCCCGCGGGGCGGGCAGGTCATGGTATCGCTGCGTCGCGAGGGATCGTTCGCGCATCTCACGGTGAGCGATACGGGCATCGGCATCGATCCGGAGTTTTTGCCCTACGTATTCGAGCAATTCCGGCAAGCCGACGCATCGACCACGCGCGAGCACGGCGGGCTCGGTTTGGGGCTTTCCATCGTGCAGCACCTGGTGGAGCTGCACGGGGGGACGGTGGTGGCGGCCAGCTCCGGGAAAAACCAGGGGGCGAGCGTCACGGTGAAGCTGCCGCTGGAGGCCAAGCATGTCGAGGTTTTGGCCGGAGAACGGCCGCCCTCGACGCCGCCGCGCCGGCCCTTGTGGCACCGTGGCGGGGAGCTCCTGAATTTGACAGGGGTGCGGGTGCTGGTGGTGGACGACGAGCCGGACACGCGAGAGCTGCTCCTGCGAATCCTGGCGGAATGCCATGCCGAGGTGCGGACGGCGGGTTCGGTCGTGGAGGCGCTGGCGGAGCTGGATCGAGACCAGCCGACGGTCCTGGTGAGCGACATCGGCATGCCGAAAGAAGGCGGCTACGAGCTGATCCGGAAGGTACGGCAGTTGCCGCAGGAGCGTGGGGGAAGCGTGCCGGCGCTGGCGCTCACCGCATTTGCGCGCCCCGAGGACCGCACGCGGGCGCTTTTGGCCGGATACCAGATGCATCTGGCCAAACCCGTGAAGCCGTCGGAGCTCGTGGCGCACGTCGCGAGTTTGGCCGGGCGAAACCAGGGTTGGGGCGAGATGAGCCCGGACGGCCGCGCCCGGTCCATGTAGCAACGACGCTGCCGCCCCCACGACCTGCTCGTCAAGTGCGGTCCGGGGCCACCGCCTGGCCCGCCGTGGCATACTTCTCGACGAACTCTTGCAGCTTCCGTATCTGGTAGGTCCGCGCCAGCGTCTGGAACTGCTCGAGCCAGGGGCCGAGTCGCGGCTCGTTTTGCTGCATTCGCTCCGCCTCCGCCAGCACCTTCCGGATACGGCCCGACGCCACCAGCGGCGAGAGCAGCGATAGCTGTTCGGCCGACGGCGGCACCAGCGCGCCCTCCTCCTCCACCGCCACATGGGCCGCGGCTTTCACCGGTTCATGCGTCCATTCCACGCCGAGGAAATGCGCGATCTTGTCGAAGAGCAGGCTGGCCTGCACGGGCTTCGGCAAGAAGTCGTCCCAGCCGGCCTGGGCCCCCTTCGGCTGTTCCGCGGCGGCGACGTTCGCCGACGAGGCCAAAATCACCACCCCGTCGAGCTCGGGCATCTGCCGCAGACGGCGCGTGGTCTCATACCCGTCGAGGCCTGGCATCGCCAGGTCCATCAGGATCAGCGCCGGCCTGTGCTCCAGGGCCAGCCGCAGCGCGGATTCGCCGCCGTCGGCCTGGACGACGTCGAAGCCAATGGGGACCAGCAGATCGCAAAACAACGCGCGGTTGTTGGGGTTGTCGTCCACGACGAGGATCTTGCGGCGCTCGCCGCGATACCCGGAGATCGTGTCCCACTCCGGGGGTTCGTCGACGGCCACGGAGGGGAGTGCCTCGGCCAGCGTGAACGTCACCGTGAACGCGCTCCCTTTGCCGAGCTCGCTCTCGACATGGATGGTCCCGCCCATCTGCTCGATGATCCTCTTGCTGATGGCGAGGCCGAGCCCGGTCCCCTCGCTCTTCACCCGCTGATCTCCCACCTGCTCGAAGGGTTCGAAAATGCGCGCGAGGTGCTCCGCGGCGATGCCGGGGCCCGTGTCCTCGATCCGGAAGCGCACCTCGCGTGGCCCCCCTCCGCCCTCGTCCAGCACGTCGACGAGCAGGGTGACCGCGCCGCGCTTGGTGAACTTGATGGCATTGCCGAGCAGGTTCAGGAGCACCTGCGTCAAGCGCTTTTCGTCGGCGTGCACGGCGGCGAGCGCCGGGCCCCGCACCGCGTGGGTGAAGGTGATGCCCCTCTGCTCGGCGCGCACACGGCAGAGGTCTGCGATGGTGCGCACGAAGGAGCCAAAGTCGATCCGCAGGGGGACGAGCTCCATCTTGCCGGCCTCGATCTTCGCCAGGTCCAGGAGGTCATTGAGCAGCGAAAGCAGGTGCTCGCCCGATTTCTTGACGATTTGCACCCCTTCGCGGCTCTTCGGCGAAAGCTCGGGCGCTCGAAGGAGGAACTGCGCATACCCCAGGATGCCATTGAGCGGCGTGCGCAGCTCATGGCTCATGCTCGAAAGGAAATCGCTCTTCGCTCGATTGGCGCGGTCGGCCGCCTCCTTGGCGATCTGGAGCTGCGCCGTGCGCTCCTGGATCTTGACCTCCAGGTCCCGGTAGAGCACGGCGTTCTCGACGGCGATCGCGGCCTGCGAGGCGAGCACCGACAAGAGCTCCACGCGCGCGGGAGGGAACGCCGACGGCACGTCGCGGTGCTCGAGGTAGAGCACGCCCACCACATGGCCCCGATGCGTCAAGGGAAGCGCGAGCAGCGAGAGCACCGCGTGGGATGCCAGGTACGGGTCGCCGGCGAAACGCGCCTCGGACCTCGCGTCGCCGGTCACCACCGGCTCGCCCGTGCGGGCCGCATATTTCACCACCGCCACCGGCACGTCGTGGCTTTGCCCGAGAGGCTCCGAGAGCCCCGTCTCGATGCGGGCCCCCTCCACCGAGAGCCGCGCGACGACGGAGAGCGCTTCCCCTTCGCTGAGCACCAGGGCGCCGCGCTGCGCCCCCGCATTCTCCAGCGTGAGCTCCATCAGCCGGCCCACCACGCGCCCCGGGTCGAGCTCGCCCGAGAGCGCCTGCGCTGCGCGCACCGCGGTCTTCACGTCGAAACTCGCGTCCGTGGATCCCCCCATGGTCGTGGTCGTTGCCGTCACGGTCGTGCGCTCGGGGGAAGGCTCGTGCATGCTCACCTTGAGCACGGCGGGATACCTCGCGCTGAGGTGCGCGACCACGGCGTACGCGCCCCAGCGCGCATAGGCATCACGCGCCTCGCGCAGGTACATCGCCCCGACGTGGCTCTTGCCCGTCGAAAGGCGAAACTCAGCGGCGAGCTGGGCTGCCAGGGCCTCGATGTGCAAGAAGCGGTGCTCGCGGGCGAGCTCGATGGCCTCGTCGTATTTGGACGCAGCCTCCTCGGTCTTGCCGAGGACGCGGGCGTATTCGGCCTCGACGAGGCGCAGCTTGTGGACGAAATTGGCCTCGCAGCCTTCGGTGAAGTAGCGCAATCGCGCGAGGCTGTGCTCGATGTGCTGCCGCAGCCGCTCCTGTTCCTCGTGCGTGGCGGCGTCGGGCCAGCACTTCGCAGCCGCGAGCGCCAGAAAGAGCGCGATGTCCGTCACGGGGGGCATGCCGAGAATGTCGGCTCGAAATTGGTCGGCCTCCCGCGCCCGCGCGAGCGCTCGCTCCCACCTGCCGGTGACGCAGAACAAATAGGCTTCCAAGGTACGAGCGAGCCCTCCCGTGAACCCGTCCCCGTCGGCCAGGAGGGAGCGCGAGCCTCGCGACAAGGGCTCGTCATGCAGGAGTCGTGGGGCGCCGTCCGGCGTCATCAGCACCTCGCAATAGGACGCCACCGCCTCGAAGTGGTGCCTTCCCACGGCGTCTCCCGCGCGCTGCACGAGATCCCAGCGAGCCTTGACCTGCGCGTCGACCTGGCCAAGCGGCAGGCCACGCCAAACGCGGTAATAGAACAGCTCGGCCAGGAGGCCCCAGCTCGTGCCTTGAAACGACCCGATCTTCAAGCCTGCAGCGATGCCTTGCTCGTAGACGGGGGGCGCTTCATCGATGGGCCTCGAGTGGACCAGGTAGATCCCCTTGAGCGCGATGCACTCGGGGAGCATCGGGGAGCCCACACGCTCTGCGGCGCGCACCCCGGGCGTGAGCCAGCGCATGGCACGGCGATACATGCCCGTCGCCACCGACCACACATTGGCAAAGCTGCAAATCATGAAGGCGGCCGCAGGCGTGAGCGCGTCCCTCCGTATCGCCTCGGACACGATGCGGGCGATGATGAGCGAATAGAGCATCGGCCGGCCGCCGTAGACCGTGCAGAGCTGCGCCTGCGTCATCAGGGCATCGATGAGCCGGTGCTCCGGTGAGGGATCAACCGGCATTCGATCAAACCCGTCCGGGTCGTGTTCGAGCCATTGATCCAGCTCGGTGGACTCTTGCAGGAGCGTGACCTGACACGCCTCATCCGTGTCGGGGAACGTGATGCCCTGCTTCGCGAGGGCGGCCATTCCAAGCCCGATGCCCCGCGCGTATTGCCCCGTGGCGACACAGCAGCGCGTACGGATTTCCTGCGCCGAGAGCCACGCCACCTCCGGCAGCGATCGATCCAGCAAGGCGAGCGCCCGCGCCTCGACGTCGTCGAACTCCCGGAGCAGATAAGCGGCTTCCAGGCGCTCGAGCCCGATCTCCACCGACAGCTCGCTCTCCTCCTCCCAGGCCCGCTCGCCAAGGAGCGCCTGCGCGCTGTCGAGCAGGTTCGCCATCAATCGATACGAGCTCGCCGCCTTCGCGGTGCGCGCGGCCCCGAGGTTCAGCCGCGCGAGCTCGTTGCGCTCCTCCACGGACTCGAGCCGCGCCGAACCCAGGTTCAGGTGCCGCACGAGCTCCAGGAATTGCTGGGCCGTTCCCCCCTCGGCACGATGACGCGCCCGGAGCCGCCGGCCGATCTCCAGATGCGCGAGCACCCGCTGCTCCGGCGAGATCCGCTCATAGCTCGCCTGCTGCACGCGGTCGTGCAGGAACCGGTACGCTGCGTCCAGCGCCACGTCGCCTATGCTTCCGAGCGCCTGCGCGGGACGGTACGCGCCGTCGACCGGCACCACCAGCTCCGCATCCAGCGCCGGCCACAACGCCCCCGTCACCGGGGTGCGCTCCCAGCCGCTGAGCCGCGTGAGGTCCTGCAGGTGGAACGTGTGGCCTGCGCAGGCCGCGAGCCCCAGGAGCTTTTGCGTCGGCTCGGGCATCTCGCGCACCTTGTCCGTCAAGAGCGCCACCACGTTATCGGTGACGCCCGCCCTCTCCAGCGACGATTGCTCCCAGCGCCACGCCCCGCTCTCCGGGTCCCTCACCACCTGCTTCTGCCGGTGCAGGGAGAGCAGCAACTGCTCCAGGAAGAAGGGGTTTCCGCGGGTCTTTTGCGAGAGCACACGCGAAAGCGGCAAGACCCGCGCGGGCTCGCTCTCCAGCGTCCGCGAGAGCCATTTTTGCACCTGCTCGCCCGACAGGGGGCCCACCGTCATGCGCGAGACCTTGCCCTCGCTCTTTTCCACCGCCTCCACGAGCTTCCACAGCGGATGCTCGGGCGGCGTCTCGTTATCGCGGTACGCCGCAATCACGAGCAGCGATTTGCGCTCCACGTCCGTCAGCAGCGTCTGCAGGATGATCAGCGTGGCGCTGTCGGCCCACTGCATGTCGTCCAGGAACATCACGAGCGGCGGGTTTGGCGCCGTGACGGCTCGCACGAAATTCAGCCACGTCAGCTTCTGCCGGTTGAGCACCTGCTCGCCCTCCACCGGCGGCACCGGCGGCAGCTTGCCCATGACCAGGTCGAGCTCCGGCACCACGTCCGCGATGAGCCGCGCGTTGTCCCCGACCTCGCGCCGAATGCGCTGCTGCCAGGCCTCGAGCACCGCCTCCGAGCTTCCGAGCCATTGACGCATCAGCGCCCCGAACGCTTGCGCCATCGCCGCGAAGGGCGTCGACCGCGCGAGCTGGTCGTGCTTGCCCGCGATCAAGAGCCCGCGCCCTGCCTGCGCGATATCCCTGTAGACCGTGCGCACCAGCGCCGTCTTGCCGATGCCCGAGGGACCCCCGACGAGCAAAAGCTCCACCGTGCCCTGCGCGGCGCGCGCAAAGGACTCCCCCACCCGCTCGACGTCGCGCTCCCGCCCCACCAGCGCCTGCGGAATCCGCAGCTTGCGCGAGAAGTCTTTTCTTCCCAGGCCAAACGGCTCCACCGCGCCCCGCTCGTCCCATTGCCGGAGGGCCTCCTCCAGATCCTCCGCCACGCCGCGGGCCGTCTGGTAGCGCCGCTCGGGATCCTTGGCCAAAAGCTTCGCCACGATGGCTGCCACGGGCCTCGGCACGTCCGGGGCGACGGAATCGAGCGGAGGCGGGTCCTTGGCCAGGTGCGCGTGCACCAGGGAGAGCGGATCGCGCTCCGTGAACGGCAGCCGCCCGCTCATCACCTCGAAGAGCGTCACCCCCAGCGAATAAAGGTCCGTGCGTGTATCGAGCGCGCGTGCCGTGCGCCCCGTCTGTTCCGGGGAAATATAAACCAGCGTCCCCTCCAGCGCCTCGGGGATGCTCGCCTCGGTGGCCTCCTGGGACAAGAGCGAGGCGATGCCGAAATCGAGCAGCGTGACCTTCTCGCACGCCTCGTCCACCAGCACGTTTTGCGGCTTGATGTCCTTGTGCATCACGCCCGCGGCATGCACCCCCTCGAGCACCCGCGACAGGAGCCGACCGAGCCGCAGCGCGGCCCCGACCGGCAAGCGCCCCTGCTTGGCGAGCAGGCGATCGAGCGAGTCGAGGCCGGGATCCTCCAGCACCAGCGCCGCCGTGCCGCCCTGCTGCAAGAGCGCCTGTGCGCGCGCCACCCCGGGCACCTCGGCGAGCTGCAGGAGCACCTGGTGCTCGTGGATCAGCCGGCCCAGCACGCGCGGACTGGGCACCTCGGCCACCGGGCTCTTGATGGCCACGCGCGCCCCCGAGGGAACATGGACCGCGCGCCATACCCGTGTTTCGTTCCCGTCGTAGACGACCTCTCCCAGCGCGTACTCCCGCAGATCCATCGTTCTCCCTCGCGTCCGTTCCAGGGGCGCTGCGATCCGAGCATCGATCCTAGATCGAGCGGGCGGAAGGCGACCATCGATCTCGGGGGAATTTTTCCCTCCGGCAACCGAGCCCCGGGCCTCGGGGCGCCGAGCTCAGCCCTCGCCTTCCTTTCCGGAGGCGCGCGGGGGCCCGGCGCGAGGCAGATCCACCGTGAAGACCGTTCCGCTGCCCACCGTGCTCTCGACACGAATCGAGCCGCCGAGGGCCTCGACGATGGATCGCACGATATAGAGCCCGAGCCCGAGACCGGCATACGCGCGCGACGAGACCGCCCGCTCGAAGCGTTCGAAGATGTACGGCAGGCGATCGGGCGGAATGCCGATGCCATGATCACGCACCGTGAGCCGCGCCGCTCCGTCTGCCTCGCCCACCCAGATCTCGATCGGACGACCCGAGCCGAACTTGATCCCATTCGAGATCAGATTCGTGACGACCTGCTCCAGGCGGATGTGATCCCAGCGCCCCACGAGCGGTTGATCGGCGTGCAGCGTCAATGAGCAGGCAGCCCGGGAAAAGTCTTCCGTGAAGCGCTCGGTGACGTCACGGACGACGGCCAGGAGATCGACGTCCTCGATCTGCAAATGCATGCGCCCGGTCGTGATCCGCGTGACGTCGAGCAGCTCCTCGATCAGGCGCGCGAGTTTTTTGACCTGGCGCTCGACCCGCGTCAGGGACGGCGGCAAGGCCTCGCCCGATTGCGCGGTGACTCGCTTCAGCGTCTGCACGTCGAGCTTCAGGCTCGTCATCGGCGTATTCAACTCGTGCGACGCGATGGACAAGATCTCGTCGCGCAGGCGGATGGCCCCCTGCGCGTCACGATAGAGACGCGCGTTGTCGATGGAAATGGCCGCGCGGCGGGCGAGCTCGGTCGCGAGCTCGAGGTCGGCGGTGCTGTAATGCCGGCCGGGCGCCGCGCAGCCGAGGGAGAGCACGCCGAGCGTCTGTCCGCGGATGGAGAGCGGGACGGCCATCGCCGAACACGTGCCGAGCGCCCGGATCAGGCGTGCATGCTCGTCATCGACGGCGTGCGCTCGAAGGAGCTCGTCGGTGAGCAGAGGCAGCAGCATGGGCTTCCCCGTGCGGAGGACCTCGGCGGCCGGGTGGGGGGAGGTCGCGTCGGGCGCGTATTGCTCCTCGAGCTGACGGAGAAGCGCCTCGCTCCCGGGCTCACGGTGTGCGCCGCCGAGGCGCTGGACCACGCCCCCCTCGCCCACGACGTCGATCACGCACCAGTCCGCCATCGACTGCACGCAAAGCCGCGCCAGCGCGGCGAACCGGGTCGAGAAATCGAGCGACTCCGACAGGATCTCGGAGGCCGTGGCGAGAAACTTCATGCGCTGCTCCGCCCGCTCGGCGGCGGCGCGCGCCTTCTGTTCCTCGACGACGACCATGGCGAGGAGCAGGACGAGCCCATTGAGGACCGAGACATACGTTTGCACGGTCAAGACGCGCGCAGCCACGGACGTGCTCCCCATGGCGAAGGGGCCGCGGCCACGGCTCGTGTGCAATGCCGCCATGAAATCGACGATGACCGTGGCCGCCGTCGCGCCGCGGGGTCCAAAACGAATGGCCGCCCATGCCGTCAGGGGAAACAGGAGGGCCGGGAGCGCCGATTCGATCTCCCGCGGCCGCACGCTGGCGAACACCCAAAACGCCCCGCCCGTCAGGATCACGAGCAAGCTCGAGGCTTCGACGGCGCGGCCGGAGCGCGACGGCTCCGGCTCCGGCTCCGGCTCGGTCCAGGTCAGAAACAGCGGACACAGCAGGAGGACCCCGAGGGCATCGCTGCTCCACCACCCGATCGCCACCTTCCAAAACGAGGGGTCGCCCAGCCACACGACGCTCGCAGCCGCGGCGACGAGCGTGCCGGGAATCGCCCCGACAGCGGCGCCGAGCAACACCAGACACGCGACGTCCCAGGGGCGCCGAAACACGAACACCGAGCCTGCCTGCCGGCGCAAGAGCGAGGCGCCCGTGAAGGGCAAGAGACCGCCCGCGACGCCCCAGGCCATGGCCAGGGCGGGCGGTTGCCCGTGCTGCAAGACGACCAGCACCTCGGCCAGAAACACGGCGAGGAGCCACGCGGGCCAGTGGGCCGGCGACGTGCGGAGAAACCAGGCCATGGTCAGGCCGCTGGGCAGCCAGAACACGGCATTGCTGGCGGGCGGGAAGACGAAGAGGTAGCTCGCTTCCGAGAGACCGAAGTAGGCCAGAAAGAGCACGACGCAGCCGAGGAACGTCCGCGCCGGCGGGATGTTCACGAGCCGGCGGCGCAGCCCGACCGCGACCACGCCGCTTTCGCAATCGACGAAAATGGTTTGGATGCGGACGAAGAGACCTTCTGGCCCATGCCGCGATCGTAGGTCCGCGCGACTACGCGTCACCTTCACGATCTGCCGCCGCTCCGCACGCGCCCGCGTGGCTGCGCGGTCCGTGCGCAGCCACGCGAGTTGTGTGCGCTCGGCGGTGCTTCAGGCCGCGCGCCGCGGACGGCGACGCAGGGCGATCAGCGCGGAGCCGAGGACGAGCACGAGGCCGCTGCTCGTGTCGCCGGTCGAGCCGACGGTACGGCAGCCGCAGCTGCCGTCGGTCCCGCCACCGCCGTCGCCGCCTGCGCCGCCGAGGCCGCCGTCGCCGCCAGCGCCACCGTCGCCGCCAGCGCCACCGGCACCGCCAGCGCCACCGGCACCGCCGGCACCGCCTGCGCCGCCGGCACCGCCAGCGCCACCCGCGCCGCCAGCACCACCGGCACCGCCTGCGCCGCCTGCACCACCCGCGCCGCCGACGCCCATCGACTCGGTCTTGCAGTCGGACGCGCAGCCGTCGTCGGAGACGGTGTTCCCGTCGTCGCATTCCTCGACGCCGTCCTGCACGAACCCGTCGCCGCACTTGGCCCACAGGCAGGTCGTGAGGCAGCCGTCGGCATTCGACACGTTGCCGTCGTCGCACGCCTCGACGCCCGTCTGCACGTGGCCGTCGCCGCACTTGGCCGTCTTGCAGGTGCTCGTGCAGGCGTCGTTGTTCGATGCGTTCGCGTCGTCGCACTCCTCGCCCGCTTGCACGACGCCGTCGCCGCAGCCCGGCAGGCTGCAGTTGTTCCGGCAGGCGTCATTGTCGATCTGGTTGCCGTCGTCGCACGCCTCGACGCCGGCCTGCACGAACCCGTCGCCGCACGCGGCGATCTTGCAGGTGACGAGGCACGCGTCCGTGTTCGACGCATTGCCGTCGTCGCAGGCCTCGACGCCCATCTGCACGAAGCCGTCGCCGCACACCGCATTCTTGCAGGTCGTGGTGCAGGCGTCCGCGTTCGACGCATTGGCATCGTCGCACTCCTCGACGCCCGCTTGCACGAAGCCGTCGCCGCAGCCCGACGTCTTGCACGTCGTGAGGCACCCGTCCGTGTTCGACGCGTTCCCGTCGTCGCACTCCTCGGCGCCGGTCACGATGCCGTCGCCGCAATAGAAGGGAGGCACGAACTCGTACGCGCCCATGTCGACCGCGGCGCCATTGGCGCCGTCCCCGTCGAGCGGCCGCGTATTGCCGTCGAGGTCCGTGAGGGGGGCGCCCACCGACGTGCCCTTGTCGATGCACGGGCTGCCCATGGCCAGGTGCAGGTCCGACGGCGCGTTCACGAAGCCCGGGTTCTGCGAAATGCAGCCCGTTCCTGCCACCACCTTGTCGTAGTTCGTCGAGGTCGCCAGGACGTTCGTGTACGTGACGGTGGCCGTCGTCGTGCCCGTCGTGTTGTTCCGGTAGATGCCCGTCGTGACCCCGACGATGATGCTGTTCTTGACGTTCACGATCGCGGTCGCATTCGACTCCGCCCTCAGGCTCACGCCGAACCCGCCTGGACCGTGGACCGTCGTGTTCGTCACGTTGAGCGTGCCGGTCGCCGTGCTCGTGGCGTAAAGATTGATGTTATCAAAGTTGTTGCGGAAGAGCCCGTTCTCGATCGTCATCGTGGCGGGGCCGCTGCTCGGGACGAAAAACACGCCGTCCCACTCGTTGTCGCTCACGGTCAGGCTCGAGAAGGTGGGGGACGCATTGCCCTCCACGCGGATCCCGTAATCGTTGCTCTTGGTCGTGAAATTCTTGATGAGCGGCGCCCCCGCGTCGAGAAGCAGGCCGTTCAGCGACGTGTCGGTCGTGACGTTCAAAAGCCCGAGCACGTCGCCCGTGGCGCTCGAATGGATCGCATTGTACCCGTACCGCACGTTCACGTGCGTCAGCGTCGCCGCCGTCGCGCCCGACAGCACCCGCACGCCATACCAGTTCTCCGCTGCCGCCACGAGGGCGCGCAGCGTGATGGGCGCGGCCGCCGTCCCGATGGCTTCCAGCGTCCCCCGCACCCGGATCTCGCCGCGCTCCGTGTCCGTGCCCGCCTTCATGATGTCGCCGTTCGAGAAGTTCACCACCACGCCCGGCTCGATCGAGAGCTTCCGGCCCGGCGGCACCGTGACGTCCCCCGCGACGGTATACGGCGAGCCCGCCAAGGTCAGCGTCGTATCGGTCCAGAGCGTCCCGTGATACCCCGGCGTCGCGTCATTCACGTACGGCAGCGCCCCGATGTCCTGGCCCGCGTCCCCCGCGAACCTCGACGGCGAATTCGACGTGATCCGCAGGTCCGACAGCGGGTTCACGTACAGCGGGTTCGCCGAAAAGCACCCCGGGCCGGGGGTCACATTCGAATAGTTCGTCGTGTTGTCCCAGACGTTCGAATACGTGACGTTCACCGTCGCCGCGCCGCCCGCCCCGTAGATGCCGGTGGTGTTGTCCGTCACGTTCGAGTTCTTGAGGTTCACCGTCGTCGATGCGCCCGAAGACGTGGAGACGGACACGCCGCGGGACTGCTGGTGGATCGTGGCGCCCGTGATGTTCACCGTCGAGATGCCGTTCGACTCCGCCGACAGATCGAGCCCGTAAAAGCTATTCCGGACCACGCAGTTGTTGATGGTGTTCACCGCGGCCACGCCCGTCGTCAAGATCCTGATGCCGCGGTTGGTATTGTTATTGATCGTGCAGCCGTTGATCGTCGCTGCGGCGGACCCCGCGATGTCGATGCCGACCGAGCCGCCGGAGACGCTCACATTCGTGAGCGTCGGCGTGCCGGCGAGGAGGTAGAAGCCATACGTGGTGGCGGTGATCGTGGTGCCTTCGACCGCGAGACCCATGCCCGCCGCGCTCGAGGTGACGCCTTGCCTCGCATGGGCGATCGACGCGCCGGAGATGGTGACGGCGCTCGCCGCACCGGCGCGGATGCCAAACCACGTGCCCACGGCCGTCCCGCTCTGGGCCATGAACTGCACGGGGCTCGCCGCCGTGCCTTGGACGTTGAGTTGCCCCTGCACGATGAGCTCGATGCGGGCCGTGTCGGTGCCGCCGGATTGCCCGTCGCTGCTCGCGAACCGCACGACAGCGCCGGCCTCGATGGTCAACGAGGCGCCGCTCGGCACCGTGACGTCCCCCTGGACATTGTAGGGGCTGCCCGCGGCGGTCCAGGTCTGGGTGGCGATGGTGCCGCCGGCGATGGTCGTCGCGGCACGTGCTTCGCGCGGGAAAACCAGCGCGACGGTAAGCGCAAGGGCGAACGCCATGCAATGCAGGGCGCTCGCAAAGGTATGGGTTCGATGTCTGGTGTTCATGCTCGTCTACCCCGGGCGTCGGCGTGTTCACGGCACCGCGCGGCGCCGCCCGCAACAGGCCCAGCGCCTGGGGGATGCTCGGCCCGCCCCGAGGTCGCATTTTTTTTCGGGGCGGCGCGATCTTGCCTCGACGGCTCGTGTACGGCGTCGGGCAACGTCAGCAAATTCCAACCGGGCTACAGGCTGAGCATGGGTCTCCTCGCGAAAGCGCGGAGCTGGGGCTTTGCCCCAGGCCCCAGCAGGGGCTGTCCGCCCCTGCACCCGGACCAGCCAGGGGCTGGACCCAGGCTCGATGAACTGCGCGATGCGCAGCTCATCGAACAGGCCCGGTCAAGACCGGCAGCGACCCTGCCAACCAAGACAGCCGCGCGGCGAGGGTCGGCAAAGGGGTCCGACCCCGGACAAACAACGTCTGCCCATCCGATGTGGGGGAGGTTCGCGCGGCTCGTGCTGTTCGCGCTCGGGTGGGTGGGGATCGTCGTCTCGACGACCGGGTGCATCGTCGACGACATGCCGGCGCTCTCCGACATGGTGACGACGGCGAAGCTGCGGGAGTATTACGGGAACCCGAACAACTACACCGGAATCACGTACAATCAGGCCGTGGGGCTCCAGTTCCAGAGGGACGTACTCGGAGCGGGCCGAGGGTGCTTCCCTCGAACGGGAAGGTGTTCCCGTCGGCGTGGCGCGAGGAAGCGAGCGACAAGCGCTTCCGTGGCGTCAAGCCCGACGGCGTGACCGGCGCCATCCAGGGGTTTCACGGACCCCTCCCGCCGGTCATCAGCACCCACCCTGAGAGCACGTTCGTGGAGGTCAAGGCCGTCAAAGGGACTGTCAACCTCGAGTATGCCCAGTACCAGAGCCTCGGGATGCTGGACGCGCTCTCGAAGTCGCCGGCGGCCTCCTCCACGGGACCCGATCGGGCCTATCCCTCGCTGTACTTCGTCGTGGCCGGTGACACATCGATCGGCACGGACGTCGGGGTCCGTGCTGCCTCCAATCAGATTCTGGTCTGGGTGTCCGCGGTCCGAGACCACGGGGGCGGCAAGCTCCAGGTGGGTCCCCCTTGGTGCATGAACTGTGGAGCCGTCCTTCAAGGCAAGCAGCTCCCTGCCCCCACCCTCGACGGCCCGTCGTTCTACGTTCAGAAGCTACGCGCTTCGGGCGACCGAGGGCTCGACAAGCCGATCCTCGATGACGGCCTCGTCGGTCACCCCGGGACTCCGGGCAATACCCGCCCCCACTGAGTCGAGAGGCATCCCATGAAGAATGACCCGCGTCTTCGTCGTCCTTCCAACGGAAAAGGCTGGGCCAAATGCTGGTCTGTCACGAAGTCCGAGGTGCAGGCGCTCTTGGCCGAGCAGAACTGGACACAGGACCCCGAGAATTGCGAGCCGTATCTCTGGGAGGCATACGTTTCTGACAGGGGTGAGCTTCTTCGAGTGAAGCCGAGCGGTCGCGGCACCCTCTACGCATCTCGCCAGGAACTCATGGAGAAGCTCGAGGCGTTGCGAAATCGCCCCCCCGAGCTCCCCTTTCACATGCTGGAAGGCAATCTCCCCCAGGGCGCGCATTTCATCGAAGCCGTGCCCTCGCTCGTCGACGAACTCGCACGGATCCTCAAAATCCCCCGTGAATCTCTCGACAGCTCCTTCGATAGCCTCTACCTCGTGGAAAAAGCCCTGAAGAAGGTCCGTCCCAAGAGGCGCATCCTCGAAATCCCCAACCTCTTCCCGGGGCTCGTCGCGTATGCCGGCGAGGTCATGCGCAAGGCGACGGGAGGCGAGTGGTTCCTCACGGAGGTGGGTGGTTCGATTCACGAGCCGTATGTCCGCTATGGCCCGGGAGGCCGATACATGAATCCGTGGCTGGAGCTCTACAAGTCGATCACCGAGCCGGGGCCCGTCGCGCTTCACGTTCTCGTCTCTGTCGAGGTCCCGCACCCGGACGATTTGAAGCCCAGGGTGACCTTCGTGAACAAGGAGCCCGACGACGCGTACGAGACGTTCGGGGAGCTCGTGAAGGACCACAAGGGCCGCGAGGTCTATCGTATCGGGTTGCGCCGCCGGACCAAGTAGCTCGCCCGGGAGCATTCTGCTGCCGCTCCCGCTCGCGCCTCCGGAAGGCGCCTTCAGCGGCAGCACGCAGGTCGGGCTCTCGCTTTCGGAGATCAACCCTCCGCTCGCGCAGGCCATCGCGAATCTGGAGGTCGAGATCGCGGCCGAGCGGAAGTGGCTCATCGAGAACGCATCGAAGGCCGCGAACCTCGCGGAGCGGCTCGATCTGCTCCAGCAGCTCGACACGGAATTGCACGACCTCGTGTCGCGGCCGCTCGACGAGATCAGCGAGATCGACCTCGACGCGATTCTGGAGCGGTATGGAGACGTGGTCGACGAGGCCACGCGGGAAGCGCTGAAGCAGCTCCTCGCGGATCTGAAGAAGAGCGCGCAGGATCTGAAGGACGAGCTCGCGAGCTTGCTCCACCATTTCGGCGCGCAGGCGGACGCGGTGGCGGATCTCGTGACGGGGCAGGCGCAGGCCTCGGGGTTTTCGCCGGACGATCCGTGGGAGTATTCGCTGACGTCGTCGGAGGTGCCGTGGGTCGAGGTGCCCGACGTCTCGGGCGCGGCGGGGGCGTTCGAGCCGGGGAAGGACCCTTATGCGGCGTATGCGGATGCCGTGATGGAAGCGCTGTCGCAGGATGTGCAGGGCGGCAAGGTGATCCTGCGCGGGGACTTCGTGACGAACGTGCGGGCGTGGCGGTCGAATACCGCGGCGATCGAGAAGGCGCTGGCCGCGCGGGTGAGCGTCTCCCAGGCGGAGACGAGCGCGTTCTTGCAGGCGCAGATTCGCGTCACGGAGTACGTGCGTCAGTACATGGAT
This sequence comes from Polyangium mundeleinium, assembly GCF_028369105.1. Classification (NCBI taxonomy): domain Bacteria; kingdom Pseudomonadati; phylum Myxococcota; order Polyangiales; family Polyangiaceae; genus Polyangium; species Polyangium mundeleinium. Next base: position 3,567,272 of record NZ_JAQNDO010000001.1, on the reverse strand, counting down.
GCGTCGGATTGGTTCCTGGATTCGCCGATCCCGCCGGATGTTCGGACGCAGGTGGATGGCGTTCTGAAGAATGCTTTCGCCGATCTCGCGGGGCAAATGAAGGAAAGCCTCAACGTATGGGAGGCGATCGCGCTCGGGCCGGAGAAGGGCTCCTTCATGGAGACGGTACGGGCATTTGCCGGGGCGATGTCGACGGTCGGGGACGGGGCGGCGGCGTATGCGGAGGTGATGCAGACGCTGGTGCATGCGTCGTCGCGGATTGCGATTGGGTTCGTGCCGTATGCGGGGCCGGCGCTCGATTTGTGCGAGGCGGTGACGGGGAAGCTCTTGTGTTTGCCCGGGGGAAGGATCTGACCACGGAGGAGCGCGTCTTCTCGGGGGTGGGGTTCGGCTTCGGGAAAATCACGAAAGCTTGGGCTGGGATCAAAGCGGCCGGGGTGAAGCCGGGGGCGAAGATTGTCGCGGCGGGGATTGTCGGGTACACGGACGAGTTCCTGGAGGCGTTGCAGGGAGCCCGGAGGGAGTCGTATAAGGACCTTCGCGGCGTGATGGAAAGCGCCAAGACGGTCGGCGACACGTTCGAGCAGAAGGCGGGGGTGTACTTGATCAAGCAGGAGGGACGGCAGATGCTCGGCGTGGGCGATCCGGCCGTGCGGAGGGTGCTCGGTATCCGAAACGGGCTCGGCAACAACCTTTCGAAGGCACCGGATTACCTCACGGTGACGAAGGAGAACATGCTGGCGCTGAGCGAGGTGAAGAGCGGCCGCGTGGAGGGCGGCGATGTGGTCCAGCAACTGGGGAATGCGATGAAGAAGCTGAAGGAGAAGAATCTCCATGGCGATGTCGCGCACCTCGAACTCATCATGACGAAGGGAGCGAAGATGAACGACGAGAACTATGAGGTCATCGGCGACACCCTCATCAAGTTGACCGAGGAAGGCAAGGAAGTGGTGCGCATCGAGGGCCATGTGATTCGGGTGATCCAGCTATGACGAGCGATGACCTGGAGATCGATGAGCCGGACATCAAGGCGTTGTGGGCGAAGCGCCTTTCGACGGACGGATTCGTCCTGCACGAAGGCGACGGCCCGTACTTCTACGCGTGGTGTGCCCCGGAGGCCCGGGCCGATGCCTTTGTGGCAGCCTTGGCGGCTCTCGATCAGCGGGGGACGCCTTATGGCGTGGAGCTCAGCGAGCTCCGCGCGAAGGAGACGACCCACGACGATCTCGCGCTCGAGGACGTGCGACGGCTCGCGCGCGCGCATCTCACGAAGAAGACAGCCGCCATCGAGGCTTACGCAGGAATCACCCTACGTTCAGGAGAGTGGCTTGACGAACGCCTCAAAAGTCGCGGGGAGGCGTATAAGACATATACGTGGGAAGTCCCGATGCAATTCTCGGTGTACGATCCGTCGTACTTCTTCCCCATCCGCTACGACTTCTTTCTAGGCGCGGGGCCGCACGCCCCATCGATCGAGGCGGCGGCCATTGCGTTCCACACGCAAGCCGACGTGGAGCATATCCTCCTCGGCCTCTGCGCGCCGGACGCAGGGCTCGTAACGACGGGCGCGTGTTCCATGTGCTTCCCCTGGGTAGCGCACCTGGAGGCCAACGCGACATACCACGCCGACGCCGCAGCCGTCGCGCGAGACCTCGCCCTCTCGTGGATTCATCTCCACGACGGGTACAAGATGGGGCTCCTCGTAGGCCTCTCGCTCGACGAGCTCGCCGCGCGCGCCTTCGCCGCCCCCGAAGGCACACGCGTCGGGATCGCGACCTCGCTCGAGGGCGTGCAGAAGCACGACGCGGAGGACCACATGGCGCGCAAAGATGCTCCCCGTGGGCCACCCTTCTCCCCGTTTGCACGCGAGGGCGTGCGACCGATCCGACCCGGCGATGAGGTGCTCTCCCGCGAGCAGGTCTTGCGGGCCCTTGCGACGCCGCCGAATGCTCTGCTCGACGCCCTCGAAGCATCCGCGGCGGCCTTGCAGGACGACGAGTGGCGCGCGGCCGAGCCGCTGGCCCGCCAGGCCATTGAAGCGCGGCTTTCAGGAGGGCCGACGTACGAACTCCTGCACACGGTCGAACACCGGCGCCTGATCGAGCAGCACGCCCCCTACCACGTCCGCCGCCTCCCGAACGGCGGCGTCCTCCTCGCGACGCATCCCTTCCGCACGCTCTGGCCCCTCTGGTCGAATGCGCTCGCGCTCCTTGGAATTCGGCCGAGAGGCGCAGGCTGAGACCCTTCAGCCAAGAAGGCGGCGCTGACGGTTCAACGGACAACGTACCCGTCTCCAGCTTGAAACCCCCCTCCGTGGTCTTGCCACCGGCCCGTTGGAAGAACTGCGCATCGCGCAGTTCTTCCACCTTCGGTCCAGGCCGTGCCTGGTCCGGGGTCGAGGGGGCGGACAGCCCCTCGCGGGGTCCGGGGCAGCGCCCCGGTGCGGCGGCTTTGCGAGGAAACCCGGCTCAGGGCGACTCGAGCCGCAAGAGGTACACCGCTATCGCCCCCCCGAGCAGCGCGAGCACGACCGAGAGGAGCACGCCCATCGAAAGGGGGTGCGCGCGCGGCGTCTCGCCGCGATTGTACCGAACGACGAAGCGCGCATGCTGGAGCGCCGCGACGACGTTGACGACGACGCCGAGCACCACGAGCGCAATGCCGACCGCCTGGGACATGTGCGCAGAATGCGACGGTGGGGCGCTGCGGGTCGCCGCGAGCTCGCGGAGGAAGATCCCGAACCGCGCCACGACGAACCCGAACCCCATCATGGCGAGGCCCGTGCGCAGCCACGCGAGCAACGTGCGCTCGGCGGCGAGCGGGATCCGCAGATCGTAATCGGCGCGCGGAGGCGGCTCGGGCATGGCCCTCCCCGCGTATCACCGTTCCGGCCGCGTGGCCACGCGGGGCAGCAAGCCGAAAGGAGCCCGCTCCTGGGGTCTCCCGAGGGGGTCGCCACGTGTCTACACCCGCCGGGCATCGTCAGCCGAGGCGGTCGCCACGTGTCTACCCCCGCCGGTCACCGTCTCCCGAGGCGGTCACCCCGTGGCTCCACCCGCCGGTCACCGTCTCCCGAGGCGGTCACCCCGTGGCTACCCCCGCCGGTCGCCATCTGCCGAAGCGGTCACCCTGTGGCTACCCCCGCCGGTCGCCATCTGCCGAAGCGGTCACCCCGTGGCTACCCCCGCCGGTCGCCATCTGCCGAAGCGGTCACCCCGTGTCGACCCCCGCGGCTCCTCGAAACGGGGGTCCCAGGACCCTCAGTCGAGCCGCAGCACCTCGACCGCATTCACCCCCGCCGGCCGCGCGAGCTTCATCGCCTTCCCCCGCCCGACGAACGCCGCGTGGAAGACCTCCACGCCCGGCCTCTTCACGATCGTCACCGGATCCACGTACAAAAACCCCTTCCGCATCCGCTCCACCGGCACCCCGAGCGGCAGCCCCACGTCCCGCGTCGTCGGGTCCGCCATCGTCGTGGAGAGCGTAGCCCGCGACGTGACCCGGGATCGCACAGACAGCATCGTCCCCGGCGCGAGCGGCCCCGAGGCCCGGACGAACAGGTCGAGGCGCGGCCGCACGCCCTGCTGGAAGAGCGATCCCACAAACTCCGGCCCGTCCTCGTACGCCGCGCCCATCGGCCGGAGCGCCCGCGTGATCTCCACGAAGAGCGCCTCCGCCCGCGCCGCGTCGCCCTGCATCACGGCCACGTTGTGCGCGATCCGCTTCTGTTCGAGCGTCTGCGGCGGCGCCTCGGGCGGCGTCGCCTCCTGGTCCCAGTGCACGCGGGCTTCCCACGTCGCAAACGCGTCCGGCACGATCGTGCGCACCGGCTCCGTCGCGCTCACGAACATCCACGCGAGCGCCCCCGGCTCGCGCGCCTCGAACACGTACGCGTCGATCGGCGCGAACATCTCCCGCGGAACCACGGCCCAAAACGGGCCCACCGCGGTCACGTGGAACCGCTTCGCCACAGCCGCGAGCTGCGCCTCCGGCGCGAACCGGCTGTCCATCACGTACACGCTTCCGCGCCCCGGCAGCGGCCCCGCCGGCACCGGCTGGTTCGTCTTCACCACGCGACCGCCGAGCGACCAGACCTGCGCCCACGTCGCGTGCATGCTCTCGTGCAGAAAGGCCGTCGCGTCCGGCGGGATACGCCCGACGAGCCAGCGCAGGAACACGGTCTTGTCGCCGTCGGAGTCGATGACGAGCCCCTTCTCGTTGAACCGACCGCCCGTCTGCCGCGCATAAAGCGCAGCGGGCGCGCCGTCCCGAAGCACGAACAGGAGCGGCACGAGCAGGAGCCCCAGCGCGACGAGCCCGCCCTCGACAGCGCCGCCCGCGGCCCTTTGCCGCGCCCGACGCACGCGCGCGACGAGCCGCTCCATCCCAGGCGCGAGCGTGGCCACGAGCGCGCCCATCCCGAGCGCGAAGTACGCGCCGAACGGCTGCGGCCAGAACACGTGGATGTCGGCGCCCTGCTTGAACACGACGTACTGGAACGTCGCCATGCCGAGCACGAGCAGCGGCGCGAGCTCGACCTCGGCGCGCGTGACGAGCAGCCGGAGCACGCACACGACCGCCGCGATCTTCCCGAGCAGGATCGCGATCGGCGTGAACGAGAGCTCGATCCAGTACCGCCGGCTCGCGAGCACCGCCGAGAGCGGCGTCACGTTGCCCGACGAGCGAGATCCGTAAATCGCGAGCAGATCGCCGAGCTTGCCGGCCTTCTGGAAGATCGCGAGGTAGAGGACCCCGGTGAGCACGGAGAGCACGGCCCACGTGATCCAGAGCTCGGCGTACCTGCGCTCGTGGAGCGGCCCGAAGAACCGGCGCCCGCCGAGGTAGCCGCGCACGAGCCCGAAGCCGAGCCACTGCCCCGCGAGCACGAACGCCGGCCAGTCCGTGTGCAGCGCCATGAAGAGCCCGATCGCGCTCACGAAGAGGAAGCGCCGCCGCCACGTCTGGACGAGCCGCACCCAGCCGTAGATCGCGAGCAGCGACCAGAACACGAGCGGCACTTCGAGCGCGTTGAAGCTCGCGAACGCCAGCGTGATCGGCAGCACGACGAACCCCACGGCCGCCGCCGCGCCCGCCGCGGGCCGCCAGATCGAGCGCCCGATCGCGTAGAGCAGCGGCGGCGTCGCGGCCGAGAGCAGGATCGCGGCCAGGCGGCAGACGACGTCGTGCCGGCCCACGATCTTCATGAAGAACGCCGTCACCCAGAAGATCCCCCACGGGTGGTGGCAGTAGTAGAGCTCCGGGCCGGGCCGGCTCGCCGTGTACTCCCAGACCGGGCCCGGGATCCCCCAGCGCAGCATGTTCTCGGCGATGATCCCCATGCTCGCCGTCGAGGCCCAGTGCCCCGCGAGCACGGGCCCGAACATCTCCCACGCGGCGACCAGGAAAAACCAAACGGTCGCCAGGGCGACCAGCGCCCGCGCGATCCGCGCCTCGCGCGCGCTCGCCACGGGCAAGCCGTCCGAGCCTTGGGGCAAGCGGAGCGAGAGCCTCGGGATCATGCGCGCGCGAGGGTAGCGGATGGCAAGCGCTTCGGGCGTGGTAACTTGCCGCCCCCGTGCGTCTCGGAAAGCGGCTCGTGGCCGCCGTGCAGAAAAGTCCCCTGGCTTCGGCCCTCGCGATCGTCGCCCTGGCCGCGTCCCTCTACGTCGTCGCCTACCCCTTCACGGCCGCGCGCTACGCGCCGATGACGGACCTGCCGTTCCACGCCGCGCAGACCGGCGCGCTCCGGCATTTCTTCGACCCGAGCTACCACCTGCGCGAGCAGTTCGAGCTGCACCCGCTCGCCGTCCCGTACATGTCCTCGTACGTGATCGGCGCGCTCTTCATGTTCCTCGTGCCCACGCACGTCGCCGTGAAGATCGCGGCCGTGGCCATGCTCGCGCTCTTGCCCGCGGGCCTCGCCGTCCTCTTCCACGGCATGAAGAAGAGCCCGCTCCTCGGCCTCGCGGCCCTGCCGTTCGCCTGGAGCCACCTCACGCACTGGGGCTTTCTCAACTTCGTCGGCGCGCTCGGCCTGTTCGCGATGACGATCGGCGTGACGCTGCTCCTCCTCGACGCGCCCTCGCGACGCCGCCAGCTCACGCTCTCCGCCGTCCTCGTCCTGCTCTTCTTCACGCACGTCTTCCGCTTCCCGTTCGCCCTCGCGGGTGTCGTCGCCGCGGCCGTCGTGATGTACCCGGCGACGCGGCGCTTCCAGCCGATCCTCGCGCCCCTCGCCCCGCCGCTCGTGCTCTTCGCCGTGTGGACGCGCGTCCGGCCGGCGGCCATCGGCGGGCCCATCGACCTCGCGCGCTTCGACCTCAAACGACTCGACGAGCTCCGCCCGCTCCTCCTCGAAGGCGGCTTCCACGATCCGAACGAGGCCGCCGCGATCCTCACGAGTTACCGCGCCGTGGGCCTCGTCGCGCTCGTCTCCCTCCTCGTGTTCGTGCTCTCGGGCCGCGCGACCGCCTGGAACCGCCGCGCCTGGTCCTTCGCCCTCGGCAGCCACGTCCTCGCCCTCGGCTGCGCGGGCGCGTTCCTCCTCTCGTTCCTGATGCTCCCGATGCAGCAAGGCGTCTGGTGGTACGTCTACCCGCGCGAGGCCACAGCGCTCGCGTTCGTCGCGCTCGGCCTCCTGCCCGACCTGCCCCGCGCGCCCCTGCTCCGCGCCCCGCTCGTCCTCGCGCTCGCCCTCGCGCCGGTCGGCCTCGCGCGCGCCGTGGCCACGAATTACGCCATCTTCGACCAGGCGACCGAGGACTTCCACCGCATCACCGAGGACATCCCGCGGGCCCCCCGCCTCATGTATCTCGTCTTCGACCACGGGGGCTCGACCAAGAAAAACACCCCCTTCATCCATTTGCCGGCCTACGTGCAAGCCGACAAGGGCGGCTGGCTCAGCTTCCATTTCGCCGTCTTCGGCGCCTCGCCGCTCGTGTATCGGAGCCGGTCCGAGCCCTCGGCCGTGATTCCGCCGCACGTCCCCACGCGATGGGAATGGACGCCGCACAAGTTCCGGCCCCTCCAGAATGGCAGGTTTTTCGATTGGTTCCTGGTTCGTAGCCGAACCTCGCCGGACGGCATGTTTCGCGAGGACCCCTCGATTGTCCCCGTGAACCACGTCGGCACGTGGTGGCTTTATCGACGGAAAGCGGACTCGGGCCTGCCCGATCGCCTGTGATCCTGCAGCCCTCGCTGCCTTGCGTCTCTGACGCGAGGGGGTAGGCTGCGGCCTCATGGCGGCCATGATGCGAAGTGCCCCGCGGGATCGCGAGGCCCGACAGGAGCATGCGCCGGCGTCCGGAGCACGCGCCGAGCCGACCAGGTTTCCGCTGGAGGAGGCTTCCCCGGAGCAAGGGATGTCCAACGCGGAGCAGCTTCGAACGCTCATCGAGGCCTCGCCCGATCCCATCTTCATGAAGGACGGCGAGGGCCGCTGGCTCCAGGTCAATCGCGCCGGGCTCGAGGTGTTCGGGCTCGAAGGCGTCGATTACCAGTGCAAGAGCGAAGCCGAGCTCTCCGCGTTCACGCCCTTTTATCGGGAAGCCTTGCTCGTTTGTCCGGATACGGACAGCGTCGCCTGGGACGCGGGCAAGCTCTCCCGCGTCGAGGAAAACGTCCCGCGGCCCGACGGGTCGATCCGCACCTACGACGTGTACAAGGTCCCGCTCTTTTATCCGGACGGGCGGCGCCGTGGCCTCGTCGTGCTCGGCCGCGACATCACCGACCGCAGGCGCGCCGAGCAAGAGCGCGATCGGCTCCTCGAAAAAGAGCAGATCGCCCGCGCGGCCGCCGAGCGCGCCGAGCGTCGCTCCGCGTTCCTCGCCGAGACGACCCGCATCCTCTCCGGCACGCTCGATTACGAGGACACCGCGACCCGGCTCGCGCACCTCTGCGTCCCCTTCGCCGCCGATTGGTGCGCCGTGTGGACCGTCGACGGCCACGGCGGCGTGCACCTCGGCGCCCTCGCCCACGTCGACCCGGCCCGCGAGGCCCTCGCCAAGCCCGGCCAGATCCGCGTCGAGCCCGACCTGCCCGGCGGCGTCTCCCACGTCGTCCGCTTCGGCCAGCCGCTGCTCTGCCCCGCGGTCCCCGACACCACCGACGCGCGCCTCGCCGCCCTCGGGACGCGGGATCCGGCCTGCGAGGAGCTCGTCCGCGCGCTCGGCCTCGCCTCGTACGTCGCCGTGCCCCTGGTCGCGCGCGGCCGCACGCTCGGCGCGATCACCCTCGCCCGCATGCCCGGCTCCCACCCGGCCTGCGCGGCCGACCTCACGCTCGCCGAGGACCTCGGCCACCACGCGGCGCTCGCGCTCGCGAATGCGCGCCTCTACGAGGAGTCGCAGGAGGCCATCCGCGCGCGCGACGAGTTCCTCTCGATCGCCTCGCACGAGCTGCGCACGCCTTGCACCTCGCTCCGCCTCGGCATCGAGGCGCTCCTCCGGCATGCGCGCGCGGGCAAGCTGGATCGAATGCCCGCGCCGCTGATCGAGCGCCTGCTCGAGACGAGTGATCGGCAAAGCAAGCACCTCTTGCACCTCATCGACCGGCTGCTCGACGTCTCGCGCCTCGAAGCTGGCCACCTCGATCTGGAGCTCGAAGAGGTCGATCTCGCGGCCCTCACGCGCGAGGCCGCCAGCGAGCTGCGCGAGGAGATCTCGCGCACGGGCGGCTCGCTCCTCGTCGAGGCGGAGCGCCCGGTGCGGGGCATGTGGGATCGGGCGCGTCTGCGCCAGGTCGTCACGAACCTCCTCGGCAATGCGCTCAAGTACGGCGCCGGCAAGCCCGTCCGGGTGCGGGCCACGGGCGACGACACGCAGGGATGGCTCTGCGTCGAGGATCGCGGCATCGGCATCCCCGAGGATCGCCAGCCGCACATCTTCGATCGATTCGAGCGCGCGGTCTCGTCCCGCCATTACGGCGGCCTCGGCCTCGGCCTCTACATCGTGCGCCAGATCGTCGAGGCCCACGGCGGCGCCATCGCGCTCACGAGCCACCCCGGCGAAGGCTCGACCTTCACCGTCTCGCTCCCGAAGACCCGCGCCCCCGCGGCCGCCCGCGCCTCCTGACCCGCACTTGCCGTTTCGTTGCGAAACAAAAAGGGGGGCGCATGCTCCCCTTTCTCGCGCTTGTCGATCCGTCGCGAGAGCGGTACATGCTCCTGGAATGCGGCTTTGCGTGGGCGACATCGTGGACGATCGGTTCGAGATCGAACGAGTCGCCGGCGCGGGCGGCATGGCCACGGTCTATCGGGCGCTCGACCGGCACACGGGCCTGCGGGTCGCGCTCAAGCGCGTGCGCGACGAGGACACCGAGATGGCGCGCCGCTTCGACCACGAGGTACAGAGCCTCGCCGAGCTGCGCCATCCGCACGTGGTCCGGTACGTCGCGCACGGCTCGATGGCCACGGGCGGGCGCTGGCTCGCCATGGAATGGCTCGAGGGCGAGGACCTCGCGGCGCGGCTCACCCGCGGGCGCCTCTCCATCGAGGACACCATCAAGCTCGGCGCGCGCGTCGCGCGGGCGCTCGAAGCCGCCCACCACCACGAGGTCATCCACCGCGACATCAAGCCGAGCAACCTGCTCCTGATCGGCTCCTCCGTGGAGGAGGTCCGATTGATCGATTTCGGCATTGCCCAGACCGTGCGCACCTCGCGGCGGGTCACCGAGAGCGGGATGACGATCGGCACCCCGGGCTACATGGCGCCCGAGCAGGCGCGCGGCGAAACACCTCGGGTCGACGGCCGCGCCGACCTGTTCTCGCTCGGCGCCGTGCTCTTCGAGTGCGTGACGGGCCGGCCCGCGTTCGAGGGCACCCACGTGATGGCCTTGCTCGCGAGGCTGCTCTTCGAGGAGGTGCCGCGCCTGCGTGACCTCCGACCCGAGACGCCCCGCGCGCTCGACGAGCTCGTCGCGAGCCTGCTCGCGAAGGACCCCGACGGAAGGCCCCGCGACGCGGGCGTGGTGGCGCGCGCGCTCGAATCGATGGACGTCGACCGCGGCTCGATGCGCCCGCCGCCGGGCCGCGCGGATCTCGGGCACACGGAGCGGCGCCTCTTCTCCATCGTCGCCGTCCTGCCCCACGCACCGGAGGAGACGGGCCCGCGCGCCGAGCCCCAGCAGCACGGCAACGTCCGCGTCACGGCGATCGAGCAGGCCGTACGCCCGTTCGGCGCCCATGCCTCGGCGCTCGCGAACGGCGCGCTCTTCGTCACCCTCTCCGGCGAGGGCAGCGCGAGCGACCTCGCCATCCGGGCCGCGCGGGCCGCGCTCGCGCTCCGCCCCCTCTTGCCCCCGAGCGCGATCGCCCTCGTCACGGGCCTCGGCGAGGCCGACGGGAAGGCCCCGATCGGCGAGATCGCCGAACGCGCCGTCGTGCTCCTGAAGGACGGCGCGCGCCACGCGTGGGGCTCGGTGCTCATGGACGAGGTCACGGCGGCGCTGCTCGACGGCCGCTTCGCCGTGGCGCTGGCCTCGGGGGATTTTGTCCTCGAAGGCGAGCGCGAGGCCCCGGCGGAAGCACGCACGCTCCTCGGGCGCGCGAGCCCGTACCTCGGCCGCGACCGCGAGCTCCGCATGATCGAGGAGCTCGTGCACGCGAGCTTCGACGAGAGAGAAGCGCGGGCCGTGCTCGTGATCGGCGCGGCGGGCATGGGGAAATCACGCCTGCGCCGCGAGGTCGAGACGCGCATCGCCGCCGCCTGGCCCGACGCCGTCATCGAGCTCGGCCGCGGCGACCTCCTTGGGCAGGGCTCGCCCTTCTCGGTCATCGCCGCGGCGCTGCAGCACACGGCCCGCATCACCGCCGGCGAGCCCTTCGCCGTGCGCCGCCAGAAGCTCGAAGACACGTTCGGCAAGCACCTCGCGCCCGATCGGCAGAGGCACGTCCTCGAATTCCTCGGCGAGATGGTGGGCATCCCCTACCCCGACGATCAGAGCCCCAAGCTCCGCGCGGCGCGGCAAAGCGCGGCGCTCATGGCCGATCGCATCCGCGAGGTGTACGTCGACCTCCTCGCGGCCGAGCTCTCGGCCCGGCCGCGCCTCCTCGTGCTCGAAGACCTGCAATGGGGGGACGCCGCCTCGATCAAGCTCGTCGACGCCGCGCTCCGCGCCCTCCCGCACCGCCCGTTCGTGGTGCTCGCGCTCGGCCGGCCCGAGGTGCGACAGCTCTTCCCGCGCCTGTGGGAGCAACACGACGCGCAGGAGATCCGCCTCCGCGCATTGTCGGGCCGCGCGGCCACCGAGCTCGTGCGGCATTACATGGGCGACCGCATCTCGGCCGAGGAAATCGACCGTGTCGTCGCGCGGGCCGGCGGCAATGCGTTTTACCTGGAAGAGCTCGTGCGGGCCGTGGCCGAGGGCCGCGGCGGCGAGGTGCCCGAGACCGCGCTTGGCCTCGTCGAATCCCGCCTCGCCGCGCTCGGCCCCGAAGAGCGTCGCCTCCTGCGCGTCGCCAGCGTCTTCGGCGAAGCCTTCTGGGCCGACGCCCTCGCCACGGTCGCCGGCGAGCCCCTCGAATCCGTCACCACGATGCTCGCTTGCCTCGAAGCACGCGAGCTTGCCTTCCGTCGCAAAACGAGCCGGTTTTCCGGGCGCGTCGAATACGCCTTCCGGCACTCCCTCCTCCAGGAAGGCTCCTATGCGACGCTGACGGAGCGGGATCGCGCCCTGGCGCACGCGCGGGCGGGCGCGTGGTTGCTCGCGGCCGGGGAGAAAGATCCCAAGGTCCTCGCCGAGCATTTCGGCCGCGCCGGCGACGCGAGCCGGGCCATCGGTTATTACGTGCGCGCGGCCGAGCAATCCCTCGCCGCGGGCGACAACAAGGCCGCGGTCTCGCTCGCCGACGCGGCGCTCGGCCTCGGCGCGGCCGGCGCGGACGCGGCCGTGCTCCGGGCCATCCAGACCGACGCCTGGACCTGGAGCTGCCAGTACGTCCGGGCGCACGAGGCGGCGCAGGTCGCGCTCTTCCTCGCCGAGCCCGGCAGCCTCAGCCATATCCGCGCGCTCGGCGGCGTCATCAGCAACGGCCTCATGCTCCGCCGCTTCGACGTCCTCGGCGACGCCATGGCCGAGCTGCTCCACGTCGTGCCCCAGCCCGAGGCGATCCCGGCGCTCGCCTGGGCCTTCACGATGGCCATGAACACCCAGCTCCTCACGGGCCAGTGGGCCTCGGCCAAGCGGTACCTGCGGCGCATGGAGGACCTCTCGATGGGCCTCGCGGCGGTGGATCCATCGGTCATGGCGTGGCTCGCCCACGCCCAGGGGTGCTGGGCGCGCCACGTCGAGCAAGACCTGTGGGACGCGCTCGAGCTCCACCGCCTGAGCGCGCGTGGCTTCCGCGAGGCGGGCGACCAGCGCTACGGGCCCCACGCCGAGATCCACGTGGCCTCGCTTCTCCTCGCGCTCGGCGCGTTCGAGGAGGCGAGCGCCCTCGTCGAGCGCGCGCTCGCCGCGTCGCCTCCCGGCAGCCAGGCCGTGCTGCTCGGCCGATGCGTGCTCTCCTCGATCGCGCTCGATCGGGGGGCGATCGCGGAGGGCATCCGCCTCGGCGAGGCCGTCGCGAAGGAGGCCGACGCGCTCGACGAAGGCCTGCTCGGCCTGTACGCGCGCCTCGCGATCCTCGAAGCGCGCGTCGAGGGCGGGGACCTCGACGACGTCGAGCCTGCGCTCGTGGATCTCGAGCCTGCCGTGAAGGGCATGCCCCTCGCGGAGCTCTGGCACACGACCGTACGCGCCGCAGCGCGCCTCTCCGCAGGTCGGGCCGACGAGGCGCAGGCCCTCTGCGAGGAGGCGCTCGCGCAAGGCGAAGCGCTTGGGGTCGTGGATCACCGCCGACGCGTCGCGCTCGGCCTCGTCTTGTTCCAGGCGTTCGACGCCCTCGGAGAGCGCGGCAAAGCCGTGACGACGCTGGTCCACTTGAAAGAGGCAACCGAGGCGCAGCTCGAGAAGATCGCCGATCCCGCGCTCCGCGAGAGCTACCTGGGCCGCGTCCCCGTGCACGTGCGGCTGTGTACGCTGCTGGAAACGTACGGATGAAATTCGGGACGTGGGATCCGCAGACGGGTGTACATACCTCCCCGAGGAGAAGGATCCATCATGAGCACGCCCTATACCCGTCTCGACAAGAACAACGCCGCTGTCCTGCTCGTCGACCACCAGGCCGGATTGCTGTCGCTCGTCCGCGACTTCGATCCCGACAAGTTCAAGAACAACGTCCTCGCCCTGGCCGACCTCGCGAAGTACTTCAAACTGCCGACGATCCTGACCACCAGCTTCGAGGACGGCCCGAACGGCCCGCTCGTGCCCGAGCTCAAGCAGATGTTCCCCGACGCACCGTTCATTCCGCGCCCGGGGCAAATCAACGCCTGGGACAACGAGGACTTCGTCCGCGCGGTCAAGGCGACCGGGAAAAAGCAGCTCCTCATCGCCGGCGTCGTCACCGAGGTCTGCGTGGCATTCCCGGCGCTCTCGGCCCTGGAGGAAGGGTATGAGGTCTTCGTGGTCACCGACGCCTCGGGCACGTTCAACGAGGTGACCCGGGACGCCGCGTGGAGGCGCATGGCCGCCGCCGGCGCGCAGCTCATGAGCTGGTTCGGGGTCGCATGCGAGCTGCACCGCGACTGGCGGAACGACGTGGAGGGCCTGGGAACGTTGTTCTCGAACCACATCCCGGACTACCGGAATCTGATCACCGCCTACACCACGCTCAAAGCAACCAAGTAGTACGGCTTGGCCCCCCGGCCTGGCGAACCCGGAAACCCGCTCCGCGGCATCGCCCCTGTGGCATAAACAGATCGCTCGCGACCGCGCCCGGCAGACGAGCGAGGTTTTCCCATGATGGCCGGTACAGGCTACGCGCTCGGCGAAAAGACCGAGGAGACGGACTCCTTCACCCTCTACCGCGCGCGCAGCGAGGGCGACACGGCCGTCCTGCTCAAGGTCTTGCGCCCCGAGGGCGCGCGCTCCGCCGAAATCGCTCGATTCAAGCAGCAGTACGAACGCCTCGCGCATATCACCTCGCCGCGCCTCGTCGCGGTGCGGGGCGTCGAGGAGCGCGCCGGCGCGTTGCTCGTCGTCCTCGAAGACTTCCCGGGCCGCGACCTCGCGCAGACCCTCGCCGCGCGTCCTTCACGCAGGATGCCCGTGGGCGAGGCGCTCGATCTTGCGATCGCGCTCGCCGAAGGCCTCGCCGCCCTACACGCCGAGGGGCTCGTTCACCGCGATCTCCGCCCGCGGAACGTGCTCCTCGGCGAGGGCGGCGCGGTCAAGATCACCGGCTTCGGCGCCGACGCCGAGATCACCCGCGCGCACGAAATGCTCTACGCGCCGACCGTGCTCGCCGACGTGCTGCCCTACGTCTCCCCCGAGCAGACGGGTCGGATGAACCGCGGCGTCGATGACCGGACCGATCTTTATGCGCTCGGGACCCTTCTCTACCAGGCGCTCACGGGCCGCCCCCCCTTCGAGGGCGTCGATCCCATGGAGCTCATCCACGCGCACCTCGCCGTCTCGCCCACGCCGCCCTCCCGCCTTCATCTGGCCATCCCCGAGGCGGTCTCCGGCGTCGTGCTCAAGCTGCTCGAGAAAAACGCCGAGGACCGCTACCAGAGCGCCGAAGGCTTGCTCGACGACCTCCAGCACTGCCGCGAGGTTTTGCAAAACCGCGGGCACATCACGCCTTTCCTCCCCGGGCAGCACGATCGCACCGACCTCTTCCGGATCCACCAGAAGCTCTACGGCCGTGAGCACGACATCCAGGCGCTCACCTCTGCATTCGAACGCGCGCTCGCAGGGAGCCGGGAAATCGTGCTCGTCTCCGGCTATTCGGGCATCGGCAAGTCCTCGCTCGTGCAGGAAATCCTGAAACCACTCGCGCGGCAGAAGGGCTACTTCACGAGCGGCAAACACGACCAGTACCACCGCGCGACGCCCTACAGCGGGTTCATCCAGGCATTCGATGGCCTCGTGCGACAGATCCTCGCCGAAAGCGAGGCGCGTATCCTCCGGTGGCGGAGCGCGCTCCTCGAAGCGCTCGGGCCCAACGGGCAGGTCGTCTGCGACGTCATCCCCTCCCTGTCCCACGTGATCGGCCCGCAGCCGCCCGTCCCTGCGCTGAGCCCCCTCGAAACGCAGAACCGCCTGAGCCAGTGTTTCTTGCTGCTCGTCTCGGTGTTCGCGCGGCACGAACACCCGCTCGTCCTTTTCCTCGACGACCTGCAGTGGATCGACGCCGCGGGCCTCGGATTGCTCCGCACCCTCCTCGCCGACCCTTCGCTCGAAGCGCTCTTCTTTTGCGGCGCCTACCGCGACAACGAGGTGTCGCCCGCGCACCCGTTCATGAGGACGCTCGGGGAGCTCAAGCGTGGAGGGCTTTTGGTGTGCGATATCGTCCTCGCCCCGCTCGTGCGGCGCCACCTGCTCGCCATGCTCGGCGATTGCCTCGAACGCGAGGACACCGGCCCGCTCGCCGACGTGGTGCTCAAGAAAACGGGAGGCAACCCGTTCTTCGTCAAACGTCTCGTTCAGTCCCTCCACGACCACGGCGTGCTCACGTACACGTTCGACGCGGGGTGGCGGTGGGATCTCGCGCGGATCGAAGCGCTCGCGTACACGGAGAACGTCGTCGACCTCATGGTGCGCACCATCGGGCGGCTGCCGGCGCGAACGCAGGAATCGTTATGGCTCGGCGCGGCGATCGGGAGTCGCTTCGACCTCGACTTGCTCGCCGCCTTGCTCGCTTGCTCGCCGGAGGAGGCGTATGGCCGCCTGGGGCGCGCCGTCGAGGAGGGGCTGCTCGTCGCCAACCGGAGCGGCTACCGCTTCGCGCACGACAAGGTCCAGGAGGGCGCGTACGCGATGATCCCCGAGGCAGATCGGGCCGCCTACCGCCTCCGCATCGGCCGGCACCTCGCAGGGCACATGGATCTCGCGGACGGCCCGAGCCTCTTCGACGTCGTCGGCCACTTGAACGCCGCGGGCGACCTCGTCACGGACAGCGCCGAGCGCCTCTGCCTCGCGCGCATGAACCTCGACGCCGCCCTCCGCGCCGAGGAGTCGGCCGCGTTCGGCTCCGCCCTGCACTACCTCGAGCAGGGCCTCTCGCGCCTGCCGGAAGACGCCTGGACGTCAACGCATGCCCTCCGCCTCGCGTATGCGAAGAAAATGGGCCTCATGCTCGCGCTCGCCGGTCGGCACGACGAGGGCCTCGCCGAGCTCGGGCGTTGCCTCGAACATACCGAGGGCAGGCTCGATCGCACCGAGGTGCTCCGGCTCAAGATGAGCGTGCAGGTGCTCAAGAACGACCTGCCGGCCGCGCTCGCGGAGGGGCTCGCGGCCCTCCGCGGATTCGGGCTCGACCTGCCCGCCTTCCCCGACGAAGCCATGCTCGACGCCGAGGTGCAGAGGGCGATGGATCTCGTCCGGGAAACGACGATCGAAGCGCTGCCCAGCCTGCCGCCGCTCGTGGACCCGGAGATCCTGGCCATGCAGGACGTGCTCCAGGAGCTCTTTGTCCCCTGCTACTTCCTGGCCACGAACAACCTCGGCATCACGGTCGCGAAGATCCTCGAGAACACGCTGCGCTACGGGCTCTCGAAGAATTCGATCTCCGGCTGCATGAACTTCGGGATGTTCCTCTGCGCCCGCGGCGACATCACGCTCGGCTACCGCTTTGGCCACGCCGCCATCGACCTCGCAGCGCGCTTCGCGGTCAAGAACTCCGAGGCGATGCTCCACAACATGTGGGGCGGCTTCGTGCAGCACTGGCGAGAGGGCTACGCCGCCTGCAAGGCGTCACTGCTCGCGGGGATGCACGCCGGGCTCGAAACGGGCCAGTACATCTGGGCGTTTTACAACACGGTCAATGGCATCACGAACAGCCTCCTGCGCGGCATCCCGCTCTCCGACCTCCTCGCCGAGGCGCAGAGCTACCAGCCGATGCGCAAGCTCGACGAGTTCAATACCATCACCTGGATGGTCGGCGCGGCCGGACAGCTCGCGCACCAGCTCTCCGTCGAGACCACGCACCCCGAAAAGCTCGAGGGCCGGTGGGTCGACATCGGCGAGGTGATCGAGGCGTCCCGCCGGATCAACAACCAGGCTTCGCTCTTCTTCGCCCATTTCTACGTCATGATCCTCTGCGTCTTCCAGGGCGCATTCGAACAGGCTGCGCGCACCGCGCTGCCGATGAACACCGAAATCCCCGGCGTGGCGGCCTGGCATGGAAACCCCGCGTTTCATTTCTATGCCGGCGTCGCCCTGACGCAGGCGGCGGACGCCGTCTCGCCGGACGAGCGCGCGTGCTTCCTCGCCCGCGCGGAGCTCCTCGCCGAAAGACTCTCGCGCTGGGCGGAGCTCTGCCCCGACAACCTCGCGCACCGGAGCGCCCTCCTCCTCGCCGAGCTCGAGCGTACCCGTGGCGACCCGCGCGCGGCCGGCGATCGGTACGACGAGGCGATCGCCCTCGCAGCGCGCGGCGGCTACCTCCACGACGAGGCGCTCGCCAACGAGCTCGCGGGCCTTTTTTTCCGCGCGCTCGGCAAGACCACCATCGCCCGCGCCTACCTCACCGAGGCCCACCGGGTCTACGGCCAATGGGGCGCGACCGAGGTGATGCGGCGCCTCGAACGCTCGTACCCCGACCTCGTCCCGAACGAGATCCTCCGCGGCGCGAGGGGCCCCGCGGCCGCCGGGCCGGCCGGCACCGCGCTCGACATTGGCTCGGTGCTCAAGGCTTCCCAGGCCATCTCGGGCGAGATCGTCCTCGACCGCCTGCTCGACGCGCTCATGCGTATCCTCGTCGAGAACACCGGCGCGCGGCGCGGCGTCCTCCTGCTCCTGCGCAATGGACAGCTCGTCGTCGAGGCGGAGCATTACATCGGCGAGGCGCCCGTCCACGCGCGCAGCGCGACGCCCCTCGAACGCCGCGCGGACCTGCCGACCGGCGTCGTGACGTACGTGGCGCGCACGCGCGAGACGGTCGTCCTCGACGATCACGCGATCGACGGCCCGTTCGGACGGGATCCCTGGTTTGCCAGCGCGCGGCCTCGCTCCTCGCTCGCCGCGCCCATCGTCTACAAGGGCAGCCTCGCCGGCGTGATTTACCTCGAAAATGACCTCACCCGCTCGGCGTTCACCCCCGATCGCGTCGAGGTGATCCGGCTGCTCTCGGCCCAGGCGGCCATCTCCATCGAGAATGCGCGCCTCTATGCGGACCTCCAGCAGGAGAACGCGGAGCGACGGCGCGCGGAGGCGTCCGTTCGCGAGAGCCAGGAGCTCCTCCACGCCATCGTGGACAACACGACCGCCGTCATCTTCGCCAAGGACCTCGAGGGCCGCTTCGTCTTCGTCAATCGCTGCCTCGAAGAGATGTACCACGTGCGCCGCGAGGAGATCCTCGGCAAGACCGACCACGACTTCCTCCCGCGCGAGGTGGCCGAACGGTATCGCGCCCAGGATCGACGTATCGAGCGGGAGAACCGGGCCATCGAATTCGACGACTCGGCGCCGTACGAGGAGCAGGCGCGCGCATTCATGACGGTCAAGTTCCCGCTCCGGGACGCCGCCGGCAAACCTTATGGCACGGGAGGCATCTCGACCGACGTCACCTCCCGCAACCGCGCCGAGGAGGTGCTGCGCCGTTCCTACTCGCTCCTCGAAGCCACACTCGAATCGACGGCGGACGGCATCCTCGTCGTCGACGGCGCGCGGCACGCCGTGCGCTACAACCGCAGGTTCGCGGAGATGTGGGGCATCCCCGAAGACGTCCTCGCCGGCGGGTTGGACGACGTCTTCCTTTCGTTCGTCCGCGACCAGCTCCTCGAACCCGAACCGTTCCTGCAAAAGGTCCGCGCCATCTATGCCGCCCCCGAGGAGAGCTTCATCGATACCCTCGTGTTCGGGGATGGGCGGATCATCGAGCGTTATTCGCAGCCGCAGCGGCTCGGCGATCGCGTGGTCGGGCGTGTCTTCAGCTTCCGCGACGTCACCGCGCGCGTGCACGCCGAGCGGCAGCGGGATCGGCTCCTGCTCGACGAGCAGCACGCGCGCGCCGCGGCGGAGGAGGCGGTCCGCCTGCGCGACGATTTCCTCTCCATCGCCTCCCACGAGCTCCGCACCCCGCTCACCAGCTTGCAGCTCGCCATTCAATCGCTCGGGCAGCGGCTCTCCCGAGGCATGGACCCCGAGCGCGTGCGCGCCTCGGTCGCCCTCTCCGGGCGGCAGATCAAGCGCCTCGCCACCCTCGTCGACATGCTCCTCGACGTCTCCCGGATCCAGGCGGGGAGGCTCGAATTGAACCCGACGCGCGTCGATCTGCGAGCGCTCGTCGAGGAGGTCGTGACCCACCTCGGCGACCAGATCGCGCAGTCCGGCAGCACGCTCGACGTGCGCGCAGGGCCGCCGGTCGTCGGCTTTTGGGACCCGTACCGGCTGGAGCAGGTCGTGACGAACCTCCTCACGAATGCCATCAAATTCGGAAAGGAAAAGCCCCTCGAGATCACGATCGAGAGCGAGGGGCCGTGCGCGCGGCTCTCGGTGACGGACCACGGGATCGGGATCCCGGCCGAGGTGCAGACACACCTCTTCGAGCGATTTCAGCGCGGCGTGTCTTCGCGCCATTACGGGGGGCTGGGGCTCGGCCTCTACATCACCCGCACCATCGTCGAGGCGCACGGCGGGCGGATCTTCTTGTCGAGCGAGGTGGGCCAGGGGTCGACCTTCCGGGTCGAGCTGCCGCTTTCGCCGGACCCATCGTCGAGCGAGCCGAGCGGCGGATGACCTTCGACCGGCGCATCCGCAGCCGCATGGAAGGCATTCTCGCCGAGACGGCGGGACGCGGGGGACGGCTCGGCCCCCCGGCCTGGCGAACGCGGAAACCCGCTCCGTGGCATCGATCCTGTGGCATAAACAGATCGCTCGCGCCCGCGCCTGGCAGTCGAGCGAGGTTTTCCGATGACGGCCGGCCCAGGCTACGCGTTCGGTGAGAAGACCGAGGAGACCGCCTACTTCACCCTCTACCGCGCGCGCCGCGAGGGAGACACAACCGTTCTGCTCAAGGTCCTGCGCCCCGAGGGGGCGCGCGCCGCCGAAATCGCGCGCTTCAAGCAGCAATACGAGCGCCTCGCCCGCCTCGCCTCCTCGCGCCTCGTCGCGGTGCGGGGCGTCGAGGAGCGCGCGGGCGCGCTGATCGTCATGCTCGAAGACGTTCCGGGCCGCGACCTCGCGCAGGCCCTCGCCGCGCGCCCCACGCACCGGATGCCCGTGGGCGAGGCCCTCGATCTCGCGATCGCGCTCGCCGAAGGCCTCGCCGCGATGCACGCCGAGGGGCTCGGCCACCGCGATCTCCGCCCGCGGAACGTGCTCCTCGGCGAGGGCGGCGCGATCAAGATCTCCGGATTCGGCGCCGACGCGGAGATCACCCGCGCGCACGAGCTGCTCTACGCACCTCGGGTGCTCGTCGACGTACTGCCCTACGTCGCCCCCGAGCAGACGGGTCGGATGAACCGCGGCGTCGATTCCCGGACCGATCTCTATGCGCTCGGGACCATTCTCTACCAGACGCTCACGGGCCGCCCCCCCTTCGAGGGCGTCGATCCCATGGAGCTCATCCACGCGCACCTCGCCGTCTCGCCCGCGCGCCCTTCCAGCCTCGATCCAACCATTCCCGAGGCGATCTCCGGAATCGTGCTCAAGCTTCTCGAAAAAAACGCCGAGGACCGCTACCAGAGCGCCGATGGCTTGCTCTTCGACCTCCGTCATTGCCGCGAGGTCCTGCAAAGCGGAGGGTGCATCGCGCCTTTCCTGCCAGGGGAGCACGATCGCGCCGACCTCTTCCGGATCCACCAGAAGCTTTATGGCCGCGAGCAAGACATCCAGGCGCTCACCTCTGCGTTCGAATGCGCGCTCGCGGGGAGCCGGGAAATCGTGCTCGTCTCCGGCTACTCGGGCATCGGCAAGTCCTCGCTCGTGCAGGAGATCCTGAAACCGCTCGCGCGCCAGAAGGGCTACTTCACGGGCGGCAAGCACGACCAGTACCACCGCGCAGCGCCCTACAGCGGGTTCATCCAGGCATTCGATGGCCTCGTGCGGCAGATCCTCGCCGAGAGCGAGGCGCGTATCCTCCGGTGGAGGAGCGCGCTCCTCGAAGCGCTCGGGCCAAACGGGCAGGTCGTCTGCGACGTCATCCCCTCCCTGTCCCACGTGATCGGCCCGCAGCCGCCCGTCCCTGCGCTGAGCCCGCTCGAAGCCCAGAACCGCCTGAACCGGTGCTTCTTGCGGCTCGTCTCGGTGTTCGCGCGGCACGAGCACCCGCTCGTCCTTTTCCTCGACGACCTGCAGTGGATCGACTCCGCGGGCCTCGGATTGCTCCGCGCCCTCCTCGCCGACGATTCGCTCGAAGCGGTCTTCTTCTGCGGCGCCTACCGCGACAACGAGGTGTCGCCCGCGCATCCGTTCATGGGGACGCTCGGGGAGCTCGAGCGCGGAGGGCTCTCGGTGCGCGACATCGTCCTCGCCCCGCTCGAACGGCGCCACCTGCTCGCCATGCTCGGCGATTGCCTCGAACGCGAGGACACCGGCCCGCTCGCCGACGTGGTGCTCAAAAAGACGGGAGGCAACCCGTTCTTCGTCAAACGTCTGGTTCAGTCCCTCCACGACCACGGCGTGCTCACGTACACGTCCGACGCGGGGTGGCGGTGGGATCTCGCGAAGATCGAAGCGCTCGCGTACTCGGAAAACGTCGTCGACCTCATGGTGCGCACCATCGGGCGTCTGCCGGCGCGAACGCAGGAGGCGCTGCGGATCGCCGCGGCAATCGGAAGTCGCTTCGACCTCGACGTGCTCGCAGCCTTGCTCGCTTGCTCGCCCGAGGAGGCGTGCAGCCGCCTTTCGCGCGCCGTCGAGGAGGGGCTGCTCCTCGTCGACCGGAGCGGCTACCGCTTCGCCCACGACAAGGTCCAGGAGGGCGCTTATGCGATGATCCCGGAGGAGGAGCGGCCTGCCTACCGCCTCCGCGTCGGCCGGTACCTCGCGGGACACACCGATCTTACGGTCAGCCAAAACCTCTTCGACGTCGTCGGCCACCTGAATGCCGCGGGGGACCTCATCGCGGACGGCGCCGAACGCCTGCGCCTCGCGCGCATGAACCTCGACGCCGCGATCCGCGCCGAGGAATCGGCCGCCTTCGGCGCCGCCCTCGACCACCTCGAAGAGGGCCTCTCACGCCTGCCGGCGGACGCCTGGACCTCGCATCATGCGCTCCGCCTCGCGTACGCGAAGAAAACGGGCCTCATGCTCGCGCTCTCGGGCCGGCACGACGAGGGCCTCGCCGAGCTCGAACGCTGCCTCCCGCACACCAAAGGGAGGCTCGATCGCACCGAGGTGCTGCGGCTCAAGATGAGCGTGCAGGTGCTCAAGAATGACCTGCACGCCGCGCTCGCGGAGGGACTCGCGGCCCTGCGCCCATTCGGGATCGACCTGCCCCCGTTCCCCGACGAAGCCATGGTCGACGCCCAGATCCGAGCGACGATGGCTCTCGTCCAGGAAAAGACGCTCGAAGCGCTGCCAGACCTGCCGCCGCTCGCGGATCCGGAGATCCGCGCCATGCAGGACGTGCTCCAGGAGCTCCTTTCTCCCTGCTGGTTCTTGAGCCCCAACAACTACGGCATCACGGTCGCGAAGGTCCTCGAAAACACGCTGCGTCACGGGCTGTCGAAGCACGCGATCTACGGCTGCATCAACTTCGGGGCGTTCCTCTGCGGCCGCGGCGACATCGAGCTCGGCTACCGCTTCGGCCGCGCCGCCTTCGACCTTTCGGAGCGCTATCCGGACAAGAACTCCGAAGCGATGCTCTGGAACCTGTGGGGCGCCTTCGTGCAGTACTGGAGAGAGGGCTACCCCGCCTGCAAGACTTCGTTTCTCGCGGGGATCCACGCCGGGCTCGAGACGGGCCAGTACATCTGGGCGTTCTACGCCACGATGAACGCCAGCACGAACAGCCTCCTGCGCGGCCTGCCGCTCGCCGATATCCTCGCCGAGGCGCAGAGCTACCAGCCGATGCGGAAGCTGGACAAGTTCAATGCCATCACCTGGACAGTCGGCGCGGTCGCACAGCTCGCGCACCAGCTCTCGGTCGAGACCGCGCACCCGACCAAGCTCAAGGGCGCGTGGATCGACATCGACGAGGTGATGGAGGAGTGCCGCCGGATCGACAACCAGGGCTCGCTCTTCGTCGCCTACATCTTCACCGTTCTACTCGACGTCTTCCAGGGCGCGTTCGAGGAAGCGGCGCGCACCGCGCTCCCGCTGGACATCGAGTTCCCGAACGTGGAGGCCTGGCACGCCACCCCCGTGTTCCATTTCTACGCCGGCATCGCGTTCACGCAGGCGGCGGACGTGGTCTCCCCGGACGAGCGCGCGCTCTTCCTCGCCCGCGCGGAGATCGTTGCTGAAAAGCTCTCGCGCTGGGCGAACTTCTGCCCGGAGAACGTGGCGCACCGCAGCGCCCTGCTCGGCGCCGAGCTCGCGCGCGTCCGCGGCGACACGCTCGCCGCGTGGAATCGCTACGACGAGGCGATCGCCCTCGCAGCGCGCGGCGGCTACCTCCACGACGAGGCGCTCGCCAACGAGCTCGCCGGCCTCTCCTTCCACGCTCTCGGCAAGACCACCATCGCCCGCGCCTACCTCACCGAGGCGCACAGGGCCTACGGCCGATGGGGCGCGACGGAGGCGATGCGGCGCCTCGAGCACGCGTACCCCGATCTCGTCCCCGGCGAGAGCCTCCGCGGCGCGCGGGGCACGGGGGCCGCCGCGCTCGACATCGACTCGGTGCTCAAGGCTTCCCAGGCCATCTCGGGCGAGATCGTCCTCGACCGCCTGCTCGACACGCTCATGCGCATCCTCGTCGAGAACGCCGGCGCGCGGCGAGGCGTCCTCCTGCTCCTGCGCGACGGACGGCTCGTCGTCGAGGTCGAGCACCGCATCGGAGAGGCGTCCGTCCGCGCGCTCGGCGCGACGCCCCTCGAGGGCCGCGCGGACCTGCCGGCCGGCCTCGTGACCTACGTGGCTCGCACGTGCGAGACGGTCGTCCTCGACGACCGCGCGAACGACGGGCCGTTCGGACACGATCCCTGGTTCGAAAACGCGCGGCCCCGCTCCTCGCTCGCCGCGCCCATCGTCTACAAGGGCTGCCTCGCCGGCGTGATCTACCTGGAGAACGACCTCGCCCGCTCGGCTTTCACGCCCGATCGTGTCGAGGTGATCCGGCTGCTCGCGGCCCAGGCGGCCATCTCCATCGAGAATGCGCGCCTTTATGCGGATCTCGCGCAGGAGAACGCGGAGCGGCGGCGCGCGGAGGCGTCCGTTCGAAAAAGCCAGCAGTTTCTCTACTCCATCGTGGACAACACGATGGCCGTCATCTTCGCCAAGGACCTCGAAGGTCGCTTCATCTTCACGAACCGCGGCTTCGAGGAGCTCGTCCACATGCACCGCGACGAGGTCTTCGGCAAGGCCGACCACGAGCTCTTCACGCGCGAGATGGCCGATGAATATCGCGCCCACGATCTCCGTGTCCTGCGTGAGAACCGGGCCCTCGAATACGACGAGTCGGCGTTGGATGGGGAGGAGATGCGCACGTTCACGTGCGTCAAATTCCCGCTCCGTGATCCCGCCGGGAACCCCTACGGCATCTGCGGCATCGCGACCGACGTCACCGCGCGCCGGCGCGCCGAGGAGGTGCTGCGCCATTCGTACTCGCTCCTCGAGGCCACGCTCGAATCGACGGCGGACGGCATCCTCGTCGTCGACGACGCGCGGCGCGCCGTGCGCTTCAATCGAAGGTTCGTGCAGATCTGGCGTATCCCCGACGAGGTGCTCGCCTCCGGTTCGGACGACGTGTTCCGTGCGTTCGTGAGCGACCAGCTCCAAGAGCCCGCGTCGTTCGAGCGAAGGGTCGTCTCTCTCTATTCCTCGCCCGAGGAGAGCAGCTTCGACGTGCTCTCGCTCGCGGACGGTCGGGTCTTCGAGCGTTATTCGCAGCCGCAGCGGCTCGGCGATCGCGTGGTCGGGCGTGTCTTCAGCTTCCGCGACGTCACCGCGCGCGTGCAAGCCGAGCAGCAGCGCGATCGGCTGCTGCTCGACGAGCGGCACGCGCGCGCCGCGGCCGAGGAGGCGGTCCACCTGCGCGACGATTTCCTCTCCGTCGCCTCCCACGAGCTCCGCACCCCGCTCACCAGCCTGCAGCTCGCCATTCAATCGATCGAGCAAAGGCTTTCGCGGGGCATGGACGCCGAGCGCGTGCGCGCGGCGGTCGTCCTCTCCGGGCGCCAGATCAAGCGCCTCGACAACCTCGTCGACATGCTCCTCGACGTCTCGCGGATCCAGGCGGGGAGGCTCGAGCTGAACACCTCGCGCGTCGATCTGTGTGAACTGGTCGCCGACGTCGTCGCAAACCTCGGCGACCAGATCGCGCGATGCGGCAGCACGCTCACCGTACGCGCGGAGGCGCCGGTCATCGGCCGGTGGGATCCACACCGGCTGGAACAGATCGTGACGAACCTCCTCACGAATGCCATCAAGTTCGGGGAAGACCGACCCATCGAGATCACGATCGACGCCGAGGCAGAGGTCGCGCGCCTCTTGGTGACCGACCACGGGATCGGGATCCCGGCCGAGGTACAGGCGCAGCTCTTCGAGCGATTTCGCCGCGGCGTCTCGTCACGCCATTACGGGGGGCTCGGGCTCGGCCTCTACATCACCCGCACCATCGTCGAGGCGCACGGCGGGCGTATCGTCTTGTCGAGCGAGGTCGGAAAGGGATCGACCTTCCGGGTCGAGCTGCCGCTTTCGCCCGACCCCTCGTCGAGCCAGCCGAGCGGCGGCTGAGCTTCTACCGCGCATCCGCAGCCGCATGGAAGGCATGCTCGCCGACCCCCTCGACCCGGTCATGCGACCCCCTCCACCCGGTCGCTGACCTCCTCGACCCGGTCGTGTGATCCCCTCCACCCGGTCGCCGACCGCCTCCACCCGGTCATGCGACCCCCTCGACCCGGTCACCCGACCCCCTCGACCTGGTCGTCGACGCCCTCCACCCGGTCGCCGACCGCCTCCACCCGGTCATGCGACCCCTTCGACCCGGTCACCCGACCCCTTCGACCCGGTCGTCGACGCCCTCCACCCGGTCCGAAGAGAGAGCAAGCCTTCGCCACCCATCTGGATTGCGTGCCGCCTGTACGATCCCTTATCGTGCAGGAATGCAACGTTCTTATGCACTTCAGCTCGCCGCCGTCCTCTTCGGGCTCGCCGCTGGCTGCGAACAAAGCGGCGGGACGGCGACCGGCGGCGCCGGCGCGAACACGTCCGGTTCTGGACAAGGCGGCACCGGACAAGGCGGCGCTGGACAAGGCGGCGTCGGACAAGGCGGCGAAAACGTGGGGGGCGTGTTCGTCGGAAGTGGCGGCGCGGGCGGCGGCTCCGGCGGGGGCGGGCCCGAGGTGTGCGACGGCATCGACAACGACGGCGACGGGACGATCGACAACGTCGACGTGGGCAACGACGGCATCTGCGATTGTCTGCGCATCGCGACGCTCGGGCTGCCCGGCCAGTGGGGCAATGGGGATGTCTTCGCCACGTGGCTCGACACCCGGAGCGACAATGGGGCCATCTCCCTGAACGACCAGGTGCTCACGAAGGACCTGCTCGACAAATACCAGGTCATCGTCGCGCAGAACCTGAGCGCGATGAACCGCACGTATTCGGAGGCCGAGGTCGCGGCGCTCAGCGCGTGGGTGAATTCGGGGGGCGGCTTCATGACGCTCATCGGCTATGGCGACCCGACCGAGCGGACGAACGTGAACACGCTCCTCGGCGCCTTTGGCATGAGCTACAACGCGCAGCAGATTCTGCCGCAAGCCGGGGGATCGACCATCCCCGTCTCGACCTGGGTAACGCATCCCGTGACGAGCGGCGTGACGCAGATCGGCGTCGACAATGGATACCCGGTCGAGGGAATGGGCCAGACGCTCGCCACGGAGCAAGGGCACGACGTGCTCAAGGCGCAGGACGTGGGCAGCGGCCACGTGCTCATGTGGGGCGACGAATGGATCACGTACGATTCCGAGTGGACGGGGCACCCGGAATACCAGGTCGAGCTGTTCTGGTTGAATGCAATCAAGTGGCTGACGCCCGCGAAGAACTGTCAGGTGGACATTCCGACGCCAAACTGACGTCGGCCCCTCCGGCGCCCTCGTTCCTCGCTCCTCCCTCCCCTCCCTCCGCACGCCGAGCCTCCGCCCTCGCTTCCGCCTCGAAACGAACCAGGCGACCGGTATCGTCGGCCATGACGTCGAGCCCGGCAGGGCCGCCTCTTTGCGGCCCGGGAACGGACAAAGAGACGATACGACAACCGGCGACGTGCTACGAGATACCTTCCCGGTGATGTCGAAGCGATCCCGAACTCCCCGTGCGACGCACGAAGAGGCTGCGCGGCTCGACCGCCTGTCTCCGGGGGACCGGATGGGTCACGGCGAGGAAACGGGCGAGCCGACCGTATTCTGTGCGCGGCGGCGTTCGTCCCTTGGCTTCGCGGACGAGCGCCGTGCATCCGGATCATTGAAGCGGCGATCCATGGCGAGAGGGGGAGGTGATGAGCACGAAGGGCGACACCGAATCTTGTAGCCGGCTCATCGCATCGTACCAGAAAGCATCGATGGCATTCGGCGTCGCCGCGCTCGTGATCGCGGTGCTCGTGATGATGGGCTGGGCGTTCGACGTGGAGGTGCTGAAGCGCATCACGATGCGCTTCCCGTCGATGAAGATGAACACGGCGGTATCCTTCGCATGGATGGGGCTCGCCGTCCTCGTGCTTCACGCCGAGGAAAAAGCCAAGGTTCGCTCCCGAGGGAAAGACGTCCTCCTCTTGCTCTGCGGCGGCGTCGTGACCTGCCTGGCCGTCGCGACGCTCGCCGAATACCTGTGGGGGCTCGATCTACCCATCGACGAAGCGCTCGTCGCGGATCGAAGCCCCGCCCCTTCTCCGACCCACCCGGGGCGAATGGGGCCGCTCACGGCCCTGAAGCTCGCGTTGCTGGGCCTCTCGCTGCTCACCCTACAGCTCTCCAAGCGCCGGAGCTTTCTGTGGCAACTCCCGGTGCTCCTCAGCTTCTTCCTCTCCATGCTGGGGCTGCTCGGATATCTCTACGGCGCCCACACGATGGCCACGGTCTTGCCCTACTCCTCCGTGGCGATTCACACCGAGATCGCGTTCGCGCTGCTCTCGCTCGGCCTGCTCTTCGCCCGACCGCGCGTCGGCGTGATGTCCGTCTTCGTGAGCGGCAAGCCCGGGAGCCTCCTGGCGAAACGAATGCTCCCAGCGGCCATCCTGACGCTGGTGATGCTCGGCCTCCTCGTCCAACTGGGAAACAGCCGCCGAATCTTCGATCTCGGCTTCTCGCTCGTGCTCATCGTCACGCTCGGAACGACCATCCTGTCCGCCATCCTCTGGCGGACTTCAGAGAAACTCGACCGGCTGGACGATGCGCGGGAAAAAGCCGCCTATCACCTGAAGCTCATGATCGAGCACGCCGCCGGAGCCGTCGCGATGTTCGATCGGAACATGAAATACCTCTGGGTGAGCCGCCGATGGATCTCCGACTTTCGCCTGGAGGCGGTGGACTGCGTGGGCAAGTCTCATTACGAGGTCTTCCCCGAAGTACCAGACTGGTGGAAAGACGTGCACCGTCGCTGCCTCGCCGGCGCGGTCGAGCGCTGCGACGAGGATCGCTTCGAGCGGGCCGACGGCACCGTCACATGGATCCGGTGGGAGGTCCGTCCCTGGCACGAGGACGGTGACGAGATCGGCGGCATTCTGATGTTCGTCGAAAACATCACGCAGAGGAAGCTCGCGGAGGAGGCGCTAAAAAAAGCAAACGCGGAGCTGGAACGGCGGGTCGAGCAGCGTACACAGCAGGTGGCGCTTCAAGCGGAGATCCTGCACAACATGGCCGAAGGAGCCTGCCTGGTGAAGGCCTCCGACGGGTCGATCGTCCACACGAACCCGAAATTCGAAGCCATGTTCGGGTATGCCCCCGGAGAGCTCATCGGGCAGCACGTGTCGATGCTGAATTTCGAGGACGTCGCCGGAGGCGCGCAGGAGCTCGCGCGTCGGCTGGTGTCGACCATTCTTGCGCAAAACGTCACGACCTGCGAGGTCCAGAACGTCCGGAAGGACGGGGCGCCGTTCTGGTGTCGCGTCACGGCGTCGCAATTCCGCCACCCCGAGCACGGGCTCGTCCTCGTCGCGGTGCACGACGACATCACCGCCAAAAGAACGAGCGAGGAGGCGCTTCGACGCAGCGAGCAGAGGTATCGAGATCTCGTCGAGCTCGCGGCCGACGGGATCTTCGTCGTCGACGCAGCGGGGCGCTGTATCGACGTGAATGGCGCGGGGTGCGGGATGCTGGGTCTCTCCCGGGACGAGCTCGTCGGGACAGCGCTCCTCGACAGAATCGCGCCCGACGCCGCATCGCGCTTCCAGGCCGCCATGCGGCGGCTGGCAGAGCCCGGGACCGTCGACGTCGCCGAATGGGACCTGCAGAAGAAGGACGGCACGTACCTACCGGTCGAGATCAGCGCCAAATCCTCACCCGACGGGAGGCTCTTGAGCTTCGTTCGCGACATCAGCGAGCGAAAACGGGCCGAACGCGCGCGTGAGGTCGCCGAGAGGCGTTATCGCAGCCTCGTGGAGAGCGCGCACGACGCGATCGTCGTGGTCGACGCCCGGGGGCGCATCAAGCTCGTGAACAAGCAGATCGAGTGCCTGTTCGGTTACGAGCCCGAGGAGGTGATCGATCAGCCGGTGGAGATGTTGATCCCCGAGCGGTACAGGGAACAGCACATCGGGTACAGGACCGAATACGTCGCGAATCCTCACGCTCGTCAAATGGGGGCCGGTCTCGATCTTTACGCAGCACGAAGAGACGGCAGCGAGTTTCCCATCGACGTCTCCCTGAGCCCGGGTGTCGTCGACGGCGAGCTGCAAGTCACCGCGATCATCCGCGACGTCACGGCGCGAAAGAACATCGAGACGCAGCTCCGTGAGGCGATTCGAACACGAGAAGACGTCGTGGCCATCGTGTCGCACGATCTGAAAAACCCGCTCTCCGCCATCCTGATGAACGCGCGTTTGCTGAACAGGCTTCGCCCCACCGATCCGGACGTGAGGGCGCGGCTCTCGAAAATAGCGGACAGCGTCGACCGCTCCGCGACGGTCATGCAACGGCTGATCATGAGCATCCTGGACTTCGCCAAGATCCAGTCGGGGACGTTCGTCGTGGAGCCCGAGGTCCACGACATTCGAGCCATCGTGGACATCTGCTGCGAATCGATCGAGGCCCTCGCAGCCGCGAGGTCGATCCACGTGACCCACGAGTTCGATCCCGAGCTCCCACGAATCTTCGCCGACCACGATCGAATCCTGCAGGTCTTCTCGAATCTCCTGGGAAACGCCATCAAATTCACGCCAGAAGGAGGCGTCGTCACCGTCCACGCCCATCGCTCCGACCGATACATCGAGATCTGCGTCTCCGACACCGGCCCCGGCATCCCCGACGCGCAACTCCCCCACCTCTTCGAGCGGTACTGGCAGGCGAAGGAGACGGCGAGGCTCGGATCAGGATTGGGCTTGGCGATCGCAAAGGGGATCGTCGAAGCCCACGGCGGGAGGATCTGGGCCGAGAGCACGCTCGGCCATGGCAGCACGTTCCATTTCACCGTGCCAACGGCCGAGCCTGCAAGATCACGCGTCAGCGCTTGAGCGTCTCGTCGCCCCCAGAGCGCCCCTCGTCGACGAAATCCCACGGCTCGTCGGATGAGCGTCGCTGGTCACGCGGCTGCCCACATTCTTCGGGACGAGCTTCCTTTCCGCAGCCCGGAATGGATCCCCCTTTGGAGGTGTTCCGATGACTCGTCTTCGAATTGCGCAGTTCGTTTCCGCGCTCCTCGGCTTCTTCGCGCTCTTGCCTGCAGCTTCGGCCCGCGACAAAGGACATCGGTTCGTCGCGACGGTGCATGGGGGCGCTGGGACCGAGGCTGGGGTCGGCGGCACCCTGGAGCTCAGGCTCCTCGACGCCATCTGCCTGGGCGGCACGCTCGATTATGGCGTCAACTATGCTGGCACCTACGGCTCGTATCGGTACCTCGGGCCGGCGGTGCATGGGAGCTGGTCCATCAAATTTGCGGACATCTTCGAGCTCCGGCCCTTCTTTGGCGCGCGGTTCCCGCTCGACCTCCAGACCGTGAACGTGCCCGATTACAAGATCGTGGACAACCACGACGTCGCGTTCACGACCGGGCTCCGCACGGCGTTCATCCTCGACTTCTTCGTGATCGGATTGCAGGCCGACTTCACGCCCCACGGCGTCACATGGCAGCATCTCGCGACGGGCAAACAACGGAAGGAAGACGAGTACTTCTTCCGCGGCTCGTTTGTTTTGGGCGTCGCGTTCGGGCCGGACAAGAAGGAAGGACAGGAAGGGCGGCAGAGCGCGCGGTCGAGGCGGAGCCGGTTCTTGACGGCGTTTTAGCGGCGGCGGCTACTCCTCCCCCTCCTGGCCGAAGAGCTCCTCGACGAGCCCCGCCAGCCGATCGAATTGCACCGGCTTCACCAGATGGGCATCGAATCCGGCCTTCTGCGACAAGGACCGATCCGACGCCTGGCCATATCCCGTCACCGCAATCAACCGGAGCTGGTCGAGCTCCGGCTGTTCCCGCAGCCGATGCGCCAGCTCGTACCCGTCCATCACCGGCAGACCGATATCGAGCAGCGCGATGTCTGGCCGGAACTTCTCGGCCAGCCGCAAGGCCGATGGCCCGTCCGACGCCACCTGCGTCTGATGCCCCAGGCTCCCCAGCGACTCCGCCAGCAGCATGGCCGCGTCCTCATTGTCATCCACCACCAGAATTCGATGCCCCGCTCGCCCTCTCACCGCTGCTCCCACCGGCGCATCTCCCCACGTCCGCGCCGCGTCCCCCTCGGAGAGCCCCGCCACGCCCGGGAGCCGCACTACGAATTCGCTCCCTCGCCCCTTCCCCTCGCTCCGCGCTGACACCGTCCCTCCGTGCATCGTCACGAGGTTCCGCACGATCGCCAGACCCAGCCCGAGCCCTCCTTGCGCGCGGTCGATGGATTGCCGGTCCTGCACGAAGAAATCGAAGATGCTCGGCAGCACGTCCGCGGCGATCCCGATTCCGTTGTCGCGCACCCGGATCTCCACGTCGCGCCCGCGCCGCTCCGCCTCCACCGCGATCTGCCCGCCCGACTCCGTGTACTTGGCTGCGTTCGTCAGCAGATTCGACATCACCTGCGCGAGACGCGTCCCGTCCCCGTCCACCACGAGGCCCCGCGAGGGCACCTCGACCGTCAGGTGGTGCCGCCGCTGCTCCAAGAGCGGGCTCGCCATTTCGATGGCCTTCGCCACCACCTCCGCGACCTCGAGCCGCTCCTTCTTCAGCTCCACCTTTCCCCGCGTGATCCGCGAGACGTCCAGGAGATCGTCCACGAGCTGCGCGAGGTGCTTCACCTGCCGCTCGATCACCGCACGCTCCCGCGCGGCCACGTCGCCCGCGCGCATGCGCATGAGGTACAGCGCCGTCGTGATCGGCGCGAGCGGGTTGCGCAGCTCGTGCCCCAGCATTGCCAAGAACTCGTCCTTCGACCGGTTCGCCGCCTCGGCCTGGCGCCGCGCCTCCTGCTCCCGCACGAGCAGCTCCTCCCGCTCCTGCATCGCCTCTTCCAGCCGCTTGCGCGCCAGCACCCGCTCCGTCACGTCGACGGCCACGCACAAGAACCCCTCCGGCTCCCCGGACTCCCCGCGCACGGGATACAGGTTGAAGCCGAAGTACGACTCCTCCACGTGGCCGCTCCCGCGATCGATGTCGAGCTCGAGCTCGTCGGTCACGTAGGGGACGCCGGTCGTGTACACCCGGTCGAGGATGCCGATGATGGGGTGGTCTGCGAGCTCCGGGAAGACGTCGACGTACGCCCGGCCCGCCAGGTTCGTCTTGCCCACCATCACCTCGTAGTGCGGGTTCGCCAGCTCGAAGACGTGCCGCGGGCCGCGGAGCGACGCGATCGCCACCGGCGCTTGCATGAAGAGCGCGTACATCTTCTCCCGCTCCCGCACCGCGCGGTGCCGCAGCTCGGCGAGCTGCAGGTGGAGCGCCACGCGCGCCACGAGCTCGCGCGCGGAGAACGGCTTCGACAGGTAGTCGTCCACGCCCGCCTGGAGGCCCTCGACGCGACACTCGTCGCCCGCGCGCGCCGAGAGCATGATCACCGGCACGTCGCAGAGCGCCGCGTCGTCGCGCAGCGCGCGCAAGAGCCCGAAGCCGTCGAGGTTCGGCATCATCACGTCCGTGAGCACGAGGTCCGGCCGCGACGCGCGCGCGGCTTCGAGCGCCGCCGCGCCGTCCCCGACCGCCTCGACCTTCCAGTGCTCGCCGAGGATGCGCCCGACGTACCCGCGCATGTCGGCGTTGTCGTCGGCGAGCAGGATGCGCGCGTTCGGGGGCGACGCGAGCGCGCCCCTCGCAGGCGGAAGGGCCAAGTCCGACGCGCCGTCGGCGTCCGCGTCCTCGCCGGGCAGCCACCTCCGCGCTTCTTCCACGTACGGCGCCGCCGCGCGGAGCCGGGCCGACGCCGGCGACGGCTCGGATCGGACGCGATCCGCGGGCAGGTGCGCCACGCCGAACGGGATCACCACCAGGAACCTCGTCCCTCGGCCGAGCTCACTCGTGACCTCGGCGCGCCCGCCGTGCAGCCGCGCGAGCTCCTGCACCAGCGCGAGCCCGATGCCCGAGCCCTCGTGCGTGCGCGCCCGCGCGCCCTGAACGCGGTGGAACCGATCGAAGAGGAGCGGCAGCTCGTGCGCGGCGATCCCCGTGCCCGTGTCCTCGACCGTGAGCTCGACGTGGCTCCCGGCCGCCCGCAAGGCCACACGGACCTTCCCCTCGAACGTGAACTTGAGCGCGTTCGAGAGCAGGTTCAGCACGATCTTCTCCCACATGTCGGGGTCGACGAAGACCGGCTCCGGCAGCGCCGGGCAATCGACCTCGAACCCGAGCCCCGCCCGCTCGAAGGCCGAACGAAACGTGCTCGCGAGGTCGATCGTCAGCCCCGCGAGGTCGGTCGGCTCGTATGCGGCGCGGATACGACCGGCCTCGATCTGCGAGACGTCGAGCAGCGCGTTGACGAGCTTCGCGAGCCGGATCGTGCTCCGATGCACCCACCGCAGGCCCTCGCCCGCGAGCACCCCCGCGCCCGAGGCGAGCGCGTCCTCGACCGGCCCGAGGATCAGGGTGAGCGGCGTGCGCAGCTCGTGGCTCGCGTTGCTGAAAAAGGCCGTCTTGGCGCGATCGATCGCGGCGAGCGCCTCGGCGCGGGCGCGCGCCTCCTCGTAGGCGCGGACGTTGCTGATCGTCGTGACGACCTGATCGGCCGCGAGCCGGAAGAGGCCGCAGTACCGCTCGTCGATCAGGCGATGCGGGCTCAGGCCGGCCACGAGGAAGCCGTACGGCTCGGGTTGCCCGGTGCGCACGAGGGGCAGGACGATCGCGCGCTCCGGCGGGCTGCCCCATCCGCCGCCGGGCAGGACGCCGAACCGCGCGGCGAGGTCCTCCACGAGGACCTTCCGCCCCGTACGCGCCGCCTCGGCGAGGGGCCACGCGGCGCGCGAGCTCTCGCCTCGGACCGGGTGCACCGCGGGTTTGGCCGGGCCTTCGTATCCGGCAAGCCCGCTCTCGCCGACGAGCCTCGCTTCCCCTTCACGCCCGTCGGCGAGGTAGAGCAACGCGAAGGGCAGATCGGCCTGGTTCGACGCGAAGATCGTGGCGGCCGTGCGGCACGCCTCCTCGGCCGATTGTGCTTCGGCGGAGTGGGCCGCGAGGTCGCGTAACATCCGGAGCTGCCGGTCGTCCTGGATCTGCTCGGTCGTCTCGTGCACCGTGTTGAGCACGCCGCCCACGCGCCCGTCGTCGTCGGGGATGGGGCTGTAGGAGAACGTGAAATATGTCTCCTCGACGAACCCGCGCCGCTGCATCCAGAGCAGCAGATGTTTTTCCCAGGTCGCGGGCGCGCCCTCGAGCACGCTTTGCGCCATGGGACCTGCGACGTCCCATACCTCGGCCCATACCTCGGCGCTGGGGGCCCCCAGCGCGGGGTGCTTGTTGCCCAGCATGGGCTGGAAGGCGTCGTTGTAGACGGCCTGGAGGAGCTCCGGCCCCCACCAGACCACCATCGGAAAGCGCGTGTTGAGCACGACGCCGGCCATCGTCTTCAGGCTCCTCGGCCAGCCCGAGACCGGGCCGAGCGAGGTCCGCGACCAATCGAACGAGCGCATCAAAGCGCCCATCTCGCCGCCGCCGGCGAGCCAGCCCTCGACCGCTGCATCCTGGACACCACGCGGAGCCATGAATCCAGCTTTAATGGACGTCCGCCCGTGATGCTAGCCCGGAAAAACCAGCCGTCCGGGACGCTCGTTCGAGATGTCCGCAATCAGAAGGTCACATCGGGATCAATCCCATCTGCCTTCATTTTCACGCTCTCAGCCTTGTTCGCCACCGTCCCCTTCGGGTGCACGTACCAGCCGGTCCCATCCTCGGCGTCCGGGTCGTCGCGCACCTTCAGGATCGTGAACATGCCGCCCATGTCGATCGTCGAGAACGGACCTTTGCCACCACGCATGGGGATCGCGTTTTTCGGGACAGGCATCTTCATGTCGTCCATCCCGCCCATGCCGGAATGGCCCATCGTCATGTAGTCGGGCACGAGCGCCTGCACCCGCGCGTCGATCTTCTTGGCGTTCGCGCCGACCATCACGGGAAAGCCGTGGCCCATCTGGTTCATCATGTGGTGGGTCATGTGGCAATGCATGACCCAGTCGCCCGACTCCGTGGGCACGAACTCGAT
The DNA here is from genome assembly GCF_028369105.1 of Polyangium mundeleinium. NCBI lineage: Bacteria > Pseudomonadati > Myxococcota > Polyangiales > Polyangiaceae > Polyangium > Polyangium mundeleinium. Next base: position 3,531,313 of record NZ_JAQNDO010000001.1, on the reverse strand, counting down.
GACCCGCACGCTGCCCGTCGGCACGAGCACCGTCGTCTCGGGGAAACGCGCCGAGACCGGGACCTCGCCGCCGTCGGTCCCCACGACCTCGAAGGTCAAACCGTGCAGGTGAATGGGGTGGTGATCCATCGCCGAGAGGTTGCCGAGCCGGATGCGCACGCGCTCGCCCTTGCCCACGACGAGCGGCGCCGTGCCCGGGTAGGCCTTCGCGTTGAACGTGAGCACGTTGAAATCCGTCATCTCGTTCGGATCCGGCCGCCGCGTGCCGGCGGGGATCGCCCATTCGTGGGTGACGAGCGCGAAATCGCGGTCCACGCGCGGGCCCTTCGGGTTCTTCGGGTGCACCACGATCATCCCCACCATGCCGAGCGCCATCTGCGTCATCTCGTCGTAATGGGGGTGGTACATGAACGTCCCCGCCTTCGAGAACGTGAACTCGTAGACGTGCGTCTCCCGCGGCTCGATCGGCTTTTGCGTGACGCCCGCGACGCCGTCCATGCCGTTCGGGAGGATGACGCCGTGCCAGTGCACGGTCGTCGGCTCGGGGAGGCGGTTCGTGACGTAAAAGCGCACGCGGTCGCCCTCGACGACCTCGATCGTGGGGCCGTGCACCCGGCCATTGTACCCCCAGCATTCGGCGTCGAGACCGGGGGCGAACGTGTGCTTGACCGGCATCGCCACGAGGTGGCCGATCTTGACGCCGTCCTTCTCGACGAGCGGAAGCGTCGCCCCGTTGGGCGTGACGACCGCCGGCTGTCCGCCGGGAAAGGGCCCTGCGCGGCGCGGCCGTTTGCCTGCGTTCTTGTCGGGCGCGCCCTGGGCGAGCGCGCCTTGGGCGACGAGCGCGCCGCCGATCGCGGCGCCGATCTTCACGAAATCACGTCGATCCATGGTGCCTCCTTCAGTGATCCTGCCCTGCCCCGACGTCCGCCGCGCCATTGCCGAGGCTCCCGACGCCCGGCGCCGCGAGCCCGACCGATCGATGCCGGCCCGCGAGGATCTGCTCCAGCGCTGCGCGCGCCTTCCAGTATTCGAGCAGCGTCTCCGTGTACGCGATGCCCGTGTCCGTCACCCGGCGCTGCATTTCGAGCACCTGGAACACGCCGACCTGCATCGCGTTGTATTGCAAGATCGTCTCGGCGAGCGCCTTCTCCCGGGCGGGGATCAGCACCTCCCGGAAGTGCTTCGCCCGTTTGCCCGCGGACTCGACGCGGTTCTGCGCCATGCGGAGGCTCGCCCGCACCGTCGTCGCCGTCGCCACGTACCGCTCGCGCAAGACCCCGAGCTCGCTCTCCGCGCTGATCACGCGGCCCTGCGCCCGATCGAAGATCGGCAGCCCCACTGTCACGTGCCCGCCGATCTCCCAGCTCCGGCCGTCGTGCTCGCTATGAAACCCGCCCGAGAGGTGCGGCAGGCTGCCCTCCGCGCGCGCCACCCCCACGCGCTTGCCCGCGGCCTGCATCCGCCCCGCGATCTCCGCGAGCTCGAAGCTCGCCGCGAGCGCCTTTTTCTCCCCATTCGCGTCGATCGTATCCACCTCGGGGGGCGGCAGCGGGTCCGGCGCCGTCCACGAGGTCTGCTCCCCTGACAAACCAATCGCCAGGTTGAGCCGCTCCCGCGCGTCGAGCAGCGCATTCTCCGCCTCCGCGACCTCGATCCGCGACGCCTCCACGGCCGCGCGTTGCGTCGCGAGGTCCACGTCCGGCAGGTTGCCCACGCGGTGAAGCTCCTCCGCCGCGGCATACCCGGCCTGGTACGCGGCGAGCGCGCGCGCCCGCAGATCGAGCACGCCTTGGCGCGCCTGCACCTCGTAAAATGCGACCCGCGCCCGATACCCCGTGTCGAGCACCTGCCCCGCGACGCGCACCCGCTCGGCCGCGAGCTCCGCCTCGGCCGCGCCCTTGCGCAAGGGCAAGAGGATCACCCGCGAGATGTCGTATTCGATCCCGATGTCGGCTTGCAGGGTTTGAAAAGGATCCTGCGGGGCGCGCAGCGAGACCTCGACCTCGGGGTTCGGCAAGAGCCCCGCCGTGACGACGCGGCCACGGGCGATGCCGAGCTCGTACATCGAGGCCCGCAAATCGCGGTTCAAGAGGAGCGAGAGGCGCACGGCCGCCTCGGCGTGCAAGGGTTTGGCGAGGATACGCGGGGCCTCGGCCGGGTCCTCTTCCCAGCGCTCCTCGGACGGGAGCGTCGTGGAGGGGCGCGCCGCGCCGCCCGGCGTTCGCCCCGCCCCTTGCGCAGCCAGAAACTCGTTCACGTCGCGCACGTCCGCGTCGAGGGCCCCGTGGCCACACCCCGCCGCGGCGAGCGAAACGAGCAGTACGGAAAAACCACCGAAAACACGGGAGCTCGTCATGGATGCGCCTACCTCACGGTCCGTGGTGGTGATGTTGATGCCCGCCGTGCCCACTGTGCTCCGCGGGCGGCGCCTTCGCGGCCGGGGCGCCGGGAAGGACGCACGGGGCGCCCTCGGCGCAGACGCGCGCTTCGAGCGGGTCTGTCGCGGCGAGCACGGCGCCCACGGAGGGCCGCTTCGCCGGCGCGGCCGCGGGGTTCGCGGGCGACGCGGGCCGGAAGGTTTGGGGGGGCTCGGCGGCGCAAGCGGCCGTCACGAGGGCGACGAGCAAACACGGGAAGGTCGGAAGTATCTTCATCACGGGAAGGGCGCGGCGGAGCAGCCCCGTCCGCGCGGGCGCGACTGTAGCACCTCCCCGCGCTTCGCCAGGCGAGGGGCGCGCGGTGGGAGTACACTCCGGCCGCGATGACCATCAGCACCTTCGATCTGTTCAAGATCGGCATCGGACCGTCGAGCTCGCACACCGTGGGGCCGATGCGGGCCGCGCGCACGTTTGCCCTGGGGCTCGCGCAGCGAGGCGCGTTCGAGCGAACGGCCCAGGTGAAGGCCGAGCTCTTCGGCTCGCTCGGCGCGACGGGCAAGGGCCACGGCAGCGACAAGGCCGTGATCCTCGGCCTCCTCGGCGAGACACCCGACGGGGTCGACGTCGAGCGCGTCGAGGCGCTCGTGAGCGCCGTCCGCTCCACGGGCCGCCTCGCCCTGCTCGGCCAGAAGGAGATCCATTTCGCGCTCCCCTCGCAGATCCTCTTCTCCCGCAAGACGCTGCCGTTTCACCCGAACGGGATGCGATTCACCGCGACGAACGCGGACGGCGAGGTCCTCGACACGCGCGTCTATTATTCGGTCGGTGGTGGCTTCGTCGTCGACGACCCCGAGGCGGGCGGCGACGCGCCGAAAGAAGCCCCGAGCGCCGGGTTTCCCTACCCGTTCCGCACGGCCTCGGAGCTGCTCGCGTCCTGCGCCACGCGCGGGCTCTCCATCAGCGACCTGATGCTCGCGAACGAGTCGATCTTCCGGCCCGAGGCCGAGACGCGGGCGGGGCTCTTGCGGATCTGGCAGGTCATGCAGGCCTGCGTGCAGCGCGGCCTGCGCACGGAGGGCACGCTGCCGGGGGGCTTGCACGTCCAGCGGCGCGCGCCGGGGCTCTACCGGAATCTGCTCGAAAACCCCGAGGCGGGCCTGCGCGACCCGCTGACGGCGATGGATTGGGTGAGCCTCTACGCACTCGCGGTGAGCGAGGAGAACGCCGCCGGCGGGCGCGTGGTCACGGCCCCGACGAACGGCGCGGCGGGGATCATCCCGGCGGTCTTGCATTATTACCGCAGGTTCATTCCCCACTCGACGGACGACGGCGTCGTGCGTTTTTTCCTCACGGCGGGGGCGATCGGGCTGCTTTACAAGGAGAACGCCTCGATCAGCGGCGCGGACGTGGGTTGTCAGGGCGAGGTGGGCTCGGCCTGCTCGATGGCGGCGGGCGCGCTCTGCGAGGTGCTCGGCGGCAGCCCCGCGCACGTGGAGAACGCGGCCGAGATCGCGATGGAGCACAACCTCGGCCTCACCTGTGATCCGATCGGCGGCCTCGTGCAGGTGCCTTGCATCGAGCGCAACGCGATGGCCGCGATCAAGGCGATCCAGGCCGCGCGCCTTTCGCTCCGCGGCGACGGCCGCCATTTCGTGGCCCTCGACAAGGTCATCAAGACGATGCGGGACACGGGCGCCGACATGAAGGAGAAGTACAAGGAGACCGCGCGCGGCGGCCTCGCCGTGCACGTGCTCGAAGCACCGCTCGACACCGGCATCGACGTGAGCGTCGGCATTCCCGAATGCTAGAACATCGAGCGGCGCTCTAGGTTGACAGACGTCCCCGATTGTCCCAAAGATCGGCCCTTCGAGCAGAGAGCAGGCCATGGGGAATCACGCACGCGCAGTCTGGGAATCGGTGCAAAAGGTCCGGACGGGCCAACCGCTCGTGCACAACATCACCAATTACGTCGTGATGAACACCACGGCGAACGCCCTCCTCGCGCTCGGCGCCGCGCCGGCGATGGTGCACGCAGCCGAGGAGGTCGAGGAATTCGTGGCCATCGCCGCGTCGCTCGTGATCAACATCGGGACGCTCTCGGCGCCGTGGATCACGGCGATGCGCCTCTGCGCCACACGCGCGAACGAGCTCGACAAACCGTGGGTGCTCGATCCGGTCGGGGTCGGCGCCACGCCGCTCCGGACGCGCGTCTCGGATCAGCTCGCCCAGATCGGGCCCACGGTCATCCGGGCGAACGCCTCCGAGGTCCTCGCCCTCGCGGCCGTGAGCTCGAAGCACACGCGCGGCGTCGACAGCACCGACCCGTCGCAAGCCGCGATCGAGCCGGCGCGGCAGCTCGCGCAGACCTACAAATGCGTGGTCGTGGTGAGCGGCGCCGTCGATTACGTGACCGACGGCGACAAGCTGCTCGCCGTTCGTAACGGCCACCCCATGATGCCGCGGGTGACGGGCCTCGGATGCACGGCGAGCGCGCTTGTCGGGGCCTTCCTCGCGGTGGAGCCCGATCCGCTCGTCGCCTCCGCGCACGCCATGGCCGTGATCGGCGTCGCGGGTGAGATCGCCGCAGCACGCAGCGCCGGCCCTGGCAGCCTGCAAATGAACCTGCTCGACGCCCTGTACCAACTCGACGAAGCCGCCCTCGCGCGCGTGAGGTTGACGTGAACAAAGCCGGCCTCCTCGCCCACGTCGCGCTCGCCGCGGCCGCGCTCACGTCGAGCGCGGGTTGTGTCGTCTTGCGGCGCCCGACCACCTTGCCCGCCGCGGACAAGCCTTACGTCGCCGTGCTCAGCGGCGAGATGCCCGAGCCGATCACGATGGTGGCGCGGCACGCGTGGATCGTGGCGAACGTCGCGGACCAGGGCACGCTGCTCCGGTACGAGCTGCTTTCGCGGGCCTTCAAGGAACCGACGTCGCAGCCGCTGGAGTACTTCGGCGAGGGGGACGTGGCGCTGCACGGGCTCGTCGAGGGGGATCGAATCTCGATCCGGAAGATCGTCGAATGCCTCGACGAGGAGACGCCGCGGTACAACGAGGAGCACCCCGATTACTGGCCGATCCCCGGCCCGAACAGCAATACCTACGTGGATCAGATGCTCCGGCGCTGCAAGATCCCGGTCGACCTGCCGTCGACGGCCATCGGCAAGGATTATCGGGGGCCGATCGGGATCTCGCAAACGAGCGGCGGCACGGGCCTGCAGGTCGAGACGTGGATCGCCGGCGTGAAGCTCGGCCTGCGGGAGGGCGTGGAGCTGCACATCCTGGGATTGACGATCGGCGTGGATTGGTGGCCGCCGGCGTTGATCTTGCCGGTCAACCCGGGCCGGCTCGGCTTCGACGATCGCTGATCATTTCGCCGCGTCGAGCTCCCAGCCGAATGTGAACCCGAGGAACACGGTCCGCATCAGCTCGCGCCGCTCCAGGCGAAAGAAATACCCGCGGCCCATCAGCGTGCCGTATTTCTCGAACGTCTTGCCGAACCGCGCCGTGAGGGCCATCGTGGTCTCGTCGACGAACGGGCTCATCCCCGCGCGGGTTTGCCGCACGTCATCCGCCGGGGTCCAGTTCACCGCGAAGAGCGCGCCGAGCCGCGCGCGCTCCGTGACGTCGAGCTCCAGCCGGATTTCGGTCGGGAGCACGAGCGTCATGGGCACGCGCGCCGTCACGCCGTTCACGCCGATGCCGGTGAAAATCCCGAAATACCCCGACGGCCCGATCGCGACCGCGACGCCGGCTGGATACAACTCGAACCCGAAGCCAAAGCCCGGCGCCCCGCCCGCGCCGAGCTCGAGCCCCAGGCCAAACGCATAGGCGAGCCGCTTGCCATACAAGGCACGCGCGGAGAGCCCGCCCATGAACAGGCCCGACAGATCCCGCGCGGCCTCGGGGTCGCGGACCTGCGCGTACCGCAGGAACATGTTCACGCTGCCGAGGCCATACCGGCGATCTTCGACGCCGGGGAGCTCGGCCCGCGCCGGCACCACGAAGCTCACGCATACGGCGGCCGCCGCGAGTCCGGCGAGGGCCGTCGTTCCTGCTCGGCGAGCGCGCGCGGGGGATGCGATACGGACGGTGTAGGGACGCGCCACGCGTTTCACGGAGAGAGGACGAGCACCTGCACCTGGCTCGGCACGATCCTCATCCCTGGGCAATTCGTGTTGTTCTGGATCGCCGCGCTCGTCATGCGCGTGACGGGCGCTCCGCCGACGAGGCACGTGAACGCGCCCGTCACGTGGCGGCGCGGCCCCATCACCATTCCGCTCGCGACGCCGAGCGCGATGCCCGGCGTATCGCCCATGCTCATCACCCCGGTCGAGAACATGTTGTGCGCAGGCGCGCACATCATCAGGCAATGGTAGGCCGCGGGGACGGTCATCGGCCCCATCTGGATGTTGGGATAAGGAATGGGCACGGGCGCGGGCGTGGGCGTGAGGCACACGTCCGGAAAGCCGAGGTCCATTCCCATCATCTGCGTATTCGCGAACATGGCAGGTCCCCTTAACCCATGTGAATGTGCTCGCCGTCGAGCTTGACCAGCCCGTCGGCCGTCATCAGCGTGTTCTCGCCGTGGAGGTGCATGCTCTTCTCGGCCGTGTAATCGACCCGCTTCGCCCGGAGCTGATCCATTTCCTCGACGAACCGGTAGGCGCGCTTCACCTGCTGCATCACCCGCTCCGCCACGACGTCGAGCGCGCCGACCTTGGTCTTCGCGGACGCGATCTCGGCGAGCAGCTCCTTGCCGACGACGGTCAAGCGGCCGAGGCCAAACGTGCCCTCCGCCGCTTTCACCTCGACGGCGGGCGCGACCATGGAGATGTCCCCCGCGGAGACGACCCCGACGCCCTTCGCGGTCGTCACCGAGAGCCGCCCGTTCGGCAGCCGCAGCGCGCAATCCCCCTCGACCGAGAGCGTCGCGGATGCGCCCTCCGCGCGTTCGAGCACGGCGAGCACGTAGGACGATCCGTCGCCGATCGCCGCGAGCAGCACCCGATCCCCCACCACCGGTTCGAGCAGGCAGCTCGCCGCCCGCCGCGCCTCGTGCACGGCGCCGTCGGCCCGCACGAAAAAGACGGCACCTTCCACGCGGAGGACTTCGCCCGCGAGCTCCGTCGCCAGGTCCGAGGGTCTCTGTTTCGTCGCTAGGTTTCGCATGGCTCTCGCTCTCCGATCATCGATGAGACGACTTGTAATCCTCGGCCTTCGCGAGCTCGACGTCGTCGCCGAGCGCGACGGCGCGGCTCGGCCCGAACGTCGTCGCTTCCTCCTTCACGCGGTGGAAGCGCGCCCGGAACAACGTGGCGCCCTGGAACGCGGCGGCGCTCACGTCGGCGTACGAAAAATCAGCGTAATGGAGCTCGGCGCCCTGGAACGTCGCGCCCACGAGGCGCGACTTCTGCCAGACCGACATCTGCGCCTTCACGTCCCGGAAATCGGCGCCGGGCGCGTCGAGGTCGACGAGCATCGCCTGGCTCAGGTTCGCCCCGCGCAGGCTCGCCTTCACCATCTTTGCCTCCGCGAAGAGCGCCTGTTCGAGGCGCGCCCCGTCGAGCTTCGCCTCTTCGAGGTTCGCGCCCTTGAAATTGCAGTTGTTGCACCGCGCCTTGGAGAGATCGGCGCGCTTGAGGTTCGCGTCCATGAACTGCGTCTTCGCGAGGTCGAGCCCCGCGAGCGATTGTCCGGACAGGTCGCAGCCGATGAGGACCGCCATGTGAAAACGCGCGCCCTCGAGCTTCGCCTTCGAGAGATCACAATGCAGCACGTTCGCGCGCTCGAGGACCGCGCCTTCGAGCGAGATGCGCTGCGTGCTCGTGCTCAGGATGTTCGCCTTGTCGAGCGTCGCGCCCGCGAACGATGCGTCGTCGAGCTTGCCGTCCACGAACATGGTCGCGACGAGCTTCGCCCCGCGCAGCGAGGCCTCCTCCAGGTTCGACGCATTGAACTTCGTCGCCGCGAGATCCGCCCCGTCGAGCTTCGCCGCCGGCAGCTCGCACTCGTTGAAGATCGCGTGCCGCATCGCCGCCGACCCGAGGTTCGCGTTCCCGAAATCGCAGCCGAGGAACGCGGCCTCCTTCAGGTTCGCGCCGGACAGGTTCGTCCCGACGAATTTCACGTTCTCGAAAATGGCGCCGGAGAGGTCGATCCCGGAGAGGTCTTCCCCGGAGAGCCAAACCTTCTCGATGACGTCCTCGCCCTCGATGCGGCGCAAAAGTTCCTCGCGGTTCACGACGTCCCCTCCCGTTTGCGCCGCTCGGGGATCACGCGGGCCTGCGTGACGAGGGCGTCCTTCACGTTCGTCTTCGCGTCGAGCTTGACCTTGGCCATATCGCTCCGGAACAGGTTCGCGCCCCGGAGATCCGTGCCGTGGAGCTTCGCTTTCTGCAGGATCGCCATCTTCATGGTCGCGGCCACGAGGTCCGCATTCGAGAGATCGGTCCGGATGAACAGGCTCCCGTCCGCCTGCACGCCGCGCATCTTCGCGCCCGAGAGATCACACTCGGAGAGATCGACCTCCGGCATCTCGGCGCCCGTGAAATCGGCCCCCGGGAAGGCCACGCCGCGCATGCACGTGCGCCGGAACCGCGCCCCGCGGAAATCGGCCTGTGGAAATGCGCATTCGAGCACGATCCGCGCTCCCTGGAGGCTCGCGCCCGCGAACGAGACGCCTTGCCCCTTTGCCTTCACGAACGTCGCGTCCGTCAGCGTCGCCGCGGCGAACTTCGCCCCGTCGAGCCCGACCTCCAGGAAAATCGCTTCGACGAGCGACGCATTCGTAAAACTCGCGCCTGCGAGGCTCGATTTCAGGAACAACGCCTTGTCGATCTTCGCCCCGCCGAAGTCGACGCCGTCGAGCTTCGTCTCGAGCAACTGCGCCGAGACGAGCGACGCGCCGCGGAGCTTCGCGCCGCCGAGGTCGGCCTGGTAGAAGACGGCGCCCGTGAAATCGATCCCGCCGTCGAGCCGCGTCTCCCGCAGCCGCGCCTGGCCGAGGTTCGCGCCGCGGAGCTTCGCGCCCGAGAGGTTCGCCCCGTCGAGCGTCGCCCGCGCCAGCGTCGCGTCCGTGAGGTCCGCGCCGCTCAGATTCGCGCCCGCGAGGTTCACCTTCTCCAGCAATGCTCGGTGCAGGTTCATCCCCGAGAGGTCGATCCCCGAGAGATCGGCGCCCGTGAAATCACGCCCCGCCAAACTCTCCCCCTTGGCGCGCGCCTCTTCGAGTGCCGCGCGGAGCGCCCGGTTCCCCTCCTCGTCTTGCCCGCTGGCCGGCGGGAAGAGGTGGGTGTAACGCCGGTACGCCTCGAAAAGCCGCCGCTCCGTCTCGTGCAGCGCCGCGACGAACTCTGGGCTCGCGAGCTTCGCCTCGGCGTCCTTCAGCGGGGTGCCCGCGTTCTTGCCGAGCTCGACCATTGCGCGTAGCCCGTCGAGCTCTTTCTCCGCGGAAAACTTCGGAGGCCCTCCGCCCTTCTCCTTCGACTTCCGGACCGCCGCCTCGTAATCGACCCCGAGGGTGCCGAGCGCCTGCCGCGCCTCGGCCTCGAGCTCGGCGAGCGACGTCTCCGCTTGTTTGCGGGCCTCCTCCGCCTCCTTCTCCGCGCGATCGAAGACCGCGACGAGCTCGTTCACGTCCTTTGGCGGTGGCTCGCGCTTCTTCGCGACCTCCGCGTCGAGCGCCGACGGGTCGAGCCCCGCGGCGACGATCTCCGCGCGCGCCGCCGCGATCTGCTTGTCGGCCCGCGCTTCGAGCCGCTTCTGCATCAGGCCCTCGGTCCTCGCGACCGCGACCATGTCGTTCCAATCCTCGTCGGAGGGGGCCTCCTCGCCCTCCGGCGGCACCGGCATGAGGTCCGCGTCGACGAGCGCGTGCATGGCCCCGCGCTTCTTGTCCTTCCGCTTCTCCAGCACGGAGAGGTAATGCGACGTGGGCCGCACCTCGCCGGGGCGCTCGAAGGCCGCAATGACGTGCAGCACGTCAGCCGCGTCGTCCTCCGCGATCTCGAGCACCCCGCGGAAAATGGCGACGCCACGCTCCTTGTTCGGGAAAAGCCACACCGTATCGATCCGCGACGCGGCCTCGCGCAGCTCCTCGCCGTCCTTCGTCCGCTGCACGATGAAAAGCCGGGCGCGCAGCTCGGGGAGGCGCACGCTGGACGTCGGGCGCTCCGGGTGCATCCCGTGCACCTCGAAGACCTCGCTCCCCGTGAAATACTTCTCGATCTGCTGATCCTCGGGCGCCACGTTGTAAAACGTCCAGTCGATATCGGCCGCCACGCCCGGGAAGCGCGTCTCGAGCCACTCCGCGTCGTACGTGCCTGCCTTGCGCATTCGCTGCGGCCAGGTCTGGTCGACGGGACCCAAACCGACGGGCTGGGGACGGTCGCCCTTTTTCGTGACGAGGCGCTTCGGGTCCTCCAGGTTCGGCAGCAGGTGCACCTGCTTTCCGTTCGCCTCTGTCGGGGCAAACCCCTTGCCGATCGGATTCCACTCGAATCCGGCGCCGCCGAAGGCGCGATCCCAGGTGACGGGCATCTCGCTGAACGGCTCGGGCGCCGTGGGCCCCCCGAGCTCCCAGCGCCGGTCACCGATGACGTAGAGCTCCTTGTCGACGAGCGCGCGCTCGCCGCGCAAGACGCGCAGCTTCACGGCCCGCGCCGGGACCTTCGCGCCGGCGGGCGCGTGGGCCTTGCCCGTCACGACCACCTCGCCGCGTGTCTTCGTCATCCCCGTGTCGAAGGGCGTATCCGCGCCGAGCTCCTCGGGGATCATCGTCCAGAGCGCGACCTCGTGCAGCAGCTTGTTCGGCGCGTCGAAGGCGAAATACGCCATCGCCGTGAGCACGAAAAACGACTGCCCGTCATTCTCGAACGTATGCGTCAGCAGGCCGAGACGCTGCGGTTTGACGATCTTCAAGGGCGACCTCGCACGAGCGGATCCGCGCTCAGATGATCTTCATCCCGGAGAGGATGTTGATCGCATTGCAGCCGACCCAGTTCATGATGGCCTCGGCCTTCGTCTGGACCGCCTTGCACTTGAAGGGGACCGCGTCGAAGGTGATCGACGCCCCGATCTCGAAGTTCGCCGCGGCGAGCAAGGCGACCTTCGCGCCGACGAAGACCTCGATCTTGGCGCCCACGTTCGTCTCGGTATGCAACCCGATGACGCCCTCGTTCTTGTTCAGGAGCACGTAATCGAGGGTCGGGCCCATCGTGATCTTCGCCTCGGGCCCGCCGAAGATGCTCTTGTCCTCGCCCGCGACCGTCTCCGTGCGGCTCGCGAGCACGAGGACGTTCATGTTCGACGTGACGTTCTGCGTGTAGTTCTGCGTGACGTTCACCGTCACGTTGCCCACGACCACGTCATTGCGATTGCCCGTCACGTTCAGCGTGCGGTCGCCCGTCACGTTGATCGTCTGGTTGCCGCCGATGTCGAGCGTGGAATCGTTGTCGACGTCCACGTCGAGCGTTCCCACGTGCTGCTTGCGGAGCCCCGAGACCGTCGTCTCCTGCTCAGGCCATGTCTCGGTGACCTTCCCGGTCACGTTCTCGTCCTTCGTCGAGCCGTACGTCTCCTTGACGTATCCGGTGACGCTCTCTTCCTTGTAACCGCCCACCTGCATCTGGTAGTACGTACCAATCGACTCCGTCTGGTACGTGCCGACCTCGATGTTCTGCCACGTGCCGACGATGTGATCCGTCGATTGACACGTGTGCCAGAGACCACGCTGATCCGTCTTCAGGATCATCTCGTGGTCATTGTTCGGCGAGCCCATGCGGATGTACGTGTTCGCGTAGGGCGTCGACATCGTGATGCGCTGCTGGCCCGCCTTGTCCTCGAGCTCCCAGCGATTGCGCCCGCCCGTCTGGATGACGTTTTTCGTGTGATTGCCGCTCGTGACCGGGCTCGGCGTGAGCGCATTGGGCACGACGCCCGAGATGACGGGGCGGTCGGGATCACCGCCCAGGAAGCTCACGATGACCTCGGTGCCCTTCCGCAGCGGAAAGTGAAATCCCTCGATGCCGCCGCCGTGGGGCTGCATCATGCGCACGTACGTCGACGCCTTGCCGTCCTTGTTCGTGCCTTCGTCGAAATGGAGCTTGATGTTGTACCGCCCCATATCGTCGATCTGCGCGTACTCGCTCTCCGCCGCGCCGTCGACGACGCCGTTCTCGAAGCCGTGGATGCGCGGCCAGGGCACGCGCGACTCCGCCCGGAACTGGACGCTTGCCGGGATCGCGAGGACATCGACGAAATACACCTCGTCGTACGGGAGATCGATGAGCTTCCGGAAATGCGAGAGGCCCGCCGCCTGGTTGGCGTGGTGCGACACCTCGATCGCGAGGTACCGGTCATTGAATTTGGCGCGCGGATGATCCTCCAGCTCGAACGCCTTGCCCACGTGGAGGTGCGTGCGGGTCCCCGCCGCCTGGAACACGATCTGCCGCGCCTTGGACTCCTCTGCGCGCAGCTTGGCGAGACGCGCGCCGGCCGCGGGCGTGAAGAACCGGTCGCCGTACTGGACGACCTCGGCCGATCCTTGCTGCGAGATCGTGGCCTTGCCCGAGACGTCGAGGCCGGGTTTCGTGTATTCGTAATCCGTGAGCTTCACGGAGGCGGGCAGCGAGACGTGGGCGCTGCGAAACGACCGGAACGAGGCGCGCGCGCTCCCGTCCGCGCCGGTCTGCGGGTAATACCGGATGGGCACCCCGATCGGCTCGTCCTCGTAGGCCATGTTGTCGCAGAGCACGAGCTTCTCGCCGCCCTCTTCGTGCGCGAAGAAATAATAAATGCCTTCGCGCTCCATCCACCGCGAGACGAAATCGAGGTCCGTCTCGCGATACTGACAGACGTGCGCCTCTTTCTCGTAGCTGCCGAGCCGCAGCTCCAGCGCGTCGCCCGAGATGCCGTGCTCCTCCAGCACCGCTTGCAGGATCTCCGGGATGCTCATGTTCGTGAAGACCCGGCTGTGCCGCGCGAGCGAGAGCTCCCATAGCCGCGGGACCATCGTCGCGCGCAGCAGCGCCTGCCCGTCCGTCTCGTGCAGGAGTTCGATCCCCGCGAGGATTCCCGCAAACACATACGGGGGCAGCCGGTCGTCGGCGCGGTCGAGCACGAGCTGCGCCTTGGCGCCGAGGGCGTCGCCGAGATCGACGCCCTCGCCGTCCTCGCCCTTCGTCACGAGGAAGATCTCGAATCGGTACGGCCTCGAGATCCACTCCCGTCCGCGGAAACCCACCACGCGAACGTCATCCGGCAAGCCACTCGAGGAGAACGTGATGAGGTCGGACATGGTTTGTTCCTTCAAGCGAGGAAGCCCGGCGGGCTTCAAGGAGCGTCAGTATATCCAAATGCGCGAGCGCGCGGGAGACGTTCAGCGGGGAAGCGAAAGATCCGAAGTCGCGAGCCCGGTCGCCGGATCGACCACGACGCGCGAAGCGTCGACCGGATCCACGAGCACGGGCAGGCGGGCCCCCGGTACGAGCTCGCGCGCCTTCACCTGGCCCGCGAAGACACGCGCCTCCGCCCGGGAAACAGGCCGTCCCGGCAAGACGACGTCGAGCGTGAGCACCACCTCACGATCATACCCCCTGCGCGCGAGGCCGTCCGTCACGCCGACGATCGTGCCCTCGCCGCGCAGGCCCTCGCGGAAGACGCGCTCGCGCTTCGCGTTGAACTTGCCGAAATCCCTCACCGCCCATACGAAAAAGGCGATTAAGAGGGTCATGCCCACGATCCACGCGATTGTCGTAGAAGTCATCCCGTCCACCTGCGGGCGCGTAGACTACAGGTGCGCGCCCCCCCACACAAGCGTGCCGTGCCCAACGATCCGACGCGCTACTGGATGTCGCTCGCGTCGGGAAACTGAATGCTCGGGTCCTTGATCTCCGTCGCGGCCGCGACCTTGCCCACGAGCTCGTCGATCAGCGGATCGATGCCCGTGTTGTAGAGCGGATCGTCCCATTCTCCGTCGTGGAACCAGCTCTTCAGGATCGCAAGCTTCTTGAGCGTGCTCTCCTTGTCGAAGACCGTCGGGTTCGGCGCGTCGAGCTCCTTTTTCATCAGGTAGAGCCCCATCCGGATCGCATTCGTCACCATGCGTGTATGCGCCGGCTGCCGCGCCGGATCGCCCACGACGTGCCGCGTCCCTTCGAGCTGGCGCGTGAGGAGGAACGGCCGCGGGCTCGCCCATTTGCCGTGCCCCGCCGCGTTGTGGTCCTCCTTGTTCCGATCCCGGTCCGGCGCCTTCGCGTTGAGCCAGCCGAGCGGCGCGCGCGCCTTCGCGACCATCCCCTTCGCCATGAGGAAGCCGTGGTGGATCGCGTATCGGTTCATCAACGTGGACAGGAAATAATCGCCGTCGATCGAAGGAATGCCGTTGCCGGCGATGAGCAGGGGCGCGTCGTACTCCCACGCGGTCCAGAACCACGATTGCTGGATCACGTCGGTCTGGAGCTCGCGGATGTCCTCGTCCTCGGGCACGTCGGAGAAATCGGGCAGCTCGATGCAGGTGCTCGCGCCCGTGCAATGCAAAGGGTTCACCCGGATGATGTCGCCCACGTGCCAGATCGGATTGCGATCGATGGCGCGGTTGCGCGCCGATTCCGTGGGCCCCGTCGTCTCGCTCGGCGGCTCGGACCCGTGCCACACGTTCGGGTATTCGTCGGTCCTCATGCGGAAGAGCATGTGCTGCGCGATCTGCACGCTCTTCCATTTCTCGCGATTCCAGGCGATCCCGGGCTCGTCGGCGCCGCCGTTCCAGGCGTCGGGCTCGGTCATCTCGTCGATCGCGTCGTAGAATCGCCAGAACTTCCCCTCGTCGGCCGGATCGGCGAGGTAGTCGTCGACGATTGCATACCAGGCCTCGTCCATCCCCAGGATCGGCCGCTGCGCATGCCAGGGGATCCACTCGGCCACGCTCTCGAACGGCGGCAGGCCGGCCGGCGTGTTGAAGGGATCCTCGGACCAGCGATCGAAGGGGATACCCACGCGGAGCTTGCGGAGGTCGATCGCGTCGAGCTCGTCCGCCACGGCCGCGGCCTTGTCGATGCTGTCGATGGCGCCGTCGAGAATCCGGAGCTTCTGCTCTTCGAGCGACGCGAGAAACACGCGGTCGCGCGCTTCGCGGCGCTCGTACGAATCCATCTCGCCCTCGGGCGGCAGCTCGCCGAGGACCTCGCCGCCCGGCTGGTACGGCCGGTACGCGGCCTTCGACACCGGCACGATCGCGTGTTTTTTCCGCAGCGCGTCGATCATCGCGACGATGGCGTCCGTCTCCTCGGCGCCCACCTGATCGGCCTCGGCGCGGCGGCGAATCGTGGCCTCGTCATAGTCGATCGCCGCGATATCGATTCCATCCGGCGAGTGGCAACCTGCACAAGCGCCTCGCACGCCCGGCTTGCGGAACGCCTTGAGGCCTTCCTGGATCACCGCATCGAGGGCAGGATCGGTGGGCGGATTCCCGGCGCCCGCGCCGCTTTCGGAGGAGCCGCCTCCGCCGCAGGCGAGGAGCGACGACGAGACGAGGAGCCATCCCGCGCAAGCGAAGCTACGCATGGACCGCATGTTCCTGAACCTTTGAGCTCGAATCAAGCCCGAAGCAGCGCTCGGCCGAGAAGCCCGCCGACGAGGTCGTCTGGATCGCCGCGCGATAGAGGAATCCAGGCCCGACGTTTCAGACCAAGAGGACCCCCACGCCCGTCGCAATCGCGCCGAGGCAAAACACGACGTCACACGCCCGGCGGTGATTCACGGGTCGGATGATGGTGAGCAGCATCGCGAGCACGACCATCGGCGCGCCCACGAGCGTCGTTTTCCACCCGTTCGACACCGCGATCATGACCCCCACGAACGCGACGAGGAACACGCCGCCGAACGGCGTGAGAGGGTTTCCTTCGTCCGCAGACGCAATCCGAGAGACCGCCGCGCCCGACGCGACGAAGGCGAGCACAAACGCGCCGCCGCCTTGCCACGCCCACCCCGAACCTGCGCCGCCGGCGAGCGCGATCACCACGAACACCATTCCCGCGAAGAGCGCGGCGGACGATTCGAGGATCAGCATCACCGCGTACATAGCGAGCGCCCCTTCCCCTCGCACCTCCACGTCCCTGGCAACCCGCTCCCGCTCGGCTCTCCCCGCCAGGCTGTCCGAAAAACCCGTGGGGCGCAGGAGCGCCTGTTCTTCCGCAGTGGGCGTGGCGACCGCGAGCGCCTCCACGAGCGAAGGGCTGTCGAGACCCAGCAGGGTGGCGAGGAGCATGAGCACGCCCAGCGCAGCCGTGGGCGTGGCGAAATCCGACGCCGGGCTCTTCAGAGAAAAGCCCACGCCGCCGAGCACGAGAGCCGCGGTGATGAAGCCGAGGGAGCGATGGACAGCACCGCGGTCCATGGGCTCCTTGGCCCGATACGCCGCGGCGACGCGGCGTAGGTCGGGCGGGACGAAGGTGATGAGGAGCGCAGCGCCGGCGAGCAGCCACGGCGCGGGCTTCGGGCTCAGCGTGGAAAGCGCGACGAGGATGGGCGCGAGATGACGGGCGTACGCATAAGCGGATCGGCTCATGTTCGGGCCTGGTCCTCGTGGGACTTGCGCGCGTCCCGGCAAAGAGGAAGGTGAGAGAGCTGCATGGACGATACCTGGGAGCGCGTCGGCACGCACCGCCATCGTTTCGAGGCGCCCGATCTGCTTCACACCATCGCCGTCGGCCCCATCTCCCGCGACGAATTCGCGCTCGCGCTCGACGTGATCGAGCGCCACGCCGAGCGGGGCCCGATCTTCTGGCTCGTCGACCTCACGCACCTCGACGGCATCGCGCCGGAGGCCCGGCGCCTCCTCTCGGAGCGAGACGCCCGCGCGTTTCTGCGCGGCATCGTGCTCATCGGCGGCGGCTTCCCGCAGCGCGTCCTCGCCACGCTGGCCCTCAAGGCCGTGCGCCTGTTCTGGCGCCACGAGACCCACGTCCCGTTCGCCTTCCTCGCGGACGAGCGCGAGGCGCTCGCGTGGATCGAAGCCGAACGGCGCGCGCGCCCCGCGCGGCGAGGGGACGCCGGGCGAGGCCCTGGGGCAGCGGTCGGGTGACGGAGCGGGCTCAGGCGGAGCGGTGGACGTTCATCAAGAGCGCCGGCCCATCCAGCGTCTCGACCACCGCCACGTCACGGAAGCCTGCCTTGCGATAACAAGCCACGGCGCGCGCATTCGTCGGTTCGGGATCGGTCTGCACCTTGGTCACGCGCGGGTCGGCGAACAGAACCTCGAGAAACGCGCGGATCATGCGGGTGCCGAGGCCTTTGCCGATTCGATCAGGGTCGGCGATGGATTGGTCGATGCCGAGCGCATAGGGGTCGGTCTCGGTAAGCCACCAGCCGTCGGCCTGGGTCGCCATGACCCGATACGCCTGGATGAAGGCGAACGGCTGGCCGTCCTCGCACGCGAGGTACGGGATGAGGCCGGCCGGGGCGTCGAGCGGCAAGGTGGCCGCGTCGGCGAGGCACGGGAGGTACTCGTCGCGGAGCTCGTCGAGGGTCGGCGTGGGCTGCCACCATTCGGCGATGTGGGGCCGCGAGAGCCAGGTGTGCAGCAAGGGGAAATCGGCGGCGGTGAGGGGGCGGAAGGTGATGGGCGGCGACATCGACGCAAGCATACCTCGCGACCCCTCACGTTCATCTTGACATCCGCCCCGCGCCAGGTGTCCTCTTCCCCCGTATGCGCCACCTCAATCTCGGGGATCTTCTCCTCGTGCTCCGCAACCTCGCGACGGAACGCAAGGACGACCTCCTGCTCTCCGGCACCGGGAAAATCTACGCAAAGATGCTCGCCAAGCAGCAGGCCCAGGTCGAGGCGCTGCCCGAGGCCATGCGCGGCGGCCGTCCCCTCGCGCAGCAGCTCGGCGACAAGGACGACGAGCACGACGGGTTCGGCGAGGCGATCTATTACCTCACCGAGGCCCTGCTGCGCCTGCCCACGGCCCCCGCTGCCCTGAAAGAATCAGCGCAAGGGGTCCGCGACGCCTTCGTGCCGAGGCTCTCCACGCTCCGCGCCTCGTACGCGGACGAGGCCGCCGCCGCCTCCCGCAAACGCCACGCGCTCGATTCCCGCAAAGCCGAGCTGCAATCGATCGGGGTCCCCTTCCCCGTCGGCGCGACCCTGTACGACTGGGCCAGCTCGTTCGTCGAGGCCGGCGAGGGCCTCGACAAGCTCCTGCACAACCGCTCCCTCGTGGGCAACGATGGCCTGAGCGCGCCCGCCATCAAGGTGCGCTCGGCGACGCTCGGCTTGCTGTCGAGGTTCCGCGCCGCGCTCGTCGACGAGATCGAGGAAGACCCGGCCCTGCCCAGGGACCTGGAGGCGCGTGTCTTCAGCTACCTGGACGAGCTGCAAGCGATGCGCGAGCAAGCCGCCGCCGCGCGGACGAAGAAGCCGGAGCCCGCCGCGGGCGAAGGCTGAGGCTCCGCCAAGGTCGAGACCTCCCCGGAGGCCCACGGGCGAAGGTCCGCCAAGGTCGGGACCTCCGTGAAGGCTCGCACGCGAGCCTCCGCCAAGGTCGGGACCTCCGTGAAGGCTCGCACGCGAGCCTCCGCCAAGGTCGGGACCTCCGTGAAGGCTCGCACGTGAGCCTCCGCCGAGGTCGGGAGTTCGGGGGAGGCTTGGGCGTGAGGCTCCGCCGAGATCGGGGGCTCGGACGAGGGGGGTGGCGGAGCCGCTTGCCTATCCCGCGCGGCGTCGGCATCCTCTCGCCGTGCAGCCTGGAGACGTGGTCGGCGGTCGTTTCGTCCTCGAGCGTATCGCCGGCACGGGGGGCATGGGCTCGGTGTTCCGCGGCCACGACCGCGTCACGCGTGCGCCCGTGGCCATCAAGGTCCTCGCACAGCACGACGCCGAGGCCATCCGCCGCTTCGATCACGAGGCCAAGATCCTCGCCGAGCTCGGCCATCCCCATATCGTGCGTTACGTCGCGCACGGGGCCGCGCCCTCGGGGGCGCCTTGGCTCGTCATGGAATGGCTGGAAGGCAGGAGCCTCGCGTCACGCCTCGTCGAAGGGCACCTCACGCAGGCCGAGGCCGTGGGCCTCGGGATCCGCGTCGCCTCGGCGCTCGCCGCGGCCCACGCGCGCGGGATCGTCCACCGTGACGTCAAGCCGAGCAACGTCTTCCTCGTCGGGGGTGTCCCCGAGGCCGCCAAGGTCCTCGATTTCGGCCTCGCGCAGGCCGCCTCGAACGGCGCGAGGCTCACGCGCACCGGGAGCGTCCTTGGCACGCCTGGGTACATGGCGCCCGAACAGGCCCAGGGCTTGCGAGGACGTGTCCATGCACGCGCCGACGTGTTTTCCCTCGGCGCGCTTCTCTTCGAGTGCTTGACGGGCAAACCCGCGTTCGAGGGCGAAGGTGTCATGGCCATCCTCGCGCGGCTCCTGCTCGAAGATGCGCCGCGCGTCCGTTCGATCCAGCCGGAGGTGCCGCGGGCGCTCGACACGCTCGTCGCGCGGATGCTCTCGCGCGTGGCCGAGGCCCGACCTGCCGACGGGGCCGAGGTGCTGCGCGCCCTCGAAGGCATCGACACCGTTGGAGGTGAAAGGATCTCCGTCGTGCCGGCCTTGCCCGAGGGGATCAGCGATCGCGAGCATCGCCTCGTCTGCGCGGTCGTCGCCGCGCCCGCCGTGGAGGCTGCGATCCGGCCTTCGAGCCCCACGTTGCGCACGCAGCTCCCTCGTTCGTCCTGGGACGACGTGCGGGTCATCGCGCGGCGGCACGGCGCCTCGCCCGCGGAGCTCGCTTCGGGCACGCTCTTGCTCTCGCTCGACGGGTCCGCGGATGGGCCGGTGCGCGCGGCGCGTTGCGCCCTGGAGATCGCCGAGATCCTGCTCGGGTTTCGAGTCTCGCTCGTCACGGGCCGATCCGATGCGCGGCGGGATTTGCCGGCCCCCGAGGTGGTCGAGCGCGCGCTCGCTCTGCTGAAGCGCACGTGCCGCGCGCCCGCGTTCGGGGTGCGTATCGATGATCGGACGCAAGCCCTCTTGCCCGCGCGGTTCGAGATCGAAGGCCCCGCCGACGACGCGCGCCTCCGCCGCGAGCGGGACGATCTCGGCGAGCCGTGTCCGCTGCTCGGGCAGCCCTGCGTGTTCACGGGCCGCAAGGGCGAGCTCGCGGTCGTGCTCGATCTGCTCGAAGAAGGGCTCGACGAGCCGCGCGCCTCGGCCGCGCTCGTGGTCGCGCCGGCGGGGCTCGGCAAGACACGCCTCGCGCAAGAGGTGATCCGCGCGCTCCGGGCGACCCGCCCCGATCTCGTGATCGGCTTCGGGCGACCCGGGAGCAACACCGCCGAGTTCGGGATGATCGAGCCGACGATCCGGGCCCTCGCGGCCGCGCCCGACGCAGGCGCCGCGAGCCGCTTCGAGGAGCGGGCGCTCGACGTCCTCCGGGCACGCACGGAGGCGGGGCCGCTCTTGCTCGTGCTCGATGAAGTGCAGTGGGCGGACGCGGCCTCGCTCGCGCTCGTGGATCAGGCGCTCGGCGAGCTTTCGGACCGGCCGTTCGGCGTGCTCGCGCTCGCGCGGCCCGAGGTGCGAGACCGCGCGCCGGGGCTCTTCGCGCGCCGGAGCGTGCAGGAGATCCGCCTGGGGACGCTCTCGCAGCGGGCCTCACGCGAGTTTTTGCGCCTCGCGCTCGGGCCCGACAGGGACGAGGAAGCGCTCGCCGCGCTCGCGCAACGATCCGAGGGTCACCCGCTCTTTTTGCAGGAGCTCGCGCGCGGCGCGGAGGAGGGTGTGACGCCGGAGGCGCTGCTCGCCGTGCACGGGTCCACGATCGCCGAGCTCGTCCCTGCCGCGCGGCGCTTGCTCCGCGCCGCGGCGCTCGTCGGCGTCACGTTCTGGGAGGGCGCGGCCGTCACGCTGCTCGGTGGGGATACGGACGTCACGCAGGTGCGCTCGATGCTCGGGGATCTCGCGAAGCGGGAGATCATCACGCGGCGACGGACGAGCAGCGCCCCGAACGACACGGAGTACGCGTTCAGCCTGCCCATGCTGCGCGAGGCGTTCCTGGCGACGTCGACGGAGGCGGACCTCCGGCGAGGTCAGGCGCTCGCGGAGCGCTGGCTCGCGGGCTCGGGCGTGCGCGCCACGGCGCTCGCGGGCAGCGAGGGAGACGCGGCTCAGGCGCTCGCGCGGAAGCAAGGCGGCGCGCGCTCATGAACCGCGGCGAGGTCGTCGCCGGACGCTTCGTGATCGAGCACCGCGCCGGCGCAGGCGGCATGGGCGCCGTCTACCGCGCGCACGACCGCACGACGAGCCTGCCCGTCGCGCTCAAGGTCATCCACCAGCCCGCCTCGGACGCGACACGACGCTTCGACATCGAGGCCCGCGCGCTCGCCGAGCTCTCGCATCCGCACGTCGTCCGTTACGTGACGCACGGGCTCTCCGAGGCAGGGTTTCCCTACCTCGTGATGGAGTGGCTGGAAGGCGAGGACCTCGCCGCGCGGCTCGCGCGGGGGCCGCTCACGCTGGAGGAGAGCCTGCTCCTCGCGCGCCGCGTGGCCGCGGGGCTCGGCGCGGCGCACGCGCGGGGCATCGTGCATCGCGACGTCAAGCCGACGAACCTCATGCTCGTCGGCCGCACGATCGAGGGCGTGAAGCTCGTGGATTTTGGCCTCGCGCAGTTCGGGAACACGTCGCGCAAGCTCACGCGGTCGGGCGTGCTCCTGGGCACGCCGGGGTACATGGCCCCCGAGCAGGCGAGCGGCGACGGCACGCCGATCGACGCGCGCGCGGACGTCTTCTCGCTCGGCGCCGTGCTCTACGAGTGCCTCACGGGCCGCGCGCCCTTCCAGGCCGAGAACCTCATGGCCCTCTTCGCCAAGCTCCTGCTCGAAGAGGCCCCGCGCCTCGCCGAAGCACGGCCCGACCTCCCCCCACGGCTCGACGCGCTGATGGCGCGCCTGCTCGCGAAAAAAGCCGCGTCACGCCCGGCGAACGGCCCCGCCCTCGAAGCCGAGCTCGCCGCGATCGAGGCGCTCGGCACCGAGGAGACGGGCGAGGTCCCCACGATCGCGGACGAACCCGCAGCGATGGGCCTGACCGACGTGGAGGCGCGGTTCGTCTCGATCCTGGCCCTCCACCGCGACCCCGTGAGCGGCGCGCTCGACGCGCAAGCCTCCACGCAGCGCTCGCAGGCTGACGTCGTGGCGGCGGTGCGGCACGAGGTCGCCCCGCTCGGCGCGCGTGTCGACAAGCTGCGCAACGGCGCGCTCGTGGTCACGTTGCTCGGCGCCGGAGAGCCCACGGATCGCGCCGCGCGCGCGGCCCGCGCGGCCTTGCGGCTGCGCGCGATCCTCCCCGACGCGGCCATCGCGCTCGCGACGGGCCGCGCGGAGGCCTCTGCGCGCTTGCCCGTCGGCGAGGTCGTCGATCGTGTCGCGGCCCTGCTCGAACGGGAAACGCCCGCGCTCCAAGATGGGCAGAGGGGCCCGGGGGGTGAGGTCCTCGGCATCCGCATCGACGACGTCACCCGCGCCCTGCTCGACGCGCGCTTCGACGTCACGAGCTTGCCGGATGGCCACCGCCTCGTCGTGGAGCGCACCTCCGGCGAGGCCGCGCGCACGCTGCTCGGCAGGCCGAGTCCGTTCGTCGGCCGCGACCGCGAGCTTCGTATGGTGCGTGATCTCGTCGACGCGGCGATCGAGGAAGAGCGCCCCTCGGCCGTGCTCCTCGTCGGCGCGGCGGGCGCCGGCAAATCGCGCCTGCTCGCGGAGCTCGTCACGCGCATCCGACAAGATCGCCCGGACGTCCTCGTGGCCCGCGGGCACGGCGATCTGCTCGGCCAGGGGTCTCCCTATTCGCTGCTCGGCTCCACGCTCCTCGGCGCGCTCTCGGGTGCGCCCCACGAGGGCCGCGCGCGGCTCGCCGCGTTCGTCGGCAAATACGTCTCCGCCTCGGATGCCGCGCGTGTCACCGAGCTCGTCGCCGAGCTCATCGGCCTCCCCTTGCCCGACGAGGCGAGCCCGCGCCTGCGCGCCGCGCGGCAGAGCCCGGCGCTCATGAAGGATCACGTGCGCGGGGCCGTCGTGGATCTGCTCGCGGCGATGACACGCAAACATCCCGTCGTCGTCGCGCTCGAGGATGTGCAATGGGGCGACGCCGTCTCCTTGCGCCTGCTCGACGCGGCCATGCGCGAGCTTGGCCATCGCCCCTTCCTGCTCCTCGCCGCCGCGCGCCCCGAGGCCCTCACGATGTTCCCGCGCCTCTTCGGGGATCGAGCGCACGAGGTGCGGCTCGCGGAGCTGCCGCGCAAGGCGAGCGCTCGCCTCACGCGCCACGCCCTCGGCGAGGAGACGCCCGCGGAGCTGATCGACGCGCTCGTCGAGCGCGCCGCGGGCAATCCCTTTTATCTGGAAGAGCTCGTGCGGGCCGTGGCCGAGGGGCGCGGCGGCGTCTTGCCCGAGACCGTGCTCGGCATGATCGAGGCGCGGCTCGGCGCGCTCGATCCACCGGCGCGGCGTGTCCTTCGGGCGGCGAGCATCTTCGGCGAATCCTTCTTTCATGGCGGCATTCCGGCCCTGCTCGGCGACGACGCGCCGGACGACGACGCGCTCGCGGCCGTGCTCGCCTCGCTCGTCGAACGCGAGATCCTCGTCGCGCGGCGGGACAGCCGCCTCGCCGGCGAGGAGGCGCTCGCCTTCCGGCACATGCTCCTGCGCGAGGGCGCGTATGCGATGCTCACCGATCGTGATCGCGCCCTCGGCCACAGGCTCGCCGGCGATTGGCTCGAGGCCCACGGCGAATGGGACCCGAAGATCCTCGCCGAGCATTTCGATCGCGGCGGCGACGGGGCGCGGGCGATTCCCCATTACGAGCGCGCCGCGCAGCATGCGCTCGGGGCGGGCGACGACGAAGCCGCGCTCGCCCTCGCCCAGCGTGGCCTCGCCCTCGGCGCCGCGGGGGACCGGGCGGCCGCGCTCCGGGCGATCCAGACCGACGCCTGGGCCTGGAACGGCGATTGGGCGCAAGCCTTCGCCTCGGCCGAGGCCACGCTCGCCCTGGCCACGCCGGGCACGACGAGCCATCTGCGCGCGCTCGGCAGCGCGATCACGAGCCCCCTGCTCGCGAACCAACCCGAGGCCCGCGCCGCGTTCGTCCGCGACCTCGCCCGCGTGACCCCCGAGCGCGCCGCGATCCCCGCGTTCGCCTGGGCCTACAGCGTGGCGATCATGCCCTACCTGCTCGGGGCCCAGCGCGAGCTCGCCGAGACGCACCTCGCGCGCCTCGAAGAGGTCACGACCCCCTTCCTCGACCACGAGCCCTCCGCGGCGGGTTGGGTGAAAATGACCCGCGCCTTCTGGCTGCGCTACGTCCCGCGCGACTTCGCAGCCGCGCTCGCCCTCGATCGCGAGGCCCTCGCCCATTTCGAGGCCGCGAGCGATCGGCGGTATGGCCCCTATGTGCAGATGCACGTCGGCCTCGATTGGTCTTACCTCGGCGCCTTCGAGCAGGCCGAGGCCGCCCTCACGCGCGCCATGCAAGGCGCCGAGCCGGGCAGCATGATGGCGCTCGCGTCGCGCACGTACCTCGGCCGCGTGCTCGTGCTCCGGGGCCGCCCGGCCGACGCGATCGAGCCCTGCACGGCCGTGTACCAGGAGGCCGAGGCGCGCGGCGAACGCGCTGTCGCCCTCAACGCCGCGCTCCTGCTCGCGGAGGCGGCGCTCGCCGCGGGCTTCCTCGCGGCGGCTCGGTCCCGCGCGCTCGCCCTGGAACCGCTCGTGCAAAACCTACCCTTCGCGCGCGCGGCGCTCGCGGGCATCCTGGCCGGCCTCGCGCTCGCCGAGGGCCGCCCGGCCGAGGCCCTCGCGCTCGCCGAGCCAGCGCTCACCGAGAGCGCGCGGCGCGGCATGTACCACTTTGGTCACGATCACCTCGTCCTCGCGCGCGTGGATGCCCTCCGCGCCCTCGGCCGGGCCGAGGAGGCGCGCGCGGCCGTGCTCGAAGCGCGCTCCGATCTTTTCGCGCGGGCGACCCGAATCCCGGATCCGCTCCTTCGCCAAACCTTCCTCGAACGAATTCCGACCCACGTGACCCTCCTCGTTCGCGCCGAGGAATGGCTTTCGCATCCCCCCGCTGCGCCCGCTTCGACGCTGGTGTCCTGAGCAAACGGCGCATCACGCCCGGCGCTCGGGCTCCCGCCCGCGGGCGCTGGAGGGTTTCGCGAATGGACGGATCGCCTGTCAGAAAGGACGCGCCCGAAGACCTCGCGCCCCGCTCCTCCACGCGCCTCATCGACGAGGGCGCGGCGCTCCGCGCGAGCCTGCTCCAGGAGCTCCCGGAAATCCCGGCGCGTTACCTTTACGACGACACCGGGAGCGAGCTCTTCGAGCGCATCACCGGGCTCTCCGTGTATTACCAGACCCGCACGGAGATCTCGATCCTGGAGCGCGCCGCCGCGGATATCGTCGCGCACGCGCGTCCACACCACCTCGTCGAGCTCGGCAGCGGCGCGGGCCGGAAAATCCGGATCTTGCTCGATGCCCTGCGGGCGGACGGTCCTTCCGTCACCTGCACCATGCTCGACATCAACGAGCTCTTCTTGCTCCAGTCGATCGATCGCCTCTCCGCCGATTACCCGGCGTTCGTGTTCCGCGGCGTCGTCGGCAATTTCATGACCGATCTCGGTCGCCTCGGCCCCGCGGGCGGGCGCCTCGTCGTGTTTTTCGCCGGCACCGTGGGCAACCTGCACCCGGACGAGCGCCGCTCGTTCCTCGGCGACCTCGCGCAGCGCATGAATGACGCGGACGCGCTGCTCGTCGGCGTGGATCTCGTCAAGGATCCGGCCCGGCTCGAAGCCGCGTACGACGACCCCGAGGGCGTCACGGCGGCCTTCAACCTGAACGTGCTCTCCGTCCTCAACCGGCGGTTCGCGGGGAATTTTGATCCGTCGGCCTTCCGGCACCGGGCTTTCTACGACCAGAAGAACGCCTGGATCGAAATGCGCCTCGTCGCGACGCGCAAGAACGCGGTCCGCCTCGACGGGCTCGACCTCCGGCTCGCCTTCGACAAGGGCGCCGAGATCCGCACCGAGCTCTCCTGCAAGTTCAC
Source organism: Polyangium mundeleinium (assembly GCF_028369105.1). Taxonomy (NCBI): domain Bacteria; kingdom Pseudomonadati; phylum Myxococcota; order Polyangiales; family Polyangiaceae; genus Polyangium; species Polyangium mundeleinium. The sequence goes on along the minus strand of NZ_JAQNDO010000001.1, from coordinate 3,504,855 downwards.
GCGCGCCTCGCTCGAGGCTTCCGCCGGCGAGGCCGGCCTCACGACCGACCGCTGGTACACCGACCCGGCCGACCTCTTCGCCCTCGCCCTCGTCCGGAGGCGTCGTTCGTGACCCTGCCCCTCGAATCGTTCTGGAAAGAAAAACTCGACACGACCTACCAGCGCACGGACCTCCTGTTCAGCCTGCTCCCTCGGGAGGCCCTGCTCGAACGGCCGATCGGCCTGCGCCACCCCTTCCTGTTCTACCTCGGCCACCTCCCGGCGTTCGCCTGGAACCAGATAGGCCGGGGCGTGCTCGGGGCGGGGCACCTCGACGAGGCCTTCGACGTCCTCTTCGAACGGGGCATCGATCCCAAGGACGAGACGAGCGCGCGCCGGACGGCCCTTTCGAAGTGGCCCTCCGTCTCCGCCGTGCTCGCCTATCGCGACGAGGCGCGCCGCGCCGTCCGCGCGCGGATCGGCGAGGCCCTCGGCCGCGCGGACGACCCGCTCTGCGCGAACGCGCGCATCCTGCACCTCGTCGTCGAGCACGAGCTCATGCACCAGGAGACGCTGCTCTACATGTTCGCGGAGTGCCGCGCAGGCCTGATCCCGCGCCCTGCGCGCATGGCTCCGCCCGCATCCGGCGAAGGCCGCGCCGCCGAGCGCATCCGCATCCCTGCGGGCGACGCCGTCGTCGGGGCCGCCTGGGACGAGATCCCGTTCGGCTGGGACAACGAGTTTGGCAGGACCCACGTCTCCGTCGGCGCCTTCTCCCTGGATTCTCTGCCCGTGCGCAACCTCGATTGGCTCGTGTTCCTCCGAGCGAGCGGCGATCCCCCGTCGCTCCTGCCCCGCTCATGGATTCCTAGAGGCGCTCGCCTGTTCGTCAAGACGGTGTTCGGCCCCGTGCCCTTCGACGTCGCGAAAGGGTGGCCCGTGCAGGTCTCGGGCGAGCAGGCGCGGGCCTATTGCGCGCACCACGGCGGCCGGCTGCCCACGGAGGCCGAGCTCTGCCGCGCCGCCTACACGGCCCCGGACGGCGCTCGCAGACCCTATCCCTGGGGCGACGCCGCGCCTGCGCCCTGCCACGGCAATTTCGATTTCGCCCGGTTTTCCCCCTCGCCCACGGGCGCGCATCCGGCTGGGGCGAATGCGTGGGGCGTGGAAGAGCTCGTCGGCAATGGCTGGGAATGGACGAGCACGCCTTTCTCACCCCTGCCCGGGTTCGTCCCGTACGCCCGGACGTACCCCGGCTACTCCGCGGATTTCTTCGACGCCGAGCATGACGTCGTGTTCGGTGCCTCGTGGGCCACCGACAAGACACTGCTCCGCCCGAGCTTCCGCAACTGGTACCGACGGACGTATCCGTACGCGTTCACGAGTTTTCGTGTCGCGTGGGACGAGTGAGCGACCGCGCGCTCTCCCGGATCTGCGCCAATCGCCCCATCGCGCCCGAAAGCGCCGGATACAGCCCCACGTACACCTCGCGGTAAAGCCGCTCGTACACCCCTCGCCGCTCCCCGGGGACGAACACCTCGCCGCGCGACGTCATCGCCGCGGCCGCCTCCTCGATTCCCGCAAACGCCCCCGCCCCTGCCGCTGCCAGGATCCCCGCGCCGAGCGACGTCGCTTCGCTCGTCCCCGCCCGCACGATGGGTTTGTCGAGGACATCCGCCAGGATCTGGCACCAGAGCGCGCTGCGCGAGCCGCCGCCCATCACGCGGAGCTCCTTGATCGGCCCCGACGCCCGCTCCACGCCGTCCGTGTGCAATCGCTGTTCGAGCGCGATGCCTTCAAGAATCGCCCGGTACAGATGCGCCGGCCCCTGCCCGCCGGAGAACCCGAGCAGGAGGCCCGTCGCCGCGTCGTCCCAGTAGGGATTCATGACGCCGTGGAAGTACGGCACGAGCACGAGCCCGTCCGCGCCCGGCGGAAGGCCCTCCGCGTCCCGTTCGAGCGCGGCCAGCGTCGACGACGACGCCTCCGCGTCCCCGCCGAGCAAACGCGCGAGCCAGGTGAGCGTGAACGTCCCGCCTTTCAGATCGGTCTCGTACAGGAACGCGCCCGGCGTCGCCGCCATCATCGTCCGGAAGGCCCGATCCGTGCGGTACTCCCGCGCAATGACCCCCGACACGATGGCCGTGCCGAGGTTCAGATACATCACGCCCGGCCCCACGACGCCCGCGCCGAGCGCCGCGGCCTGCCCATCCCCTGCGCCTGCAAACACCGGGATCCCCGCCTCGATCCCCAGGTCCGCGGCCACCTCACCGCTCACCTCGCCGATCCGCTCGCCCGGCTCGGCGAGCGCGGGGACCTCCGACGCGGACAAACCTGCCCATTCAAGGATCTCCGCGGAAAAACCCCGCGCCGCCATGTCCACGAGGCCCGTGGGATCCGCGCTCGCCACGGACGTGACCAGCCGGCCCGTGAGCCGGTGGGCGAGAAAGGCGTGCACATCGAGCATCCGCACGGGACGCGAGGCGAGGTGCGGCGCGATCCGGTTGCGCAGGTGGAGCAACTTGTAGAGCGAGGGTGTCGTGCAGGGGAACTTGCCCGAAATCTCGTGCAGGCGCGCCTCCCCCACCTTCGCCGCGAGCACCGCGACCTCCGCCCGGCAGCGCGCGTCCATCCACACGAGCGCGGGATGCAACGGCTCGCCGCGCTCGTCTGTCAGGACGAACGTCTCCCGCTGGTGCGTGATCGTGATCGCCCGGATCCGCCGCGCGCCCCGGTCCCCGAGCGCATGAGCCACCTCGCGTGTCGCGAGGGCGAGGGCCTCCCACCAGGTCCGCGCATCTTGCTCCCACGCGTCCGGCGCCGGGTTCGAGAGCGGGATCGGCGCGCGGCCCTCCGCGACGGCGCGGCCCTCCCGGTCCCACGCGATGGCCTTGCACGCCGTCGTGCTGCAATCGATCCCCAGGAAAAGCGCGTCGTCCCCCGCCTGCATCGTCAGACCCCGAAAAACGAATCGAACGGCATCTCCACCGGCGCGTCCTCGAGCGCGATGGCAATCAGCTTTCGCAGGAGCGGCAATTCTCCCGGGCCGAGCTCACCCCGGGCCTCGTACGCGGGCAAGGCCCGGCGCATGACGTCGAGGATCTCCAGGCATTCGAGCGTGGCGCCTTCCATCCGCGCGACGGCCTCGCGCGCGCCGATCCCGAGCCCGAGCAGCCGACCAAACCGACCCGTGCGGCCGCCATTCATCGTGACGTCGAGATCCCCCACGCCGGGGAGCCCCGTGGCCGTCATCGCATCACCGCCGAGCATCGTGATGACCCGCATCATCTCGCGAATGGCCTGCGCGAACACGGCGCTCTCCCAGTTGTGCATCGCCACGCTCCCGGGCGCGCCGCCGTTCTTCTCGTGCAGGCCCGCGCCGAGCGCGACGCCCATCGCGTACGCATTCTTGAGCGCCGCGCAGACCTCGGCGCCGATCACGTCAGCGCACGGAAAAACGTGATAATAAGGGCCGCGGAGCGCGCTCGCGAGCCTGTCGAGCGCCTCGCCGTCCCTCCCCGTCACCACGACGGACGTCGGCACGCGCCGCGCGAGCTCCCCCGCGATGCACGGCCCCGCGACGGCCGCCGGCGACACGCTCGCCCGCACCTCCTCGGGCAAACCGCACCGAACCACGTCGGGAAGCACCATCAGCCGGCCGGCCTCGCCGTCGAGCTCGAGCCCCTTCGTGATCATCACGAGCGGCAAGCCGGGCCGCGCGTGGGTCGCGATCGTCTCCGTGGCCCAGCGAATGCCCGCCGAGCTCACGCCGAACGCGAGGATGTCCGCGCCGCGGACGGCTTCTTCGAGCTCGGCCGCGAAGAACGGCCGGATGGAAGCGGGCAGATCGAGCTTCAGCGTCGGGTGAAGCCCACGTGCACGCAGGCTCTCGATGATCGTGGCGTCGAGATGCGTGCCGACGAGGCGCACGTCGTGCCCGCGATCGACGAGCGGCACGCAAAACGCGCTGCCCATCATGCCGGCGCCGAGGACGGTGATGACGGCCATGGTGGCGCGGAGGGTACCCAGAACCGTCGCGTTTGCAAGGAGTTGCCCGGGGGGATTGCCTGCGGCGGGCCCCTCGGTATCATCGCGGCCAAACCAAGGCGGGAGGTCTTCGTGAGCGGAGAGGACGAGGGCAGCAGCGGCAAGAAGATGGGGGGATTTGCGGCCGTGCTCGCGGCGATCGGCATGTTCGTCGCGCGGGCCGGCGACGATTGCGCGAAGGTCGGCGCGAAAGGCGCGATGCTCGGCGACGACGCTGCGCGAGGCCTCGGCCGCGCGGGATCCCTCGCCGACGACGGCCTGCGCGGCGGCGGAAAGCTCGGCTCGCTCGCCGATGACGGCATGCGTGGAGGTGGAAAGCTCGGCTCGCTCGGCGACGACGGCATGCGCGCGGGCGCGAAAGGGCCGCTGCCCGGCATGCACGGCCCCGAGGGCGGCGGCGGCCTCGTCGAAGAGGCGATGAACGCAGGCGCCAAGGCCGAAGGCCACGCGGGCGACCTCGCGGAGCTCGGCGTCGATGTCTCGATGGAGATCCTCTCGAACGTGGGCCCGAGCGACGGGGACGAGGACGACGATCACGCAGGCGAAGCGCCCGTCACGGGCGGCGTCCGCATTCCGCCCCCGCCGAGCGCGACCAGCAAAAAGAGCCATCCTGCCGATTTGCTACGGGCGCGGAACGTCGTGTCGAGCCCGATGCTGCTCGGCCTCGCCTCCGGGGCCCCGAACACGATCGCGAGCGCGACGGAGCCATTCGCCTGGCTGGAGAGCCACGGCGCGCACAACCCCGTCGGGCTGCTCTACCTCGCGCGCGGCAAGGTCGACACGAAGACCACGATTCCGCTCGTCTCGTCCGCCAACGATGCGACCGACGACGCCACGATCCACCGGACGTGCCTCGGGCTCGGGATGAACTGCGTCGTGCTCGTCTGCGAGCCGATCCCCGCGGGCGCGAAGGAGCCGTGCGTGAAGGGCGCAGTCGCGGCCTGGAAATCCGTGGAAGCCCTGGATCTCGGCGCGAAGCCCGCCCTGCGGGACTTCCTCGGCAAACTCCTCCTCGCGCGCGCGCAGCGGCCGTCCTTGCAGTACCTCGTCGTTTCGCGGCTCGACGTCGACACCACGCCCCCGCGGATCGTTCGGAGCCGCGTCGACATGAAAACCACGCCGGCGAAGCCCTGAGGCCCACCGCGCGCGCCTTCGCGCCCCGATCCGCGCCTACCGCACCAGCCTCACATGAAGCTCGCCCGCCGCGTCGAGCCACGCGACCTCCCTTCCGTCGCGTGATAACGCGACGGATTGCGGGTTCGTCACGGCGAACTCCGCCTGCTCCTCCTCGTCCCAGCGCACCAGGACGGCCTCGCCCGTGAGCCAGGCGAACGTCCCATCCCCCGCCACGTCCACGCTCCCGGGCCCGAGACACAGGGCGCCGCTGAAGCTACGATACGTGTCCGGGGCCAGCGCCACGCAATCCCCCTCGCCGTCCGGCCGGACGGAGACGTACCACGCGGCCGTACTGTCGATTGCAATCGACACGGTCCCCCGATCATCGAAATCGGTCGGCCAGCATTCGCCTCGGCCAAGCTGCTTGTTCGTCTCGTCGAACGGTCGAATCTCGAACCCGCGCTGATGCCACCCCACGGATCCATAGCACGTCCGGTGCCCCGAGATGCGCGCGCTCATCGAGCAAGGCCACACGCCCGTCGGCGTGGAGCACCCGCTCGCCGTCCGCGAGCACGAGATCACCCGTCGGATCCAGCGCCGCCGCGATCCACGACGGCGCAAGGCCGTGCTCGTGGATCCTCCCGCCCGGCTCACGCACGAGCACACGATCCGGCGCGACCCGCGCGACGAGGCCGGCTTCGCACCAGACGAGCGGCGCCGCGGTCCGCGTACCGTCGTCGCTCACGAATCCCGCTTCCGCCGCGGCGGCTTGAAGAGCCCCACCTCCGGCGGCGGCGAGGCCGCGCGTTCGACCTCCGTCGCAGCACGCAGCTCCGCCGCGAAGGCCGGATCCTTCGCCGCCCTCCGCCCGAGCGAGCGCCGCAGCGGCATGAGATCGGCCCGCCCGAGGCCAAGCTCTTCCAGGCACCGCGACAGCTTCCCGTGCGCCGCCGCGACCGAGAGGCGCGCGTGCCCCTGCACGTCGACCTTCCGGCCGAGCGCTTCCATGCGCGCGACGTAGATCCGATCGAAGGCTTCGAGCAGCGCGCCGTCCGCGCGCCCGGCGTCTTCCGCGATGATGGCCGTGCTCTCGGCCTGGATGCGCGCCCATTTCTCCTCGTCGAGCCCGTGCCGGCGGAGCGTCACGCCGACGTCCACGGTGGGCCCGGCGATTTCCGCCGCAATCGAGGCATATTTCTCGAGCGGGAGCGGCAAGAGCAGCGCGGCTCCCGGCAATGCGGGCTCCCCCTGCTCGGGCTCGGGCGGCTTGGGTTCGAGGGGAATCGTCGGCAGCGTGACGAGCGCGGGTTTGACGGCGTCCTTCGGCGAAAAAGGAACGGGCACGGCGCTCGCAGGCACGGGCGCTGGCGGAGGCAGGGGCACGGACGCCGGCGGCGGCACGGACGCTGGCGCAGGCGAGGACGGCGGCGCGGCCTCCGCCTTCACGAAGGGCAATCCCGCGCTCGGCAAGACCCGCGGCGCCTCTCCGGTCTGCGGGCGCGGCGGCGCCGCGGGAAAGGGTGTGGCGGGAGAGAAACCTTCGGTGGCTCGGTCGAAGGCCCGAGCGTCACGCTGCCGAACGGGAGGACCCGCCCGGACGGCGGGGGTGCAGAGGGCCGCGCCGGCGTCGGCGGATCCGGCTCGATGTCGAGCTCTTCCTCGAGTTTGGCAGGGACAGGCGCCGGCGGCGGGGGAGGCACGGACGACCGCTCGAACGGCGTGGCGGGACGAATGACCACTGCGGGCGCCCCCACATGCACCGTGCCGCTGCCGAACGGCAATGCGGGGCGCGGCGGCGCGGCGGGCGCAGCCGGCGCGCCGGGCGCAGCAGGTCGGAAGGGCAAGGCCGGGGCCTTCGCGGACGCGGAGCCGCTCGTGGTGCCGCCCGATCGCACCTGCCCGATCGGCCGCGTATCGTGCCTCCTTTCGAGCGGATGTAACTCCGGCGCGCCCGCGACGTCCTCGAGCGAGCCGCCTTGCCGCACCAAACGCCCCCGATCCGTGTCGATCGTGAGCGTATCACAACGCAGCGCGATCTCGCTGACCCGGCCCGTCTTGGGATCGATCCGAAAGGCCTGCGGCCGCGCCGCCGGCAACCGTGTTTCGACCCGCTCCAGCGTCGGATGCAGATGTTCGAGCACGAGCGTCGCGCCGGGGCGCAGGAGCGGGATCTGCTGATCGGACGGCGCGGCCTGGAAAAACCCGAAATCGAACCCCTCGGGCGCCGGGCCCGGCTCCTCGCCGCGCGCGGTCGTCGCCCACCGATGTCCCTCGTCGGACACGAGCCGCCGCCGCTGCGGCCATCCCGGCGCGAGCGGGCCGAGGCCCGGGGTTTGTCCCGCGGATGCGACCACGTTCGCCACGGCCATCGCGTCGCGCGACGGCGGCGCCGCGAGATCGATCCCGACCGGATTCCCCTCCCCGCGCGCCGCGCGCTCATACCGAAGCGGCATTCGCGTGAAGGCGGCCGGCGGCCCCGCCGCGAGGCCCTCGGGCCCGGACGTGAATCGCCGATCCCCGACGAGGCGCAGCCCCTTCGCGAACTCGCCCATTTCGATGCGGCACGACAGCTCCGTGACGGGCGCGCCTTTGGGCGCGAACGCGTGCCCGACGACGAGCACGTCCGTGCGTGGCTTGAGCGGCGCGAAATCGGTGGCGAAGCGCAACGACGCGCCCGGCTCGTTCTCCCAGGTGACATCCCCCGAAGGCTCGTCCTGCGCCGGCGCGACCGTCGCCTCGGCCCCGTGTACGAGCAGAAACGTCGCTTTGACGAGGATCGTGAGCGAATGCACCCCCAGCGCGGCCTCCCAGACGAAGGCCGCCGCAGGGAATGGGCAAAACGAGCGGATCTCCAAGACGAACCAGGTGGTGAAGAGCTCGCGGCCTAGGGCGCGAGCAGGAGCACCTTGACCTGCGCGGGCACGATCGCGAGGCCGGGACAGTTCGTGTTGTTCTGGATGTTGAAGCTCGTCATGCGCGTCGCTGGAATGCCATTGACGAGCACGGTGAAGGCCCCGGTGATGGGCCGCGTCGGCGACATGATCATGCCCGAGGCCACGCCCATCGCGATGCCCGGCGTGTCACCGATCGAAATGAGCGGCGTCGTCAGGAGGTGATGCGCCGGCGTGCACATCCAGAGGACGTTGAACGAGGGCGGGAAGCCGAGCGGGCCGAAGGACACGTTCGGATACGGGATCGGCACCGGGACCGGCATGGGCGTGAGGCACACGTCCGGAAACCCGAGGTTCACACCGCCCAATTGCGAATTTCCGAACATGACGCGCCTCCTCCCTGCCCCGGTGTTCGCTCACCCGAGATGAATCTGCTCGCCGTCCATCTTCACGAGCTCCTCGGCGGTGACGATGGCGTTCTCCGCGCGAAGGCTCATGACCTGCTTCGCAGAATAATCGATCCGCTCGGCCTTGACCTGATCGACCTCTTCCACCTTGCGGAACGAGCGCTTCACCCGCTCGCTCACGCGCTCGACGACGCGCTCGACGATGCCGCCCTCGTGGCGCAACTTGCCGATCTCGCTCCGCACGAGCCCGCCGAGGTACGAGAGGCTGTCCATCACCACGCTGCCGGTCGCCGCGTGCACGCGCACGCCGTCGGCGAGGACCGAGACGTCCTTCTGCGAGACGAGGTCGATGCCCTCCTTCGAGGCCACGCGCACGCGGCCCTCCGGCACCTTGATTTCGAGATCCCCGTCGCAAGCGAGCGACGCACCCGCGCCCTCTTCGCGCTCCAGCACGGCGAGGACCCACGCCGCGCCACTCGGGGCGCCGGCCACGAGGACGAAATCGTCGATCCGCGGCTCGACGAGGCAGCTCGTCGCGCGCCGCGCCCGCATGTCGCCGCGGCCCGTGCGGACGATGAAGAGCCCGGGCTCGGCGTGCACGACCGTGCCCATGACCTGGTATGCCTCGAGCTCATCGAGCTTTCTCGCGAGATTGCCGTTCATGTCGTTCTCCGTGCCCTCTCCCTAAGCTCCGCGCCTCGAAAACCCGCCTCGATCACGAGGCCGGCAAGAACCCTTCCGCCTCGGCGAGCTCCGCGTCGTCGCCGAGCGCGATCTTCCGGGCGAGCCCGAACGTCGCGTCGTCGTCCTTCACGCGATGGAGCCGCGTCCGCAGCATGTTCGCGCCCGCGAAATCGGCGCGCGAGATGTCCGCATTCGAGAAATCCGCATACGAGAGCGTGGCCCCGCCGAAGCGCGCGCCCACGCACGTGGCGCGGACGAACACCGAAAGCTCGAGGTCCGCCTTCTCGAAATTCGCGCCCGTCGCCAGCGCCTCCACGAAGAGCGTCTCGCGCAGCATCGCGCCCGAGAGAATCGCCCCTTCGAGCTTCGCCGCGGCGAACATGGCCTTCGGCGCCCGCGCCTTTTCGAGCTTCGCGCCGCGCAGATCCGCGCCCTTGAAATTGCATTGTTCGAGGTTCGCCCCCGAGAGATCCGCGCCCGCGAGGTCCGCGTCCACGAACTGCGTGCAGCCGAGATCCATCCCCGAGAGATCCATGCCCGCGAGCACCGATTCGTGCAGCACCGCGATCTCGAAGCGGGTCTTCGTGATCAATGTCTTGCGCAAATCCGTCTTCGCGATGACCGATTGCTTCACGAGGCTGCCCCGCAAATCGAGCCCGTCGACCTTCGCGTCGACGAGCGCGCCGCGATCGAAGGTGACCTCGGCGAGCGAGGCGCCCGAGAGATCACACTCGACGAAGAACACCGTGAGCAGGTTCGACCCCGAGAGATCCGCGCCCGCGAGGTTCGACTCGACGAAGCGCGCGATCGGCGCGTAAATCTTCTTCAAATTCGCGCCCGTGAGCTTCGATTCGAGGACGGAGGCGTGGTGCAGGTTCGCCCCTTCGAGGTTCGCCTCGGAAAGATCGCAGCCGCAAAGCACGCTCTCCTTGAAGCGAGCGCCCGCGAGGTTCGCGCCTTTGAGCGCGACCTTCTCGAAGATGCCGCCCGAGAGGTCGGCGCCCGAGAGATCGAGCCCGGAGAGATCGATCTCGCTGACGATCTCCCCGCTCTTCACGAGCGCGACGAGCTCTTCGCGGTTCATCGGGCCGACCTCTGGTGCACGACGCGCTTCAGGTTCGCCTGATCGAAGCGCGTCTCGTCATCCCCCACGGCGCGGAGCAGATCCGCCGCGAAGAGGTTCGCGCCCGTGAAATCGGCGCCCGCGAGGCGCGCCTTGTGCAGGATCCCGAGCATGAGGTTCGCCGAGACGCATTGCGCGTTGCGGAGGTCCGTCCCGACGAAGCGCGAATCCACCGCGATCACGCGCGCAAGGCTCGCCCCGCGCAGATCCGCCTCGGAGAGGTCGCTCTTCGAGATCGTCGCCTCCGTGAAATCGGACGATTGCAGCCTCGCCCCGCGCAGGTTCGAGCCCGGGAGCTTCGCGCCCTTGAAGCTCGTCCGCTCCATCGTCGAGCCGTGCACGACGCGCACGTTTTCGAGCGTCGCGCCGTCGAACCGCGCCCCGTCCGCGGTCACGCCCACGAACGTGCACGACGTGAGATCGGCGCCCGTGAAATCGGCGTCGGCCAGATTCGACTCGATGAAGCTCGATTTCCCGAGCCTCGCGCCCGCCCAGCGGACGCCGTGGAGGTCACACTTGACGAAAAAAAGCTTTTCGCCACGCGCACCCGAGAGATCGGCGCCTTCGAGCCGCAGCTCGATCAGGAGCGCGCCGTCGAGCAGCACGCCGAGCAGCTTCGCGCCCGCCGCGTCGGTCTCGTGCAGCGTCGCGCCCGAGAGGTCCGCGCCCTCGAAATCGGCGCCTTCGAGCCGCGCGCGCCCGAGGTTCGCCTCGCGCAGCGAGGAGAGCGCGAGGCGCGCATTCGTGAGGTTCGCCCGCGCGAGCACCGCGCGATCGAGCTTCGCGCCCGTCAGGTTCGCGCCCGTCAGGTTCGCGCCTTCGAGGTAGACCTCTTCGAGATCCGCGCCCGAGAGATCGATGCCCGAAAGATCCGCGCCCGAGAAATCACGCCGCGCGAGCTTCTCGCCCGTCGCATAAGCGCGCCGGATGTCGGCCCGCGCCCGCTCGCTCTCCTCCGGCTCCATCGGCGCCGGCGCCTCGGCGTGGTGCGCCGCGATCCGGTACGCCGTGTGGACCTGCTCCTCGGCCTTGCGCAACTGGTCGAGAAGCCCCGGATCCGCGAGCTTTTCGGCGACTCCCGGGAGCTCGACCCCCGCGTTCTTCGAAAGCTCCGCCATGTCGCGCAGCTTCTCGATTTCCTTCTCGGCGCTGAACTTGGGCGGGCCCGTCTTCTCGCGCCGCGCCTTCTTGATGATCTCGTCGTAATCGAGGCCCTGCGCCGCGCACATCGCGCGTACCTTCTGCTCGGCCTCCGCCTGCTTCTTCTCGGCCTCGGCCTTTTGCTTGTCCGCCTCGGTGTTCATCCGATCGACGTACGCCGGCAGGTCGTCGAGGCTCGGCACCTCTTCCTCGGGCGGGATGGTTTGTCGCGGCAGCGTCTCCGGGTCCGCGCCCATCGCAATCGCGCGCTCGCGGCCGCGGTCGAGCTCGGCCTGCGCCTTGCGCCGTGCATTCTTCAGGACGAGCATCTCCTGCTCGATGGCCTGATCGTACTCGTCCGCGAGGACCGGCGCGGCCTTCGGGGCCGTGGCGAGGCTGCGCGGCATGAGGTCGGGATCGCGCAGGATGTGCAGGTGCGCATTCTTGCGATCCATCCGCTGCGCGAAGACCTGCTCGTAATGGGCGCGCGGCTTCGGCTCGTCGCCGAGGTCTTCGAGCGCCGCCATGGCGACCCGCACGTCGGAGGCGTCGGGCTCCTCGATCTCGTGCAGGCCCCGGAACATCACGATGCCGCGCCCGAGGTGCGGGAAGAGCTGCACCGTTTCGAGGTGCAGCGGGACCTCGACGAGATCGTCGCCCTTCTCCGGCGAGAGCTGCAAGAAGCAACGCGCCACCACGCCGGGGAGCTGCGACTCGATCACGCTCTCGTCCGGGTGCATGTTCTCGATCCGGAACGCCTCGTCGCCCCGGAAAAACCCTTCGAGGCGCTGATCCGGCGGCGCGACGTTGAAGACCCCGAAATCGGTGTCGAGCGCGAAGCCGGGGAACTGCTCCTCCAGCCATTTCTTGTCGTACGTCCCCATCTTCGCGAAATGATGGGGCCAGGTGAGATCAAAGGGCCCGAGGCCCGCCGGCTCGGGGCGGTCGCCCTTCGATTTCACGACGTGCCGCGGATCCTCGACGTTCGGCAGCGGGTGGCTCGTTTGGCCGGACTCGGTCTTGATCGGCGCGAGGCCCTTGCCGACCGGGTTCTGCGGGTATTTCTCGCCGCCGAACGCGTGCGCCCAGTCGATGGGCATCTTCGTGAACGGGGCCGGATCACTCGGGCCCATGAGGCCCCAGGTGCGGTCGCCGATGATGTACAACGTCTTGTCGATCGTCCCGAGCGAGACTTTTACGTGCGCGTAGGGTGCCTCTTTTTTGCCCGGCGGATAGCAATGCCCCGTGACGAGCAGCTCGCCCCGCGGCTTCCACATGCAATGGTCGAGCACGCCGAACCGGCCGAGCTCCTTGCCCGCCATCTTCCAGAGGTCGACCTCGGTCCCGATCGATTTCGGCGAATCGAACGGGAAGAGCGCCATGACCGTGGGCACGAAGAGGCACCGCCGCTTGTGCTCGAAGGTGCGGTGCACGAAGGAGAGCCGGAGAGGCTTCAGGATCTTCACGCGCGAGGATCTCGCTAGAAAACGCTCTGCTCAGGTGTTGACGTGCAAACCAGCGACGCCGAGGCTCAGGCCCTTGGCCTCGAGCTTGTTGCCGATCGCCTGGAGCTTGAGGCCAAGCGCATTCAAGTTCGTCGCCTTCATGTCCATGGCGACGGGCGAGATGCTGATCGAGGGCCCGAGCGTGAGCGCGAGCGCGACGGCCGCCGTGATGTCGACTTTGATGCCGCCGAAGAGCGAGACCTGCCCGCCGGCAAACCAGCCGAGCGAAAACCCGAGGTGGCCCGAGAACGTGGCCCCATGCGTGAAGCCGGAGAACTCGGCCGCCTTGAACCACTCGACCGGGCCCTGCGTCGAGATCTTCTGGTTGCCGTTGATCGACGTGGTCATGTCGCCCTTGACCGTGAGGTCGTAGGTGCCGTCGATCTTCTCCACCGAGGGCCCAGTGACGTGGATGTCCTGGTTGCCGTCGACGAAGAGTTTGTCCTCGCCCGTCACGCCCTGGAACCGCGTGCCGAGGTAGATCCCCGTCATCTTCCCGTGCACCGTCTCGTCGTAGGTGCTGTGGAAGCGCTCGGTGTTCGTCCCGTGCACGTTCAAATCGACGACGGCCTTGTAGACCTGGGTCGTCGTGCTCGCGACCTGGAGGTCGAGGATGTTGTTGTAACGGACCGTGACCGCGCCCTCGACCGTCTCGTCGAGCGTCGCATTGTAGGTCTGCGTGACGGGGTTCGTGACCGTCGTCGTGAACGGACCTTCGTACATCTCGGTGATGGTGCCGTGGACGTCCTCGGTCTTGTTCGCCATCACGTCGACGTCGAGGTTCACGCCCGTGTAAATGTGGCCGCTTCCGTCGGTGCGGAGGTCGAAGTTGTAGGCGCCGGCGCCGAGGTGGAGCGAGGAGTTGAGCTTCGGCGCGTAGATGTGCACGTGCGTCGAGCCGAGGAGATCCTCCATCTCGATGTAGTTGTTCGACCCCGTGCGGATCAGGTTCTTCGTGTAATTGTTTTGCGTCACCACGCTCGGCGTCTCGGCGTTGTGCGCGGCGCCCGCGATCACGGGGCGATCCGGGTCGCCGCCGAGGAACACGAGGTGGACCTCGGTGCCCTTGCGCAGCGGGAAATGTTGCCCCTCGACGGTGCCGCCGTGCGGCTGGAGCATGCGCACCCACGTGGAGCGCGAGCCGTCGATCGCGTCGCCCTCGTCGAAGAAGATGTTCACCTTGTAGCGGCCGTGCCCGTCGATCTGCGCATACGGGCTCGCCGCCGTGCCGTCGACGACGCCGTCGACCACACCGTCGATGCGCGGCCAGGGCGTCTTGCGCTCGGCGCGGAACTGCGTCGCGTGCGGGATCGCGTGCACCGTGGCGAGGTATGTCTCCTTCGTGGGCGCCTCCTCCCCGAAGAGCATCACCATGTCCTCGCCGCTCGCCGATTGATTGCCGACGTGCTCGATCTCGATCGTGAGGTACTCGCTGTTGAACGCGAGCCGCGGGTGCTCTTCGAGCATGAACACGTACCCCGGCCGCAGATAGAACTGCGGGCCTGTGCCCGTGTACACCGTCTGCCGCGCCGCGATCTCCTCGGCGCGAATCGAGGCGTACCGCGTGCCCTCCCCCGGCGTCTTCACGTTCTCGCCGTAAAGCACGATATCGCCCTTGCCCGAGAGCTCGGCGCTGCCTTTGACCTCCAGGCTCGGCTTCAGGTAGTTGTAATCCGTCACCTTCACGCGGCCGGGCAGCGCGTTCGAGCGGCACCGGAACGAGCGGATCGACTCACCCGCCGAGACGTCGCCGGGCGGCGCCGGGAAATACTTCACCGGCTTCGGCGCGAGCTTCTTGTGCGCCGAACGCGTATCCGTGAAGACCAGGACCTCGTGATCCTCGCCCTGTTCGAAGTAGAAGTAGATGCCCTCACGCTCGGCGAGCCGGGCAATGAAATCGTAATTGCTCTCGCGATACTGGCAAACGTGCTCGAGCTTCGTGTACTCGTTCCAGAGCGAGATCCGGTAATCGTTCGCCCCAAGCCCGCCCTCTTTCAAGAGGGCCTCGATGATGTCGGGGATGCTCGCGTCCGTGAAGATGCGGCTGTGCCGCGTCAACGTGAGCTGCCAGTACGTCGGGACGAGCCGCGCGAGATAAAGTCCGTACGCGCCGTAATCGTTCACGAGCTCGACGGACGCCAGGATCCCGTGGAAAACGAACGGCGGCGCGCCGAGGCCCCGATCGATGTTCAGCGTGCCGCGGGCTCCGACCGCGGCGGCGACGTCGACGTCGAGCCCCGTGAGCTTCAACGCGATGTCGAATTCATAGGTCCGCGAAATGGCCTCCCGCCCCTTGAAAGCCGTGACCTGCGCCGTCGGGGGGAAGGCGGTGGACAAGAAGGTGAAGATCTCGCTCATCGCTCACGCTCCGGCACGTGGTGCGAGAGTAGAGCATGGGCCCGTGCCGGTCGTAAAGGGGCACCGCCCGGAAAGAACGCTCGCAGAGGTAGCGGAAAATTCCTGACGCTCGCGGCCTTGACACGCTCTCCTCGTGGCATGGATCATCCCATGCTGGTACGGAGGCAACACATGCGGATCGGTCGACACGCGAGGCTCGTCGGGATCGGGTTTGTGGCCCTCGCGGCCCTCGGCTGCGCCAAGGACGAAGGCGAAAACAACAGCACGAGCAGCACGGGGACGCCGATCGAGCCGCCCCCCGAGCCGTCGGCAAACCTCGACCGCAACATCCAGAAGACGGCGCTCACCGTGGATCTTTCGACGATGACCGGGAGCGCGGTGATCGATCTCGCGGGCTCGCTGGAGGACACGGGCGCGTCGTTCGAGGCGGCGGGGCTCGAAATCCAGGGCGTGTCGCGCGCCGAAGGTCCGCTGAAATGGACGCTCACGCAGGGCCAGCTCGACGTCGGCGTGCCCAGGTCGCAGGGCTCCGCGCAGATCACGATCGATTACACGTTCAAGGAGCAAGCGCAGTTCGAAGGGCTCATGGCGAAAGGCTCGACGCTCGTCTGGCCCTACTTCTGCGGCAATCTCTTCCCGTGCCATTCCGATCCCGCGGACGGAACGACGTTCACGCTCACGATCACGGGCACGCCCCAGGGTATGACCACGGTGTATCCGTCCGCGATCGCGATCGACGCGCCGTCCTACCAGATCGCCTGGGCGACGGGGAGCTACACGAAGCTCGACGTGGGGACGACGTTCCAGGGGACGAAGCTCGTGGCCTATTACCTGCCGGGCGGCGGGACGGACGCGCAAAAAGGGACGGCCGACCTGGTCGACATCATGAACTTTTACGAGACGATGCTCGGCGGCTATCCGTTCGGCAACGAGGCGGGCGCCATTGCGGTGGACTGGGGAGCGGGCGCGTACGGGGGCATGGAGCACCACCCGCTCTGGCACGTCTCGACGCTCGCCATGGGCGACCCGTGGATCCAGGCGCACGAGGCGGCGCACGGCTGGTTCGGCGACGGCGTGCGCCCGGCCTGCTGGGAGGATTTCGTGCTCTCCGAGGGCACCGTGAGTTACCTCGAAGCGCGGGCGATCACGGAGGTGATGGGCGCGGACGAGGGCATGAAGGTCTGGTCCCATTACACGACGCGCCTGAACACGGCGATGGCCGGCACCGCGCCGAAGATCGCCTGGCCCGAGGGCTGCGGCGTGGTCGATCTCCTGAAGGATCAGCTCTTCGGGGACATCGCCTACATGAAAGGCGCGTTTTTCTTCCGCGCGCTGGAGGCGAAGATGGGCAAGACGAAGCTCGACCAGTCGTTCAAATCGTTTTTCCTGAAGTACAAGGGAAAGGCCGCGCATTTCCAGGACCTGCTCGACTTCATCAAATCGGTGGGCGGGTATGACGCCACGGCCTGCGCGACGGCCTGGCTCCGCAGCGAGATGGTGCCGTCCGAGCAGGTTTGTCCTTGAAGCGCGAGGGCGCCCCCCGGAAGGACGGGATGGGTTTCGCGCCGAGGGCGCTCGTGGGAATCACGTTCGTGGCGCTCGTGCTCGCGGGCGCGGGGTGCCGGCGCCCTCCCCCGAAAAAGGACAAGCCGTTGCCGCAGGCGCCGCCTTCGGCGAGCGCCGAGCCGCTCGCGACGCCGAGCGCGGCTCCGGACGCGGACGAGGCGCCCGCGGGGTCGGCCGCGCCCGCGGGATCGGCGGGGCCCGCGGGATCGGCCGCGCTCGCGGGCGGGGGCGCGACGACCAAGCGCAAGCCGAAGACCGGCGCGCGGTTCCTCATCGACGGGCCGGAGCAGCCGATCGCAGTGGGTGGGGCGGCGACGGTCTTCTCGAAGGGCATCGTCTGGCGGCTCTCGGGCAATGCAGCGCAGGTGACCCTGTTCGGGCCCGACGGCCCCGCGCCCGGGCCGAGCGAGCCGGAGCGCGCGCGGAAATGGCCACGCGGGAAGGTGGCCGTCGCCGAGGATGCCTCGGGGGTGATGCACACGTACTGGGTCGAAGGGTCGGGGCTCGTGCGGAGCGCGCTCGACGCCGAGGGGAAACTCGGCGCGCCGGAGATCGTGGCGAACGACGCGGTGCCGGGAACGAGCCCTTCGGCGCTGCGCACGAGCGGGCGCGACGCGGTGGCGTACATGGCAGCGCCCAATGCGCGGAATGCGGAGCGGCACGGGCGATTGTGGGTCGAGGGGGGCGGCGTGCTGGATCTGTCGCCCGAGGGTTCGGGGGCGACGTCGATTTCGCTCGTGCCTGTCGGCGAGGGGCAAGCGATCGCGATGTGGCTCGACGCGCGGTCGGCGATGACGCCGGTGCACGCGCGGCGCTTCGAGATCCGCGAGAAGACAACGGCGCTCGCGGCCGACGACGTGGTGTTCGTGGGCGGTCCGCCCGAGGGATATCCGGAGCTCGTGGGGGTGCGCGCGGGCAACTCCGCGGCAGCGCTTTTGCCGCTCGCCACGGAGAAAGGGTTCGCCCTCCACGACATTCTCGTCGACTGGAACGGGAAGGCGAAGATCAAGACGCTCGAGTACCCGAACGGGCTCGATACGGCGCCCGTGGCCGCGGCGTCGGCGTGCGGGGAAACGTTCGCGGTGTACACGCGGCCCGAGACGAAGGAGCCGGGCTCGCCGCAGGTGCTGGAGATCGCGACGCTCGGCGGGAGCGGCGCGATCGAAGCGCAAGAGGTGGCGGCCTATCCGGGGCAGGTGCTCGAATTGCACGCCGCCGCGGCGGACGCGAATACGATCTGGGTGGCGTACACGGCGGGGACGAAGTCGTTCGCCATGCGGCTCGGGTGCGGGGCGAAGGCCACGGCGCCTGCCGCGCCCAAGGGCAAATAGAGTTACTTCCCTGCCCCGTCGATCACGCAGCCGAACCGCTCTGCGACGTAATGCGCGCGGCGCGTGTTCCAGAGCGCGGTGACGGTGACCGCCTTGCCCTCCATGTCGAAGGAGCGGCCGTCGATCGGGACGACGGTCTGGCGGATGAACCCCTCGCAATCCGGCTGCGGCCGGCCCTCGACGAAGAGGCAGGAGCAGAGCTCTTTCGCCTCGTACCCCGCCGGCAGCGACGGGAACGCGGAGAGGGCCTTCCAGTTCCAGGCGACGAAGAGCGCGACGAGGCCGACGATCACGCCGAGGCCCACGCCGACGATCTTCAGGATGCGCTTGGCCCGCTTCATCGCTTCACCAGCCCGGAGAGCAGCTCGAGGTAATACCCCTTCGTGAAGGCTTTTTCGCGATCGGGCACGCAGTTCTTCTGCACGTGGGCGGAGCAGCCGTACTCGCGGTCATCGCCCATGCGCACGGCGACGAGGTCGAGCGAGGGAATCACGAAGATCGACTTGCCCCAATGGCCGAGGGCCGCGAAGGTGTCGGGCGGCGCGGCGGGCCAGGGGCGCGGGATGTTCCGCTTGGGATCCCCGGCGTTCAGGTAGACCTGGGCCCCGGGGTTGTCTTCCCATAACGGCGGCGGGACGTCGGTCGTATAGTAGGCCGGGGCCATCGTGAGCGTGTAGGCGACCCAGCCCTCCGGCAGGAGGCGCTTGCCGTCCCATACGCCGTCGGCGAGGTAGAGCAGGCCCCATTTCGCGAGGTCGCGGGCGTTCGCGTAGAGGTACGAGGAGCCGACGAAGTTGCCGGCGCCGTCGCGCTCGAAGCGGGCGCTCGTCATGCCGAGGGGCTCGAAGAGCGCCTTCCACGGGTACGAGGCGTACTCCGCGTCCGACATCGTGGCGCGCAAGGCCGCGAGGAGGAGGTTCGTGTCGCCGCTCGAATAACTCCAGTGCGTGCCCGGGGCATGGGCGAGGCCGTGCCCGGCGACGAAACGAGGCATGTCGTCCTGGCCGCGCGTGTAGAGCATGGCCATGACCGAAGAGAAGACCGGGGAAGCCTCGTAGGTCTCGTTCCAGTCGATCCCCGAGCTCATGCGGAGCAGATCGGTGAGCCGGACGTTCTGTTTGTCCGGGCCGAGCGCCGTGTAATACTTGCCCGCGGGGTCGTCGACCTTGAAGCGCCCTTCCAGGGCCGCGATCCCGATCAGGGTGTTGACGAAGCTCTTCGACACCGACCACGTGAGCAGCGACGTCTCGGCCGTGGTGCCGCGGGCGTAATGCTCGAAGACGAGCTTGCCGTCTTTCACCAGGACGAACGCATTTGTGCGTTGTCCCTTGCGATCGACGTCGTCGCCGTGGCGCGCGAAGAGGTAGTCGTCGAGCTTCTTCAGCGCGGCCGGATCGATGCCCACGGACGCGGGATCCGCCGTGGTCCAGGCCCGCGTGGGCCATTCGGTCCGAGGTTTTACGGCGAACGGGGGCGGGCCCTGGAGGACGACGGGCGTGGAATCGCCGGCGCCTGGGGACGAGCAACCGGCGAGGGCGAGAAGCCCTACGAAAAGCGTGGCGCAAATGGAGCGCATGAACGTGCTCACAAGGTGGAGACCGTGACGATCGGGCCGGGTTCGTCCTCGACCCACATCTCGGAGAGGACGACGTAGGTCTGGACCATGGGCCCGCTGCCCGGCATGTAATACCCCCCGCCCGTTCGCTGCGTGATCTGGAAGAAGCGCCGATCGCCGCGGCGGAGCGGGAAGACGGCCTCGATGGCATCCCAGCAGGCCTCGCCCTCGGCATCACGGATGCACTCGCCGCCGCCCTGCTTCACGGAGAAAAAGACGTCGTTCGAATTGCCCGTGACGAGGTCGATGCTGTTCGAGTTCATCACCTCACAGCGGAAGCGGAGCCATTCCCGCACCCGGCGCAGGGTGCAGACGGTGGGGCCGATCGGCGCTTCGAGGTTCTTGGCGGCGCCCCACTCGACGACCGTGGGCGGCTTCGATTTCTCGGCGGGGACGGGGCCGAGGAACGGGAGCGCCTCCGCGGGCGGCGCCGCAGCGGCGTCCGCGCCCGCGTCGTCCGTGGAGGCGGCGGCGGGCACGTCCTCGGGCGAGGCGACGCTCGACAGGAGCGCGATCGCGGCGAAGGCAGGGAACCGCGAGCGGCGCTTCATAACGTCCTCAAATAGGCCACGAGGGCGGCCTTGTCCTCGGCGGAGAGCTGGTTCGTCTTGCCCATGCGGTCGTCGTTCTTGTCGATGAGCTCTTCGAGCGTGGCGAAACTGCCATCGTGGAAATACGGAGCCGTGCCGCCGACGAAGAGCAGCGACGGGGTCTTGTATTTGTTGTTGTTCTTTTCGTCGTTGTACCCCGCGCGGACCGTCATGCGGGGCAGCGGCATGGGGACACGATCGGTGTGCTCGGCCCCGGCATGGCACGATTTGCAGCCGGTCTCGGCGCTCTCGAAGACGGCCTTGCCGCGCTTCTCCACGTCCGAGGGCTCGGTCTTTTCACGCGGCGGAGGGACGAGGCCGCTGCGGAGGAAGGCGGCGATCGCGAGCGCCCGCGGGCGCGCGGTCTGCTTGTCGACGACGTGCCGCTCGTCCCAGCGATGCAGGGCGAAGCCCGCGAGGATGCGATCGACGAGGGTCTCGCTCTCGCCGTGCCAGCCATAAGGGCCCTGGGCGGCGACACGGCCGGCGAGCATGGGCGTTTGGCGGGCCGCACCCGGGTTGAGGGTGCCGCCATTCGCGACGAACGTGGCGTTCGTGTCCTCGTCCACCGGGGCGAACTCGCTCCACGTAAACCCGTCGTCGCGGCCCTCGGGGTGACAGCCCGCGCAGCCGAGGCCGCCGCTCACGAGGGTGTCCTGCGCGTCGTAAAAGAGGCGGCGCCCCTCGGCGGCGAGGGCGTCGTCGGGGCCCTTGCCGAGCGGAATGCGGACGACGCTGGATTTGACGTCGGCCTTGGGGTCGGGGAACGTGAAGACGGCGAGCGCATTCGTGGAGCGGCAATACACGTAGGCTTTGCGCTCGTCGGAGGAGAGCGCGAGCCCACTCGGTGCGGCGCACGCAAGGCCGCCGCCGTTCGCCCCCTCGTCGTGCAGGGGATGTTTTTTCCGGACCAGCGCCGAGGGGTCGATCGAAGTCGCGTCGAGCTCGGACAAGGTGAGGCTACCCTCGCCAAGGACGAGGAGCGTGCGCGTCGTGGAGCGATAGACCATGGCGCGCGGCTGGACGATGTCGCCGGGCCGGAGGTCGAGGGTCGGATCCTCGGCCGGAATCGTATTGAAATGCGTCCCGTTGACCGGGGGCTGCTTGCGTCGGGGCGCGAGCGGCGAATCGTCGCGCGGGAGCAAGACGTCGACCGTGGGCATGCCATACCAGGCCTCGACGCCCGTGGCGCCGAGCGCGTGGCGCGCGACGTAAAGCCTGCGTTCGTCGGGCGAGAGCGTGAGGGCATACCCGAGGGAGGCCTCCTCGGCGCGCGTGGTTTCGTACGGAAGGCGGAGCGGCGCGGCGGGGAGGCTGACGCGCTTGACCGTGGGTTTCTCGCTGCCGATTCCGTCGAGCCGCGTGAGGGAGGCGCCGACGAGGTGGCTCACGTAGGCGCGCGAGCCGTCCGCGGCAATGGCGATGCCGCGCGGCTCGCGGGCGACGTCGACAGTGAAGCGGACCTTTTTCGTGGCGAGGTCGACGCCGGAGACCTTGTGCGTCCACGCGGACGAGACGAGCGCGGTCTTCTCGTCTTTCGTGATCGCCAGGCCCCAGGCGTCGGCGGGCAAGGCGATCCGCGCCGATTCCACGAGGACCTTCTCGGGATCGGGCCGCATCACGAGGAGCAGGCCCGGATCCCGGATCGTGACGAGCACCTCGCCGTCCCGCGCCACGATCTGCGCGGGTCGGCCCGGGAGCGGCACGGTCCGCGTAGGTTTTTCCTTGTCGAACGGGAGCTCGACGAGGTGGAGCGCGCTTCCATCCTCGTCGGCGACGTAGAGGAGGTCTTCGGCCGGGCTCCGCGCGACGACGTTGCCTTGCCGGCTCGCTGCGGGCGTCTTCGCCTTCGGGGGCGGCGCGGCGGCGGAATCGGCCGGGCCGGGCGCCGCGGAGGACGTGGCCTCGGGCGCGGGGCCGGAGGTGCTTTTCCCGCAGGAAGAGCACCCCGCCGCGGCGAGGGGTGCAACGAGGAGCGCGGCGGCGAGGAGGGGCGAGGTCCGCATGTCCCTGATTGGACAGCGAATATCATGGAGGTCCGCGGGACGGAACCCGGAAAGGTGAGCCATTCCTGGCGCTATCCTCGCCCGCGCGGAGGTGCTAGGGTCGCGCGGATCGCGATGGATAGTGCCGAACGACGAGCTTCGTTTCCCCATGGATTCGCGGTGGTGGACGTCGAGACGACCGGGCTGCGATGGAAGACGGATCGGATCGTCGAGGTCGCCGTCGTCCGCACGGACGCGGAAGGCCGGGTGCTCGGGGAGCTTTCGACGCTGGTGAACCCCGAGCGGAATCCGGGCGCGACGCACATTCACGGGCTCGGCGTGGAGGATCTCGCGGGCGCGCCGCGGTTTTCGGAGGTGCTCTCCGAGCTCGTGCGGTACCTCGAAGGCGCGGTGCTCGTGGGGCACAACGTGAGATTCGATCTCGCGTTCCTCGCCGAGGAGCTTGGTCGGCTCGGGCTCGTGCTGCCCGACGCGCCGCGGCTGTGCACGCGCGAGCTCGCGATGCGGGTCTTGCCGGGCCTCGGGGAGTATCGGCTCTCGTCGTGCTGCAAGGCGCTCGGCGTCGACGGCGGGCACGAGCACCGGGCGCTCGACGACGCGCGCGCGGCCGCGGGGGTGTTCGCGGGGCTGAACAAGACGGGCTTCTGGCGCACGTCGTACGAGAGGGAGCTCGCGATCGCGGCGGACGTGGCGTGGCCGGTGATCGAAGGTCCGTCGCGGATCGCCGCGCGGGGCGAGGCGCAGGCCTCGGCGGAGCCGTCGCCGCTCGGCGTGATGGTGGAGGGTTTGCCCGAGGGGACGTCGAACGGGAGCGTCGAGGGATATTTTCCGGTGCTCGACGAGATCCTCGAAGATCGGCGCGTCACCGAGGAAAAGGCGGACGTCGCGCGGCGGCACGTGGAGGGCGCGGGGCTCTTGCGCGGGGATATCGTCGCGGCGCATCGGGCTTATTTGACGGGCGTCGCGCGGGCGGCGCTCGCGGGGGATCTCTCGGGGGGCCTCGGGGCCTCGGATCTCGCGCGGGTCGCGCGGCTCCTCGGGTTGCCCGCGGATTCGGTCGATCAGGCGCTCGTGGCGGCGCGGAGCGGGGCGGCGGCGCCTTTGCCGGGATCGACGCGGCCGCTCCGGCCGGAGACGTCGATCTGTTTTTCCGGGGACGGCGAGCCGTCGAAGGCCGCGCTCGAAGCGCGGGCGGTGGCGGCGGGGCTCCGTGTGCAGGGGTCCGTCACGAAAAAACTCGACGTGCTGGTGATCGACGATCCGCATTCGCTCACGGCGAAGAGCCAGAAGGCGCGGGCGTACGGGATCCGTGTGCTCACGGTGCCGGTGTTCCTGGCCCTCGCGCGATTGTCGGACAAGCAATGACCGAGCCGTGAGATTCGGGTCTCGCCAGGGCCATTCGATTCGGGTAGGCTCGGGTTCGTCCTCACGGAGGACGAAGGAGGTCATTCGCATGGCAAGGTCTGGCGAGGTCGCGATGTCGACGGTGCTCGAGCGGCTCCAGGAGAAGTTTCCGGACGCTCGTTACGAGCTCGACTGGACGACGCCGCTCGAGCTGCTCATCGCCACGATCCTCGCCGCGCAATGCACCGACGTGCGCGTGAACAAGGTGACGAAGACGCTCTTCCCGAAATACCGCACGGCGAAGGACTATGCCGAGGCGAACACGGAGGAGCTCGAGCAGATCTTGCAGCCGACGGGCGCTTATCGGCAAAAAGCGAAGGCCGTTCAGGAGACGTGCCGCGCGCTCTGCGAGCGGCACGGGGGCGAGGTGCCGCAGACGATGGCAGAGCTCACGGCGCTGCGCGGGGTCGCGCGGAAGACGGCGAACGTGGTGCTGAACAATGCGTGGGACATTGCCTCGGGCATCATCGTGGACACGCACGTCGCGCGCGTGAGCCAGCGGATGGGGCTCACGACGCAGGAAAAACCCGAGGCGATCGAGCGGGATCTCATGCACATGGTGCCCGAGGCGCGCTGGACGAAGTTCGGCCCGGCGATGGTGCTGCACGGGAGGTACACGTGCACGGCCAAGGCTCCCCAATGCGGCGATTGCATGTTCTCCGACGTGTGCCCGAGGAACGACGTGTGAGCCGGGGGCTGCGCGGACGGGACGGGGTGGGCCGCCTCGGGACGGTCGTCTTCGCGGCGCTGGTGCTCCTCGGCGCGGGCTGCGGCAAGGTCGAGAGCGGCGATCAGGACGGGTGCGTGCCGAGCTGCCCGACGCTCTGCACGCCGAGCAGCAAGACCTGCAAGGGCACGGTCGCGGAGACGTGCGCGGCCGACGGGCAATCGCGGGAGAGCATCGATTGCGCGACCGAGGGCCTCGTCTGCGCCGAAGGGGCGTGTGTGCCGAGCGAGACGTGCGCCGAGGGGGCATGCATGCCGAGCGAGGCGTGCGGCGACGAGGCGTGCGGCGGCGGCGAGACGTTCGCATCCTGCCCCGAGGACTGCGAGCCCGTCTGCGCGCCGAACACGAAGATGTGCGAGGGGAACGTGGCGAAGGTCTGCGCGTCCGACGGCGGGTCGTGGATGACGTTCGATTGCACGCTCGTGCTCCAGGTCTGCCACGAAGGGTCGTGCTTCGGGAGCAGCGTCTGCGGCGACGGGGCCTGCGTGGGAATCGAGACGCCCGCGTCCTGCCCCGACGACTGCCCGGAGGCGACCTGCGGCGACGGGGTCTGCGACCCGAACGAGCCGATGCCGTGCCCGCAAGATTGTCCGTGACGGACGCCGGGCTCGACGTCGTGCACCGGCGCCACGGCGGAGGTCGCCGGGGTCGGAAACCATGATCCCCCGCTCAAAGAAGGGATCCCCCTGCTCCAGAGAACGATCCCCCTGGGGGATCACGTCCTGGGAGCCGGGGATTGTGAGACCGGTCACGGGGGATCACGTCCGGGAGCAGGGGGATCACTTCCGGGAGCAGGGGGATCACTTCCGGGGAGGGGGGGAATGTGAAGTCGGATACGGGGGTCGACGTTCCGGAGGGGGGGAATCACCTCCTGGAGCAGGGGAGTGACCGCGGGCGCGGAACGTTTGCGATCGCGCGGGGCGAGCGGGTAAGGTCCGGTCGGTGATCCGCCGCAGCGTCCTCGTCTTGCTCCCTGCCCTCGCGGCCCTCGCCGGTTGCGCCCAGCTGCCGGGTGACGAGGACGACGCAGAACACAGTGGCGGAGACCCCTCGACGAAGGACAGCGGCCAGGTCGCAGACGCCGAAGCGACGGCGACCCCGGCGGCAGCGCCTCCAGAGACCGGCCCCTGCGCGGGGAAGGCGGAGGGGGCGCTCGCCTGCGAGGGCGAGGGCGTGGTGCGTTGCACCGGGGCGGGGCGCGCGCCGGAGGCCGTGAAGACGTGCCTCGACATCGAGCATTGCGAGGCAGGCGCGTGCGCGCCGGCTTGTCCCAAGGGCGAGGTGTACGTGCCCGCGACGGGGCCCGCAGGGTTCACGATGGGCAAGAACCTGTCGGCCTACGGGTTCGGCAACCGAAAATCGGGCTATCACGGCAAGGGGCGCGCGGACCTGCCGCACAAGGTGGTCCTGACGAAGCCGTTCTGCATGGACCAGACCGAGGTGACGGCCGGCGCCATGAAGAAATGCGTCGAGGAGAAAGGCTGCAAGGCGCCGCAGCGTACGGATCGGTGGATCACGTACCCCGACAAGCCAGACTACCCGGTGAACCTCGTCGATTATCCAATGTCGAAGTACTATTGCGAGCAATACGGGAAGCGGCT
This sequence comes from Polyangium mundeleinium, assembly GCF_028369105.1. Classification (NCBI taxonomy): domain Bacteria; kingdom Pseudomonadati; phylum Myxococcota; order Polyangiales; family Polyangiaceae; genus Polyangium; species Polyangium mundeleinium. Next base: position 3,478,765 of record NZ_JAQNDO010000001.1, on the reverse strand, counting down.
GCCGACCGAGGCGCAATGGGAGTGGGCGGCGACAGGGGGCGACGGCCGGTCATGGCCCTGGGGCGAGGAGGAGCCGACGTGCGAGCACACCGATTTCACGCAGTCCATCCTGGTCTCGCCAGGCGGCGACAGCGGCTGCCACGGCGGCGGGCCCTCGAAGGTGGGGACGCACCGCAAAGGGGATAAAATCTGGCCCAACGGGCCCATCCACGACCTCGCCGGGAACGTGTGGGAATGGGTGATCGATAGTTACGTGCCGTATTCAGGCAAGGACGAGGTCGATCCGGTACACGAACGAGCAAACATCGGGACGCGGGTCGTGCGCGGCGGCGGATGGAACCGGAGCGGCCGCGGGATCCTCGCCGCCTTCCGAGGCGGGGCAATCTGGACGTACAAGGTGCCGGGGCTGGGGTTTCGCTGCGTGCGAAACGCAAAGGAACGGGACGCAGCGGCGACGCAGCGTTGACGTAGCGAGGGCGCTGCGCTGGGGCTTTGCCCCAGACCCCACCGGGGCTGTCCGCCCCTGGACCCGGACCAGCGCAAGCGCTGGACTCGGGGTCGATGAACTGCGCTCCGCGCAGTTCATCGAACAGCCGCTGGCAAGACCGCAAACGACCCTGCCAACCAAGGCCGCGGCGCTGCAGGTTCAACCGGCAACGTTCGCGTCGCCAGCTTGAGACGCACCTCCATGGTCTTGCCACCGGCCCGTTGGAAGAACTGCGCACCGCGCAGTTCTTCCACCAAAGGTCCAGGGCTGGCCCTGGTTCGGGTCGAGGGGCGAACAGCCCCCGCGGGGCCCGGGGCAGCGCCCCGGCGAGGCGTCCCCTCGAGACTAGAGCGCGCCGCGGCGCTTGACGAGTTCTTGAATGGCGAGGTTTGCGATGTCGAGGCGCATCCACGGATCGTTTGCCCCGACGCCTTCTCCGCCCTTGCCGAGGGCGAAGACGACGGGCGCGCTCGGGCCGAGGTCTGCTTTGCCTGCGCGGCGATTCAGGAGGCGCAAAGGGTCCACGAAGGCGACGAATGCTGTCTTGTCGCCGACGGCTCCGACGGCGGTTTTTGCCTCGGCGCGGCCGGAGAGGTTTTCCTTGCCCGGCGCGTCGAGGATGGCCCGGAATGCGGCTTTGGCGTCGTAGCCGGCTGCGAGGATGAGGCCGTCTTTGCCGAGCGTGTAGAGGACGTCGATGTTGTTCGGCACGCCCTCCAGGGGCGCGGCGGGCTTGTCGCCTTCCTTGCTGGGTTTGTCTTTCCGGTCCTTGCTCGCTTTTTCGTCCTTCTTGCCCTTGTTGTCCTTGTTTTCGACGCGCGTCAGGCGGATGCGACGAATGTCGCCTGGGAGGTTTTCGAGGACGGTCTTGCTCGTGCTGACGTCCATCTCGTTCTGGCCGAGCCACGTGGCGAAGCTCTTTCGTTTGGCGAGGCCGAGGAGGTTGCCGAGGGCTGCGTCGAGCTTGCCTTCGTCGGCGACGTCGCTGCGCGCGTACATGGCGGGGCCGGTGGAGAGGAGCGAGACGCCGGCTGTGAACGCGTCGCCGCGGGCCTCGGCGAGGGCGACGAGCGCGGCGGAGAGGGCGGCGCGATCGTCCTCCGGGATGTCTTTGCCGATCGCGCCTGCGAGGGCGTCCGCGTATTTCTTTGCGTCGGCCGTGCGCGATTTTGCGCTGTCTTGCAGGTAGATCGCGATGTCGGTGTCGGCCGGCAATTCGAGCAGGCGGCGTGGATCCCCGACGGTCATCGCGGCGATGTTCGCGGCGCCTTCGGAGCCCTCGCGCGGCGTGCCGAGGAGGCGCAGGTGCGCTGCGTGGTCGTCGAAGTCGAGGGTGACGCGCGCGTGGTCGAGCTCGACGAGGATGCCGAGGAGCGCGTCCATGAGACCGTTCAACGGGCTCGGGACCGGCGTGGGCGCTTTGGCGCCGTCGGCGGTCGCGCTGGGGCGCGGGCGGGGACGAAGGCTCTCCCAGCTCAAGCGCAGGCCCTTTTCGATCGGGCCGCCGAGCGCCTCGCGCGGCAGCTCGAAGGCGACGTCGGCCTTCGGCATCTTCGCCGTGGGCAAGGTCCGCACGACGTACGGGCCGACCTCGAGCAGATCTGCCGCGTCTTGCGCGAAGAGGAGGTAGTTGCCGAGCAGGCCGATCGCGACTGCGCGCGCGCCGCCGTCCTTGGGTTCGAGGAGGGTGATGGAGGTCTTCTCGTCGACGCGGATCTGGAAGCGTGCGTTTTCGCCCTTCACGAGCAAGCCCTCGACCTTGCCCGCGTCGCGCACGTGGATGCCCATCGCCGTGCGCGGGCGGCCTCCGCCGGGGCGCTCGACGAGGGCGCCGACGAGCGGGAGGTTGCCGTCGATCTCGGCCGAGACGGCGAGCGGCAAGCCGAGGAACGTGACCGCGAGGTTGCTCGCGTTCGAAGGGAGAAAAAGCGCGGGCCCGCCCACGGCTGCGCGGGCCTTGGCCCAGGCCTCGTCGGGGTTCGGGACGAAGACGTCGGCGAGGTGGCCGGCCGGCGCGGGGATCGGCTCCAGGGGCGCGACCTTCTGCGGCGGCGGAGGTTGCTCCCCCTTGCAACCCGCGAGGGTCGCGGGAAGCGCGAGGGCGACGGCAAAAAGGAGCCCGCGGGCGAGACGAGTCACGGCACGTCGAGGACGTCCGCGGAGGGGCGAGGCGTAGGCGCTCATCGTACGTCGCCAGGCTAGTACGAATTGCCCGCCCGTTTCACCCCGGTCGACGTGGTTCGCATGCGGTAAGCTCGGTACGTGCCCCGCCCTGGTCACGACGAGGTCGTGCTGATCAACGGGTTCCCTTCGCTCTACGCGCAGCGGATCACCGAGCACGTGCTCTCCACGAACCCACGCGCGTTCGTGTACGTGGTCGTGCGCGCCGAGCAGAAGGCCGAGGCCGATCGGGCGCTCGTCGCGCTCGGGGAGGAGGCCGCGGCGCGGACGAGCGTGCTCGAAGGCGATCCGGCGGCGATGGATCTCGGGCTCTCGGGCGCGGAGTACCGGCAGCTCGCTTCGGAGGTCGATCGGATCCACCACGCGGCGCACGCGGCGTGGGTCGGGATGGACGAGGCCACGGCCGCGCGGGCAAACGTGGCGACGACGGCGGAGATCCTGGAGCTCGCGCGGGCGGCGAGCGCGCTCGAAGCTCTGGTCGTGCACTCGACGGCGGCCGTGTCCGGGGACCGGACAGGCGTGGTGTACGAGGAGGATCTGGAAGCGGGGCAGGAGTTCCACGACGAGGCCGCGCGGTCGCGAATGCGGGCCGAGGCGCTGGCCCGGCGCGCGAAGGACGTGCCGACGGTGATCGTGCGGCCCGGGGCGGTGGTCGGGGCGTCGGCGCCGGGCGATCGGCTCGACGCGCTGCACCTCGCGGCGCTGCTCGCGCTGACGACGCCGGCGGAGATCCCGCTGCCGCTGCCGCAACGAGGCGACGCACCGGTGCACGTGGTGTCGATGGACTACGTGGTCCGCGCGGCGTGCGCGCTCGGGCGGATGCCGGGCGCGCGCGGCAAGACGTTCCACCTCGTGGATCCCCACCCGATCTCGGCGCGGCGGTTTTTCGAAGTGCTCGCGCGCGCGGCGAGAGGCAGCGCGCTCCGGCAGGTGCCTGCGAGCGCGGCGGCGATGCTCCTGCGCACGCCGGGGATCGAGCGCTTCGTGCGCAGCCCCAAGGCGTTCCTGGAGCAGATCGCGCGGGGCGTGCGGTACGACGCGCGCGCCACGACGAGCGCGCTCGCGGGGACGGGGATCACGTGCGCGCCGTTCGAAGGGTACGCCGAGGAGCTCGTGCGCGAGGTGGCCGAGCACGTCAACGCGCGACGGGCGCCGCGGCCGCCGTCGTCGTCACCGGGGGGCGAAGCGGAGGTGTACGATCCGTTCTCCTGAGGGTCTCTGGGCAAGCGCTCTGTTCACGCTCGTCGCCGCGGCCTGCGGCGGGGAACATCGGCAGCCGGCCGACGCTGGGCCGGTGCCGTCGCGCCCCGTCGCGTCGGCGTCGGCATCCGCGTCCGCCGAAGCGCCCGCGCCTCCTGCGTCGGCGAGCGCGGCCGCGCCGATCGAGACGGGGATCCCGGAAGCGATCACGTCCGCGGCCCCGGCGCCCGCGCTCCCGGCGGGCGAGCCCGAGCTTTCGCGGTTCCAGGCGGCCTTGCGCGAGCTCGCGCGGGGCGGTCGCAAGGCGCACGTGCGGATCCTCTGGCTCGGCGATTCCCACGGGCAGGCGGACTTCTGGACCGGGGCGCTGCGCGACGTGCTGCAGAAGCGGTTCGGCAAGGCCGGGCCGGGGTTCGTGCACGTCGGCTGGAAGCAATACAGGCACGACGGCGTGAAGCTCACGACCGACGACAAGTGGACGATCCGGCCGAAGGTGCCGGCGGCATCGTCACGAACGGGCGACGGCGTGTTCGGGCTCGGGGGCGTCGTGACGACGGGCGCGGCCGGCAGCGGCAGGGCGCGGGTGAACGTGACGGACGAAGGGCTCTCGAGCCGGCTGTCGTGGGACGTATGTTACCGGCTGCGCTCGTCCGACGACGCGTTCGAGGTCTCGCTCGGCACAGGGCCGAAGACGACGATCCGCGCGACCGCGACCGAGCCGCCGGGCGAGCTGCGGCACCTGACGCTCGTGAGCGAAGGGCGCGAGACGCTGCAGGTGGTGCCCACGCGCGGGAATCCCGAGATCTGCGGGGTGGTGATCGAGACGGATCCAGCCGATCGGCCGGGCGTGGTGCTCGATACGCTGGGGATCAACGGGGCGCGGTTCGGGACGCCGCTCGCCTGGGATGAAGCGAGCTTCGGGGCCGAGGTCGCCCGGCGGAAGCCTTCGCTCGTCGTGCTGGAGTACGGGACGAACGAGGCGGGCGACGTGGCCGTGGATCCGGTGAAGTACACGCAGCGGCTCGTGCGGCTCGTGGAGCGCATCCGTCGCTTCGCGCCCGACACGGACTGCCTCGCGCTCGCGCCGACGGATCGCGCCGACACGCGCGCACGCACGCCGCTCGTTCGTGACGCGATCCGCGAGGGCGCGCGGCAAGCGGGGTGCAGCTTCTGGGACACGTACGCCGTCATGGGCGGCGAGGGCTCGATCCGGGCGTGGGCTGCGGAGTCGCCCGCGCGCGCGGCGGGCGACGGCGTGCACCTGACGCAACGAGGCTACCGGGAGCTCGGCACGTCGCTCGCGACGCACGTCCTCCGCGGTTTGCCCCCGTAAACGCCGCGCTTCTCCCCGGGGAAACGGGAGGCGCGTTTCCTGCAACCGCCGGCCTCCTTCGGAGGGGGAGCATGGCCCGAGCGGGCGAGCTGTTGGGGGAGCGGTACCGGCTGATCCGGGCGATCGGCGCGGGCGGGATGGGGACCGTGTGGTGGGCGCGCGACGAACGGATCGGACGCGACGTGGCGCTCAAGCTCTCACCCCCCGAGAGCAACGGCACCAGGGCTCCCTGTTTCGTGCGCGAGGCGCACATCGCCGCGCAGGTCTCCCATCCGAACGTCGTGGGTGTCCTCGACGCCGGCGAGGCCACGCCGCAGCGGCGCTTCCTGGTGATGGAGCTGCTTCGCGGCGAGACGCTCGCCGCGCGGCTGCGCCCACGCGAGCCGCTGCCCGTCGCCGAGGCCCTGTCGATCACGATCGAGGTTTGTCGCGGGCTCGAGGCCATCCACGCGCAGGGGATCGTGCATCGGGACGTGAAGCCGGAGAACATCTTCCTCGCGGACGTACCAGGCGAAGGACGCGTGCCGAAGCTCCTCGACTTCGGGTGCAGCTCGCGGGCCACGGGCGCGCGCCCCCTGCCCCCCCCGTTCGTCCCGGCGTATGCCCGGTCGAGCGAGCCGAACGAGCCGGCGCACGAGGGGACGCCGCCGGGCCTCGGGACCCCGCAGTACATGAGCCCGGAGCAGGCGCGCGGCGAGGAGGACGTGGACGGGCGCGCGGATCTGTGGGCGCTCGGGGCGGTCCTGTACGAGGCGCTCGCGGGGCGGGCGCCGTTCGACGGGACGGACGTGGACGGGGTGATCGACGCGGTGCTCACGGAAGAGCCGGGCCCGCTGCCAGGCTGGGTCCCGGAGGGCGCGCGGCGTCTCGTGGCGAAGTGCCTGGAGAAGGATCGGCGGCGGCGGTATCCGGACGCGCGATCGCTCCGGCTCGCGCTGGAGGAGGCGTTCGCCGATTTCATGGGCGCGCACCCGTCGTCGTCGACGGGGTTCACGCGGACCCGCGGCTCGTCGATGAGGCCACCTGCGCGCAGCACGCACGGGCGCCTCGGGGGGATCACGATCGCGGCGACGCTCGTGCTCTTCGCCGTAGCGTCGCTGCCCTCGCTGGAAGATACGCGGCAGAGGGCGGCGCTCCAGCTCCACGCGACCGTCGGGGATGCGGTGAAGGCCGCCGCGGGCCGCACGCGCGAAGCAGCGCTGCACGAGGCGAGCCCCGGCGAAGGGCGGTGAGGGTCAGACGAGGTGCCGCGCCACGGCCGAGCGATACGCGCGCCAGAGCGTGAGGGCTTCGTTCATGGCGTCGACGATCGAGGCGGCGAGGTCGCTCTGCGGCGGGACGTGCGCGAGGAGCATGTTCCACGCGTCGCGGCGATGGCCCCCCTCGACGGCGCGGTGGGCGCGGGTGAGGCGCATGCGCTCGGGGGGACAGCCGTAGTGCAGGACCATCGGGTGCGTCCGGATGACCTCGTCGATCGGCGGGAGTTTCCGTGTACCTTCGAGCTCGGCGCGCTCGTGGACGCTGCCCTCGACGAAGACGGTGAGGACCGCGGCGCCGATCTGCCAGGGCGCGCTCACGCTGACGCGGTCGAGCATCGCGCGGTAGGTGAGGGCCTCGGGTTCGAGGGGGATCGAGGGATCTTCGATCGAGGCGCGATCGATGCCGAGGCCGTCGATCATCTCCAGGAACAAGGCCGGGTGCGGGACGCCGAGGCTCTGCTTTCCGGTCTGCTCTTCGTAGAGGTTTTCGGCGAGCGCGATGCGCACGTCGTCGGGCGGTCCCTGGCCGAGGACACGCGCGAGCAGCACCGGAAAGTCGCGCACGTAGGTCCGGTATTCGTGGCGGAAGTGCGCGGCGAGCGCGGCATGCGAGAGGCCCGGCTTCGTGAGCTTCGGCCAGGCCCAGTGGTTCTTCTGATCCATGATGGAAAGCAGGCGCTCGACGAGCACCCCGCGGTCCCCCCTCGCGATCGTCATGGGCTCGATCCTCCTCGAACCGTTATGACGTCGAAGCGATCGCGTGCACGCGATCGCCGCGTTACGCCGCGCCCGGCACGTCGTGGGCGTACGCGTCGAGGCCATGGCCCCGGAGCGTCGCCTCGACAAGGGCGAGCGGATGCGCGAGCGCAGGCTCGTCGCGCGCTTCGTCCGGCGTGATCACGAGCGGCAAGGCGCGCGCGAGGAGGAGCCGCGCGGCGCGATCGCGGAGCGCATGCGCGAGAGGAAGATCGCTGGAGGCGAGCTGGTAGGCGTGCGCGCCCGCGCGCAGATAAAAGGCTTCGGCGTGGGCGCGCGTGGGCGTGGCCGGTGCGGCGAGGGTCGGATCCTCGGCGAGCGCGCGGGACGTGGCCTCGATCCAGCGAACGGCATGACGCGCGAGATCACGCTCGGCACGGAAGGTCGCGTCGATGCGAGCGCGGCGGGAGGCGCGATGCGCGAGCGCGGCGAAGAAGGGACGGAAGCACTCGGCATCGAGGGGCGCGGGCGCGGCGAGGGCGCGCGTTGCGGCCGCGGGATCGAGGCTCGACGTCTCGACAGAAGTCGCGAGGGCCGCGAGCGCGCGTGCCGTGTCGATCGGCGCTGGGGCCTCGGCGACGGCGCGCATGAAACGAACGAGATCGGCGCGCGTGCCGTGCTTGCCCGGCGTGAGGAGCACCGTCTCCGGGAGCTCGACGATCAGGATGCCCTCATCGAGCTCCGCGGAGTTCCGCGCGCCCTCGGGCACGAGCGACGCGCCCTCCGGGCGGGGATCGAGCGCGCTCGCGAGCACGCAGGCGCACTCCACGGCAGGCGCGACACGCACGGCTTCACCATCGTCGACGAAGAGCGCAGGAAATGTCTGGCACCCGAGCGGCTTTACGTGCGCGCCCTGCGCCGCGTGCAGGCGGCAGAGGCCGCCGTCGTCGAGGTAGGCGCAGCGGCCGTCGACGATCGGCACGGAGGTCGCGCCGCAGGCGGAGGATCCGTGCAGGGGCGTGAACGCGCGTTCGGGGTGATCCCCGGCGTCGAGCACGCGCGGCAAGAGCGCGCGGGCGTAGGCCTCCTCGACGGGCCGGAAGATCACGGAGGCGTAGAGACGGCAGCAGCTCCCACGGCCGTCGCACGCGAGGGAGAAGGCGGGCAGCGGATCGAGCGGTCGAGAAGCGCCGCGGGTCTTCGGCTCGGGCAGCGGCGCGACACCTTCGGCGAGCAGGCCGGCCGCGTGAAGAGCGCCGAGGAACGCGCGCAACGTCTCGACCTTCGCGAACGCGGACGCGCGTGAAGCCGCAGCGACGATGCCTTCGAGATCACGGGATCCGTCGGCCTGCGCGAGCAATCCCCACTCGCGCGCGCCGAGGCGATACGCGAGGCCCGAGCGCTGATCGTGCAGGACCCAGAAGTCTTCGTCGCCCACGCGATGTCGCCTGACGACAGCGTGCTCGGCGAGGCGCGGACGCGAGGGAAACGTCTCCGGCGACATGGTCACTTGCGAGCCCAGTGCTGAACGTGTGCCTCGCTACCGCAATCAGCGCGCTTCGAGCTTCGTGGCGCGCGAGGGGCGTCGGCCGTGCAACCTGAAAAGCTTGCTGGATCCGACTTCTACGAACCTGATAGCATGCGACCGCAATGGCGCTCGAACCTCAGACTGCCACTGGATCGGCTTCGAAGCTCGGGAAATACGAGTTGACGCGGGAGATGTCCGGCAGTGGCGTGGCGTCCACCTGGCTCGCCCAAACGGAAGGAAGCACGAAGAGTTACATCGTGCTGCGCCTTCACAAGCACGTGACGAAGAAGCCGGAAGTCGCCGAGGCGTTCCTGCGCGATGCGAAGAACGGCAAGCTGCTCACGCACGCGAACGTGGTGCCGACGGTGGAGACGGGCGTCGGGGACGGAGAGATCTTCGTCGTCGCAGAGCACTTCGAAGGCGAGACGCTTTCCTCGCTGGTCACGAACGCGAAGACGGCCGGAATCCCGCTCCCGATCGCGCTGCGCATCGGCCTCGAAATGCTCGAAGGTCTGGCGGCGGCGCACGCGCAGAGCGAGCCGATCGCGCACGGCGAGCTGAGCCCGTTCCACGTGCAAGTGGGCAAGGACGGCGTGACGCGCGTCGGCGGATTCGGCTGGGCGCGGGCGCTCGCGAAGCTCGGTCCGCACGGGATCATGAAGCAGGATCGGCTCGCGTACGCGCCGCCCGAGCGCGTGAAGGCCATGAGCGCCGCGACGCCCGGCGGGCCGACGGGCACGATCGATCCGAAGGGCGACGTGTTCGCCGCCGCCGTGATCCTGTGGGAGCTCATCGCCAAGCAGCGGCTCTTCGCCTCCAAGATGGAAGCGGCCGTCGTGCAGAAGGTCCTCTCCGGGCCGATCCAAGAGCTTTCGTCCGTGATGATCGAGGGCCTTCCCACCGCGCTGGAGGAAGCGCTCCCGAAGGCGATGGAGCGCGATCCGGCGAAACGCGCGTCGCTCGACAGCCTGCTCCAGGCGCTCCGGAGCGTATCGGCCGACAAACTCGCCAAGCCCGAAGAGGTCGGCGCGTTCGTGGAGAAGTTCGCGTCGAAGCCGGCGGCCGCGCCGGCCGTGGCGCCCGCCGCGTCGCCCGCCGTGGCGCCCGCCGCGGCCGCCGGACCGAAGCCCGCCCCCGCTGCGGCCGCGCGTCCGCCGCAGCCCACGGTCGTCGGTGTCGCAGCGCCCGGGACCAACGGCAAGGCGCCGCTCGGCGTGAAGGCGCCCACCGTGACGGCGCCCGTGGCCACGCCCGCCGCCGAGAAAAAAGACGCCGCGGAGGACAAGGCCGCAGGCCCGACCGTGCCGAAGCTCGGCGCCCCGAAGCCGATGGCTCGCCAGCGGACGCTCGTGGGCGGCGTCGAGCCGCCGAAGCCCGCGGCCGCGGTCGTGCCGAAGCCCGTCACGAAGGCCGAGCCGGCCGCCGAGGCGAAGGAGCCCGCGGAGGCGAAGGCCGCGGCCAAACCGGCCGACAAACCGGCCGACAAACCCGAAGTCGCCCCGGCCGCCGAGGCGAAGAAGCCGGTCGTGCCGCCGCCGGCAAAGGCCGCGCCGCCGCCGCCGAAGCCCGGCGTGGGCATGCCGAAGCCCCCGACCCCGCCGGTGGTCGGCGCGAAGCCCGAGGTGCCCAAGCCGCCGCCGCCCGTCCGGCCGGTTGCAGAGTCGCTGCCCGGCGAAGACATCGAGATCGACGACGACGCGGACGCCTTCAAGGTCGAGGTGAAGGACGCGCCGAAGGCCGAGGAGCCCAAGGCCGAGGCGAAGAAGCCCGAAGAGCCCAAGGCCGAGGAGCCCAAGGCCGAGGCAAAGAAGCCCGAGGAATCCAAGGCCGAGGAGCCCAAGGCCGAGGACAAACCCGAGCACGTCGTGGTGACGAAGTCCGAGATGCCGACGGTCGTCACGAAGACGCCGACGACCGGGCCTTCGCCAGCCGATAGTGACGGCTCCGAGGCGCCCGTCTCGCGGACGAAGGCGACCGCGCTCGATCGCCTCAAGCCCGGCAGCACGCTCGGGCGCTACGAGATCCTCCTGCGCGTGGCGAAGGGCGGCATGGCGTCCGTCTGGGCCGCGCGTCTGCAGGGTTCGCGTGGCTTCCAGAAGACCGTCGCGATCAAGACGATGTTGCCGGACGTCTCCGACGATCCGGATTTCGAGACGATGTTCCTCGACGAGGCGCGCGTCGCGGCGCGGATCCGGCACCCGAACGTGGTGGAGATCTTCGACCTCGGCGAGCAGGACGACATCCTCTATATCGTGATGGAGTGGGTCGAGGGCGACACGCTCAGCACGGTGCAGAAGGCGGCGAAGACGCTCGGCGGAATCCCGCAGAACATCATCCTGCGCCTCGCCTCGCAGATCTGCGCAGGCCTGCACGCCGCGCACGAGCTGCGTGACGACAACGGCGCGCTGGTCGATCTCGTCCACCGCGACATCTCGCCGGGCAACATCCTGATCTCGACGTCGGGCTTCGCGAAGATCGCCGATTTCGGCGTGGCGAAATCACGCGGGCGTCTCTACGTCACGCGCGCCGAGGGCGTCGTCAAAGGCAAGACGCCGTATCTCTCGCCCGAGCAGCTCGGCGGCCTGCCGCTCGATCGCCGCAGCGATCTCTTCTCGCTCGGCGTGCTGCTCTACGTGATGGTCACGGGCCTGCACCCGTTCCGCGGGGAGACGGAGTTCAAGACCGTGGAGAACATCGCGCTGAAGGACCCGATCCCGCCGCGCGAGCTCGTCCCGAGCATCCACGCGGACTTCGAGAAGGTGATCCTGAAGGCGCTCGAGAAGGACCGGACGAAGCGCTACTCGACGGCCGGCGAGATGCAGCGCGCGATCGATCAGGTCTCGACGCAGGTCGGTACGCCGATCACGGACGAGGACGTCGCCGACTTCGTGCGCAAGGTGATCGGCGAGGCAAACGCGAAGCGCGCCGCGGAGCTGCGCGCCGCGATCGCCACGGCCGACGCGAACCTCGCCGCGGATCGCGCGAGCATCCCGCCGCCGATGACGAGCGAGCCGAAGGTCGACTCGAAGCCGGAAGCGGCCGCAAAGGCCGGCAACGAGGCCGTGGACGTCCCCGTGTTCGCCGACGCCGGCGCGACGAGCCCCGCCGTACCGGCCGCACCGCCCGTGCCGCGGCTCGAGACGCTGCAGAGCGCGCCGATCCCGAGCCCCACGACCGCGCAGCCGGCCGCGAAGGACGACGACGATCTCCTGCTCGCCGCGCAGGCGTCGCAGAAGAAGAAGCGGATCGTGATTGGCATCGGCGCGTTCGCGGCGGTCGCGATCGGCGCCGTCGTGGCGCTCTCGGGCGGAGACAAATCCGAAAAGCCGACGCCCACGACGACAGAGCAGGCGCCCACGACGCAAGCCACGCCGCCGCCGCAGCCGACGGAGGCGAAGCAACCCGAGCCGACGCCGACGCCGACGGCCGAGCCGCCGAAACCCGAGGAGCCGAAACCCGAGGAGCCGAAGGCCGAGGAGCCCGCCGTCGCGGCGCCCGAGGCGACCCAAGCGGCCGCCGGCGAGAACAAGGCGCCGACCACATGGAAAGCGCCTGCCGTCAACACGACGAAGACCGTGCGTCCGCCGTCCACGGGGACGAGCAAGACGACCAAGACCACCAAGAAAACAACCAAGTTCGATCCCACCGGAATCTGAGCGCCGTGCGAACCAGAACAACCGCGATCGCAGCTCTCTTCGTTGCTCTCCCCGTGCTCTCGGTCCTCGGGCCGAGCGACGCCCATGCGCAAGCCCCCGCCGCGGCAGCAACGCCCTCCGCAGCGGACGTCACCGAAGCCAAGAAGAAGTTCGAAGCCGGCTCGAACCTGTTCAAGAGCGGCAAGTTCGACAAGGCCATCGAGGAGTTCCGCGCCTCGTACGCCAAGGTGAACAGCCCGAACTCGCACCTCTACGTGGCGCGCTGTCTGCGGGAGATGGGCAAGCTCGTCGACGCCTACCTCGAATTCGAGAAGGTCACGGCCGAGGCCCAAACCGCCGGCGAGAAGTACGCGCAGACGGGCGAGACCGCGAAGGTCGAGCGCGACGAGCTCAACACGAAGCTGACGCTCGTGAGCGTGGACGTGACGACGCCCGAGAGCGGCGCGCGCCTGACCATCAGCGGGGTCGAAGTGCCCCAGGATCGCTGGGGCAAGCCCTTCCCCGCGATGCCCGGCAACGTGGACATCCGCTTGGAGTCCGGCACGAAGCCGGCTGCGTCGCAGTCGCTCACCACGACCGCAGGCGAGTCGAAGACGGTGTCGATCGGCTTCGCGACCAGCAAGACCGGCGACGGCGGCGATGGGAGCGGCGACGGCAACGGCGGCGGCGGCTCCGGCGGCGAGACCGGCAGCAAGGGCATGTCGGGGATGCGGATCGGCGCATTCGCGGCCGGCGGGCTCGGCGTCGCGGGCTTCGTGACGTTCGCGGTCTTCGGCTCGATGTCGAATGCGACGTACGACGATCTCAAGGCGACCTGCGGCGGTCCGTGTCCTGCGGATCGGCAAGGCGACGTCGACAAGGGCAAGATGCAGCAGACGGTCGCCAACGTGGGCCTCATCGTGGGCGCGGTCGGCGTGGCTGCAGGCGCGACGCTCTTCGTGCTCAGCCTGAAGAAGGACAAGAAGCCCGAAGCCGCGCACACCGAGCTCATCGTCGGCCCAGCCCACCTGGGCGTCCGCGGGACGTTCTGAGCGGGTGGCCAACCACGACGCCTTTGCATCGACCGCATTGCGGCCTTTGCACCAGAGGTCCAGGGCCATGCCCTGGTCCGGGTCGAGGGGTGGACAACCCCTCGTCGGGTCCGGGGTGAAACCCCGGCGCAACGCCGTCGAGCACCCCCTGAACAAGCCTCGCAGGCTGTTGAGGGACGCCGCCACCGCCCGATATCCTCTCCCCACGTCATGACCATCGTCGGCTTGCCGCCCGGTCGCGCCCCGGATTCCGCTGCGCCCCTGCCCCGCCCTGTCCTGCTCGGGATCGCGGGCGCGGCCGGCATCGTGGCCGTGATCGTGCTCGCCATCGTGCTCCGCACAGCGCCGTTCCCGGACCTCGACGAGGCCCGCGACAACACGAGCGCTTCGAAGGACCCGGGGGCAGCGGTCGAGGCGCCTTCCGACGACGAGGACGCTCCGCGGGCGCAAGCTCCGGCGGGCAACTCGCGCGAGCTCCGCGCGCGGCTCGCGAAGGAGGTGCGCGCGGCCAAGGTGAAGGACGCGACGGCGACGCTCGAGTCGCTCGTGGCTGCGGATCCGCGCTCACCCGAGGATGCGGACGTGCGCTCGGACATCCTGGATCTCGCGTCGAAGGCGGCCTTCACGGGCGGCGCCGAGGTCGACAAGGTCTTCGAGCTCATCAGCACGAAGATGGGCACGCGTGGGCCGGACGTTCTCTACGCGCTTGCGACGAGCAAGGGCGGCTCGAAGGCGGCCGAGCGCGCGGTGGAGCTCATGAAGCAGGAGTCGGTGCGAAGCCGCGCGACGCCTGCCACGCGAATCGCCTTCGACCTTTGGGCCGCGAAGAGCTGCACGGACAAGGCGGCGCTGCTCGACCGAGCGCGTGAGGAGGGGGACAGCCGCGCGCTCGGCTGGGTGACGCTGATGGGCCGGACGTGCAAGATGTCCAAGGACCCGAAGGTCCAGGAAACGCTGGACGCGCTCAAGTCGCGCTGAGTGTCCGCGGCGCGCCGACGCGCGATCGCAGCGGGGTCTCGAAAAGCGAAGGAGCTCGCCTCTCGCCGAAGCGAGGAGACGAGCTCCTTGCGACGGAGCTCCCCAGGGTTTTCCCTGCGAAGCTCCCTCGAACGACCCTCAGCGACCGCCGGGGGCCTTGCCGACCTTCGCCTTCTTGTCGCCGGAGTGGCCGTGGAAGGTGCGGGTCGGGGCAAACTCACCGAGCTTGTGGCCGACCATGTTCTCCGTGACGAACACGGGGACGAACTTGCGGCCGTTGTGCACGGCGAACGTGAGTCCCACAGCGTCGGGGACGATGGTGGACCTGCGGGACCAGGTCTTGATGACCTTCTTGGGGCCGCCCGTGGCCTGCGCCGTCTGGATCTTCTCCATCAGGTGGCCGTCGACGAAGGGGCCCTTCTTGATGCTACGCGGCATGGATCAACCCTTGGTTCCGCGCCGGCGGATAATCATTCCGTCGGTCCGCTTGTTGTTGCGAGTCTTCAGGCCCTTGGCGAGCTGACCCCACGGCGAGCAGGGGTGACGACCGCCGGAGGAGCGGCCCTCGCCGCCGCCCATCGGGTGATCGACGGGGTTCATGGTGACGCCGCGGTTGTGCGGACGACGGCCGAGCCATCGCGAACGACCGGCCTTGCCGAGGGTGATGTTCGCGTGGTCGGGGTTCGAGACCTGGCCGATGGTGGCGCGGCAATCGAGGTGCACCTTGCGGATCTCGCCGCTCGGGAGACGCACCTGGGCGTAGTCGCCGTCCTTGGCCATGAGCTGCGCGGCGACGCCGGCCGAGCGCACGAGCTGGCCGCCCTTGCCCTTCTTGACCTCGATGTTGTGGATCGAGGTGCCGGGCGGGATGTGGCGCAGCGTGAGGCTGTTGCCGGGCTTGATGTCGGCGTTGCGGCTCGCGACCAGCTTCGCGCCCACGCTCAGGCCGTCGGGCGCGAGGATGTAGCGCTTCTCGCCGTCGACGTAGTGGAGCAGGGCGATGCGGGCGGTGCGGTTCGGATCGTACTCGATGGCGGCGACGGTCGCGGGGATGCCGATCTTGTCGCGCCGGAAGTCGATGATCCGGTAGCGCTGCTTGTGGCCACCGCCGCGGAACCGCGAGGTGATGCGGCCGTAGTTGTTGCGCCCGCCCGTCGAGGTCTGCTTCTCGATGAGGGAGCGCTCGGGCTCGACCTTGGTGATTTCCTTGAAATCACTGACCGAGTAGTAGCGCCGCGCCGGAGAGGTCGGCTTGAAGTTCTTGATACCCATGGCTTACTCCGACTTCTCCTCGTCGAAGAACTGGATCTGGTCGCCCGGCTTGAGGGTGACGATCGCCTTCTTCCAGTTGTGCAGCTTTGCGTAGCCGCGCCCCATGCGCTTGTCTTTGCCGCGCATGACGAGCGTGTTCACTTCGACCACGCCGACCTTGAAGAGCGCCTGGATCGCGTCCTTGATCTGGATCTTGTTCGCGTCGCGGCGCACCTCGAAGATGACCTTGTTGCTATCTTCGCGGAGCCGGGCCGACTTCTCGGTGAGGATGATCGGCCGACGGATGATGTGCTCGGGCTGCATGGCGTGTTCCTCTACCGAAGGCAGCGCGCTTCGAGCGCTTTGGCCGCCTCTTTCGAGACGACGAGGTGGTCGTGGCGGAGGAGGTCGTACACGTTGACGCCCTCCGGCGGCAAGAACTGGTGTGCGTCGAGGTTGCGGATCGACTTCACCAGCTTCTCATTCGAGGCGCTGTCGACGACGAGCGACTTCTTGCCCGCCTGCAGGGCCCCGAGCGCGTCGACGATCGCCTTCGTCTTGATCTCGGGCAGCTCGAGGCTGTCGAGGACGATGAGACGACCCTCCTTGGCGTACAGGGAGAGCGCGCTCTTCAGCGCGCCGATGCGCACCTTGCGCGGCGGACGGTAGGACCAGTCCTGCGGCTCGAGCGCGTGCGCGGCGCCGCCGCCCGCGTGGTGCGGAGCGCGGATCGAGCCCTGACGAGCGCGGCCCGTGCCCTTCTGGCGGTAGAGCTTCTTCGTCGAGCCAGCGACCGCGCTGCGCTCCTTCGTGGCCTTGGTGCCCGCGCGCCGCGAGGCGAGCTGGGCCTTGACGACCTCGTAGAAGAGCTGCTCCTTGACCTCGGCGCCGAAGACCTCGTCCGAAAGGTCGATCTCGCCGACCTGCTCCCGCTTGAGGTTGTAGACGTTGACTTTCATGGCGCGCTCCTAGCTCTTGATCTCGACGTCGACGCCGGCCGAAAGATCGAGCTTCATCAGGGCGTCGAGGGTCTGCTGCGTCGGCTCGATGATGTCGAGGAGCCGCTTGTGCGTGCGGATCTCGAACTGCTCGCGCGACTTCTTGTCGACGTGCGGGCCGCGGAGAACCGTGTAACGACGGATCTCCGTGGGCAGGGGGATGGGGCCCGCGACATGCGCGCCCGTTCGCTTCGCGGTCTCGACGATGTCGCTCGTGGACTTGTCGAGAAGCTGGTGATCGAACGCCTTGAGGCGGATCCGGATCTTCGTGGTGTCGGCCATGACGCTGCTTCTTCCTTACTTGAGGATCTTCGTCACGATGCCCGCGCCGACGGTCTTGCCACCCTCGCGGATCGCGAACCGCATCTGCTCTTCGAGCGCGACCGGCGCGATGAGCTCGATGTTCATCGTGATGTTGTCGCCCGGCATCACCATCTTCACTCCCTCGGGGAGGTTGACGGTGCCCGTCACGTCCGTCGTCCGGATGTAGAACTGCGGGCGGTAGTTCGTGAAGAACGGCGTGTGACGGCCGCCCTCCTCCTTCTTGAGAACGTACACCTCACCCATGAAGTGGGTGTGCGGCGTGATCGAGCCCGGCTTCGCGAGGACCTGGCCACGCTCGATGTCGTCCTTCTCGACGCCGCGCAGGAGGCAACCGACGTTGTCGCCGGCGATGCCCTGATCGAGCAGCTTCCGGAACATCTCGACGCCCGTGACCACGGTCTTGCGCGTGTCCTTGAAGCCGATGATCTCGACCTCTTCGCCGACCTTGATCACGCCGCGCTCGATGCGGCCCGTGGCCACCGTGCCGCGGCCCTTAATCGAGAACACGTCCTCGATCGCCATGAGGAACGGCTTGTCGATCGCGCGCTCCGGCTCCGGGATGTACGTGTCGAGCGCCTCGAGCAGCTCCCCGATCTTCGCCTCCCACTTTGGATCGCCCTGGAGCGCAGGCAGCGAAGCACCACGGACAACCGGCGCATTATCGCCGTTGAAGTTGTACTTGTTGAGGAGCTCGCGGACCTCCATCTCGACGAGGTCCAGCATCTCCGGGTCGTCCACCGCGTCGCACTTGTTGAGGAAGACGACGAGGTAGTTCAGGCCGACCTGGCGGGCGAGCAGCACGTGCTCGCGGGTCTGCGGCATGACGCTGTCGAGCGCGCTGACCACGAGGATCGCGCCGTCCATCTGCGCGGCGCCCGTGATCATGTTCTTGATGTAGTCGGCGTGGCCGGGGCAGTCGACGTGCGCATAGTGGCGCTTCGGCGACTCGTACTCCACGTGCGCAGCCGCGATCGTCACCGTCTTCGTCTCGTCACGGACGGTGCCGCCCTTGGCGATGTCGGCGTACTTGATCTCTTTCGCAAGCTTCTGCTTGGACTGGACCTTGACGATGGCCGCCGTGAGCGTGGTCTTGCCGTGATCGATGTGACCGATCGTGCCGACGTTCACGTGGGGCTTCGTTCGACTGAATTTCTCCTTGGCCATTGCCTAACCTCGCTGCTTGGCGACGATCTCTTCCTGGATCGCGACCGGGACTGGTGCGTAATTCGAAATCTGCATCGTGTGCGTCGCGCGGCCCTGCGTCTTCGAACGCACGTCCGTCGCGTAGCCGAACATCGAGGCGAGCGGAACCTCCGCGCGCACGACGCGCGCATTTCCCCGCTGCCCCATGTCGAGAATCCGCCCGCGACGGCTGTTCAGGTCGCCGATGACGTCGCCGAGGTATTGCTCCGGGCAAACCACCTCGACCGACATGACCGGCTCCAGGAGCACGAGGCCCGCGCGCTTGGCCGCCTCCTGGAACGCAATCGAGCCAGCCACCTCGAAGGCGGGGCCCGACGAGTCGACCTCGTGGTAGCTGCCGAAGTGCAGCCGCACCTCGACGTCCACCACCGGATAACCAGCGAGCACCCCGCGCCCGAGCGCGTCTCGAATCCCCTTCTCCGCGGAGGGGATGAACTCCTTGGGGATGATGCCGCCAGTGATGTCGTTGACGAAGACGAACCCAGCGCCGCGCGGCGCAGGGCCGAGATCGATCACGACGTGACCATATTGACCGTGCCCGCCGGTCTGCCGGACGAACCGGCCCTCGACGTCGGTGACCTTGCGCATCACCGTCTCGCGATAGGCGACCTCGGGCTTGCCGACGTTGGCGTCGACCTTGAACTCGCGCTTCAGGCGGTCGACGATGATCTCGAGGTGCAGCTCGCCCATGCCGGCGATGATCGTCTGCCCGGTCTCCTCGTTCGTGAACGTCCGGAAAGACGGATCCTCAAACATGAGCTTCTGGAGCGACACGCCGAGCTTGTCGAGATCTGCCTTGGTCTTCGGCTCGATCGCGATGGAGATGACCGGGTCCGGAAACTCCATCCGCTCGAGGACGACCGGGTGCTTCTCCTCGCAGAGCGTGTCACCCGTACGCGTGTCGCGTAGACCCACCGCCGCGTAGATGTTGCCGGCGTAGCAGGTCTTGACCTCTTCACGCTTGTTCGCGTGCATGCGCAGGATGCGCCCGAAACGCTCGCGCTTGCCGCGGGTCGAGTTGAGGACGCTCGAACCGCTCTCGACCGTGCCCGAGTAGACCCGGAAGTACGTGAGGTGGCCGAAGGGATCGTTCATCACCTTGAACGCGAGCGCGGCGAACGGCTCGTTGTCCGCCGCCTTGCGCGTCACCACCTTGTCCTTCTTGTCCGGATCCGTGCCCTGCACCGGCGGGATGTCGACCGGCGAAGGCAGGAGTTGGATGATGGCATCGAGCAAGAGCTGGATGCCCTTGTTCTTGAACGCCGAGCCGCAGAGCACCGGGACGAGCTTGAAGTTCAGCGTGCCCGCGCGAATCGCCGCGTAGATCTCTTCCTCGGTGATCGACGCGATGTCGCCGGCGACGAACTTCTCCATCACCGCGTCGCTCGCATCCGCGCACGCCTCGATGAGGCGTTCCCGCAGCTCCCGACACTTCGCCACAAGATCCGCAGGGATGGGTTCCCACTTGTACTCGGCGCCCTTCGTCTCGTCGTCGAAGACAGCCGCACGCATGCGGACGATGTCGATGACGCCGCGGAACTTGTCCTCCGCGCCGAGCGGGTAGTGCACCGCCACCGCGTTCGTGCCGAGCCGGTCCTTCATCGAGTCGACGCACATGTCGAAGTCCGCGCCGATCTTGTCCATCTTGTTGATGAACGCGATCCGCGGGACCCGGTACTTGTCCGCCTGACGCCAGACCGTCTCGCTTTGCGGCTCGACGCCGTTGCCGCCGTCGAACACCGCGACCGCGCCGTCGAGCACGCGCAAGCTGCGCTCGACCTCGATCGTGAAGTCCACGTGGCCGGGCGTGTCGATGATGTTGATGCGGTGCCGGTTCCCCGCGTTCGGGCCTTCCTTCGGCTCCCAGAAGCAGTTCGTCGCCGCAGCCGTGATCGTGATCCCGCGCTCCTGCTCCTGGACCATCCAGTCCATGGTCGCAGCGCCCTCGTGGACCTCGCCCAGCTTGTAGTTGACGCCCGTGTAATAGAGGATGCGCTCGGTCACCGTGGTCTTGCCCGCATCGATGTGGGCCATGATCCCGATGTTTCTCGTGCGCTCCAGGCTGTATTCGCGGGCCACTGCTTCCTCCTGCGGTCGGTTTGTCTCTGCTGATGTCGGGCGTCGGTGTCGGTTGCTCGGTCTCGTTTGCGTCGCCGTTCGTCGCTTCGAACCCCGAACGCACGACACCCTCTCCAGCCCTGCCCGCCTCCGTTTGGCGTGCTTCGAGAACCTGGAGAGGGTGTCGGGGTACGTTCGTTGGCGGCGCGCTTCGCGCCGCCATGTTCGAGCACGTAACCCGATCCTTATGTCGCCTTCGCCATCTCGCTCGACGTATCTCCTGCCGTGTCCGACCGCTCTAGGTCCGAACGATCACCAGCGGTAGTGCGCGAAGGCCTTGTTCGCCTCCGCCATCTTGTGCGTGTCGTCCTTCTTCTTCACGGCGTTGCCGCGGTTCTGCGCCGCGTCGATGAGCTCCGCCGCGAGGCGCTCGCGCATCGTCTTCTCGCCGCGCGAACGCGAGTACGTCACGAGCCAGCGCATCGCCAGGGCCACGCGACGCTCCGGCCGAACCTCGACCGGGACCTGATACGTCGCGCCGCCAACGCGCCGGCTCTTCACCTCGAGCTTCGGCTTGACGTTGTCGAGCGCCTTCCGGAAGACCTCGATGGGCTCCTCCTTGAAGCGGTCGCGAATGACGTCGAACGCTCCGTAGAGGATGCTCTCCGCCGTCGCCTTCTTCCCGCT
This sequence comes from Polyangium mundeleinium, assembly GCF_028369105.1. NCBI lineage: Bacteria > Pseudomonadati > Myxococcota > Polyangiales > Polyangiaceae > Polyangium > Polyangium mundeleinium. Next base: position 3,457,895 of record NZ_JAQNDO010000001.1, on the reverse strand, counting down.
CAACATGAGCGAGTTGGTGAACTTGGCGACGAGCTTGTCCTTGAACTTCGGATCCGGAATGATTCTGCGCTTCGGAACTTCACGTCGACGAGGCATGGTGCTTCCTTCTGGCGGACTGTGATCGGGGGAGAGCGAGCTCGGCTCAGCTCTTCGGACGCTTCACGCCGTACTTCGAGCGCTTGCGGTTGCGGGTCGCCTTGTTGGTCGAGCTCGGCCCTGCGGCGCCCGAAGCGTCGAGCGTGCCACGCACGACGTGGTAACGAACGCCCGGCAGATCCTTCACGCGACCCCCGCGGATGAGCACGACCGAGTGCTCCTGCAGGTTGTGCCCCTCGCCCGGGATGTAGCTCGTGACCTCCATCTGGTTGGTGAGGCGCACGCGACACACCTTGCGGAGGGCCGAGTTCGGCTTCTTCGGCGTCGTGGTGTACACGCGGACGCACACGCCACGCCGCTGCGGGCAGGACTTGAGCGCCGGAGAGGCCGTCTTGTAACGAGCGGCTTCGCGGCCGTTTCGGATGAGCTGGCTGATGGTCGGCATGGTGGTTCGTCTACCCGGAATCGGGGGACGCGGAGGATACTCGGCGAAGGGGCCATGTCAAGCCGTCCGAGAACGGACTTGCCAGCCAGGTTGCTTTTCCTGCCCTGGATCCGAGGTTTTGCCTGATCGAACCCGCTTCGGTTAGCGTCGGATCGTGAGCAAAAAGCTTTCCCGTGCCCAGCGCAAGGAGCACCGAGCGCGCGCCGCTCGTTCCCCATCGGTCTCCACGTCCGTCTCCAAGCCGACCCCGACGGCCAGCCCGACGCAGGCCTCGTCGGCCGCCCCCAGCGAGACGAAATCCACGGAGGCCACGCGCGCCTCGAGCGTAGCCGCGCCCGCCGCGACGCGCCAGGCCACGAAGGCCGCCACGAAAAACACCTCGGACGCCGTCACGAGCAAGAGCACAGCGCCCGAGACGAAAACGCCGGAGGGCAAGGCAGAAAAGAAGAGACCCGCGAAGGCGATCTCACGCGCCGCAGAGGCGACGCCGACGGAGGAGCACGAGGAGAGCACGAGCAAGGCGATCGAGCCCGCGAAGAAGAAAGGCCCGAAGAAGGAGCATGCGGTGCTCGTGCTCCTCGGCCTCGTGGCCGTCGCGTTCGTGCTCGTCTACCTCGGGCAAGGGGGTCCGTCCCCGACGGTTGCGCCGGACAAACCTGCCACAAACACACAGGAAAAGAAGCCCGCGCCGAAGCCTGAGGCGCAGCCGGAGACGAGGCCCGCGTCGCTGCCGCTGCCTCCGATCCAGGCCGCGCCGACGGAGGCGCCGAAACCCACGGACGATGCGCCCACGAAGGCAAGCGCCACGGTGACCGTGGAAGAGCCACCCGCCGCGAAGGAAGCGCCCGCGAAGGAAGCGCCTGCCGCGAAGGAGACGGCCTCGAAGCCCGCCGCGAGCCCGACGGCGCCCCCCACGGACAAGTCCAAAGCCGCGACGAAGACCGGTGCGAGCAAGCCCGCAGCGCCGAAGGCGCCGAGCCGTCCCGCCGAGGATGCCTACGAGTGATCGCACCCTCGACGCGGGAGCACGCTTGACGCGCCACGTGCATCTCGTTTTTCGTTATCGTAAAAGCGAGCGCAGCCTGCGGGGCCTCGATTCCCCTCGCCCATAGCTTCTGCCGAAAGGACAGTCCTCGATGCCCACGTTGCCGGATCCGGAGCTTCTTCGCGCGACGCCCGCGGCTCGCCGAGCGCGCGCTTCCCTCGCGTGTGTCGCCGCCTCCGCGCTGGGCCTCTCCTTGCTCGCGGTGGGCCCCGCGGCGCACGCGCAGCCACCGCAGCCGCCGCCTCCGCCGAGCACGGCGCAGGCCCCCGCGGAGCAGCTCGCCGCGCCTCCGCTCGCCGCACCTCCGCCCGCGCCTGGCGCGCCGGGGGTTGCTCCCGGTGCGCCGCCCCCGACCGGTACGGTCGCGGCAGCGCCTCCGCCCGCGCCGCCGCCGCCCGCGGGATACGGCTATCCGCAGGGATATGGCCCGCCTCCGCCCGGATACGGCCCGCCCCCGCAAGGCGGCGAGTACGGTCCGCCTCCGCCCGGATACGGCCCGCCGCAGCAAGGCTATCCGTATGGATATCCGTACTACGGCCCCTATTACAGCGAGCCGCAGCCGGCGCCTCCGCGTTACGAGCGCAAGAGCACGCCGATGATGGTCGGCGGCATCCTGGCCACGACTGCGGGCATCGTCGGCGTGCTCGCAGGCTCGGCGATCGCGAGCACGGCGGTGAGCCAGATCCCGATCTACTGCGAATCGCAGTTCGGCCCCACGATCTGCGAGACGCGCTCCGACGAGACGCAACAAGCCGTGGGCTACGGCATCCTGATCACCGGCGTCGTGGCGCTCGGCGTGGGCGTGCCGCTGTGGGTGATCGGCAGCAAGCGCGTGCCCGTGAAGAGCGACGAGACCACGCCCAGCGCGCCCTCCACAACCCCGCCGGCCGCGCCGCAAACAAGCTTGCGCCTCCTCGTGGGCCCCACGTCCGCGGGGCTTCGCGTCACGTTCTGACCACGTCGCGTCCGCGACGTCAGATGCAGCTACCACTCGCATCACACATGCTGAGCGCGCCACCCGCATTCATGCACGGGGTGCCCTGCACCGCAGGGCCCGTCGACGGCGTGCCGCCCGAGCACACGGGGATCGTGCAGTCGCCCGGAGTCGGATCGGTCGGCACGTCCGCGTCGTCAGGCTGATCCAGCGTGCCTCCCATGCCGTCGCACACCGTGCTGCGGCAATCGCCGGGCACCTGCGTCTCCAGGACGACCTCCGTGCCTGGCAAGGGCATCTGCGTCACGCACACGCCCGCCGAACACGAGCTCGGCTTGCACGTGGTGGATCCGCCGCACGCAGTGTCGTCGACCTGCGGCGTGTGGACGATCGCGCCGGTTTCGCCACACGACTCGACATCGCATTCGTTGTCGTCGGGCGGGGGCACGTCGAGCGGCGCGGGCGCTGGGACGACGAGGCCGTTCATGTCGCAAACCGCTTGCAGGCAGTCACCGGGATCCTCGTTTGCGACCGCCTTACCCACGTCGAACACAAGGTCACACGCGTTCGTCATGCCCATGGGGTTGCACACGGCCACGTGGCAGACGCCACCCTGCGGACACTGCGACGGCTCGGTGCAACCGATGCACACACCGGCCGAGCACGTCGTCGCGCTGCTCGCGCCACACGGCATCGTCTCCATCGCAAGATCCGGTGTGTGGCTCGGCATGCCCGCCGTGCACGTGTCGAGCGTGCAGGGGTTGTAGTCCTCGGGGTTGTCCGTATCGTCGACGACCTCCTCGATCGTGCCGTCGGCCTTGCATTGCTTGCGTTTGCAATCCCCGGAGACGAGGCCGTCGAGGACGAGTTTGCCCTCGGGCGCCTGGGTCTCGACGCAGGCGCCCGCGACACACGCGGCGATCTTGCAAGGAGCACTCGCGCTGCACTGCGCGTCGCTCGTGCACACGGGCTCCGATCCGCCGCCCGACGCTGACGCGGAGCTCCCCTCCCCTCCGCCACCGCACGCAGCCGCGAACACGAGACCAGCAACACCGAGCCCGAAGAGGCGATCGAAGCGAAGCATGGAGCGATCGTCTCCGCGCGCAGCGATCGCTGTCAACTCGTGCCGCTCAAGGAGCCGTTTGCGCGAGGCAGGAGAGGACATACGGGCCGCACGAGGTCTCGACGCAGGCGTCGCACGCCTCCACGTCCACCGCGGTGCTGCCGCACGCAGGTGTGAGCGAGCAGCTCGGGTAACAGACGCTCATCGCGTCGCACCGGCACTGGTCGAGCAGTGCGTGCACGTCGACCGAGCTCGGACACACCGGGACGTCGTCAGGCTTCGCCACGCGCGCGCTCGCGAGGTTGGCGCACGGGATGCAAGACTCGGCTACACCCGCGCCACCTGCGCCGCCCATGCCGCCTGCGCCACCGCCGCCCTGCCCGGCGCAGCCCTTCGCGGTCGGTTTCGTGTCGCAGAGCGTGGCCCAGTCGGTCGCGTGGAAGAGATCACTTCCGCAGGCGATCGACGCGAGCGCGAAGCACGACGGCAAGAGAGATGCGAGACGGGGCCAGCTCGAACGAACGCGCATCGCGAAGAGGAGCATCCGTGATCCAGGGGCAGCTCGACAAGGCCCAAGATGCGGGCGTCACGCGTCGAACGCGTCGCGCAAGCGCTCGCCTCGGAGCTCGGCGAGGAACGGCGTCCGCTCGCACGTCGCTTCGATCCACCGCGCCTCGCTCTCGCCGATCCAGTCGCGCCCCGCGAGCCTGCAAAGCCGATCCACGCGGCTCGCGTGCGCGCGCACCCGCGCCGCCGCATATGCCGCCATCTCGCCGCGCCGGATCATGAAGCCCCAGTCGCTCGCTTCGAGCAGCACGAGCTCGCGGATCGCCTGATCGAGGGCGCGCCCAGCGGGCCCGTCCGCGCCGCGCCGCCCCCGCACGAGCCCCTGCACGGTCTGCTCTGCATGGCGCACGTGCCGCACGAGGTGCGCCGGCGACATGCCCTCCGTGCGGCCGGGATCGAGCGCGCGCCCGAGCCACGCCTCGCCAAAGCCGCCCTCGCCCCACGACGAGGCCGAGGGCTCGGCCACCGTGAGCGAAGGCTCGGCCGCGAGGTAAGCACCAAGCGTCACGGGCGCGATCTCGCCTGCACGCTCCGCGAGATGCAACGCTCGCAGTGCGTGTTCGAGGAAGATCGGACCTTCGAACCACCAGTGCCCAAAGAGCTCGGCATCGTACGGCGCCACCACGACAGGCCGCGGGCCGCGTCCTTGTGCTGCGCGCAGCGCGGCGGCCCGCTCGGCCACGAACTGCGTGGCATCCGCGCGCGCGCGCGCCTCGGCCGCGGCCGGATCCCACAGCGCTTTATGAGGCCCCGGGCCCGTGATGCGGTGGTACTTGAGGCCCGTCATGAGGCGCGTGCCGTCGGGGCCGATCTCCCCTGCAAGCGCGGCTTCCGGCAGATCAAAGCCGACGTCGCGGTAGAAATCGCGATAGTCCGGGTGGCCCGGATATCCGGCCTCGCGGGACCATACTTCCCGCGAGGCGCACGGATCACGGCCGAAAAACGCGACGCCCGCGGAGGAGAGGATCGGCGCGAGCACGCCCCGCGGAGGTCGCGGCAACGCGAGCTCGAGGCCGTGCGCATCGAGCACCGAGTACCCTACGCCCGCCGCCGCGAGCTCCGGCAAGAGCGAGGGATCGTAGCCACACTCGGGGAGCCACAACCCACGCGGCCTTCGCCCCACGAGGGCCTCGAATGCGCGCAGGCCGAGTCTTACCTGCGCGCGCGCACTCGAACGCGTGAGCGCGGGCAGATACGCGTGCGTCACGCTCGTCGTCAGAAGCTCGATCGAGCCGCGATCTTCGTGGCCCGCGAGCGCACCGAGCACGTCGCCCGAGATCCGCTCCCAGCCCGCGCGCGTGGCCTCGATCCGCGTCCGGTAAAACGCCACGATCGGGCGCATCGCCGCGTCACCGCTCGTCCGTCGCTCTTCCTGCGCCGCGAGTTTGTCGAGCCTGTCGAGGTGCAGAACGAAGCGCTCTCGAAGCAGCGGATCGGCAAGCATCGCCGCGAGCGTCGGGGACACCGACACCGAGATCCGCGCCGCGATCCCGTCCGCTTCGAGCCGCGCGAGCACGTCGAGCAGCGGCAGGTACGATTCCCACAACGCCTCGTGCAGCCATCGCTCTTCGAGCGGGCGGGCGTGCTCCGGGTGGCGCACCCAGGGCAGGTGTGCGTGCAGGACGATCGCGACGTATCCCAGCATGGGCCGCAGAAGAAAGCGGGCGCCCTCAGGCCCGGAGGAGCTCCTGCCCGAGATCCAGGCCGACACGCGTCGCCTCCGCCGCCGAGGGCCACACGACGCGACGCTCACCCATCCGCGGACGCGTCCCGTCCGCCTCGGCGATCATCGCCCGGATCCAGAGCCCCTCGTCCGTGCGCACCGCGTGCGCTGCCACGGGCGTACGGCAATCGGCGCCGAGCGCGACCATCACCCCGCGCTCGGCGGCCACGCGCACGCTCGTCTCGGGATCGTCGAGCGGCGCGAGCGCGCGCCGCGTCTCCTCGTCAGCTTCGCGGCACTCGATCCCGAGCGCGCCTTGCCCGATCGCAGGCAGCATCACGGCGGGGTCGAGGATCTCGGTCGCGCGTCGTTCGAGCCCGAGACGCTTGAGCCCCGCGAGCGCGAGCACGATCGCGTCCACCTGCCCCTCCTCGAGCTTGCGCAGCCGCGTGTCCACGTTCCCGCGCAGCGGCAAGATCCCGAGATCGGGCCGCGCCACGCCGATCGCCGCGGCGCGCCGGAGGCTCGACGTCCCCACGCGCGCGCCCGCGGGCAGCTCCGCGAGCGTCGCGCCTGTCCGCGAGATGAAGACATCGCGTGGATCCTCGCGCCGCGGGACACACGTGATCACGAGCCCATCGGGGATCACGGCGGGCACGTCTTTGTACGAGTGCACCGCGAGGTGGGCGCGGCCGTCGAGGAGCGCCTCTTCGAGCTCCTTCACGAAGAGCCCCTTTCCGCCCACTTCCTGGAGCGGACGATCGGTGATCTTGTCGCCCGACGTGACGATCTCGAGCTCGCCGACTTCGAGACCGGGCGAGGCTTCGACGAGGGCGCGCGCGAAGGCGCGGGACTGGGCGAGCGCGAGGGCCGAGCGTCGGGTGGCGAGTATCAGGCGAGTCATCCGAGATCCTTTGCGCCCGCGACCTCGCGCGGGGAGGCCGAGGACGAGGTCGAAGCGAGCGTCGCCGCGGCAGGCGAGCCCGCGGACGAAGCCTGCACAGGCGCGCGCGGGATGGAGGACGACGGGCTCTGCGCCTTGCCGTTCGTGCCCGTGGTCGGCAGCGTGATCGCTCCGTCGATCGCGCTGCCGTCGCCGCCCTTCAGAGTGATCGCCTCCAGGGCGATCGCCGACAGATCAAAGAGGTCGCGCACGGCCTCGACATACCCCTCGGCGCGCGCGTCGCCCGCGAGCTCCTTGAGGCGCGTCACCGGCGCATGGAGCAGCTTGTTCGTCGCTGCGTCGACCATCACGAGCAGCGCTTCCTTCTCCGCGGCGCCGAGGTGCTTGAGGCGCCCGGCAAAACTTCGTTCGAGCTCGGCGAGCAGCACGGCGCGCGTCCGGTTGAAGAGCCCCACGATCGTCGGCGTGAGCTCTCGTTCGAGCGTCCAGTGCTCGAACGCGCGCGCCTCTTCCTCGACGATCGCCTCGGCGCGCGCCGCCTCCGCCGCCCGACCTTCGAGCGACTGCGCCACGATCTGCGAGAGGTCGTCGACGTCGTAGAGGTAGACGCCGTCGAGGTCGTTCACGGCGGGCTCCACATCGCGAGGGACGGCGATGTCGATCAAGAACAGGCTCTTGCCGCGCCGCACCTTCCGCACGCGCTTGACGAGATCCACCGTGATCACGGGCGTCGGGCTCGACGTCGAGCCGATCGCGATGTCGACCTCGCCGAGCGTCCGTTCGAGCTCCTGCATCCCACGCGGCTCGCCGGACACCTCGTACGCGAGCACCTTCGCGCGCGCCGGGCTCCGGTTCAGCACGATGATCTTCGCGCCTGCCTTCGCGAGGAGCTTCGCCGCGGCCTCGGCCATCTCGCCCGCACCCACGAGCGCGGCCTTGCGCCCCGTGAGATCGCCGAAGATCTCCTGCGCGAGATCCACGGCCACGCTCGACACCGACACTTGCCCTTCGCCGATCGCCGTCTCGCTCCGCGCGCGCTTGCCCACGCGAACCGCCCGCAGCATCGCCTTGCCGAGCGTCTGCCCGAGCGCCTTGCTTTCCCGCGCGAGCTCGATCGCGTCCTTGAGTTGACCGAGAATCTGCGGCTCGCCCACAACGAGCGAGTCGAGCGACGAGGCCACGCGGAAGAGGTGCCGCACCGCGTCGCCGCCCTCCTTGCGCCCGAGGTGCATCGTGACCACATCCCCGCCGATCGCCGCGAGCGCGCCGATCGTCGCGCGGCTCGTCGCTTCGAGCGAACCTCCGCGCGGCGGAGCGGCATACACCTCGACGCGGTTGCACGTGGAGAGCACCACGGCTTCCCCGATCGACCGATCTGCGAGGAGCCGCTCGTAGAGCGCGGGGAGCGCGTCGCGCTGCACGGCGAGCCGCTCGCGCACCGCGATCGGCGCTGTCTTGTGGGAGAGACCAACGACGACGATCACGCCTGCCCTAGCCTCCGAGCCTCGGCGAGCCGAGCTCGACCACGGGCCGCACGAGGTAGACCACGAGCACCGCGGCCACGCAGCAGAACCCTGCGATCGTCCCGTACGCCGCCCGCCTGCCGCGCCACCCCGCCGCAGCGCGCAGAAGCAGCACGGCCGCGATCACGAGCCACGTCGTGTACCCCAGCACGGCCCGCAGGATCTCCTCGAAGGAGCCGTTCTCCAGGCCCTTCGCCCAGATCGTGCCCGTCAGCACGCCGAGCGTGAGCAGCGGGAAGCCCGCGACGAGGAAGCGGTGCACGGCCTGATCGAGGACCTCGAGCGGCGGCAGGTTGCCGATCCGCAGGCGGTCCGTGCGCTTCTTCTTCAGGCGCTTCTCCTGGACGAGGTAGAGCATCGCCGCGCCGCCCGCGAGCAGGAACAGCGCCGTCCCTGCGAGGTTCGCGAGCACGTGCAGCGCGAGGAAGACGGGGCTCAGCGAATGCGCGGGTCCTGGCTGACCGAGGAAATACGTGCCGAGCACGAAGACGAGCCCGAGCGGCGCGAGCAAGACGCCGATCGCGTCGATGCGGACCCAGCGCCGCGCCGGCAGGTACACCGCGATCGCCAGGATGGACGCCATGGAGAGCGAGAAATGCACCGAGTTGACCGGGCACACGCGCGCGACAAGGCTCGCGAACGTCACGTAGGCGAGGTGAAACGCCGCGGCCACCCCGAGGCTCGTCGCTGCAAACGACGTGCGCCGCGGCGGCGGCACGGAGCCGATCGACGCGGTGATCCGCGTCTCCTTGCGGGCGATGTCGAGGAAAAAGAGGGCGCTCGCTGCCCCGTAGAGCAACACGGCCACGAAGAACGTCCCCGTGGAGAGAGCGCGCGTCATGGCGGGAGAAGGTAGCGCGTCTTGGGTGCGGCGGCAGGCCGATGCGCGCGGGGACCTATCGAATGGTCAGAGCTTCGTGGCGAGGAAGGCCGCGAGCAGATCCTCGTCGGTCGTCAGGTTCCGGGTCTGCGACGGAGGCCCGACGCGCTGGTGATCGGCGAACGTCCCGATCGGCGCGCCCACGAACCCCGGCACGACGTCGTACGCGTTGTCTCCGAGGATCATCGAGGTCTCCAGGATCTCCGCGCCGAGCTCGGCGAGGAAGGCCTTCGACTTCACCTTGCCGAGCAGCTCGTGGCTGTCGGGCGAGCCGCTGACCTCGCTCATGACGCGGATCGCCTCGATGATGCGGTATTTTCGCCCCTCGTTCTTGATCGTCAGCTCGTCGTTCCTGAGGTCGACCCTGTCCTCCACCAGCCACTCGTCGAGCGCGACCTGCGGGAAAAATACGCGATTCTTCATGGACGGCGCGCAGTCTACATGGTTCGGCCCTGCCGCAAAGTCAAAGCCGTTCCGAACAGCCCGGGTTCAGGCCGACGCCGCGGGCGGGGGCTGATTCGAGTCGCCGGCGAGCAGGCTCGCGCGGAGCCGCCGGGGCAGGTGCCACAACGACTCCAGGATCCCCATCGTCACGTAGCAGCCGAGCAACCACACCAGCACGAACGCCGGCTGCATCTTCAGCGACACCGCGACGGACGAACCCACCATGAACGCGGCGAGCAGGGCCGTCCCCGCATTGAGCTTCACGTCCTTGAAGGAGCGGAACCGGATCGTCGACACCATCAGCATCGACAAACCGATCGTCACGCCGAGCATCAGCACGGTGTACTCGGCGCGCCCGAGCATCCCGCCGGCGGCGTGGCTCGCGACGACGAGCGAGACGAGGATGCCCGCGGCGCCCGGGATCGGCAGGCCCACGATGTACTTCGACGGCTTCGAGGGTTTGCCGTCGTCGCCGGTCGAGAGCACGTTGAACCGTGCGAGCCGGATCGCCCCGCACGCCGTGAACAGGAACGACGCCACGAGCCCGAGCGTGCCGAGCCGGTTCAGCGTCCACTGGTAGAGCAGGAGCGACGGCGCGACGCCGAACGACACCACGTCGGCGAGCGAGTCGATCTGGAGCCCGAACGCGCTCTGCGTCTTCGTCGCCCGCGCGACGCGGCCGTCGAGCGTGTCGAAGAACATCGCGAAGACGATGAGCAACGCGGCGCGGTAGAAGTCCGCCTCGCCTTGCGCCGTCGCCGAGGTCCGGATGCTGTCGAAGCCGCAGAAGATGCTCGTCAGCGTGATCAGGTTCGGCAGCAAGAAGAGCGTCTTCTTGAGCTCGAATTTCCGCAGCCGGATGCCCTTCCCCATCGTCCTTTTCCTCCAGCGCATGAGGACGCAGAGCGTAACGACGCAGCGCGCGAAGACGCAAGCAAAGCCCAAGGTTCGGACGCAGATCGTCCGAACCTTGGAAGCGCGTTACGCACCACGCGCTCACGCGTGGATGGAAGTGGATACGGCGCTTCGCACCCAGACGACACGATCGTGGATCGCTTGACGGAGAGCGGCGCCGCCGGATCGTCCGTGGGCGAACCAATCCATTTGACCAGCAACGAAATTGCCGATCTACGCCGAGCGCTTCTTCTTGCGCGCCTTCGCGGGCGTGCTTTTCCGCTTGGCGGCCTTCTTCGGCGGAGGCGCCGCGGCCGCGGGCTCCTTCGCGGACTCGAGCGGCGCCATGTCCTTGAGGATGTCCTTGAGCAGCTTGCGGATCGTCCCGCGCCCGAGGTAACGCGTCAGGTCGACGAGCTTCTGGCGATCGCCTTGCTCGGGGAACGTGAGGAGGTCGAGCACGTCGACCTCCAGCCGCTCCGCGAGGACCCTCAGCGTGTGGATCGTGGGCCTCGCGAGCCCTCGCTCCAGGTTCGACAGGTGTCCCTTCGATCCGAGCTCGCTCTCGAAGGCGAGCTTCTCCATCGTGAGACCCTGCTCCTCGCGGAGCTGCTTGATGCGGATTCCAACCTGGAGGGCGAACGGATCGGGCTCGCGTCGTCGCGGCATGTGGGCACGGTACCCAAAGTCGCGCACGGACTGGTTTTCCTAGACAAACTTCCGCGGAGGCCCCGGAAGCCGCCCCGTACGTGACGATCCGCCCGCCCTTTTCCGCGGCTTTTGACGGCAGGAGCGCGCCCGAGGACCGGCCTCGCGCATCGATTGGGAAAGCGCGAACGAGCCGGAGGACCCGTGAGGCGTCCGGCCAGGCAGGGATCGAGCACGACGCGAAGTCGGTGGTTTCGGACGGACCGGTTCAGGCTCTTCCTGAGGAGAGCGCGGGTCCGGATCGCGGCGATCGAGGAGGGAGGGGGACGAATGCTGTCGGTCGATGTGGCGCACGGGGTCGATGCAGGGATGTTCGTCCGGGACTATCACCCGTCCGCGCGGAGCACCCCGCTCGTGTATCTGCACGGGCTCGCCGGACACGGGCTCGTGTTCGAGGCGGTCGCGCTGCACGCGCGGCTCGCCGCGCACCGGCACGTCGTGCCCGATCTTCCAGGGCACGGGCGCAGCGTCCCAGCCCCGCGGCCCGCGCCGCTCACGGCGTTCGCCGATCACTTCGCGAGGTGGCTCGGAGGCCGCTTCGGCGAGCGCGTGGCCCTCGTCGGGCACGGCCTCGGCGGGACACTCGCCGCGCTCATCGCCGAGCGCCACCCAGGCCTCGTCCGCGCCCTCGTGGACGTCGACGGCCCGAAGACCGTGGACGACTGCACGAGCCTCCGCCCCGCCGCGGAGCTGACCCTCACGGATCTCGGCGGCCCGGGCATCAACGCCCTGCGCGACGCGGTGAGGCGCGCCTCGCGTGGAGCAACGACGGCCGAAGACCCGGGCCGCGTCCCCTGCGACGCGCGCCTGCTTCACGCCTGGGGCCGCGAGCTCGTGTCGCTCGCCGAGGAGGGCTCGCTCGCGTGGCGGCTCGCCCGTTTGTCCGTGCCCGCGCTCTTCGTCACGGGCAGCCGCGGCGGGATCTCACCGCGCTCGCTCTCGCGCCTCGCGGAGGCACGTGTCGTCGTCGCGGAGATGCCCAACGCCGGACCCTCGCCCTTCCTGGAGCGACCGCACGAGTTCGCAGCGATCCTCAGCGACTTCCTGCGCTTCCGATCGTGACGGCGCGGCTCACGCCCGGACGAGCACGACCTCGCGCCCGGCAGGCGTCTTCTCCTTCGCGGCGCCGAGCCGCTGCGAGACGGGCGAGACGCCCTTGCGCCGATCGAACACCACGAGCCATCCGTCCTCGATCCCGAGCCGCGCGAGCGCCTCGTCGACCTGCGCGAGCCCCTCGGGGATCGGATCCGGATCACGGTCGCGACGTACCTTCACCACGAGCGCGACCGCGGCTCCGCCCTGCCGGATGCACACGTCCATGCGGCCGCGGCCGATGGCGTAGACCCGCTCGATGAGGCCACCGCTCTTCACGACGCGGTTCAAGAACGCCGTGAGCACGAGCGGCGACAGCTCGCCGTAGGGCGCGCTGGAGAAAAGCGCGTCGCCGTGCCGCCGCCAGAAATCGAGGAACGCTTCGAGCAGCCGATCCGTGTCGAGCCGCCCGTCGGGCCCGACCCACGCCGGCTGTCCGACCGGGAACACCGATCGCACCGCGCCAGGCAAGAGCCGCGCGACGAGCGCGTGGAAGATCGGGTTCGCCAGCGCGATTGTTCCATCGGGCATGCGCCGAACGAGCCCGAGATCGATGCCGCCCCGCAAGTCCTCGGCCGGCGGCTCGCGTTGCGCCTCGGCGAGGATCTGCTCGAGCGCCGCCCGGAGCTTTCCGTCACGCATGCGATCGCTGATCTCGTCGAGCAGGCCACCGCGGCGATCGAGGAGGAGATCCTTCGCCCGCTCGATGTCCACCGCCGTCAGCGGGCCCTTGCGACCATCGGAGCCGTCGGCGATCCGCTGCGCGAGCGCGTTCACGAGGAAAGGATGTCCCTGGGTGAGCTCGTGGGCGCGCTCGACGGCGCCGGGCAAGAGCTCGAGCCCCGTCCGCTCTTCCAGCCCTTGGAGGAGCGTCGCCACCTCGCTACGCGAAAAACCCTGAAGGGTGAGTACTTCGGCGTCGAGGCCGGTCGAGCTCGCGGGGGCGCGGGAGCTCGAAGGCGCCTGGCCTGCGTCGAGCTCGCGGGGCTCGCGCACCGAGGCGAAGCCGATCGACCAAGGGAAGGCGCGCGGGCGGCGTGGCTTGCCGGCGCGGATCTGCCGGACGAGGGAGACCCGCACGTCGCGCGACAAGGAGTCGAGGCCGTCGAGGAGGATGACGAGCGGCCGCGGCGCCTCCTGGGAGAACGCCGAGAGCGCTGCGCCGATGCGGTTTCCCTGGGGCGCGTCGGGCCAGCGCGGGACCGAGACGTCGGCGGGCAGGTAGGCGGCGAGGTCGTACCGCCACGAGTCGAGCATCGCGAGCTCGGCCGCGTCGATGCTCGTCAGCGCGGCGCCGGGTTCCAGCGAGAGCACGGCTGCGACGTACTTGCCCTCCCGGTTCAGCACGGCGGCGAGGTCGAGCAGCGCGGTCGTTTTGCCGGTCTGCTTGGGCGCGTGGAGGATGAAGGAACTGCCCTGCTCGATGATTTCCCGGACGCCGGGGACACGGGACAGCGCGGGAACCGTGTGGTGGCGCGCCGGATCGTTCGGGCCAGCCGTGTTGAAGCGGCGGGACATGCGCAGAGGATCCCAGGGCGAGCATGGGGCGTCAAGCGAACCCAAGTCGAGCGAGTGTCGTGCACCTCGCACGCGCGTGATGGGTTCGCGTGTCGTCGCGCAGCGTGGTACGCATGAACGCCGAGCCCGGCCCGAGGCCCAGGTGCTCCCGGCATGGCGCTCCGGTGACCACACGCGCCTCCTGTGTTCGACGTCTCCTCCCTGTGCTGGACCTCCCGCGACGAGGTCGGCCATCGTCTCCTCCCCTGGCTCGACCTCCCTGGTCGTGCGGGCGTCCGTGCCGCGTGCCTCCTCTCGTTCCTCGCGCCGCGGTCGCTCGCCCCCGCGTTTACGCGAATCGCGGCCGATCCCGCGCGTCCCTGCTGGCATCGCGTCCACGCGCTCCGCGCCCTCGTGCGGGCCTCGGCCGGTTTGCCCGACGAAACCCTCACGCGCTTGCTCGACGAGGTCTTCGCGGACGAACCCGAGGCGCCGCTCGCGTGCGGCGCTGACTTCCCCACGACGCCGTCGCTCCTCGAGCTCGTCCCCTTTGCGAGAAGTGGCCCACGCAGGGCAGACCTGCTCGCGCGCCTCGAACGGGCGAGCCCTGAGGCACGGCGCGGGTGGCTCAGGTCGATGAGCTTCCTCGTGGACAAACCTTGCGAGGAGCTCGAAGCCTGGCTCGTCGCGCGCTGGCTCGAAGACGTCGCGCGGCGCTCCCCCGACGAGGACGACGCCTCCCTCGCGTTTTCCCTGGCCGACACGCACCCGGACGCGCTCGTCGTGCTCGCCGCGTACCGGCGCGCCGGTCCCCGGGACGCCGAGCTTTTCGAGGACATTCGCCGCTTGCCGGATCTCGCGGATCTCCTCGGCGACGAAGTCCGCGCCGAAGCGGCCGCGGCCCTCGTCCTCCCGCGACGGGACCTTTTGCGATTCTCGAGCGCCGCGGCGATCCGCAAGGCCGCACGAAAAGCCGTCCTCGACCATAACTTCGCCCTCCGCTGCCCTATCGAAAAACCGCGGGTCCATCACCGCTATCGTGGAGCCCTCGCTTTCCTGGAAGAGGACGACGAGGGCCCCGCGCTCGCGGCCGACCTGCTCGCCCGCGCGCGCCTCCACGAAACGATACGCGCCGACCTCGGCCTCGTCCTTCATCGACGAAAGAGGCTTGTCTCCGTCGCGTATCTCGAACGACGCGGCGCCGCCCCCGAAAACCTCGACCTCGCCCGCGTGCTCCTCCGCGATATCGCGAAAAACCCCGACACGCGCGACAGGTCCGCGCTCCTCGCTGCGCTCCATTTCCCGGACCCCGAGGCCCGCTTCCTCGCCCTCGACGTGCTCGACGCCGTCGCCGAGGACGGCCCCACCTTCCACGCCGCGCTCGAAAGCCTCACCGCGGATCCCGATCCCTTTGTTCGCCTCCGCGTGATCGGCGCGCGCGCGCGCCGCGGCCACGCCCCGCAGGTACAAGCCCTCGTCGAGGCCGCGCAATCCTCCGCCGACGTCAAACTCCGCGCTGAAGCGCTCCAGCTCCTCGGAAGAATCGACGAGGCCCGGGAGCATGGTGCCCTTTTCGAGCGAGCGCTCCTCGAAGATCACGCCGAGGAAGAGCTCGACCACACGCCGGCTGCCGAGCAAGCCGCCATCGCCCTCGGCTGCGTCTTCGGCCCGAATGCCGCCACGGCCCTCCTTCGCGGCCACCTGCTCGCCCCGAGCGATGCCGCGCGGGGCGCCGTCGAGGCTGCGCTCTCCGTGGCGCTCACCGAAATGGAAGGCGCGCCCCTGACGGCCTCCGCGCGACGCCAGGAAATCACCATCCGTGGTGGCAGATGGTGCACCTCCTGGTCGCCCTTCCCTTCACTGTGAAGGTGACGGCGCCGCGTCCCGCTTTCGGCACGGCCCCATTTGCTTGAGCACGTCGAGCGGCAGCGCCACGTCCACCGTGAATCGCCCGTCCCGCGGCTTGATCGTCGCGTAATCGAGCAGCTCTCGCAGCCGGCCGTCGCCCTGGTCCTCGGCCCCCGCGCGGGCCAGGCTCAGGGCCGCGCCCATCGACTTCGCCAGGTCCGTCACATCGTCCACGTTCGAACCATTCACGTCCGCCACGATGGCCACGTCCTCCGACGTATCCACGTGCAGATCCACGCGATCGATCGCGGCCCGGATCCGCGCCGCGATCTCGCCCTGCTCCTCCGGCAACATGTCCGCGAGCTCCTCGGGCGAGAGCACCCCGTAAATGTCGCCGTAGGCCGACCAATCCGGGATCGGCGGCGCTTGCGGCGGCGACTTCGATTCGAGCCGCGCGATCGCCGCCTCGATCTCCTTCACGTCCACCCCGGCGAGGACGAGCTCGTCCCCCCACGTCGCGAACACCGAGCGGCCCTCCGTGTCCTCCCATATCGCGCCTTTTTCGCCGACCGTACGCTTCGGCCAGCCGGATTTGTCGAACCGCCCGGCGCCCTGCGTGACCGACAGGACCGCCACCTTGTTCGACGACATCGCGATTCGCTCGACGTCCTGCAAGATGTCGATCCCGAATCGCTCCTTGAAGTCGTCCCGCCCTCGCCCGCGGCGCTTGTTCTCGGCTTGCTCCTCCAGCATGCAATCGAGCCAGATCTGCCCGATCGGCGACTCCTTCAGCGCCGAGACCTCGAACACCACCGCGCTCTTTCCCTTCTCGACCGGCAGCGCCACGAGCAGCGGATCTCGCTTTCGCTGGATGCCCTCATCCTCCCCCGGGCGCGGGGCCGCCGGCGGCAAGGTCCTTCGTTTCCGGTTGCGCTCGTCCTCCCAGTCCCTCGGGTGCCGCGGGAACTCGGCCTTGAGCACACGCTCGGGCTTTTTGGGTTTGTCCCCCCGCGACATCAAGAACGCCGAGAGCCCGAGGAGGGCAGCGAACGCGACGAGCCAGGCCACCCGTCTCATCAGAAATCCTTCCGTTCGAAGAGGTGAATGCCGAGCGAGAGCGCCGCGAGACCAAAGACCACGAGCCCCAGGAGCAAGCTCGTCAGCGCAGCGGGATCCACGGGCTCGGACCCCGCGATCTCCCCGGCCGAACGCGCGAGCGACGAGACCCGCGGGAGGAACAGGGTCAACCCCCGAAAGATCGTGCGCGAGATCCCCGGATCAAAAAACTCCGCAATCCGCTCCCGCTCCCCGGCCACGATCCCGAGTAGCACGAGCGCGCCCCCGGACGCCGCCGAGAGCGCCGCGCTGCGGGCCGCGATCGCGACCGTCAGCATCGCGCCATAAATCGCGGAAAACGTCACGCTCGCGAGCAACGCCGAGACGATGAGCCGCCCCGAAAACACGCCCGTCTTCACCCCGAAGATCAAGACGAGCCCGCCCGCGCCATAAAGCGCCCCGACCAGCGCGAGCGCGAGCACGCCGAGGAACGTGCCCACGACGAGCTCGAAGCGCCGCACCGGCAACGAGAGGAGGTGCTCGATCCGCCCCGGCGCGAGCAGGCTCGGGCCGAAATCGGCGCACGCGACCACGCCGAAAAGGAGGCCTCCGTAAAAAATCAGGTACGACGACGCCACGAACGCCGGCCGGAGCGCCAGGTCCGTCGCGCGGATCTGCGTGTTCATCGATTTGCCGAAGAGCCGCGTCGCCGCGAGCGCCCCGTCGACGACGTCCATCCGCAAGGACAAACCCATCACCACGAGCATCAGGGTGATCCCGAGGCCGAGCGCGAGGAACCAACGCCGCGACGCCGCCTCGCGCAGGAGATCCCTGGCCACGACAAACGATTTCACGCGTGTCCCCGCTCTCCTCCCTGGCCGAGCGCCTCCGCCAGCACGTCCTCGAGATCTCGCACGTCGTGCGTGAGCCCCACGAGCCGCGCCCCCGTGCGCCGGGCTTGATCCAAGAAATCATTCAACGCCGTAGGATCCGCCGCATCCACGACGAACACGCCCTCGCCGTCCCCGGCCCGAAAGCCAAGCGCCGCGAGCGCCTCGATATCGACGGGGGGGGCAAACCGCACGCGATACCGCGTCTCGCTCCCGCAGAGCGCCTCGATCGGCCCTTCCCGGAGGAGCCGCCCGCCCGAGAGAATGCCGATCCGATCGCAGACGCGCTCCGTCTCCGAAAGAAGATGCGAATTCAGAAACAGCGTCGCGCCCCGCGCCCGCTCCTCCGCGAGGATCCGCCGGATCTCCGCCCGGCCGAGCGGATCGACGCCGTCCGTCGGCTCGTCGAGCACAAGGAGCATCGGCCCACCGAGCAGCGCCGCCGCGAGCCCGAGCCGCTGTCGCATTCCCTTGGAAAAACCCCCGATGCGCCGCCCCTCTTCCCCCGACAAACCCACCCGCCCGATCTGCCGCCGCACCTCGTCGTCGGCCCGCGGGAGCCCTTTCAGCCGCGCCACACTCGCCAAAAATTGCACGGGCGTAAACGCATGCGGCAAGAAGAGGCGCTCGGGCAGATACCCGACCTTCGCGCGCGCCGTCGGATCCTCCGGATCCTTGCCGAGGACACGCACGACGCCCGCGCTCGGCCGCACGACGCCGAGCAGCGACTTGATGAACGTGGTTTTTCCCGCGCCATTGAGCCCGATCAGCCCAAACGCCGCCCCCTCGTCCACCGCGAGATCAAGCCCCGCGAGCGCCTCCCGTCCCGCGCCCCGAGGCCATCCCCCGCCATATGTCTTGCGCAGCCCCCGGGCCTCGATGGCCAGCATGGCCGAGACCCTATCACCGATTCCGGCGCCGCGCGACGAGCGCGAGGAGCCCGAACATACCCACGAGCCCGAGCGGCCCCTCCCCCGTCGATGCGGGGATCGTGCACGCACACCCGCGCGGACTGGGCCGAACGGGCATGACCCGCGGCCCTTCGTGCGGCGTTCGCCGGTCGCCCACGACATCGACGCCCATCGGCGACGGATCGCCGAACACGCCGAAGCTCGCCCAAAAGTAGGGATGCGACGTGGGCGCGTCGGCGAGCATCGCGAGTTGCACGTCCCGGAGCGCGGGGCTCCGACCGCTGCCCTTCGTGACGCGCTGGTAATAGGCCACCATGAGCCGCTGCGTCTCCTCGTCCGCGACCTTCCACAAGCTCGCGACGAGCGACTCGGCGCCGGCCACGAAAAGCGCGCGCCGCAGGCCGTACACGCCCTCGCCGCGCTGCACGTCGCCGAGGCCCGTCTCGCACGCCGAGAGCACGACAAGCTTGGTGCCCCAAAGATCGAGCGAGCTCGCCTCGAGCGCCGTGAGGATCCCGTCCTCGCCGCCTCCGCCCTTCTTCGCGTTCGCCCCCGCGAGCGCGAGCCCCGATCGCAGCAACGGATCGTCCGGCAGCCAGTCCGGCGCCGCTTCGAGCTCGAGCCCACGCTCGCCTTGCTCCGGCGCCCGCGCCGCCGCGCCCTTCGCGGCCAGGAAAAACCCGTGCGTCGCCACGTGCACGATCCGCGGCGCCTGCGCCTTCTTCAGCGTCGACTCCGTCGCCTCCAGGTCCACGTGCACCATGGCGCCGGGCAGGATCGGGGCGAGCGCGCGCGCCTCGGCCGCCGTCGCCGGCAGCGGCTCGAAAAACGCTTTGTCGAGGCCCCGCGACTTCGCGTCGGGTTTGTCCTCCAGCGCTGCGAGCGCGCTCTCCCCTTGCTCGCGCCGCCCGAACGCCGGGTTCGCCACCACGAGCGCGCTCTGCCGCGACGGCGCCGTGCGCGCGAGCCGCAGGAGATCCCGCCCGCTCGTGAGGTACGAGATCTCGTACCGCTCGACCAGGTACCGCCCGTCCTCGTCGACGAGCGCCGCAAACGGCACGAGCGACAGCGCGCCATCGGCCGCGATCATAAGCTTGGTTTTTCCCCCGAGGAGCGGCCGGATCTTGCGCATGACGAGCTCGTCGAGCGCCCGCGCGGGCGGCTTCGGATCCTGGTCGAGCGACGACGTGAGCGTCTCGCGCAGCGCCTTCGTCGCCGCCTCGATCGGCGCGCTCTCGCCGAGATCGACGAACGTCACCTTCCCCGCGGCGTCGAGCACGTATGCCGCGACGCGCGGCGGCCCCTCGCGGCTCGGCAGGTCGACGTCGGCCGAGCGCCGCGGCACGTACACCGAAAGCTCCACGAGCGCCGTCCCCGCAGGCAAAAGGGCCTGCACGCGCTCGATCGTGACGGGCGTCTCCTCGGCGCGGAACACGTCGCTCCGCCCGCCCATCTTCTCCTCGATCGACCGCGCCTTCTCCTCGCGCTGCGCGAGCTCGGCTTTGAACTCGTCGAGCGGCGCGCCCGCGGGCCCTCGCATGGCGAGCCGCGCGACCTCGCTGCGCGCCGCCGCGAGCTCGTCCGCGAGCTTCGCCTCCTCGGGCCCGAGCTTGCGGCGCAGCGCCGCGAGCGAGCTCGCCATGACGTCGAGCACGCGCCCCTTGCGCTGGAAGATCGTGGTCAGCGCGAGCTTCCTCGCGTCCGCATCCGCGGGCATCGTCCGCGCATGCAGGCTCGTCAGAAAATCGGTCCCTACGCGCATCGTCGCCACGAACGCGCGCTTTTGCGCCTCGGATCCGCCGGCGATCACGAGCGCCGCCTGCCGCTCGCGGATCTCGGCCGCCCGTGTCGCGGCGCGCAGGGCCAGATCGAACTTGCCCAATTCCACGTACAACGCGGCGAGCCCTTCGAGCCCCGAGGCGACCTTTTCGTGCTCGGCGCCGAACGTCTTCTCGAAAATCCCGATCGCCCTTTTGTAAAACCCCTCGGCCTCGCCCGCGTTCTTCTGCCTCCGCGCGAGATCCGCGAGATCGAGCAACGACGATGCGACGAACGGGTGCTCCTTGCCGAACGTCTTTTCCCGCGCCGCGAGCGCCTCTTCGTGGAGCTTCTTCGCGCTCGCCGCGTCGCCGCGCATCTCGCGGATGCGCCCGAGGATCGCCCGCGACTCGGCGCGATCCGGGTGCATGGGCGGGAGCTGCTCGTCGTGGATCCCTAGCGCCCGCGCCGCGTGGACCTCGGCCTTGTCGAGTTTCTGCGCGCGCCGGTAGAGATCGGCGAGGTTCGCCGCCACTTCGGCCACGGACTTGTCCTTCGGCCCGAGTGTCTTCTCGTAATGGGTGAGCGTGCGCGAGAGCAGCCCTTCGGCGCGGGTAAAATCTCCCTTCTGCGTCGCGATGCGCCCGAAGATCCACTGCAAGACGACCCGCAGGTCCGGCGCGTCCTTCCCCTTTTCGGCGTTCTTGTCGAGGATCGCCTGCGCGCGCGAGAGCCTCGGCTCGGCCTGGTCATACGCCCCCGTCTCCACGTCGAGCACGGCGCGCATCATGAGCGCGCTCGCATACGCGAGGCTCGCTTCCCCCTCGTGCTCGTGCATGATGGCCACGATCTCGTCGAGCACGATCTGCGCGCCCGGATAGTCCTGCAGCGCCATCCGCGTCTGCGCGAGGTGGCCCATCTCATCCGTGGCGTTGGAGCGAAATCCCCCCACGTCCGCCACGCGCTCGACGGCTTGCGCGCGCACCGGCTCGGCCCGCGTGTACCGGCCGGTCTCGTGGTACAAACGGCCGAGGTTCACGAGTAGGTACGGATAAGGTTTTCGATCCCGCGTGACGTTCTCGCAGATCTTGATCGCGCGGAGCAGCGCGGCTTCGGCCTCGTCGTACCGCCGGAGTGCCTTCAGCGGCTCCGCCATCGCCGCGATCGGCCCGATCGCGCTCTCCCCCTCCACGCCGCGGCTGGCCTTCACGGCGAGGGCGATCTCGCGCTCGAACAGCGTGATGGCGCGCGCGTGCTCGCCCGCGGCGTGCAACGTCACCGCGAGCTCGTGGATGCGAAAGCGGATATCCGCCTCGTTGCTCGGATTCTTCTCGACGAGCGTGAGGGCGCGCTCCCGGTAAGGCACGGCGCGCGTGTACTGCTTCTTCCCCTCGTGAATCTCCGCCATCTGGCGCACGCTCATCTTCGTCAAGACGCTTTCGGGCTCGATCTTCTCCCGGATCCCGAGGGCCTTCTGCGCCGACGCGAGCGCCGCGTCGTATTGCTTTCTTTCCAGCAACTGCTGCGCCTGAACAGCGAGATCCTGCGCTTCTTTCAGCGCCGCGAGGTCCGCGCTCGAGGGCGGGCCTTTTGCCGGCGCCGCCTTGGGCGCCGCCTGCGGCACGCCCAGGGCCGGCGCCGCGGCGAGCGTCACCCCTGCGAGGAGGAACACCGAGGAGATCCGACGGAACGTGCGGTAAGCTCGCGCCATGACGCGCTTCTACCGCTCCCTCGTCTTCGCATCCATACCGTTCACATTCGCCCTGGCTTGCTCCTCGAATCCCCCGGCATCGAGCGGCGGCGCAGGCTCGGGAGGCACCGGCGGATCCGGGGGCATCGGCGGCGAGGATCCCGGCGAGCTCGTGGTCGGCGGCGATCGCCCCGTCACCGTCCATGTCCCGCCCAGCATCGACCCCGGCAAACCCTCCCCGCTCGTGATCCTGCTGCACGGCTACGGCGCCTCCGGCCTCGTCCAGGAGCTCCTGTTTCAATTGAAACCCCAGGCCGACAAACACGGCTTTTTGTATGCGCACCCGGACGGCACATCCGACACGAGCTCGAAGCGCTTCTGGAACGCGACCGACGCCTGTTGCGATTTCGGCGGCGTGGGCGTCGACGACGTCGCCTACCTCTCGGGCCTCGTCACCGAGATCGGCCAGCATTACAAGGTCGACCCGAAGCGCGTGTATTTCGTGGGCCATTCCAATGGCGGCTTCATGTCGCACCGGATGGCCTGCGACCGCTCGGACCTCGTCGCCGGCATCGCGAGCCTCGCGGGCGCGACGTGGAGCGATCCTGCGAAATGTGCGGCCGAAAAACCCGTCGCGGTCCTGCAGATCCACGGCACCGCGGACGACACCGTCCCCTACGACGGCGAGGCGATCATGGGCGTGAGTGTTCCGGGCGCCGTGGCGACGGCCGAGCAATGGGCCCAGAAAAACGGCTGCGCGCTCACGCCGTCCGCAGGCGAAGCTCTCGACCTCGACGCCACGATTGACGGCGCCGAGACCAGCGTCTCGCAATACACGACGGGCTGCAAGGCAGGCGGCGCGGCGGAGCTCTGGACGATCGACGGAGGGACACACGTCCCGGGCCTCGGAGCGAATTTCGCGCCGGCGGTGGTGGAGTGGCTCCTTGCGCACCCGAAGCCGTGAGGAGTGATTCCGCAGCCGGCGCGGATGGACACGGTCGACGAATCGGTGCCGGCGCGCTCCCTCCGAGGAGGGTCACTTGAATCCGACGTGCGTGATGTACTTGTAGGGTACCGGCGTGATGAAGGTCAGCTCCACGCCTCCGCGGGGTGTGATCGCGATGAGCATCGACTGCCCGATATTCACGGCATCGAGGTACACTTTCCAGCCGTTGACGAGCCCAGGAATCTTGGCCGCAATGCGGAACCGCGCAGCAGCTTCCTGGATGGAATATTCGTACAACAGGCCGCCCATCCTGTATTGATGGCCGGCATAGGTTTCGTCACTCCGGAAGGCGGTCGAGATATACCCGCTCTTGTTGAACATCACGTGGGCTTGCAAATTGATGGGCTTCTCCATGATCTTGAGAAACTCATTGCGCCCTCCGCGGAACAAATCTGCCTCCGTGGTGCCCGGACAATTGCAGCCAAGCTTGCCCGCGGTCTTGTTCGTGCACTTGATGAACTCATCGAATCCACCGTTATGCTGCTCCAGCAAGAACTTCGGGGCGAAGCCACCGTGATCCCGCACGGTCGCGTCGTCACGCGTGTCTCCCCGGTAGCTGTACATCGCCTTCTGAGCCATCACTTCCTCCTGTCCGGCAGCCAAGAAGCCGCGGGGCACAGAAGCATGTTCTGCCCCTTCCCGTAACGAAGCAAGCTCGATCCCGTGCGCGCTTTCCCGGGTGCCTTCCCGACCGGCTCCCGCAGCCGCTTCCGTCCGTCCGCGCGTTACCAGCATCACGCAATTCCTTGCGCGATCCGCGCAGCGCCGCATGCACAAGTCGGGCGGACGAAGTGATGGCTGGCCCCCCCAGGGTGCTGCATGCGCCCGGATCCACCCCCTCCACATTTCTCGACGCTCCCTGCATCCATCCGGATCCACCGCGCGCGTCTTCCCCGCGGTTCGGCCGGAGAATCGGCCCACCGCCGTCGGGCACGTCGCCTGCAATCAAGGCCCTCTCGACGACCGAGCCGACATTCGCTCGCGCCGCCGGAGGACATCATGCCAGACATCCGTTGCATCATCGCCGAAACCCAAAGACACCTCGACGACGCCGTCCGCGTTCGTTTCGACGTTTTCGCCCGTGAGCTCGGGTACCTCGACACGAAAGACCACGCAGTCCCCCGCGAGCTCGATCCGTTCGATACCCTCCCCACGACCCTTCACCTCATCACCTACGACGGCGACCTCGCCGTCGGCACCCTCCGCCTCCTCCTGCCGAACCCCGAGATCGCCGCCACGAACGGCACCTCGTTTGGCCTCTCCGTCGAGTCGCAATTCGACCTCGCCCCCCTCGTTGCCGC
The DNA here is from genome assembly GCF_028369105.1 of Polyangium mundeleinium. Lineage (NCBI taxonomy): Bacteria > Pseudomonadati > Myxococcota > Polyangiales > Polyangiaceae > Polyangium > Polyangium mundeleinium. The sequence continues at coordinate 3,433,680 of NZ_JAQNDO010000001.1, read as the reverse complement.
CGGGCTCCGCCTCGCCGAGACCTCGCGTTATTGCGTCCTCGCCACCCACAGACACTCCATGGCCGTCGCCGAGCTCCACGCCGCCGCCGTCCACCTGAGCCGGGTCCTCGGCGTCGGCCACTGGATTGCCACGGCAAACACCGAGACCGACGGCATCGAAGATGCCCGCCTCATCCAGCACGTCGCCCGCGAGCGCGGGTTCGTCCGGAACGACCTATCCCTCGCCCCGCGCCTCCCGCCGCCCGCCCCCGCCCCGCCGAAGCGCCCCTTCTACGACGACCACGGTCGCACGGCGGCGACCGCCGCGCCCGCGCGATCCCGGCTCCCCCGCACCCTCGACATGTACACGCGCCGCATGCGCGCCCGCTTCGTGGGTCCGCCCGTCTACGACACACGCTTCCACATGTGCGCCCTTCCCCTCCTCGCCGACGTCGCCGAGCAGCGCACCGTCCGGCGCGCGAAACCCCCCGCCTTCCCCAATCCGGGCTCGATCGCCGCCTGAACGAAAGGAGCCGCGGACCATGAACGCCCTCGTCGAAACCCTCGATACCACCGTCTCGGACCTGCTCTCGGCCCTCGACGCGCACCCTGCCGCACGCCGCCTGCTCGCAGGTGACCTCGACACGGACGAATACGCTGCCTTCCTCGGACAAACCTATCTCTACGTCCGCCAAACCCGACCCTTGCTGCGCCGCGCCGGCGAGCGGCTCGCGCGCGCGGGCAAGGCCCTCGATCTGGCGCGGCTCTTCTTGCAGAAGGCCGACGAGGAGCAGGGGCACGATCTCTGGGTCCTCGAAGACCTCGCCGCCATCGGCCGCGCGCAGAGCCCCGCCGCGCCGCCGCGACCGAGCCCCGCCGTCACCGCCTACATCGCGTGGAACCAGTTCCAGGTCGAGGCCGGCTCGCCCCTCGCCTTCCTCGGCACAGCCTACATCCTCGAAGCCCTCTCCCAGGCCCGCGCCGGCACTACGGCGGCGCACCTCGTCGCGCGGCGACGTATCCCCGGCATCGAGCGCGGCGTCCGCTTCCTCCGCGGCCACGCCGACGCTGACGAGGGGCACACGAGCGTCCTGCGTGGCCTCTTCGCGCGCCTCGAAGCCGAAGGCGACCGCCGCGCCATCACGTTGTCCGCGGCGGTGACGGCAGCGCTTTATTTGGGGATGTTCGCGGGGGACGCGTCGACGGTCAACGCTGCCGCCACGCCAGGTGAATGAGCGCGGCGCGGTTCGGGATGCCGAGTTTGTCGAAGATGCGTGAGAAATGCTTCTTCACCGTGAGCTCCGTGATGGAGAGCTCGGAGGCGATGAGCGCGTTGTCCCAGCACACGCGCTCGGCCACCTTGATCTCCGCGCTGCTCAGGACCCGCAGCCACGGAAGGGGGATGGGCACGAGCTGCGGGACCTCCTCGAGCAGCATCACGAAGGACGCGCCTCCGCCGCCTGGGAGCTTCTGCATCGAGACCTTCAGATCGGCGAACGCGCCGCCCCGGCAGAAAGGCTCGAGCAGCGCGTGCGGGTCCTTCACCATGCACGCGACGCGCGCGGCGAGCGGCTCGGGGAACCTCCCGGGGCCGAGCTCGGTCGGCTTGAACCAGGCCTGCAGCATCTTCTCCGCGCTCGACGTCCGCGCGATCTCCGCGCCCGACGCGTTGAACACGATGGCCTCGTGCCCGATGCCGGCGAGCACCCCGTCGAGGATCGACGCGCGCTGGGCCATCGACCCGAAGAGGCGGCAGTTCTTCACGGCGTTCGTGAAATGCCGGGAGAGCTTCTGCAGGATCTCGCGCTCGTGATCGGAGAATGCGATCCGCTTGTCCCGGTAGAGGATGAGCCCGCCGTGCCAGGAAGGGTCGTCACGGAGCAGGACGGCCATCACGTGCTCGAGCTGCATGCCGATGTCGCGGCAGTGGTTGTAGAGGAAGCTGCGCTCCATCGACGCGCGCGGGAGCATCTCGGTGTCGCGCAGCACCTCGTTCGGACGCTCGGCCACGGCGATCCGGACGAAGTCGTGCGGGACCATCTCCGCGTATCCCTGGAAAAACCTCTCGGGCATCTCGGCGACCGCCCAGTCGTAGACGGCGTGCCCCTCGGGCCGGCTCACGCAGAGCGCCCCGTGATCGGCGGGCACGAGCTGCGAGAGCAGGCCGTACGCGTGGCCGAGCACCTCGTGCAGATCGAGCGATCCGCCGAGCTCGGCGACGAGATCCAGCATGAGGCCCTGCTCATGCTCGGTGAGACTGGAACGCCCCCTCATGCGTTCATGATGAACCCGAACGGACCGCGGTTCAACGCCCGCCTTCGTCCCGGCGCTTCGATCCGTGCCCGTTCCGCGGGCCGAACCCATCGGTCCTGCCACGCGCGTCTGGCGAGGCCAGCGGATGTTTTCGATACCATTGGTAGAGCCCGTGCCCCGCCGACGACGCGGGCGCAGGCGCGGGGACCGGCGGCGGCGCGAGCGCAGGCGCAGGTGAGGCCCCGCCCTCACCACGTTCGGGTCCACCACCCTCCTCGCCCGATCGGATCCCGTGCCTTCGCATCACCCGCTGGACAAACGCCCGCCCCACGCCCGCGATCTTCGCGGCCTGCGACACGTTGAATCCCGTCTCGCGCAACGCGCGCTCCACATAGGCTCGTTTGTAGGCGTTTTCCACGTGCGCGAGCCCCACGTGCAAAGGCAGCTCGAGGTTCACCGGCAGCACGGAAGGCATCGGCCCCTCGGTTTCCGGCTCCTCTGCGGCCCAGGGCGGCTCGGCGAGCCCGAGCGAGAGCATCATCTCCACCTTGTTCCGGAGCTCCCGCACGTTGCCCGGCCAGGGCCGCGGGTGCGCCTTCATCCGCTCGAGCACCTCGTTCGGTAGCAGCGCCGGCGCATCCTTCCGCCCCTGCCATTCCTTCTCGAAATGGCGCACGAGCAGGGGGATGTCGTCGAGCCGCTCCCGCAGCGGCGGCATCCGCACCGGCACGACGGCCAGCCGGTAATAGAGATCCTCGCGGAACCTGCCCCGCTCGACCTCGGCCGCCAGCGATCGGTTCGTCGCGGCCACGATCCGCACGTCGGCCCGCCGCGGCTCATTCTCGCCGATCCGCGTGATCGTGCGCGTCTCCAGGGCCCGGAGCAGCTTCGGCTGCAGCTCCAGGGGCAGCTCCCCGATCTCGTCCAGAAAAAGCGTCCCGCCGTGCGCCGCCTCGAACTTCCCCACGCGATGCTCGGTCGCGCCCGTGAAACTCCCTCGCCTGTGTCCGAAGAGCTCGCTCTCCAGCACACCTGCGCCCACCGACGAGCAATCGAAGACCATGAACGGACCACTCGCCCGCTTGCTCTTGGCGTGAATCGCCGCGGCCACGAGCTCCTTGCCCGTCCCGGTCTCCCCTTCGACCAGCACGGTCGTATCTTTCGGCGCGATCCGCTCGAGCAGCGCGAAGAGCCGCCGCATCGGCACGCTCGCGCCGACGAGGCGCCCGAAGTGCGTGCTCGACGAGAGCGGCAGCGTCACCACGTCGCGGAGCATTTGCAGCCGCAGGGCCGAAGCGCCGAGCCCGATCGTCGAGTCGGGCCGGGCGTAGGCGTCGCGGATCCGCACGCCGTCGACGGTCGTGCCATTGCGGCTGCTCGTGTCGAGCACGCGCAGGAGGTCTCCCTCGATACGAAGGAGCAGGTGATGCCTGCTCACGGTCGGATCTTCGAGAACGAGATCACAATCTTTCCCGCTCCCGACCCGCACCTCCGGCCCCAAAACTTCGGTGACGACCCCTGCCATGGGCCCTCGGCTCACCTCGACGCGAATCTTGTGCGTCCGAAGCTCGAGCCCCCGATCGGCTTCCATAGTCCAGGTATTCCAGTCCTTCATGAGGACCATTTGTAGCCGTGCCGTCAAAACGGGACAAATATAGAGCAATCCGGCGTCCGTCTTGGCAACATAGCAAGTTGGACTACCGAATCACTACGACGAAAGTAGTACGAAGTCGAAGCGTGAACGAGCCGTAATCCCTTGTGGAGTGCGCGAGAAGCGACGCTCCGACCGGGTCGGGGGCGATAGCAATACGGATCACCAGACGGCTACTACCAAAGTGGTATGAAGCCGCGACGCGGATGAGCCGTAGCTCCTGATGAGAGGTCGAAGTCGCCGGGAGGGGGCGACGAAGGGGGCGCGAGACGTGCGCCGCTCAGCCGCGGACAGTGGCACCGAATACGTTTTCGAGGAAGTCGGCGTACTTCATCCGGACGCGCCCCCCGCCCTCGGGCATCGCCACGCGGAGCGGTTTGTCGCCGCCCTCGTCTTTGCCCCACGGGTTTCGAAGGACGATCGAGGCAGGTTTGCCGTCCTTGCCCGCTTCGAGCCACTCGACCGAGAGCCAGTGGTACGTCTTGAACTCCAGGATCACCGGCACCCGCTCGCCGCGCGCTGCCGACGTCGCCACGAGTCCCGCGATTTCGTCCTTCGGCCGCGAGAGCTTGGTCACGCTCGTATAGGTCCCGCCCAGGATGGCTTGATACAAACTGGTGAAGCCATACACAGCCATCTGGCTGTTGCCTCGTACGGCCGCCCAAAACGTATCGTTGTCCTCGGGGTTGTCGTAATCGAAGAGCCAGCTCATCGCCGAGGCGTGGTTCATGATCGCCGACTGAAAGAGCCGGTCGAGGTCCACGCGCCCCGAGTCGTCCCGCGCGATCGCGCTGCGTGGCATCTCAAGCTTCTTGCCGGATCGAAGCGTGACCGCGCGCGCCTCGCGGGTGATGCCGTCGACGAGCCGCACGAGCTCGGCCGGATCCCCCCGGAGCAGCACATACTCCATCACGCCGGCGCCACACGTCCCGTGCCCGCGCCCCTGCTGCACCCGGAGGGGGTTGTCCACGTGACGGATCACCTGCCCGAGCAAGAGCTCCGGCTCGATCCCCGCCTCCAGCAAGAGCGCCGGGTTGCGCGGGGTCTGCGCGAACGTGGCGAGGTTCGGCAAGAGCGACCCCTCATGCAGGCGCCCCGCCACGAGGAGCCGCTCGAGCGCCGCGTTCGCCGGCGCGTCGTCGCCGATGGACCGCCGAACGGCGTCGAACGAACCGGCCCGATCCGTAGCCAGCGGTCCCTTCGCCTTCGTGCCCGCGCGATCCTGAACCGGCGGCGGTGAATCCGGATCCGCCACGGGTCCCGCCCCCGGCCCCCGGAGCGCGGCCGCGTCTTCAAAGTAGCCCTGGTCCTGCCGCGACGGCCCGGCTGACGCCACCTGCGCCGCGCCCGCCGGCCTCGCAGGCGCGCCCCCGACCGCCGCCGCCATGGCGTCGTGCAGCCGACCCTTGCGTCGCGCGGCGAGGCGTCGATCGACGACCCCGAGCGTCGCCGCGTCGAGCACGCCTGTCTCAGGCATCCCCGCCGCGGCTTGCTCGGCGGCGATCGCAGCGTGGGTCTTGGGTCCGAACGAGCCATCCGGAGTGAGAGACGCGCCGAGCTCGACGAGCGCCTTCTGAAGCACGACCACGCTCCCGCTCTTCGCCCCACGCGCGAGTGTCGCCTCGCCCATGGCCACGGCCGAGAGCATCGCGTCCTCCGCGAGCTCGGGCGACAGAAGTGCCCCGCCCCCTTCGTTCGACTCGTTCTCGTTCATTCGCATCCTCCATCCGGCGCGTTTGCGTCCGCGCGAAGAGACTAGCAAACGTGAAGCATCCCGTCTGGATATGGCATCAAAGTCGCGGATCGACCGGCTCGCTTTCCAGCGCCAGGATCGCAAACACGCATTCATGTACACGACGTAAGGGCTCGCCCCGGACGAAACGCTCGAGCGCCTCGACGCCAAGCGCGAGCTCCCGGAGAGCCAGCGAACGTTTCGCGCCGAGGCCACGGTTGCGGAGCCGCGCGAGGTTCTCGGGCAAATCGTACTCCGGCCCATAAATGATCCGGAGGTACTCGCGGCCGCGGCATTTCACGGCTGGCTGCACGAGCCCGCGTTTGCCCCGCGCGAGGAAGGAAATGGGCTTCACGACCATCCCCTCGCCGCCGGCCGCGGTGAGCTCCTCCCACCACGCCGCGCCCGTCCGCTCGCTCGCCTCGTCCCCGAGCGTGACCTCCACGTGCCGCGTCGCCACGAGCACCTGCCCGTCCGCCTCGGCGAGCCGCGCGGCCATGGCCAGGTGGAAAGGATGGTCCCGGTCGACGAACACGCGCCCCTCGGCCGCGAGCAAGTGAAACGGCGCGACGCGATAATCCTCGATATGCGCGACCGGCCAGCAGTAACGTCGATACGCGTCGACGTAAAGCGAGGCGGCCCGCGCTCGTTCGCGCATGCGCGAGAGCAATTCGCCCGTCTCGATCCCGCGCTCGTTCGCCTGCACGAGCGCCTCGATGCCGGCCCCGAGCGCCGACCGGCTGGCGCTGCCCACGGGCGCGTATTGCACCCGGACGAGCGCCTGCGCCTTCGCCGACCACGGCATGATCTCGGCGTCGAGCACGAACCATCCGCCGACCTCGTCGAAGAGCCCGCTCGCCTCGGCCGCGCGCCGCACCCGCAAAAGGAGCGCCTCTTCGAACGCCGGATCGTCGAAAAACGGCCGGCCCGTGCGCGTATACACGATGCCCGCGCGGCCATCTGTCGTGCCAAACCGCTTCTTCGCCGTCGCCTCGTCCCGACAAACGACAATCACGGCCCGCGAGCCCATGTGTTTTTCTTCGCAGATGACGCGCGGGACCTCGTTCCGCCGGAAATACGCGAAGGCCTCGGCCGGATGCTCCAGCGTGCCCGGGAGCTCGCTCGTCTCGGTCGGGGACATCGTGGGCGGCAGGTAGACGAGCCAGCGCGGATCGACCGCGAACCGGCTCATCGCCTCCAGCGCCGCCGCCGCATTCTCCTCGCGCACCGTGACCCACCGCGCGAGGCGCGTGCTCACGGGCCGCTTGCCGATCACGTCGTCGATATCAAGCGTGTCGTCGTGCGCCTGCTGCGCCGTGCGGCCCTCCTCGGGCGCGACGGAAATCAGCGGCTTCTTGGGCTCGCAATATTGACGCGTCGCCGGCACGCTAACGATCTCGCGCTCGGGATACCGGAGCGCCGTGAGCGAGCCGCCGAAGACGCAGCCCGTATCGATGCAAATCGTATTGTTGAGCCAATCCGCCGTCGGGACCGGCGTGTGGCCATACACGACCGTCGCGCGGCCACGATACTCGGACGCCCAGTTGTGCCGCACGGGCAAACCATACTCGTCTGTCTCGCCCGTCGTGTCGCCGTAAAGCCCGAATTCGCGCACCCCACCCGAGGAGCGCCCCTGCATCGACGCCTTCATGCCGGCGTGCGCGACGCAGAGCCGGCCCTCGTCGAGCACGTAATGGCTGACGAGATCGTCGATGAAGCGCGCGAGCTCCGCCTGAAACGCCTCGGTCGTAGAGGCGAGCTCGGCGAGCGTCTCGGCGAGGCCGTGCATGATCGTGACCTGCCGGCCGCGGAGCACCTTGAGCAGCTTCACCTCGTGGTTGCCCGGCACGCAGAGCGCGGCCCCGCTCTGCACGGCCGTCATGACGAGCCGCAGGACGTCCACGATCCGCGGGCCTCGATCGACGAGATCCCCGAGAAACACGAGGCGCCGTCCCGGCGGCGGCGTCACGCGCACGCCGTGCGGGCCCGCGGCCGGATCCCATTCGACCGTGTAGCCGAGATCCTCCAGCAGCACCTCGAGCTCGTCGCAGCAGCCGTGCACGTCGCCGATGATGTCGAACGGCCCGTGCTCGTCGCGGCGATCGGTCCAGAGGCGCGTGCGCTCGATGCGGACACCCTCGATCTCCTCGGGCATGCGCAGCACGTGCACCACGCGGATGCCCTCGCGCTCGATCCCGCGCAGCGACGCGCGGAGATCCTGCGATTGGCGCCGCACCACGTGGGCCGCCACGTTGCGATCCGTGCGGTTTTCGTTCCGCTCGGCACAGACCCGCTCGCCCACGTCGAACGCGATCGCGGTCGCGAAGACGTGGTGCTTGCGCGCGATCGCCACGAGCGGCTTGCGGAACTCGGGCCGCACGTTCGTCGCGTCGACCACCACGAGCTTGCCCGCCTCCAGGCGTTTGTCCACGACCAGGTGCAGCACCTCGAACGCCGAAGCCGACGCGCTCTGATCATTCTCGTCGTCCGACACCATCGCGCGGAACATGTCGGACGAGACGACCTCGGTCGGCGCGAAATGCTTCCGCGCAAAGGTGCTCTTCCCCGATCCCGACGCACCGACGAGCAGGACGAGGCTCGGCGTCGGCAGGGAGATCGTAGGTTCTTTTGCGGGAGCCGCCAAAGCGCCCGGGGCTTCCGTGCTCATCGGGAGAACACCGCCATTTGGGTGGGAGAACCGAGCGTGTCGTCGGCCGGCCCGATGGGAGCAAACCGGACCGCATATCCATTTCGCTCCGCGACGCTGCCCGCCCACGCCTCGAATTCGGCGCGCGTCCATTCGAAACGGTGATCCTTGTGGCGCATGTGGCCCGCGGGCAGCGAGGTGAACACGACGTTGTATTCGGCGTTCGGCGTGGTCACGACGACGACGCGGGGACGGGCGTGCGCGAAGACCGAGCGCTCGAGCGCGCCGAGGCGCGAGAGCTCCATGTGCTCGATGACCTCCACGAGCGTCGCCGCGTCGAAGCCCGCGAGGCGCGCGTCGCGGTAGAGCAAGGAGCCGTGCAGGAGCTCGATCCGCTCGGATTTCCGGCCGCCGTGCCGATCGAGCTTCAGCCGCTCCGAGGCCACGTCGAGCGCGCGTTGCGAGACGTCGACTCCCACGAGCTGCGTGATCGCCCGGTTCCGCACGAGCTTCGCGAGGAGCTTGCCCTCCCCGCAGCCGAGATCGACCACCGTCTTCGCGCCCTCGTCCGAAAGCGCTCGCGCCACGGCCTCGATCCGGGCCTCGTCGAGGCGCACGGGCGCCTCGATTGCGGCCTCCTCCTCGGCATGCGCCTCGGCCTCCGCGTCGGGATCCTTGGCCTCGCCCGAGACGAGCCGATCGAGCGCGGCGCGCGCCAGACGCGCCCGGTGCTTCAGATATCGGCGCGCGATGAGCTCCTTTTCGGGGTGCGTCGCGAGCCACCCCTCGCCGTGGTAGACGAGCTTCTCCACCTCGTCGTCGCCGACCCAGTAATGCTTGTCGTCGTCGAGCACGGGGACGAGCACGTACACGTGCGAGAGCAGCTCCGAGAGCGGGCACGCCTTGCGCAAGCGGACGTCGTGGTGCGTGCCCTCGCCCCACGCGGGGAAACGCTCGTCGAGCGGCAAACGTGACGCGGTGACCTCGTACCCGAGCGGCTCGAACAGGGACCGGAGGAGCGTTGCGCCGCCGCGGCACGGGACCGCCGAGAGCGTCGCTTCGAGCGCGATCGACGTCTGCACGAGCTCCGGCCGATCCTTGCAGCGCCCCGCGAGCGCCGAGCCGAGCACCTGCGCGATGGCCACGCTGAGGAACGACGACGCAGCGTACGGCCGGTCGTTCACGTACTGATCCACGAGCCCGCCCTCGGACGAACCGGGCCGGCCGCGCACGAGGGCGACCGGGTCGAGGTCGACGAGCAGCGCGGCCGTCACGGCCTCGGCCGAGGCCTCGGGATAAAAGACGTGCGCGCGCCCGAACGCGAGGGGGAACGTCTGGAGTTTGTCGGGGTGCTTGTGCAGCAAGTACCCGAGCCCCGACGCGTGGGGGCCCGTGGCGCGAAGGGTGAAGAGCATGCGAAGACCGTTCGGCCGAGGCTATCAAAGCCCGGCGTCCGGGTCACCCCTCGATCTCGCCGCGGGAGCGCCGTTTTTCCCGGGAGAGGCGCCTCACGACGAACGCGGAGAGCCCGACGACGAGCGCGAAAGGCACGCCACCGGTCCTGCCGCCCCTGCCCGCGCCGGCGGCCTCGCAGAACACGCCGTTGCCCTCGAGGCCCACGACGGGCACGGGGGCGCAGACGCCGGGCGTCGAGGTCTCCGAGGTGCAGAACGATCCCGCGGGACAACCGTTGCCCGCCGCGCCGCGGCAACCTGCCTGGCAGAGGCGCGCGGGGATGTCGCAGACACGCCCGCTGCCCGGCGCCCCGCAATCGGCGTCCTTCGCGCACTCGTTCGGCGCGGGCGTGCAAACGCCGCGCGAGGCGTCCGAGGACGAGCACACCTCGCCATGAGGACAACCATTGCCCGCCGCGCCGCGGCAGCCGGGCACACAAGCGCCCGCCTCGCAGACGGAGCCGCTCACGGGATTGCCGCAATCGGCGTCCGTGAAACAGGTGTACGCGTCGTCAGAAGGATCGTTCGGGTTCGTCTCGCCCGGATCGAGCACGCCGTCGTGATCCGCGTCTTCGGCCCCGTCCGGTTTGCCACCGCCGTCCGTGTCGGCCTTCGTCGGATCCGTCGTCGTGGCGCCGAGATCGCCGTCGGGCACGCAGGTCATCGCGGCGAGGTTCGTCGCGGGATCGTCACAACCGTAACCCATCTCGGTGCCGTCGAAGAGGCCGTCATCGTCGCTGTCCGGATCGAGCGCGTTGATGAGCCCGTCGCCGTCCGTGTCCTCGGCCATCGACGGCTCGGCGCCGTCGGGTACGCCGTCGTCGTCCGTGTCGGCGTCATTCGGATCCGTGCCGAGCAGGACCTCCTCCGCGTCGGTCAGCCCATCGCCGTCCGTGTCCGCGCAGCCCTCGTCCGTCACGCCGTTGCAGTCGTCGTCCACGCCGTTGCACGTCTCGTTCGAGGGCAAACCCGGCGTCGCGTTGCACGTCGTGCCGAAAAGCGCGTCGCAGACGAAGACGCCCTGCGCGAGGCACGCGCCCACGCCCACCGTGCACGAATCGCCGAGCCCGAGCCCATTGTCCACGACGCCGTCGCAGTCGTCGTCGATGCCATTGCACGCCTCGGCCTCGGGTATCCCGGGCTGGGCGTCGCATTGCGTCGTCGCGGGCCCCGAGCACACCTTCACGCCTACCGCCTCGCACGCACCGAGCCCGGACGTGCAGGCCTCGCCGACATCAAAATTCTCGTCGGTCAGCCCGTCGCAATCGTCGTCGATCCCGTTACACATCTCCAGCACGGGGTTCCCGGGGTCGACGCTGCACTCGCTCAAAAGCTCGTCGCTGGTGCACACGATGACGCCCGACGCCGCGCACGCGCCGACGCCCACGTCGCAAGGCACGCCGAGACCAAAAATTTCGTCGGTCTCGCCGTTACAATCGTCGTCGATCCCGTTGCAGGTCTCCGTGCCAGGCTCGCCGGGGAACGCGTCGCAGGACCTCGTGAGCCCGTCACACAGGATCGAGCCCGTGGCGAGGCAGGCCCCGACGCCGACGTCGCAGGGAAATCCGGAGTCGAGGCAATCGTAAAGGCAGGTCGCGCCATAAAGGGCGATCGGATCGGCCACAAGCCCGGCGAGCGTGAGGGCGCCCTTGTCCGAGATCAGGTCGACCGTGAGGCTCTGCGCGTCGTTCGACGATCCGCACGCAAGCCGGAACGGCGTCTGGTTGGCGATGCCGAGATCCACACGCGCGACAGCCCAGTCGATGAAGAAGTCGGCGTCTCCGCTCACCATCGTGGAAGCCGCGACGGAGCGCGCGTGCGTCGACGCCGGGTAACTCTTCACGAGGGTCTCCGAGATGTCCGCGGGCGATCCATCGTTCTGCGGACTCGTGTTTCGCCGGAGCTCGACGACGTCCGAGCTCCCGAGGACCCCGATGGAGAGCTCGTGGCTCGCGAGGTTGCCGTCGGTATCGATGAGACAAACCCAGCCGAACGCCTTGAAGTCCGCGGGCGGCATCTGAAGCACCGCGTCGTTGATCCGCAGCCGGACGTAGAGGAAATTGGCGTCGCCTGCGAAGTAAGCCGCGGCGGCGCCCTGCGCGGAGTCGCTGACGACGTCACGCCCAGATCCCGCATCCCCCGGTGGATCCGCGACCCGCACGCCACCCCGAACGAGCGGTTTCCACGTAGCGTTGGCGGGGAACGTCTGGGCATCCGCCGACGCGGGCAGGGCAAACGAGGCGAGCCCGAGCGCCGCGGCGAGGAACGCGGATCCAGCGGAGCGACGAGGGCGGAAGGTCGAAGCCATGGGCGTCGGCTGATCGTGCCGGGAAGCGCGTCGCGGCACAAGGGGCCGATCACAGGTTCGCCATCCGCTCCTCGAACGCGCGCAAGGTCTGCCGGCCCGCGCTGCGATCGTAGATACCGAAGACCACACGATCGAAGGCGCCCTCGAAGCGCGGATGCACGATCCAGCGCGCGAGTACGTCCGCGACCTCGCGCGGGTCGTTGCGGAACACGCCGCAGCCCCACGCGCCGAGCACGAGGGTGCGGTGCCCGTGGAGGGCGATGGCGGCGAGGACGTACGCCGCGCGCCGCTCGAGGGCCTCACGGATCGCGGGGCCCGCCTCCTTGTCGCGGCGGAGCGCCTCGCCCGCGTTCGGGGCCGGCGCCGTCACGATCGACAACGTGAACGGTTCGTCGAGCAGCGCGAGCCGGTCGTCCCGGAAAAACGGCACGTCGGGCGAGTAGATGAGGTGATCCGTGTAGATCATCGACGCCGTCGCCCGGTTTGCCTCGTAATACTTCGGCTGCCGGAGCAGGCACGTATAAAGCGCCGAGCACCGGGCGAGGTCCTCCTCCTGGGCCTTGGCGCCCCCCAAAAATCCGCCGCCCGGGTTTTTCGCCGATGCGAAATTCAACGCGGCGACACGCGCCTCTCCCTCGCGGCAAAGCCTCCGCCCCGCGGCCGCGGTCGTCTCGTCCGTCACCTCGACGCGGATCGCTCCGGGGCGCCGCTCGCGAGGCTCAGCGCGCGCGAGATCACCCGGCGCGTAGAGCACGGTCCCCGCCGCGGCGGCTTCGATGAGCGAGCCGATCCGGACGTGCAGGCCTCCGGCACTCTCGTATTTGCCCCGCGCCACGATGTCGAGGGTCTCGGTCGCCACGCTGCCGAGCTTCATGTCTCCTCCGAAACGGCAAACCAAGTCATACCGCGAGGATACGTCACGCGCCGCGCGATCGGTCGATCTTCCTGTAAGTCCCGACGTCGACCTCCGTTATGCTCGGGCCATGACCTCGCGCGCGCGTGCATTCCTCGTCCTCCTCGCGCTGTTCGCCACCCTCGCTTCGAGCGCGGGCGGCTGCGGCGGCGGCTCGCCCCCGGCCTCGATGGCAGGAGCCCCCGCGAACGCTGGGGAGGCCGCTCCCTCGTCCGTCGAATCCATGGATACGGCGGCGGCGCCGGAGGCTCCCTACGACGCCGACGACGCAAAAGCCGAAGCTCCGCCTCCGCCTCCGCCGATGGCCCCGGCAGCCCCGATGGAGCCCAGCGCCGCGGCGCCCATGCCCACCTCAGCGCCGGTGCAAGCGCCGGGCGGCGGCGGGGCGCCACGCCTCGCGGTCGAGCAGAAGTCGGCCGAAAAAGGCGCAACCGCGGCGAAGCCCAAGGCCGTCGCGGGCTCGGACGAGGCGACGACGTGGAAGCGCGCGCAGAGCGGGGCGCACGCGGTGCGCGTCGAGATCGGCGATCGCGAGGCGCTGCCGGTGCGCAGCGTGCAGGCCAAAGTCGCGATCGACGGGTTCATGGCCCGCGTCGTGCTCGACATCGTGGTCAAGAACAACCGCCCGGAGACATACGAAGGCACGCTCAAGCTCCGCCTGCCCGTGGGCGCGTCGCCGTATTACTTTGCATTCGGGCAGGACGCGATGGCCATCGCGGGCGACGCCGTCCCGGCATTTTTCCCGGCGGACCGAGCCCGCGGCATGGGCGGCGAGCCGGCCGAGATCCGCCGCGCGCGCGAGTCCGCCTGGCAAGGCGTGAAAGAGGCGCGCATGGTGCCGAAGGAGAAGGCCGCGCTCGCCTACACGCAGACCGTGCGCCGCAACGTGGATCCGGCGCTGCTCGAATGGGCCGGCCCGAACGTCTTCAACACGCGCGTCTTCCCGCTCGTCGGGGGCAAATCCCACCGCATCGTCCTCGGCTACGACGTGCCGCTCACGCGGATCGGCGAGGATCTCGAATACAGCTTCGATCTGCCGGAGAACGTCGGCAGCAAGGCGATCGATTTCGCCGTCGTGGCCCCGCAGGGCGCGTCCGTCGATGTCACGCCGGTCGCGCCTGCCTTCTCGGGCCCGGACAAACGTTTCTATCGCTTCGACGATCCGTCCGGAAAAACGGTCACGGTCCGCATCAAGAAGCCGGGGGCCGCGCACGTCGTCGCCACGGACGCCGCGACGGGGCCGTATTTCGCGGCCGACATCGCGCCGCAGTTCCCCGCGTCAGCGGCGGCGAAGGGCGAGGAGAACGCGCTCTTCCTCGTCGACACCTCGCTCTCGTCGAACCCGGACCGCTTCAACGTCTGGCTGAAGCTGCTCGACGCGCTCCTCGCGAACAACGAGGACACGATCAAGCACTACAACGTCCTCTTCTTCAACATCGAGCAGACCCTCTGGAAGCCGCGCTTCGTCACGAACGACGCCGCCTCGCGCCGCGAGCTCCAGACGTTCGCGCAAGGCCTCGCGCTCGAAGGCGCGACCGACCTCGGCGCCGCGCTCGGCCGGGCCGCGACGGCGCCCGGCGCCCCGCAATTCGACGTCTTCCTTCTCAGCGACGGCGCCGCGACCTGGGGCGAGCCCGACGCGCAGATGATCACGCGCCGCCTGCAGAAGACCCCGGTCCGCTCGATTTACGCCTATCAAACGGGCCTCGCGGGCACGGACGTCGACGCGCTCACGCTGCTGACGCGCGAGACCGGCGGCGCGCTCTTCTCCGTCACCGGCGACGCCGAGGTCGCCAAGGCCTCGACCGCGCACAAGAGCCGCCCCTTCCGCCTGGTCTCGGCGCGCGTCGCCGGCGGCAGCGACGTCCTCTTCGCCGGCCGTCCCCGCTTCGTCTTTCCCGGCCAAACCCTGCGTGTCGCCGGCCGCGGCGCGCCCGAGAAGGACGCGACCGTCGAGCTCACGCTCGAATCCGGCAGCGGCACGCAGGTCGTCAAGGCGCCCCTCGGCCAGGCGATCCCCTCGCCGCTCGCCATTCGTGGGTATGGCCAGATCGCGGTCGCGCAGATCGAAGAGCTCGCCCCCGCCACCGAGACCATGGCGAAAGCATATTCGATCCACTTCCGCGTCCCCGGCAAAACCTCGTCGCTGCTCATGCTGGAGTCCGAGGCCGATTACCAGCGCTTCGGCATCGTGCCCGAGGACTTTGCGCGGTCCATCAAATCAGCGGCGGCGTCGCGGATCGTGGAAGACACGCTGGCCCTCTCGGCCTCCGCGCTCGGCAACCCCAAGGCCACGTTCCTGCGCTGGATCGACGGTTTGCCCACGACACCCGGCGTGAGCCTCACCGTGCCGCCCTCGTTCCGCCAGGCGCTGAACCAGATGCCCGAGGAGAGCTTCCGGGTCGACGCAGCTCCGCTCGCCGTGAAATCACGCGACAAGAAATCGATCCCGGCCCCCGTGCTCGCCGACCTCGCCGCGCACAAGCTCGATTACGATCGCATGACGAACGAGGCGGAGCGCCGGCGTGCCTCGCTCGGGCCCGCGGACGCCCTCAAAGCGCTGAGCTCGCTCGTCGAGGAAAACCCCGGCGACGCCGTGCTCGCGCGCGACATCGGCGTCACGGCGATGAGCTTCGGCCTGCCCGCGGACGCCTTCCACCTCTTCCGCCGCGTCGCCGTGGCGCGCCCCTACGAGCCGCAGACCTACCGCGCGATGGCGCAGACCCTCACGCGTCTTGGCCGCACGGACCTCGCGATGGCGTATTTCGAGGTCGGCCTCGCAGGGCAATGGGAAGCGCGGTTCGGCGAGTTCCGCAAGATCCTCGCGCTCGAATACTTCGACCTGCTCCAGCGCGCGGCCCGCGGCGACCTCAAGACGAGCGTCCCCGAGTACGTCAAAGGCCGCCTGCCGCAGGTGGCCCGCGAGACCCAACTCCAGAGCGCCGATCTCGTCGTGATGATCACCTGGAACACGGACGCGACCGACATCGACCTGCATGTAACCGAGCCAAACGGCGACGTCTGCTACTTCGGCAATCGCCAGACGCAGATCGGCGGAATGCTCACCCTCGACGTCACGCAGGGCTATGGCCCGGAGATGTACGTCCTGAAAAACGCGACGGATGGCAGGTACAAGATTCAGGCCCATTACTTCGCGTCGGACCGAAACCGCGCCTCGACGCGGACGAAGGTGCAAGTGATCGTGTTCGAGGACTTCGGCACGAGCGCGCAGAAGGCGACCGAGAAGGTCATCATGCTCGAATACGGCAAGCAGAAGCACGACCTCCTCGAGATCGTGCGCAAGGCGAAGCCGGGCCAGAAGCCCAAGTCCACGTTGGAGATGGCGGGGCCCTGAGCCTTGCGGTGTTCGTGCGTGATTTCGGGGGGATGGGTATGAAGGCGCCGATGGGCATCGGCGCCTTCGAGGTGCCCTGAATCAGGGGGTTTGCAGCAGGTTCGACGCGTCGATCCCGAGCTGCTGAATGCCGGTCGGTCCCGCGGGGAGGTAGACCTCGTCGTCGATGATCCGCGGGGCGTTCGAGCCGCCATAATACCAGGTCTTGAAGAAGGCCTGGGCGAACGGCGTCTCCGGCGCGTCGAGGTTCACCATCAGGACCCCGTTGTACGTCGAGAGGAACGCGCGCTTGCGATCGACGTGCTGCAGCCAGAGGTAGGTCGGTAGGCGCGTGGTCGAGAGCGCGACGAAATCGTCGCCGTCCGGGCGCGGCGCGAAGACGGAGAACGCGGGGGAGACGCTCGCGTAATAGGCCCCGTGCGACTGCCATTGCAGCCCGTGCACGACGACGGGCAGGCCGCCTTCGTCCACGCCGAAGGAGTTCACCCGGCGGAACGGCAGGTGCTCGTAGTTCTGCAGGTGCGCAAGGTCGCCCGAGAGCTCGAGCTTGGCGATCCCCGAATCCACGAACCGCTGCCCCCACAGTTTGTCCTGCGTGAAGAGGACCGAGCCCTTCTTGGCGACGAGCTCGCCCGGGACGTTGATCGCCGGGCCGAGAACGGGAGACGCGGGGTTCGTGACGTCGAGGCGACGAACGAAGTATTGCGCGTAGGGCCGAGCATCGAGCGGCACCTCCACGGATTTCTTGACCGTGACGTAGAGCGAATCGCCGTCGTCGAGCAAACGAACCCCGTCCTCCTCGACGTGCGTCTGAACGACGCCGCCGACCTTCGGATCCGTGGGATCCGAGAGATCGAGCACCTTGAACGAGTATCGCGAGGTGACGGGGTATTGGTCGGCGCTGTAGCAATAGCCGGAGAGCGGCTCCGGCGTCGCGCCCTCCGGGAGCGGCACGCACGACGGCTCGGCATCCGCGTGGTCGGTGCAGGTGGCAAAACCGCCGACGCAAACCTCGGGGTTGCCATTGATCTCATAACAATCACGCTGGCCCGCGAGGTACGTGCAGCCCTCTTCGCCGAAGCAATCGGCATTCGTGTAGATGTACTCCCAGCACTGGGTCGCGTGGATCGGCTCTTGCCACACGGCTTCGGCGTTCGTGAAGACGAGCGAATCGCCGATCACGCGGACGGACGAGGCGTATTGGTTGCCCTCGTACACGGTCCCCACCCCGGGCAAATCGTTCGTGACGAGCGAGCCGGCCTCCGTGGGATTCGTGGGGTCGGCGAGGTCGAAGACCTGCGCCGTGGTCTGGTAGTTCGGCCAGTTGTTCGGGACCGATGTCACCGCGACGAGTTTGTCGCCCACCGGGAAGAGCGACGAATTCGCGGGCACCTCGAAGCTCGCGACGGGCGTGGCGAGCTCGACGTCTTGGCCCTTGGGGACGATCTCCACGACCTTGGGGCCGTTCGGATCCCACCACCAGTAATACCAGTTCGGCTCCTTCACCCTCGCGATGTGGGAATTGCCGACCGGGAACACCTGGCTGAACTCCGGCGCGAGATCGAGCTGATCACGCAGGACGGGGTTGTCCGGGTTCGTCTGGTCGTAGACGCGGAGCTCCCGCTCCGACAGGTTCGCGCCATTCTGGTTCGGCAGGCGGAAGGCGCGGCGCACGGGATCCGAGTGCAACATGACCCCGCGCCGCGTCACCGTGTGGTCCGAGAACGTGAAGATCTGGACCGCCGATTTCGTCTCCCATGTCCCGTCCGCCCCATATTGATACCCATAAAACGGGAGGAGGACGAGGCCCGTCTCCGTCTCGCCGCTCGGAGAGAGCACGTTCACCGCATTGTCCGACACGGTGAAGGCGCGGTGATCCCAGCTCGCCTCGGACCAGTTCCATCCGCCGCCTTGCCCGCCGACCTCCGACCGCGTCACGAGCGGCTGCGGGTTCTCGAGGTTCGTGATGTCGTAGAGGCTCACCGCGAGCTTGCGCGAGCCATTCTCGTCGTTCACCCCGATGCCGATGAGGCGCGACGCGGAGAACGCCGGCCGGAAGAAATCGTTCCACCCGGAGACGATGAACTCGCTCTTCTCCTCGACGCTGCCATCCGCGCCGACCGAGAAGGCGTGGAACGGATCCGTCTGCATGTACGTCACGGCAAACGCCCGATCATCAAGGAAAATCGCGCCGAACATCGCCTGATCCGTCCCGAAGGCGACGTGATCGATGGGGACGAGCGTGTCGAGGTTCGACGCGTCGTACGTCGTGAGGTGGCTCTGCTTGCCGACGCCCCACCGCGGGCCGGAGAAGACGCGCAGGACGTCGCCGCGCATATCCATGTGAAACTGCGAGCGTACGAAGCCCGGGACGGTGATCTCGTCGCGCAGGGTCATCGAGCCGTCGATGTTCGAGATGTCCACGACCGCGACGTTGCTGCTCTGGTCCGACCACGCGGAGTTGCCGCGGGCCACGAGCAGGACGTCGCCCTCGGCGTGCACGTCCGTCACGTCTCCGCCGAGCGTGATCTCCGATTTCGAGATGAGCTTCGTGGGGGCCACGTCGAAGCTCTTCACGGTGCTCGTGAGCACGTACTCCCAGTTGCCGTCGACCTTCTTGTACTCCCATTCGCTGGCAGCGACGTAGAGCGAGTCCTTGGCCTGGCCGTTCGCATAACGGCTCGTCTGGATGTAGCCCGGGATATACCGCTGCGAGAGGAGCTTCGGGTGCTGCCGATCGGCGACGTCGACAAGCAAGATCGTCCCGCCCGTTCGGTTCTCCACGACGAGCTTCTCGGGGTGCCCTTCGTAGCCGGACCACTCGTTCAGCAGGATGACAGCGCGATCGCCGTCGACGTACATCTCGACGGGCGTGCCCTGAATGGGCAAACGGCCGACAATCTCGGTGTTCGAAAGGTCGCCGATGTCGATGACCTGAAGTCCCCGATAGAGGTTCAGGTTGAGGAGCATGCCGTCGCTGAGGACACGATAAATATCGCCCTCCTCGAGCTCGCGTTCTTCCTCTTCCTCCTCTTCCTCCTCCTCTTCTTCCTCCTCTTCTTCGCCCCATTGGAGCCAAGGTTCGTCGGCGGAGAGGAACGACGTGGCGCCTTGCAGCGGCATCGACGGCGGGTCAGGGCGCGCCTCGGGGCCCGTCGGGAGGGGCGGGAGCGGACGGACATTCGGCGGATCGTCGACCTTCGGGGGCACCGGGTCGAGGTCGACCCCGCTGCCTCCGCCGAGCGGCCCGCCCGTCGGCTCGGCCCCGCAACCGGCGCACAACAACACGAGGAGGGAGCCGCAAAGCCCAGCACGCGACAGGGAGAATCCGGCCCGGAGAGCCCGCATGACCTTCGTCCTTTCCGTCATCGAAAAACGAGACACGAAATCTCGAAGATCTAACGCATGCCGGGAAGAAGAATCAAGTGGGAAGCGCGGGTACCAATCGTGCTCTCCAGGGAGCGCCGGAGAGCGCGCGCCTGTTCAGGGGTGGACGTACACGAGCGTGCCGCCGGCGGGGGTCATCGCGCCGTGCCACGCGGCCGGGACGGGGGGATCGGTAAACTCGAAGAGCCAGGCCGCATCCGCGGGCGAAACGTTCACGCAACCATTGCTGCGCGCCTTGCCAAATTCGTCGTGCCAGTAAGAGCCGTGAATGGCGTAATTCTGGTGGAAGTACTGGACGTAAGGCACGTCGTGGAGCTCGAAGGCGGCCTCGCTCGCCGGATCGCCGTCCATCGTCGCCGTGACGTGCTTCGATTGCACGAAAAACGTGCCCTGGACCGTGGCGCCCGTGATCTCCGGGTCCGAGAGCCCGCCCTTGCCGGTGGAGACGAGCGTGGCGAACACCGGCGTATTTCCTTCGTACGCGACGAGCATCTGCAACTCGATCGAGATGTCGATCCAGCGCTTGCCCCGCTTCGCGTGGCCCCATAGATCCTGCCCGAGCCGGCCGATCCGCAGGCTGCTCGCCGCGAGCCACACTCCCTCGGTGGTCTCCAGGTAGGCCGCGAGCGCCTCGCCCGGTTTGCCCTCGGCGCGGTGCGTGCCGCCGCTCGACGCGCGCCCCGTGAGCACCCATCCGCTCCGGAAAGGGACGTACTCCGCGGGCCGGAGCTTGCCCTCTTCGTCGGGCCGGAGCGCGCGGAGGCCCTGGTGCATGACGAACGCCGGCACGCCCGGGGCCTTGAAGACGACGCCGCGCAGCTCGGAGACGTGCGCGGGCCGCGTACGATCGATCGGCACGAGGTCGAGCTCGGTCGTGAGGCCGAAGCGGCGGCCCGTCCAATCGAAGGAGGCCATCAGCCCGAAGGCCGATCGCGCCTTCGCGCGACCGCGGTGCGCGTGGAACCGGACCTTCTCCTCGGCGCCCGCGGGCTTCGGCAAATCACGGCCGGATTCGAGGAACGCGGAGATCGGATCGGCGTCGCCGATCGTCCTGCCAATCTCCTGCATGATCCAGTCATTCATGCCCCGGGCGCCGAGCGGACGGCCCTCGACGGTGTGTTGCTCCTCGGGCGTGGGGAGGTGGACGTAGAGATGCGGCGGGGGGCTGCGCGAGACGACGTAATGGTACGGGAAAGGTTCGCCCCGGCGCGGGCCGCGGACGGCGGCGAGGGCGATCGGGTGCTTCGTGTCGAGCGTCGCGCCCGTGCCCACGCAGACGTAGCCACGCGGGTGGATCCGATAAAAACCGCCCTTGCATCGCTTAAAGCCGGCGGGCTCGGCGGCGCGCGGGACGATGGCGCCGGCGCGCAGGTATCCGAGGCGCGTGGACTGGTAATCGGGCGCGATGTACACGAAGTTGCGCATCGCGATGCTGGCGAGTTCGTGGCCCTGGCCCGGCTCGAGGTCCGCCGGCGCGGGGCCCTCGGGCTCGGGCTCGCTCACGGCCGAGGGCTGGGGCGGGAGCGGAAGCGCGCCGCCCGAAGCGAGCGACGCCGCGGGCACGGCCGGATCCGGCCCCTCGACAGAGCGTCCCGGCGGCTCGTCGGGCGCGCCGCACCCGACGAACGCGGCGAGTGCCAGGGCGAACGCGAAGAATCGCGCTCGCGGCACCTCGTTCAGGGGCGTTCGGCGCGCGTCCACGGCGGGGGACTATAGCCGATCCTCGCCGGACGCGAGGGGTTTGCCCGCGGAGGGCGAGAAGCGCGTTTTTGGGCTCCCGGAGAGGGTTCGCGTCTGCTAGGTTGAGGGGCATGGATCCAAAGCCTGCTCGGTCGACGGTCCTCCTCGCGCCGTCGCGCGGCGGCGGCGCGGCGCTGTCGTTCCCTCCGTCAGGCTCCCGCCCGGGGCGGTTTCCGCCGGTCGACGAGCACGTGGTCATGCCCGAGACGACGCGGGACGAGATGATCCGCGGCCGCAAGGTCGTCGCGCAGCCGGCGCTCGAGCCTCACGCGGACCTGCAGACGAGCCTGGATTTTTTGATCCTTCCGCACGTCCGGCCGGGCTACCGGCCCTCGACGGAGCTGCTCACCCGCGTGTCCGAGGGCTCGAACTTCGCGACCGACCTGTCGATCCGGCGGGAAGGGCAGGATCCGGCCACCGGCCGGCGTTTCCTGGAGGAGATCTCGTTCGAGATCGTGAACGAGCAGAGCGTGCGCGACGTGGTCGAGAAGGCCGAGGATCTCGCGGAGCGCGGCGTTCGTCGGGTGTTCGCGATCTTCGTCAAGCGCCGCGAGGTCTGCGAGTGGTCGACGGAGAAACACGCATTCGTGCCGCTCCTCTTGGACGGCATGCTGGAAGATCCGTGCTTCGTCCGGCCCATTGCGGTGCGCGCGCTCCTCGACGCGCAAAACGCGGAGCTCGAGGTGGTGCGCGCGCTCGAACGAAAAGGAAACACGGAGCTCGCAAAGCTGAAGGAGCACGCGCGCGACGAAGGCCGCGATGAGGGCCGCGAGGAAGGCCGCCGCGAGGCGCTTCGGACCCTGCTCCAGGCTCGCTTCGGCGAGATCTCGGCGGACGCCGACGCGCGAATCGCCGGGGCCAGCCGCGCCACGCTCGACGCGTGGATCCTGCGCCTGCTCTCCGCGACGACGCTCGACGAGGTCTTCGCGGAGCCTTGAGCGTTTTCCATGCGCGGGCGCGCCTCTTTACGCTCGCGACGTCGATGAGGCACGATGGCTCCCCATGCCGCGCGCCCTCGCCCTGCCCCTGACCTTCGTCACGCTGTTCGTCCTGCCCGCCTGCGGCCCCTCCGAGGCCTCCGGCAGCGGCGGCGCTGCGTCGAGCGGATCCCAGCAAAGCAGCGGCGCAGGCGGCCAGGGCGGCGACGCGGGCAGCGGAGGCGTAGGCGGCGGCGGCAGCGGAGTGGGCGGGCGCGGCGGGGCTCCGGGCCCCTCGGCCTGGCAAACCGTGCTGGATGCGCAGGACCTCGACGGCGCGGTGCTCTCGATCTGGGGCGCGAGCCACTCGCACGTGTTCGCGGTCGGCGGGCCGCTCGGCAATGACGGATTCGAGACGCTCGTCGTGCATTTCGACGGCGCCACGTGGAAGCGGCTCTCCCCGGGCGGCGCCGAGACGTACTGGTGGGTGCACGGCACGGGCCCCGACGACGTGTGGTTTGTCGGGGAACAAGGGCGCATCACGCACTGGGACGGCGCGTCGTTCACGGAGCACGCGTCCGGCGTGGAGGCGACGCTCTGGGGCGTCATGGCCTTCTCGAAGACCGAGGCCTTCGCCGTCGGCGGCACGCCCGGCGGTGGGGTTGGCGCGCCAAACGACATCGTCCTCCGCTGGGACGGCGCGACCTGGACGCCCGAGCCGCTGCCCGGCGCGCCCCTCGGCCGCACGCTCTACAAAATCTGGGGCAGCACGCCCGAGGATCTCTATGCCGTGGGCGAGAAAGGGACGATCTGGCGCAAAAAAGGCGCGGCGTGGTCGCTCGTCGAGCCTGCGCCCACGCCGGGCAAGCTGCTCACCGTGTCCGGGTGCGGGGCGAACGAGGTGTACACCGTCGGCGGCGCCGTCGTGCTCCGCTTGGACGGGGACGGTTTTTCCGAAGTGAACATTTCCCTGACGAACCTCGTGAGCGGCGTCGCCTGCGGCCCCTCGGGATCGGCGCTCCTCGTGGGCGACGGCGGGCAAAAGCAGCGGCTCGTGGACGGGGCGTGGATCGACGAGTTCGTGATCGAGCCCTACGACGACCTGCACGCGGCCTGGTCGGACGGGGAAGGCTCGTTCTGGGCCGTGGGGGGCGATTTTTATGCGCCGAAGGCCGCGGGCGTGCGCCGCAAGGGCGTCGTCGCGCGGTATGGCCCGGGGACCTTGCCCGGCGAGGTGCAATGAGCGCGGACTAGTCGCCCTCGACCTCGTCGAGCATCGTGGTCAGGGCCCGGAGTGCGTCCACCGTCGTGAAGAGCCCCACGACCGTATCGCCCTCGACGACCACGGCCGAGCCGTATTTCTTCTCGGCCATGGTGCGCGTGACCTCGGCGAGCGGCGTCTCGGGCGAGACGCTGTAGGGCGGGCCCAGGATGAAGTCCTCGACGCAGGCCATGCCCGCGTCGACGACGCGCATGTTCTCCACGATCTTGAGCTCGCGCTCCGACAAAAGGCCGATGAGCTTGCCGGCCTCGTCGATGATGGGCAGGTGCCGGAAGCCGTGCTCGTCGAGCAGCTTCATCGCGCGCGCCATGGTGGTCGTACGCGGGACGGTCAGCGGGCTCCGGGTCATGTATGTGCGGACGATGCGGCGCGTTCCCATGCGGTAACGCGGTACCGCGATGCGACGCGCTCCGCAAGCGCGGAGCAACGTATCACGAGACGTCTCGTGGCCCGAGAGGAGGCAGGACGGGCGCGAATCGCTCCTCGAACGAGGCGTCGACGAGCAGGCTGCGATCGAGCTCGACTTTCGTTCCGTCCTTGCCGACGAGCCGGTACCGCGCCTCGCCCATGGCGTCGACCGCGACGAACGAGGTCGTCCGGGTGCGAAGGACAGGCTCGATCGCGAAATACCGGGTCAGGAAGACGCGAATGCGCTGCGCCGCGCGCTCGTTGTCCATGTACACGCCGCCGTGCGGGAGGCGGAAATAGACGCGGCTTTGGGCGTCGACGCGGACGTAATAAAAAGCGTGGCTCTGCACGCCGTGCCCCCAGAAGCCGACGAGCAAGTATCCCTCGGGGGCCGTGCGGAGAAACGGGCCGATTTCGTCCTGCCCGAGGGCGACGCCGTGCGCGTGCGCGACCTCGGAGCCGACGAGCATCGCCGTCCCGTCGAACGGACGGAGCGGATCCGTGGGGAGCATGCCCTCCGGCGGAAGGATGCCGAACCGGTCGTGGAAGGTCTGGACGAGGTCTTGCATCGGCACGCGCCGGGCTCACCAGAGCACGCGCCCCTCCATTCCGCCGGCGACGAGGAGCGCCTCGCCCGAGAGGTGCCCCGCCATCGCGGGAGACGAAAGAAACAGGACCGCCCGCGCGACGTCCGTCGGGGTCGCGAGCTTTCGAAGCGGCATGGTCCGCAGCGTGGCCTCGAGCGCGCCGTGCTGCGCGAGGCACGCCTCGACCATCGGCGTCACGGTCCAGCCCGGTTCGACCAGGTTCACGCGGCCGCGCGGATCGAGCGATACGATCTCGTTCTTCAGCGAAAGCATGAGGCCCCGGAGCCCAGCCTTGCTTGCCGCATACTCGCTGTGCCCGCGTTCGCCGAAACGACCGGCGGTGGAGCCGACGAAGACGAGGCTCGCGCCGCGTTCATCTTCGCGGGGGCCTTTTCGCGCGAGGGAGGCGAGGAATGCGCGCGCGGTCCAAAGGGCGCCGAGCAGGTTCGTCTCGACCACGTCGCGGGCGCGGGCGGGATCCATCTCGTGCAGCGGCGTCGCGTCGGGCGGCCAGATGCCGGCGCACGCGACGCAGACGTCAACCCGACCGAACGTCGCTTCGGCGTCGCGCATGGCTTGGTCCACGGCGGCGGGATCACGCACGTCGCCCATGAGCGAGACGGCGCGCGCGCGGTCGCCTTCGGGCATGCCGTGGCGCGAAAAGGCGACGACGGAGGCGCCCTCCTCGAGGAACGCGCGGCATATCTCGTTGCCGATGCCGCCGGAGGCGCCGGTCACGAAGACGACGGAGCCCTGTAGTTCCAGATCCACGGAACTCCGCATAAAACGAATGCGGCCCGACGACAAGCCGACAAGCACGAGCCGAGCCTTCCCTTCGAGCCTGGCCCTGCGATAGCCTCGCGGCGATGCAGCGCGGCGGCAAACGAGCGTTCAGGCGGATGGGTGCGTGGTGCGTCATGGGGTTGGCTCTCGCGGGGCTCGCCGCCTCGTGTGGGGGCAGCGGAGAGAGCACCCCGCGCGAGGCGCCGAAGACGCCGGCCGTCGCCGAGCTGCCCGCCTGCACCACGGAGGCCTGCGAGGACCTTGCGGCGTGTCCTTTGACCTCCAAGGAGCACCTCGACGCCTTCAACTGCCGGCCCTGCGGCGAGGACGCGGCGAAGGACTGCGAGGACGCGAAGGCCTGCACAGTGCGCGACGCGCGGAGCCTGGAGGCGCTGCTCTGCCGGGCCATCCGGCAGGAGGTGCCCTGCCAGGCGGCCACGACGCGCGTGCTCGAAGGGTGGCGCAAGGACGGCGAGCTCCCGTTCGTCGACGAACCCATCCTGAAGCGCGCCGTGGAGGAGCGTTACGCAAGGCAAGCGAAAGCCGCCCTCGCGTGCCCGAGCGCGCCCGCGCGCTGAACGTTCTTCCTCAACGCACGAACACCGGGTTCGTGAACGAGAGCGGCGGGACGCCGGGCACGTAGGCGTCCATGGGCTTGCTCCCGCGGGCGATGGCGAGGATCCAGTCGCCCTTCTCGAAGGTCTCGCGGCTGCGTTGCTCGATCGGGCCCTTGCGGCCGGCGAACGGGAAGGTCCGCAAGGTTTTTCCGCGCTTGACGAGCTCGATCCGATCGACCTCGATCCACGGCGGCGCGTCGACGCGCACGACGACCTCGGCCTCGCCCGGCGCGATCGTCTCGCCCATTGCTTTTCCGCCGACCTCGATCCGGACGAACGGCCCTCCCGAGACGCTGACGTTTCCCTTCCGCAGCGCGTCCACGAAGGCCGCCTCGGAGACCGGGACGTTTCCGTCGTTCCCGACGAACACCATGTTCCGGGGCAAACCCGCCTCGTGGTAGACGAGCTTGTGCGAGTCGGAGTTTCCCGTGCCGACGACGCGGAAGCCGGCGTCGAGCAGCGCATACCAGTCGCGCATGACCGGCTCCACGCCGGCGATGTAACGGGAATGGTCGCCGTTGTAGACCTCGAGCAGGTCAAAGCCCATGTCGGCGATCGGGGAGCGGTCGAGCCAGCCCCGGAGGTCGTCCGTATCGAGGCGGAGGAGCTCGAAATAGCCGATGCCGCCCCAGCGCGGGTGGTTCACCTGGAGGAGCGTGCTCGTGCCATAGGGTTTTTGTGTGCGCGCGGCGGCGAAGATCTCGGCCGGCAGGACGCCGATCCAGGGGAGCGGCAGGGACGCGGGCAGGAGCGGGAAGACGTTGAAATGGCCCCAGGCCGGCGAGGTGACCTCGTCGCCGACGATGCTCATGAGATCCGAGGCGAGCCCCATTTCGCGGATCGTGGGGCCGTAATCGGTGACGGCGTTGTGATCGGTGGCCACCGCGACGTCGACCCCCACGGAGACGAGGCTGCGGACGCGCTCGGCGAGCGGCGCGGGAGCGTCGGGGGAAGGTTCGGCGTGGAGGTGCAGGTCGGCCGAGACGAACCCTTTTGTATCGACGACATGTTCGAGCTTGGCGCGGACGGAGACGTCGCGACCCGCGGCCACTTCGATGTCCTCCTCGTGGGCCGTGTACGAAAAGCCGCGCGTGAGGGCGACGTGGTATTTGCCAGGCGGGAGGAAGAGGTCACGCTCGCCGCGGTCGAGGTACACGACGTTGAGGGCCGCGCCCGCGAGGGGCTCGTCGCCCCAGTCGGGATCGGGGGTGCCGTCCTTGCCGCGCACGAGGAGCCGCGCAGGGACGGGTTTTCCCCCTTCGGTCGCGGCAATCCGGAGACGCCCGGCGGAGGGTTTGGCGCGGGCGGCTTCGGCGGCGATGGATTCGGCACGGATCCACGGGCCGGGGGCGTGGCCCGGGGCGACGAGGCGGGCGTCGATGCAGCCCTCGGGCAAGTCGATCCCGCGGTCTGTCTTGCCAAACATGCGCTCGTCGGCCGCGAGCTCGGCATAAACGCGGCGGCGGCCGGCCGCGTCGCAGCGGGCGAGCTCGACGCGTGCGCCGCGCACGGGAAGCGTGGGAATCGAGACGCGGCGGCGGGTGGCGGGGGCGCGGCAGGGCAAGGCGAGCGCGGCGTCGCCGGAGGAGCGCTCGCTCAAGGTGACGGCGACACGACGTCGCTCGGAGGCGCCCGCGTGGACGACGGGGACGACGCGCTCGCCAGTGAAGGCGGCCTCGAAAAACCCGTATTCGGGCGAGCCGAAGCGGGCGAAGAGCGGGCCCTCCGCGGAGCACAAGGCGTACGCGGTGCCGAGGCTGTGGCGGGCGACGAACTCGGTCCGCATCTGCAAGGCACTGGCGACGAGGCCGACGCCCTCGACCCAGGTGGGCACATTGCCCCAGTGGATGTTCTCGCCGAGGGTGACGGCGAGCGCGGGGAGACGCTTGGCGGCGCCGACGGGGCCCGGATCGACCGGCTCGATCTCGGGCGCGGCAACGGCGACGCTCTCGATCCAGAGCGCATCCCCCGGGCCGAAGAAATAAAAACTCACGTGCGAGAGGGGCTGTCCACGCACAGAGCGATCCACGCGGACGACGTTTTTCTTTTCGCCGACGAGCTCCACGCGGACGACGTCGGTGGCTGCGACGCCGAGGCCCATCTGAAGGACGGATTGCAGGGAGACCATTCCATCCGCGCCGCCCTCGGGGCCATAATCGATGAGGTGGCCGCGCTCGGAGACGACGGCGACGCGGCCCGCGTGCGAGAGGACGAAATCACCCGGGCGAGCGTCGACCCGCAAACCTTTCAGCGGGACGTTTTCGCGCGACGCGACGGGCGCGGCGGTGCCGAGCGCGCCGCTCGGCGGTTCGACGGGGACCTCGCGCGGGACGACGGGCGCCGGCGGCTCCTCGGGAGGATCCGAGGCAGGAGCGCCCGTGGGGCCCGTGGGCCCGGCTGCGCAGGAGGCGGCGAGCGCGGTGAGCGCGAGGACGAACGGGGAGGAGACACGCATCGAGGGGCGCGAGGATACCCGAAAGGCGCTAGCTCCGGCCGAGGATCTTTCCGAGCAGCTCCCGCACCCCCCGCTTGTCGAGCTTCGTCTCGTCCCCCGGCGCCGCGTGGCATTGCGGGATTTGCAAGCACGAGGGGCACCCTTCCGGCGCGGCGCAGCGCGCCGGGCATCGCTCGACGATCGCCAGGGAAAACCCGGCGACCACGCGCAGGACGTCGAGCGTCACCGCCTCGGAGAAACCCACGCCGCCCGGATGCGCGTCGACAAACGCGATCGCAGGTGTCCCAGCAGCGCCAAAACGCGCGGCGCGCACGATGAGCAGGTCTTCCTCGCGGCACCACACGAATGCGGGCAAGGTGACGCGGAAGAGGTGCACGAGCGCGTGGAGCGTGCCCTCGCCGATCGCGCCGAACGAGGTCTCGGGCAGGGCGAGGACCGCGGCCTTCGTGGCATAACGATGCACGAGCGGCTCGGCATAGAGGGTCACGTCTCGCGGCTTTCCGTCGGGGCCGTGGCGGCGCAGGCCGAGGCTCTGCTCCTCGACCTCGACGAGCCTACGCTCGAAGACGAACGGCGCGCCGCCGAGCGATCGGAGCGGCTCGGCGCGGCGCTCGGCACGCTCCCCTTCCCTGCCCTCCTTGGGCGAGGCATCTTTGCGGCGCTCGATCGGCGTGACGGAGACCTCGCGAATGGGGCTCGTGATGAGCAAGCGCTCCTCGCGCTCGCACGCGACGCGGCCGGCGGCGAGGCCGTCCTGCTCGGAGGCGGGTTTGACCACGTACCGGCCGCCGCGGAAGACGAAGATACGGCCGGGATACGCGGCCGAGAGCATACGCGCGCGCTCGACGCCGTAGAGGACCTCGCCCGTGTGGCGATCGACGAGCCGCGCAGGCTCGGCCGCGACGTCGAAGCAAAGGGCCGGGTGCGCCTCGCCGGCCGCGGAGACCCGGAGGACCTCACGGCGCTCGCCGGTCTCCGGATCGAGGACGGTGTGCACGGTCCGCGCGAGGCGCGTGGCCTCAAGGGAAGTGCCTTCCGCGGGGGAAAGCTCGTTTTGCACGAGGGGGCGCGAGAAGTCCGCGGCGAGCTCGTCCTCGCTCCACGAGGCCTCGACGAGCGCCGCCCGGAGGTGCGCGCGTTGAATGGCCTCGGCGAGCGGATCGACGACGAGCGCGCAGCCGAGGTCGAGGTCGGGGTGGCGGAAGAGCGGGCGCTCGACCGCGAGGAGCGAGGAGAACGGGTCGGGATCGGGCTGCCAGAGGACGAGGACTTTCCGTTCGAGATCCGTCTGCGCGATGGCGTCGGCCTGGAGCTCGCCAGGCGATTGCGGGGTTTCGGGTTGGTCCGGCGAAACCTCTTTGGGCTCGGGCTTCGGAGGCGCGATGGCCTTGCCAACACGCTCGCCAGCGCCGAGGGCGGCGACGCGCGCTTCGGGGACGGTGGCGGCGCGGAAGCCCACGTGGGCGGCGAGGATCGGGCTCTTTCCGTACGTCGCGGCGCGGACGCGGGCGATGACGACTTCGGCCTCGGAGAGGGCGCGCGAGAGCTCGTGGCGTTCTTCGGCGAAGGCGCGGCCGCGCGTCGCGACGTCGCGGCCGAGGGTCCATTCGTTTGCCTGCGCGACGTCGGCCCGCGAGAGGACGTCGTCGTACCCGAAGAGCTCCGCGGAAAAACCCTGCGCGAGGGATTCGCCGAGCGCACGCACGGCGGGGTGGACGTCGGCCTGGGCGCGCGGGCGCGGGGGGAGGAAATACGAGATCATCGGCGGACGCGGGGCGCCGTCGACCTCGGGGCCGAGCACGAGCATGGGGCGGCCGACGAGGCGCTCGCCGAGCTGGCCAAGGTCGCGGAAGGAAGGATCGGCCGTGCAAAGGAAACGAATCCGCTCGCCGCGTTCGACCGTGCGAGAGGAGGCGCGCGCGGCGGCGCGGCGGAGGCGGCGGAGGAGCAAGGCGAGGTGCGCGCCGGGGGCGCCGTGCCATTCTTCGAGGTCCGGGAGGATGACGAGGCCGAGGCCGCCGAGGAACGCGGACCATTCTTTTTGCCGGCCGCAAAGCTCGCGGTGCACGCCTTCGGGGTCGGCGAAGACGAGCGAGGGCGATGCGTGCGTCGGATCGGCCGCGCCTGCGCCGGACGCGATGTTCGCGGCGTGGACGTTCCATTTCCAGCGCAAGGCCTCGGCCCGCGCGAGGACACGCCGCTCGGCCACGCGCGCGGCGGCCGCGGAGGGCGCGAGCCAAAGGACGTTCTCGGCCTCGACGAGGAGCGCGTAAAACAGGAGCAGGTCGAGGGTCGTGGTTTTTCCCGACAGAGGCGGCGTGCAAAGGAGGATGTTCTTGCGGTCCTCGAAGGCATCACACGCGAGGCCCTGGTGGACGTAGAGCCCCTTTGCGGCGCCGAGCTCGCGTGAGAGATCGTCGAGCAGACGTTTGGCGCGTAAATCAGTCCCGGGCGAGATACGGGCGGGCTCGAGGCCGGGCGTCTCGGGGGGAAGGAGCAAGGGGCCCTGGGCCGCGTGAATGGCCTCGACGAGCGGGCGGAGCTCGGGCTTCGGCGCGGGCGGTTCTTCCTTTTTTTCGGCCTCGGGCGGGTCGGGGCTTTTCGTACGGGTCGCGAGGTTTCTGCGCAGGCCGTCGAGCGCAATCGCGGCGCCGACCCAGAGCGGGGCCGAAAAATGTCCCGCGAGCGCGGCCGGGAGGGCGAGCGCGGCGAGGCCAGCCAGGGCCCACACGAGCGGACCTTGCCAACGTACGAAACGCGCCTCGACGTATTCGACGCTCGTCCAGTGGCCGAGGAGCTTGAAGACGCGGCCAAAACGATCGTCGGCGAGCGGCGCGCTCTCGACGGGTTTGACCGGGAGCGGCCGGCCCTCGGCGAGCGCCTTGGCGATGGCTTTTTGCTGTTCGAGCCGCTCGCGCGCGAGGACGTCGTCGGGCTTCTGTTCGAGCGAGCCGAGCTCTTCGAGCGTACGCGCGGCCCAGAAAACGAGGCCGAGGTACACGGCGGCGCCGAGGAGCAAGGCGAGCGGCAAATGCACGGGGCCGGGGAGCACGAATCGCCCGCCCGCGGCGAGGGCGAGGATCCGGCGCAAAGCCTCGTATGCTTCCCGCCCCTCCCCCGGCGCGAGGAGCAAAAGCACGCGCTCCTCGATCAACCGCATGTCGTAATGGGCGAGCAGGGCGTCGACGATCGCCACGACGAGCGAGAGCGCGAAGACGACGAGGCCGGCGAGGGCGAACAGAGGGCCGGTGGAGACGCGGACGGCGCGGAGTTCGAAGCGGGCTTTGGCGAGGGCGCCCAGGTAAAGGAGGATGGCGAGGGCGACGGCCATGCCGCCGAGGCTCGTGCGAATGGGTTTGGCCTGGGCGAGGCGCGACCATTCGCCGAGGAGCGCGAGGAGCGCGTCGATCACGATTCCTCCGAACGCGTAAGAGCGAGCGCTTCGAGCGGCAAGCCGGTGCGCGCGACGACGAGCAGGATCGAATCGGGATCCGGGGAGAGGGCACGCACGTCCCAGGCGCCCTCGAAGCCGCCCTCGGCAAGCGCGGCGTCGACGAGCTTGCGCGCCTCGGGCGGCGCGAAGAGGAGGCGAAGCGGAGCCTGCGCCTCGGCCGCATATTTCGGGACGATCTCGAGGCCGGGCGAGAGCTTGAGGAAGAGGCGGCGGAGGAAGCCCTTCGCCGAGGCTTCGGCAGCCTTGTGCAGCGCGGATGTGCCTTCCTCGAACGGCGAGGTCTTCTCGAAGGATTCGAGCTCGGCGTGGCAGAAGACGAGGAGATCGTCGTGCGCCGCGAACGGGGCCTCGGTCCAGGGGCGCTCGGCGAGGCTCTCGCGGAGCCAGCGTTCGGCCGCGGCGCTCGGCTCGGGCGGGCGAATTTCGGCGTAAATGGCGTCGACGTCGTCAGGGCCGACGATGGAGGCGTGCAGGACCGAGGAGGCGAGCATGCCCCCGGAGAAGAGGTTTCGTTCGCCCTCGTGTTCTTCGCGGTGCAAGGCGCGGTCGGCAGCGGCGAGGGCGGCGCGCGTGGCTTCGAGCGCGGCGATGATCTGCTCGATGCGGCCGAGGAGGTGAGCGAGGACGCGCTGGACCCAGAGAAGGCGCGCGTAATGCAAGCGGCGCTCGTAATGGCCGACGAGGTCCTCACGGATGTGCCGCGCAATCGACTGCGCGAGGTCATCCCGGGCCTCGCAGGCCCAGTTGTGGTGACGTTTACGGTGCTTCCAGAGGCGATAGCCCGTCGAATAGGCCGAGAGGGCAGCGCCGGCGAGGAGCGGGACGGGCGGGGTGAAAAAAGGGCGGAGGCGGCCGTCCGGCAAGGACGAGACGGCGTCGAAAAAAGGTGGGAAGGGCGCGAGCAAGGCGCGATAGGAGGAGACGAGCACGCCCGAAAGGAGGAGCGCGGAGGCGAGGCCGAGCGCCGCGCCGAGGACGGCCATGCGGCGCGGGCGCGGGCGATAGGAGATAGCTTCCTCCAGGGCCGCGAGTTTTTCCGCGAGCGGCGAGGCCGGGAGCGGCGAGAGCTCGGGGGCCTCGATCGCGCGGACGACCTCGTCGAGGTATCCCTTGGCGCGGGTGCGTGCGTCCCGTACAACCAAGAGGGCCCGCGCGTGGCCCGTGGGGCGCTCGGCGACGAGCTCGGCGACACGTGTCTCGATGGCGCGCTCGCCGCTTTCGAGGCGGACCTTGCCGCGTTGTTCGAGCGCGGCCGCGAGCTTGTCCATGCGGAACCGCTCGACCTCGTCCCGGAACGCGGCGATCGTGGCCTCGGCGCGCGCCCGGTAGAGCGAGCCGAATTTGCGTTCGAGGAGCGTCTCGGGGTCGTCGTCCCATTC
Source organism: Polyangium mundeleinium (assembly GCF_028369105.1). Lineage (NCBI taxonomy): Bacteria > Pseudomonadati > Myxococcota > Polyangiales > Polyangiaceae > Polyangium > Polyangium mundeleinium. The sequence continues at coordinate 3,400,379 of NZ_JAQNDO010000001.1, read as the reverse complement.
GATCGGGGGGACGTCGATCGTCGGCGGCGCGAGCAATTCGGCGAGCGGTTCGGCCTCGCCGAGCTCGGTGTCGAGGCGGCTCTGCGTGGGAACGAGCGGCGCGGCGAGCGAGGCAATGTCAAGCGCGGACGGATCCACGGGGGAGCGGAGGAGCGCGAGGATCTCACGGCCGAGGCGCGCGGCGGCGATCCGCGAGAACGCCGCGTGATCAAAGGCGAGGCTCGCGCAGGCGAAGGTGGCGAACGTGCCGGGCGGCCCGTCGTCCTCGACGAGGCGACGAACGCCGCGATCGTCGTCACGCACGGGCGGCAAGCACAACGTCGAGAGGAACGCGGCAAAGGAGCGGACCATCTCGGCGCGGGAGAGGAGGTATTTGCCGCTCTGGTCCTCGACGAGATACACGCGGCCGCCGAGGCGCGCGCGGGCCGAGGAGGAGGTTTGGCGGGACAGGTCGGCGAGGGAGGCGGCAGCCCGCGCCATCACGGCCCGATCGCCGGCACGGGGGCAAACCAGGAGGGGGCAAACGACGAGCGCGCCGTCACCGGAGCGGAGGATGGCCGAAAAGGCGCGGCGCAGGCCCGAAGCGAGCGCGGCGGCGAGGGGCGCGACGAGGGGCGCGACGGACGGCTCGCCGAGGTCGGCGACGACGAGGACGTCGCAGAGCGGGCCACGCGGATCCGTGGGGGACGAGGAGCCGAGGTAATGGCCGACGTCGAGCAACGCGGCGAGGGCGTCCTCGGCGCGCTTCACGACCGGCGCATACGGGTCTTTCGCAGAAGGGTCGAGCCTGGCGCCGTCCGTTTTGCCATCCGCGCCGAGGGCGACATCGAGCGCGACGAGCGAGGCGCCGCGGGCCGCGCGCGCGACGTCACGGCCGAAGGCGCCCACGCCGACGAGCAGCGTGGGGCGCCTCGTTCGATCGTCGATTCCGCGCACGCGCCCCCCGGGGCCTCAGAGCCCTTTTTCCCGGCGGAACCCCGCGAGGCATTCGAGCTCGCGGGCGAGGTGATCGAGCTCGGGTTTGCCGCCCGCGCCGTCGGCGAGTTTGACCAGGCGCTCGATGTCGGCGACGTGCACCGCGAGGAGCGAGACGAGCTCGGCGAGGTTGCGGTCTTCCTCGATCCGCAGGAGCGCCGCGGCATACGCGCGACGCACCCAGGTCTTTTGCGCGTCGATGCGGCCACGGTAACTCGAAAATGCCTGGTCGCGGAATTTCCCGAGCTTGCGGCGGTCCTCCGGGAGATCCGGGTCCTCGATCAGGTAGACGCCCTCGGCGCGGCGGATGATGCCGAATGCGATGGCGAGCGTGAAATCACGAATGTCGTCCGTGCGGACCTGCTCCTCGCCGGCCTTCTTTTGGACATGCGAAAGCCGCTCGGTCCAGGCGAGCTTGGAGTCGTTTTCGCGCACGCCGTCGATCGAGATGCGGAAGAGGCGCGTGTCCGCGTCCGGCGCGCCCTCCCAGTTGCGGTCGATGTGCAGCGGGATCTGCGGCACGCCCTTGGGCAAACCCGGCACCTTCGCGCCTTCGGCGAGCTCCTTGTCCTTCACCGCGCGGTACCGGCGCTCATAGTCGGACAAACTCTTCACGGCGTGCAGCGGGCAGCCGAGCCGCGCGAGGTAGAAGATGATTTCGTACGGGTGGTCCGACGCGACGATCTGGCCACGATCGACGCGGTGCGTGGCGAGGTGCGCGAGCATGGGCCCGAGCGTGCGCTCGTAATCGCCGTGCATGACGACGTAGGCCTTGTCGGGCAGAAGCGGCGCGCCCGCGCCGAGCGTCAGGAAAGGCGCGCATTTCGCAGCCGCGAATTCGAGCTTGTCCTTGACGTACTTCTGGATCTCCTCCTCGGGCGTGCGGCGTGCTTCCTCGATCCACTGCGGATCGGACGCGGGCAGGAGCGGGCCGCCGCGGCGTTCGAGCCTGCGCGTGGCCGAGGCGAGCTGGGCCTCGAAACGGAGCTCTTCGTCGATGCGAAGGCCGCGCTCTTCGAGCCCACCCGCGATGCGGCCGCGGAGCGCGGCGGAGGCGAGCTGGACGAGATCGTCGATGATGCGGCGCTCGATATCCTGCTCGGCGCCGCCCTGGCTCGCGACCGACGCGAGGCGCGAGAGCGCGCCCGAGAGCTGGAGATCACTCGGGCGCACGAGGCGCGCATAGAGGTGATCCCACAGGCGATGGCCGGTGCGGTGATCCTGGAGGACTTCGACATCGAGGACGTAGCGGTTCGCGTCTCCGCCCTCGTGCCGACGGCCGCCCGCGGCGACGATGCGGGCCGCGCGTTCTTCGAGCCGGCGCTGGATACGATCGACCCGCGCGAAGAAGTGGAAGCTCGACAAACGGCGACGATCGAGCTCGCGCAGGACGGCCGAGAAGTACTCGATCAAGGCATTCGCGCGAATGCGGGCGCGGAGGCCGTCGAGCACGTCGCGGTACCAGCCAGCGAAGGAGGCGGCGACCTCGAAGTAATCGTTTTCCCGGCCCGGAAGTTTTTCGAGCAGCGTCTCCGGCGCAGCCGCGGCGAGCTCGTCGACGCGGCGCTTGAAGTCCTCGCCGAGGCGGCCGTCCGTGAGGACGAGGCCACGCTCGTACGCCTTGCGCGCGGTCTCCTGCTCGGCCGCGACGGCCTGCCGGAGCAAGGCATGGAAGTAGCGCGCCTCGGTCGGGCCCTTGTCCTTCGCGAGCTCGGTGAGCGCGATCTCGCCGGACTCGGCCGCGACGCGCAGCGCTGCCTCGCGTGCCCGCTCGCGCGCGGCGTCCTCGCTCTTGCCGACCTGGACCTTGAGCGCGGCGAAGGCCTGCGCGGTCTCGGAGCGGACGCGCTCGGGATCACGCTCGAATGCCGAGAGCTCGGCCTCGTCCCAGCCGCGCAGCTTGATGGCCTCGTCGATGCGCTTGGCGACGTCCTCGCGCGTGCGGCGGAGGAACGCGCCGATCGTGCCCTCGCCGCCGCTGCCGCCGCCGCGCGCCCACTCGACGGCGCGGCGATACGGCTCGGACTCTTCGCCCTTGCCTTCGGCCTTGCTCTCGAGGCCACGGACGAAGGCAAGATCTGCCGCGTCGAGATCGGCTCCGTCGCCGAGGGCCGCGCTGCCCCCGGGCACGGCCGCGAGCAAGAGCTCCGCGCCGAGCTTCAACGCCGCGTGTTCGAGGACGTCCTCCACGGGCAGGACGAGCGCGCCGATGCCGAAGGAGCCGAACGACTTCGTGAAGGCCTGCTCGTCGAGCTGCATGAGCTCGCGCGTGTCGTTGTCGAGCGTCGAGCCCTCGCGATCGAGGATGGAGGTGAAGATCTGCGCGTGCGCGGCGTCGGAGATCGCAGGGTAGACCTCCTGCGAGTCGGCGAGGACGACGCCGCTCTCGGTCTTCTCCTCGACGAGATAGACCTGATCGAACGGAGGCCGATCGACGAGGACACGCTCGGGGTTGTCCGGGTCGTAGTGGAACTCCACGGGCGCGGCGGGGCCGGCGCTCTGGAGGAGCTCGAGCTCCTGGAGGGCCGCGTAGCCATTCGACATGATCTTGTCGAACTGGTTCGGCGGCAGGCCCTTGCCGCGGAAGACGTTCGGCAGGACGAACGTGCCGATGATGCGATGTCCACGCTGGCCGCCGAGGAGGCGCCGGACCGTGAGTGCCATCGTGGCGAAGCCGCCGGAGCCGGTGCCGCCGGCGAGGGAGGCATAGATGTGGATCTTGGCGGCCTTGTTGGCGCGGAAGGGGTTGTGGACGTCGTAGGCGCGCCGGATCGCCTTCTCCAGGGTTTCGAGGATCTTGGCGCGATCGTTTTCGAGGTGGTGGTAGAGCGAGAGGCGGCTCTCGATGCGGATCTGGCCGGCGCCCTTGCCGCGGTGCGCGCGGGGCTGGTACCACGCGGGCCACCACTGCTCGAAGAGGGGATCGGCCTTGGCGTGGAGCTTTCCACGCTTGAGCTCGACGTACTCGGGCTTGTCGAAGTCCGAGAGGACGAATTTGTGGGCCGCGTCGATCCAGACGAGCCGCGCGAGGTCGTCGGCGTCGGTGTCGAACGCGAAGAAGTGAACGAGGTCCTTGTATCGCTCGAACGAGTCTTCCTGCTTCACCTTGCGGGCGAGCTCGTCGACGATGGCGCCTCCCGCGCCCCCGAGACCAATGAAAAACGCGGGGGCGATCTTCTTTTCGCTGAGCGGCATGCGATTTCCCCTCCCCGAGAGCGGGGGGCGCAGAGCGTACCAGAGACGGAAGAGCCGTGGAAAGCGGAACTTTTCAGGCGGCGGCGTTCAGAACGTGCGCCTCGAACCGTTCACGCTCTTCGGGATCGATCGCACCCTCTTCGAGGGATACGTATCCATCGCTCCCAAGCGTTTCCCTGTTGCAGGAAGCTCCTCGGGAGTATCCCGACGCACAAGGGGGGTCCCCTCGGCGTCACGCCGGGGGTTTCACGCCGGGTCTGACGAGGAGGTGTCCGCGCGCAACGACGGAGGCGTCCCCGCCGGATACACGAGCTTCACCCGTCGCTCCCACAGCCGGGCTTCTTCGAGGGCGATTTCTTCGATTTGGCGGATCAGATCCTCGGAGATCCCGAGCTTCGTGCCCATCTTGCGCACAGTGGCCCTCTCCCGGTCGTTGTATTCTCCATCGGCGCTGCAAGCTCGAATCGCGTCGTAAATGAGGACGCGCCGTGAAGCATCCGCCTGCGGGCTCCGGGCGAGCAGCTTCTCGATGTCTTCGTCGGCCTTGTAGGTCTTGAGCTCGTCCAGCAACGAGTCGAGCGCGCCCAGCGCAGACCCATGCCCGAGCACCCACTCTCTTTCAGCGGGCGTCAGGTTGCCGTCTCCGTTGGCGCATGTGAGAATCGCCTTCAGATAGCCATCGAACGCCTCGAGCGTCGGCAATTTGTCGACATTGCACTTCTGCTTGAGCGACCACAAAAAACCAAGCTCTCGATTCGTCGTCATATTTCACCTCGATGTTATCATCGTCGTTGGATGCGATGATTCTGTGCCGCTGCCCAGGCGCCCCGAAAGCGGGGGGCGCAGAGCGTACCAGAGGCGCGTGGAAAGCGGTAATCTTCCGGCGGCGCGCGTGGCGCCGTCGTGAACGCGTCGGCGAACGGGCAGGTGATGCCGGAGCGGGGGCCGCTCGGGGAGGTCGTGACGATCGTGGTCGTGCCCCTCCTCGCCGAACTCGAACGGTCGTCCCGTGGCGAGAGACCCGCCGCGAGGACGAGGCAGCCCCCCGATCACCCCCCGAAGAAGAGCAGGCCGACACGCTCTACGACGCGCTCTGGAAGGCGCGCCATGGCGAGATCATCCCCGACGCGAGCGCCGGCCAAAGGCAACGGCAGCGGCGGAACCGGGGAAACATAAGGCTCTCGACGCACCCTCCGGCGCTCGCCGGACGTCCGATCCCGCCGAGGACCCTTCCTCCCGAACAAACGCCTCCCCCCGTCGCCGAGCGACGCTTCTTCGCGCGGACGCGCCTCCCCTCGGTCCGCCGCGGGAGGGTCGTTTCCAAAAAACGACGACACGAACGGGCGCTCGACCGGTCCGTGGCCCGCCGAGGCGAGGCGCGGCCTGGAGAGGAAGGAGCGTGTGGCCGGTGCGGCTCCCGTTTTTCGAAAGGGATGGGTCCGGCGACAAAAAACGGAGCCGTTTTTTCGGCGAGGACAGGTCGTCCGCCGGTTCGAGCTTTCAGGATCGCCGCCGGGCGGGTCGGGGCGCCGTTTTCCGCGCTCAGGGCGCGGTGGTGAACGTCGAGGTGGCGAGCACGTACTCCTTCTGGTTCGCGCCGCCGCCGATCACGCAGAACCACCCCGCCGTCAACGTATACTGGGTCGCCGGGGAGAGCTCGTAGATCGTGTAATCCCCCATGGCATCGGAGCCAAAGTCCTTCGACGCGACGAACATGTCTCCAGGCCCCGTCACCCGCTCGAACCGATCGGGGATCCCGTCCGAGTACGCGATTCGCATCTTGACGTCGACGGGGACGTCCGTGGCGCCGTCCGTGGGAGCTACGACCGTCGCGGTGTAGGGCCGGCCCTCGCATTGGGCGAAGGGATCCGCGCCGCCGCTCCCGCCGTCACCGCCGCTCCCGCCGTCACCGCCGCTCCCGCCGCTCCCGCCGCTTCCACTGCCGCCACTTCCGCCGCCCTCCGAGCCGCATGCCACGGCGGTCATCGAAAGGAGAAACAAGCCAGCCAAGACCCTTCGGTTCATATCGTGAGACCTCCTGAAGCTCAGCGCGGACTCCACCAGAAGACGAGCCCCGTCCCTTCGATCGCGTATTTCACGCCCGGCGAGACGCGGAACCAGCCATTCACGAGCCGCGGCTCGCGGGGCTCGCCCGCGCCGAAATCGTCCTCGCGCGGGAGCTCCGTCGCGCGTTTGCCCGCGACAGGGCGAGCGAGGACGGCGCCGCCGGGGCCCGCGCGGAGCTCGACGACGCCGCCGCGCGGCATGGGGCCCATCGGGCCGATGGTGACGCGCGCCGATCGATAAAGGCCCGCGCGCGCCTTCGCCCCGAGTGGGAACTTGGCCTGGCGCGGGAGATCGGGGTCGCGGCGATCTTCGTAATGGAGGATCGCCGTGCGCCGGAACCGCGCCGGGAGCATGAGGCCGATGACGAGGAAGAAGGTGAAGAAGGCGACGAGAAAGAGCTGGATGTTGCGGCCGTGGCGCTCCCAGAAGGTGAGCGGGACGATCGTCACCGGGACGCGGACGGTGACCGCGCGATCCTCGAAGCCGACGGGCTTCTTCGGGACGAGGCGGAGCGTGACCTCACGCGGGCCCGGCGGCGCGTCGCGGCCGACGGCGAGGTTGATGCCGAATTCTTTCTTCGTGGCAGGGCCAATCTCGAGGTCGCGATGCGAAAGCGACATACCCTCGCGGTTGCCCTCGTTCTCGAGGTGCTCGTGCTCGATGTCGGCGAAGATGAGCTCGCCGACATCGCTGCCTTCGAGGGAGATGATGGCGACGGCGCGACCGTCCTGTTTGACCACGCCAAACGGGGTGGCGACGGCGGCTTTCAGGTGAATCGGGGGAATGACGCGGAGCGCAGCGCTCTGGGCCTCACGCGTGAGGACGCCCGACTCGCCCGGGCTCATGCGGCCGAGGAGGCACAAGGCGCCTTTTTTCGAGGGCGTGATCGTGGCCTCGAACGAGCCGTCCGGGAGCGGGCGGAGAGGCACGGGAGCGGCCGAGGCGAGGGCCGCGTCGTCGCAGGCATTCACGCCTTCCACGGACGCGAGGGAAAACGCGTGGCGGTCGAGGAAGGTTTTCGAGGGGGCTTTGCCGCCCGGGGTCGCGAGGCGGAGTTTCAGGGTGGCGCTTTTGCCAATTTCGAAAACTTCGGGCAATCCCGGGAACGTGAGGTGCAAATCGAGGTTCTGCAGGACCGCATACCGGCCCCCGGTGCCGCCGCCGGAGACGTCGAGGCGATAGGCGCCGGGCTCGGGGGCGTCGAGGCGCAGGAGGCGGTACGCAGGGTTGTCCGAGAAATACACGCCGGGACGATCGCCCGTGGTGGAGACCTCCGCGCCCTTCGGGTCGAAGAGGCGCATGCCAAGCTTCGGGGGGCCGACGAGGACGAGGTCGAGCGAGCTCGCGCCTTCGTCGATCGGGATGGAGATCGAAGGCGCAGACGCGCCCTCGGAGAGGCGGCTGCCAAAGAGGCGGGCGTAGATGTCGGCGAAGAGGCGCGGGAGCTCGTCGGGGCGGTCCGTGGCGACGCCGATGCCCCCCGTGCGGCGGCCGAGGTCGTCGAGGAAGGCGCGGGGGGCGCTCTTGGACAACCCGACGGCGTAGATGCGGGTTTTCCCGAGGGAAGGGACGAGGTCGTCGAGCACCTTGGCCTGACAAACTTGTTCGACGCGGGCCTTGCCGCCGGACGCGCGCGTGGTCTCTGCGAGCGGGCCTTGCGGGTCGGGATCACAACGGCCGTCCGTGAGGAAGACGATGAGGTCCTGGTCGCCGGGGGCGCGAGGTTTGGCTTCGAGGAGGCGGCGCGCGCCTTCGAGGCCGGCGGTGAAATCGGTCCAGTTGCCGTCGTTGCCGACGGCGCGGACGGCGCGCTTGCTCTGCGCGCGATCGTCGGGGGTCCGCACGACGACGAGGGAGGCCATGGCGTCGCGCGCGGCGCCGTCGAAGCCAACGACCGCGAGCTCGTCGCCGCTGCGCGTGAGGTCGACGAAGAGCTCGGCCGCGACCTTGCGGAGCTCCTTGGGATCGGTGCCGCGCATCGACGAGGAGGCGTCGATGACGAGGACCGTACGGAGCGCGCCGTCGGCCGACGCGAGGCGCGGCGCGAGGAGCGCCCCGGCCATCGTCGCAGTGCAGAGGAGCCTCGGGAGGATGTTCATGGCGCCCGGGGCTTTCGCCTCAATTGAAGAGGGTCTTCGATGCGCCCGTCGCGAGGACCATCCGCTCGGCGAGCAGGCAAGCGACGAACTGGTGGAACGAAGCCGCGAGGTGCGGCGCTTCGCGCGTCATGCGCTCGAGTGCGCCGAGCGAGAGGCGATAGAGGACCGTGGGGCGGAGGGTGACGACCGTGGCCGAGCGGCGCGTGCCGAGGTAGAGGCCCGACTCGCCGACGACGGTGCCCGGTCCCATCGTGCGCAGGCGCTTGGTCTTGCCGCCGTCGAGCTCGAGCCAGGCCGTGAGCTCGCCGGACTCGATGAGGTAAAGGTCCTTGGAGACGTCGCCCTGGCGGTAGATCTGGTAGCCCGCGGGCGCTTCGACGCGTTCGAGGTATTCGAGGAAGCCAGAGACGAACTCGCGGGTGCGGAAGACACTTTCGAGCTCGTCGACGAGCTTCGTCGGCGGGAGCATGCTCGGCGGCGCAGCGCGCAAGACCTCGTTCTCGCACCACTCGAGGCCATGATCGAGGTCGGGGAAGAAACGGACGCGCTTCGATCCATCCGCAAACCCGCCCCGCTCGAGCTGGTTGCGGACGGCGCTCGGGAGGTCGGTGAGGACGAGCGTGACGCCGTTCGATCCTGCGAGCTTGCGCATGCGGACGAAGGAGAGGACCGCCGAAGAGTCGATGCCGTCGACGTGGCGGAAGTCGAGCAAGACGTACCGCGTGGTGGCGGGATCGTCGCCGAGCATGCGGTGGTGCACGTGCTTGAGCAGCGAGTACGAGGTGCCGAAGAAGATGTAGCCCTGGAGCTGGAGGATGTAGAGCTCCCTGCAGCGCTCCTCCAGCGTGAGCTCGTCCCCGGCGCTGCGCTCGACGTTGCTGCGGACGTCAGAGCCGACCGCCGCGCGCTTGATGACGTCGATGCGGCTGTAGTTGACCGCGAAGAGGACGGAGGAGACGACGATGCCGACGCCGATCCCCGGGAGGAAGCCGATCCAGGCGATGACGACGAGGATGATGACGACGAGGCCGTACTCGACGCGCGGGAGGCGGAACCAGGAGTCGTAGAGGGTTTCGAGGAGGAAACCCGCGCCGAGGAAGACGAGCAAGCCGCCGAGGACGGGCTTCGGGAAGTACGAGAAGACCGAGGCGCCGAAGAAGAGGGCCGCGGCGCAGATGCCCGCGGAGAGGATGCCCGCGATGCGGCTCTCGGCGCCGGCCTTGTGGTTCAAGGTCGACTCGCTGAGCGAGAGGTACCCGACCATGCCGAAGCCGAGGCCCGCCGCGAGGTTCGCGACGCCCGTCGCGCGGAGCTCCCGATCGAGGTCGATCTCGCGCTCGGTCGCGATCTCCAGGCCCGAGGCGTTGAGGAGGATCGAGATCGTCGCGAGCATGGTGACCGCGAGGAGGTTGCCCGCATTCGCGCCGATCTCGGCCCAGTCGATGCGCAGCGCCTCGGACGGCGCCATCGGCGGCCAGAGGGCGCCGCTCGGGAAGGGGCCGAGGAGCATGCCGCGATCGAGGGCCTCGGCGACCGTGCCGCCCGCCGCGTACAGGACGCCGTAAAACATGGCGACGGCGAAGACGAGCAGGCCCGGCAAGAGCAGGAAGTGGTGGTAGCGCCGGAGCAGGATCGTCAAGAAGAGCCCGAGCGTGAGGCCCGGGACCCAGTTGACGATCGCATCCGCGCGGAGCAGCAGCGGCAAGGACGCGAGGGAGAACTCGGTGCCCACCATGACCGAGATGGATCCCGTGAAGAGGAGCCATCCCGTGCCCGCGAGAAACCCGCCGACGACAGGATACGGGATGAAGCGGACGAGGGTGCCGAGGCGAAGGCCGCCGAGGACGAGGAAGAGGCCCCCCGTGACGAGCGCCGAGAGCGAGCAGACCGCGACGATCGTGGGGAAAGGATCGCCGCCCTTGGCCGTGATGCGGCTGCCGATCGCCGAGGCGACGAGGGCGAGGACGACGGCCGTGTTCTCCTGCGGCGCGGCGATGACGGCGCGGTAGGAGCTGCCAAGGGCGACGATCGCGCCGATGATGGCCGATCCCGCGAGGGCCATGCCGATGCCCGCCGGCAGGTATCTCGTCAGATTGCCGGAGAAAATGAGCGCCGCGAGCGTGATGCTGAACGTGGCGACGAGGGTGCCCGACATGGCCCCCGCGAAGAGGCCGGACAGGACGCGCGATCCACGGAGCCCACGCCTGAGGGAGGGCGCGGGCGTCGAAGGCATCGGCGGACTCTGCTGCCCTTCCATCGTCGTCGTCGGGAGAAGCTCGAGGGGCCGTCATCTTCGGCGAACAGGGGCGCCCCTGGCAAGAGCAGCGCACATGGTCGCCCCCGAGCCCACAGGCGCCGCGTCGGGACAGCGATCGTTTGAACTCAGCCGAGCTCGCGGGCGATGGCCTGCGCCTGCTCCTGGAGCGCGACGGCCTCGTTCACGTGGCCCTGCTGGTGGTGCAAGCTGGCGAGGTCTCCCAGGATCTTGCCCTCGTCCCGACGATTTCCGACCTTGCGCGCGATGTCGAGGGCCTGCTCGAAGAAGGTGCGCGCGAGCTCGAACCGGCCTTGCTCCTTGTGCAAGACCGCGAGGCTCTTCAGCGCGAGCCCCTCGTTCCACAAGCTCTGCGCCTCGCGCGCCGTCGTGAGCGCCTGCTCATAGAAGGCGCGCGCGCTCTCGATGCGCCCCGTGGCCCAGTTGACGCGGCCGAGGCCGAGCAGGCCGAGCGCCTCGGACGCGCGATCGCCGAGCTTCTGCGCCTCGTCGAGGACACGCACGTGCTCCTGCATGGCCTCCTCGTGCCGGCCCTGGAGCTCGAGGACGTCGCGGCCGAACTCGTAGCGCACGACGACGCTCTCCAGCGTGGGCTCGGTCGTGAGCTTGAAGTAGGCGCGGTAGAGGCGCTTGGCCTCGCCGTGGGCGTAACGTTCGGCGGCCTTGCGCGCGCCGGCGAGGAAGTACCAGCGGGCGCGCTTGGGTTGCCCGGCGCGTTGCCAGTGGCGCCCGAGCGCGGTGAGCTGACCCGTGAGGTCGTCCTCGTGCGCGACCTCGATGGCCTCGGCCGCGCGGCGGTGCAGCTCCTGCAAGCGCGCGCGGGACTGCATCTCGTAGGCCGCGTTCCGCAAGAGCACGTTGCTGAAGCGGTAGCGGCCCTTGCTCATCGGCGACCAGATGCACTGCTCCTCGCCGACACGGACGAGCTCGGGCAGGTGCGGGTCGTCGTCCATCATGCGCGAGAGGATGCGCAGATCGAACTCGCGGCCGAGCGTGGCGGCGGCCTGGACGACACGCTTGACCTTGGGTTCGAGGCGATCGAGCCGCGCGATGAGCAGGCTGTTGACGTCATTCGGGAGGAGGAAAATGCTCGGCGTCGAGACGCCCGTGTCTTCCTTCTCCTTCTTCTTGCCCGCGAGCTGATTCGCCTCGAGCCAGTACGTCATGATCTCCTGCGCGAAGAACGGATTGCCGTTCGCGTTTTCGCTCAGGAACATGGCGAGCACCTCGGAGACGGGGCCGCCCATGAGGCCCTCGGCGAGCTCGCGCAGTTTTTCGCGCGAGAGCGGGCCGAGCGTGACGGCGTGCTGCGGGACGTTCTCGTCGAGCTCGATGCGGAAGGGGCTGCCGTCGTCGTTGTTGCGGCAGGTGCAGAGGATCGCGACGGGGCAATCCTTGACGGCCTGCGCGACGTGGCTGACCGCTTCGAGCGAGTCGCCGTCGGCCCAGTGCGCGTCTTCGAGGTGGAAGATCACGGGCTGGAGGAGGCTCTCGGCGCGGAGCCAGAGCGAGAGCGCGGCGAGCGTGCCGGCGAAGCGGAGCTTGGGATCCATGCGCTCGTAGACCGAGCCGTCCCAGCGGATGCCGATCATCGCGGCGAAGACGCTGCGGGCCTTTTCGAGCTCGCGCTTGAGCGAAGCCTCGCTGTCCGGGAGGCGGTCGATCAAGAGATCGAGGACGTCGTCGAAGTTGACGTGTTTCTCCTCGCGGCCCGTCGCCGACGACTGAACGAAGTACTCCTTCAGCGCGTACTCGAAGGGGTTCAAGCTCGACCGGAGCGTCTGATCACAACGCGCGTCGATCCAGAGGAGCGGGCGCTCTTTCTTGTTGTCCTCGAGCTTGCGGCGGTACGTGTCGACGAGGAAGCTCTTGCCGAGGCCAGGCTCGCCGTCGACGTAGACGATGCCCGCGTTCTCGCGGGCGAAGATCGGGCCGAGGTGCGTGGTGAGGTCCTTGAGCTCCTGCTCGCGCCCCACGAGGCCGCGGGCGAGGAACTCGCGCTGCACGGCGACGCGCTTGCGATCGAGGACGTAGACGCTGATCGGCTGCTCGAAGCCCTTGAAGAGGTGATCGCCCGCGGGCTTGAAGTGGTGCGTGCCCTGGGCGCGCCCGGAGACCTCGCCGTCGCACCAGAGCTCCTTCCACGGCGCGCTCATCATGAGGCGCGCCGCGAGGTTCGTCGCGGGGCCGAGGCACGCGAACTCCTGCCGCTCGGTGCCGCCGTTGAAGCCGGCGTACCGGAGGCCGTGGGTGATGCCGGCGCGGATCTGCATCCCCTTCGGCGCGTTCTTGCGGAGGCCGAGCGCGAAGTCGAGCGCGCGCTCGGTGTCGTTCTCGTGCGTGATCGGCGCGCCGAAGTGGATGAGGCAGTTGATGCCCTTGTCGCCCGAGTCGACGCCCGTGAACGTGCCTCCGTAACGGCTCGCCTCGACGTCGACGAGCTTGATCAGATCCTCGAAGCTCGGGATCTGATCAAACGAGACGAAGACGCTCGTGACGTGGCGGAACTCGCCCTGCGGCGGCATGTCGCGGATGCCCGGCGGGACGAAGTGCGCGCCTTCGCCTTGCGGGCGGACGCGCGGCACGGGCGGCAGCGGCATATCGGAGGTGTCCGCGAGCTTGAGCACGCCCTCGGCGATGGGCGTGACGGCGCGGCCCGCGATGCGCTGCTGGAAGGCGAGATCCATGAGGATGTCGCCCTTCTCGGCGTGGTGCTCGATCGAGGCGCACTTGTCGATCGCAGGGCCGCGGAAGTAGCAGTACGCGCGCTCGGGCGAGGTGCGGACGATGCCCCACTCGACGGCGCCCCACGAGAGGCCGACCTTGTACGAGAAGGGGAACGTGCCGAAGCGCGTCGCGCGGACGGCGCGGTTCAAGAAGAACTGCCGCATCTTGAGCGCCGCGGCGAGCGCGTGCTCGGCGACGTTGCGCCCCGTCGAGTGCGGGAAGACGGCCGTGAACGCGTCGCCCGCGAAGCCGACGATGATCCCGCCGAGCCCGTGCACCGCGCCGATGAGCGGGTCGAAGTAGAAGCGCAGCGTGCCGGCGAGGATCTCGGCGCCCTCGCGGCCGTGCGGGAAGAGCTTCTCCGTCAGGTTCGTGAAGCCCGGGATGTCGATGAAGAGCGCCGCCGCCGCGAAGTTGCCTTCGGTCCTCCCCCTCGTGTCCTGGTACAGGATGAAGTCGGGGACGAGCGGGTTCATGTCCGTGGATTCCGACGCTCCGAAAGCGGCAAGCTCGCGCTGCCGCGGCGCCCCGGCGACCCCCACGACGCACCGAGCAAAGATGCCCGATGCGGGCGTGGGCGCCACGCGACGCCAGAACGCAGAGTGCAAGGGACGCGAGCAAAAATCAACGGAAGCTTGACGAGAGGGCGCACGCGATCCCGCCGGCGTTGGCTGTCGTCCCATGCGCACGCGCGAAAGCCCTGCCCGCGAGGCCCGGGAGCGGCGCAGGCGGAAAGTGGCGCAAGGCGCGCGATACCCCCTTGGCGGCCTCACGGGCCTGGGATACGCAAAAAGTGCCCCCGTCCTTCCGTCGACGAGATGGCGCCGCCGCGGAGCGCGGCGACGAGGGGGTGCGTGAAGAGACGCATGAGCGCGAGAAGACCCTCGGATTCGGAGCACGATGGCGATCTCGTCGATCCCTCGTTCGGGGCGGGGGGGTCGCCCGAGCCTCCTCCCGTGCTCAGGCCCTCGGCCCCTCCGAACCAGGCAAACGTCCTCGTCGGTGGCGGGGAGCGCGAGGCGCGTGCCTACGTGGGCCCCACGGCGCTCCCCGCGGCGCACGTGCCGAACCCCGCGGAGACCGCAGGCAAGGTCGCCATCGCGAGCAGCGTCGATCCGCGGCGCATGCCGACGGTGCGAATCTCGCCAGGACGCGCCAAACCGCTCGCCCCGGGAGAGCGCCCCGCGCCGCCCGAGGCGCTCGTGTCTCCGTTCGGCCCCGTGAGCCCGCGCCCGCCCCCGCCGTCCGCGCTCGTCGTACCGCATTCGGCGCCGCACAGCGCGCCTTCGTCGGCCAAGGTGTCCTCGCGCCCCGAACCCGCAGGCAGCCCGGCGACGGCGATCTGGGTGCTCGCGGTGGTGCTGGCCGCGCTCATCGGCGCCGGCGTCGCGCTCTACATTCGCCGGAACATGCCGGCGAAGGAGCCGCCTCCGCCCGTGCCCGCCGCGCCGCACTCCTGACGACACGTCGATCCATGGTTTTTGGTTTTCCCGCGCTCGCCGGACGAACGGCGTCGAGCGCGCGGAGAACGGGGCCCCGTCGAGCCGGTCCGCGCATTGCATTCGCGTTCGGGTCGGAGGACCGAACATGGATCGGAGCACGTTTTGGCTCAGGGCTGCGTGGAACGATTTCCTCGCGTTTCTGCCGGATCTCCTGTGGGGTCTCGCCATCCTGGTGGTCGGCTATTTCATCGCGAGGCTGCTCGCCTCGATCGCGAGGCCGCTCCTGCACCGGGTGGGCTTCGACCGGCTGGTCGACAGGCTGGGCATCGCGATGCGAGCGGACCGAACGGAGCAGGGATCCCGCTGGGGCGCGTCGATCGTCTTCTGGGTGACCATGCTCATCGTGGTGATGTACGCGGCCGACGTGTGGCGCCTCGGCGCCGTGGCCGCGGGGATCGCAGCGATCATCGCGTACTTGCCGCACGTGCTGGCAGCCGCGGTGATCTTCGGCGCGGCGCTCCTGTTCGCGAACTGGGTGCGCGCGCGGATGCTGGAGACGAACGGAGCGAGCGTGCCGGGCGAGACGCCGACGACGTCGCAGCGTCCGCTCGTGGCAGGCGCGATCCGGGCGGGCATCCTGGCGCTCGGCGCGTTCATGGCGCTGCGGGAGCTGCAGATCGCCGAGGAGATCGTGACGCTCGCATTCTCGCTGACGCTCGGGGCGATCGCGCTTGCCGCGGCGCTCGCATTCGGGCTCGGCAGCCGTGACGTGGCCGGCCGCGTGGCGCGTCGCTGGTACGAGGATCGGCTCGGCAAGCGGGCAACCACGGGCGCATCGGACGACGAGCACCACATCATCACGCCTCCCTGAGGCGGACGATCCAAGCGGGCCGGCGCATTCGAGGCCCCTCTCGCCCGCGCGGCGGGAGGGGCCTCGCGTTCGCCGGGGATGCGCGGGGGGTGCCCGGTCGTGATCGCGGGCTGCTCGGCGACGTCCGAGCGGGAGGGCCGCCGCGCAGCGAGCCCTCATTTGGGGGGGAGCGGGATGTCCTCGGCGGCGATCCGGAAAATCAGGTATGCGCGAAACGTATTCGATCCCGTCGACTGGAAGGGATTCGCGATGCCGCCGGGCTGATACCACATCCAGTGCGCTTCCGGGTCGATGCTGGCCGTGTCCGGGGGCGCGGCGCCCGTGGGGCACGTGGGGGGAAATGTCCCGCCCGGCGTCGGATCGTTGGCCTCGCCGACCGCGAGCGTTCCGATGGCGCCCGGCGTCACGGCGCCGGCCGCGTTCACCCAGCCTCCGCTCGTGGTAGCGTCGTCGCCGCTGCCGCTGTTGCAGATGGCGATCTGCTCATTGATCTCGGCTTGCGTGGGGCCGGTCTGGCTGCTCTGCATGTTGATGCCGGTCGCGCATGCCTCGAATTGGGCGTCGCCGGTATACAACGGCGCGCCGGTGCCGCGACGAAATTGCCCCAGCACGCCTTGTGTCACGGAGAGGTCGTCCCAGGTCACGATGTAAAGGTACGCGGACGGAGGGGCCTCGGCGGCGGGCACGAGGTACGCTTCGGGGCCCTCGCCGCAGTTGAAAATCTGGCCGGCCGTCTGCGCGCGGGAGCCCTGAATGAATGTCGTGATGCCCGCGGCGTCGCCATACCCGAAGCTGTAGGCGTTGTCGGCCGTGAGGACGACGTCGACGTCGACCGCGGGGACACCTCCACCGCTGCCGCTCGTGAAATTGATTCCGCCTTCGCCGCCTTGATTCCCCCCCTGCCCCATGCCGCCCATACCGCCGATGCCGCCCATGCCGCCCGAGGACCCGCCGCCGGTCGAGCTCCCCGCGCCGCCGGTCGAGGTCGTCGTCCCCCCGGTGCTGGTGCCGCAGGCGAGCGCTACGAGGCTGACGATTGCACCAAGAAACCAGACCCTGTCGAGGTGGAGGAAGGCATGCATTGAAGAACGGTACCTGATGCGGCCCGGACGTGTCCACCGTCTTCGACGCACCGCGTCCCGACGAAATGGCTTGACCGCTGGAACCCCGAAACTAGCCTTTCGATAGAGTAGGAAGGAGATTGCATGAGCGCACGACGGCCGAGCCGGCTGCATCACACGGCATACGTCTCGAAGGACCTCGAAAAGACACGCGCGTTCTACGAGGAGATCATCGGCCTGCCTCTGGTCGCCACGTGGTGCGAAGCCGACGAGCTCTTTGGCGAGGTGCGGACCTATTGCCACTGTTTCTTCGGCCTCGAAGACGGGAGCGCGCTCGCGTTCTTCCAGTTCGCCAGCGACCGCGATCAGGACATCTTCGGTCCGCCGATGCCCGCGTCGCCGTTCCACCACATCGCGCTTTCGGTCGACGCCGAGACGCAACGCGCGATCGAGGCGCGCATCGAGAAAGCGGGCTATCGCGCGCCGGACACGTACGTGCTCGAGCACGGGTACTGCCGGTCGATCTACGTGAAAGACCCGAACGACATGATCGTCGAGCTCACGTGCGACGCCCCGAAGGCGGTCACGCCGGAAGCCGAGGAGGCGCGGCGCAAGGACGCGCATCGCGAGCTCGCGCGCTGGCTCTCCGGCGACCACACCTCGAACAACACCTACCGGTGACGTCGCGTTGAGGCGCGCGACGCTCACGTTCGACAACGGGCCCGACCGCGTGATCACGCCGGCGGTGCTCGACATCTTGCGGCGAAGAAACGTCCGGGCGCACTTCTTCGTCCTCGGCAAACATCTCGTGGAGCCTGAAGGCCGCGCGCTCGTCGCCCGCGCGGTCGCCGAAGGGCACTTCGTCGGCAATCACTCGTTCACCCACGAGGTTCCGCTCGGCGACGATCCGCGCCCCGACGCCGTCGCCGCGGAGATCGCCGCGACCGACGCGTGGCTCCTGCCGCTCGTCCCGGGCCCCAAGCGCTTTCGGCCGTTCGGCGGCGGCGGCCTCCTCGGGCCGCATCTGCTCAGCCGCGCCGCTGTCACCTACCTCGTCGAGCAGGGCTCTTCCTGCGTCCTCTGGACCTCCGTCCCGCGCGACTGGGTCGACCCGAAGGGCTGGGCGGCGCGCGCGCTCGCGGATTGCCTGGCCCAGCCGCACGCGGTCATCGTCTTGCATGACATCCCCGGCGCATGCCTGGCCGGGCTCGAAGGCTTCCTCGACGCTGCGGAGCGCGAGGGCATCGAGCTCGTCACCGACCTTCCGGTCTCCGTCACGCCGATCCTGGAGGGCAAGATCGTCGGCGATCTCGACGCCCTCGTCGCCGCTGGTGTAAAGCATTGAACCAGCGCACCGTTCGATGCCCTTTCGGAGGTAGACCTTGAAACTGTCGTCGCTCTACGCGAACGAAACACCTTTCCTCGGCGCACGCCGCGCGGACGGGATCGTCAATGTGAGTGCTGCCCTCCCGGGATTGCCGACGGACGTGGGCGCGCTCCTCCGGTCGCCCGCCTATGACACGCGAGAGCTTGCGGACGTCGTCGCGCGAACGGCGGCGAGCGCGCTCCTCCGCGACGACGAGGTCCGGTTTCGCCCGGTCCTCCCGGCGCCGGGCAAGTTGCTTTGCCTCGGGCTCAATTATGTCGATCACGCGGCGGAGAACGCGCTCAAGCCGCCGGAGTACCCGGTCGTCTTCGGGCGGTATCCGACGAGCCTCGTGGGTCATGGGGAGCCGCTCGTGCGGCCGTCGGTGTCGACGCACTTCGACTACGAGGCCGAGCTCGTCGTCGTGATCGGAAAGACGTGCCGCAACGTTTCTCGCGCGCAGGCGCTCGATCACGTCGCTGGATATACCTTGCTGAACGACGGATCGATTCGCGACTATCAAATGCGCACGCACCAGTGGACGATTGGAAAGAACTTCGATGCCACCGGCGCGCTCGGCCCCGAGCTCGTCACCGCCGACGAGCTGCCTCTGGGCGCCAAGGGCCTCGTGCTTCGCGGCGTTCTCAACGGAAAGGTCATGCAGGAGGCGAACACATCGGACATGGTCTTCAGCGTCGCCGACGCCATTGCGATCCTGTCCGAGGTGATGACGCTCGAAGCCGGCGACATGATCGCGACCGGCACGCCCGGGGGCGTCGGCTTCGTGCGCAATCCGCCGGTGTTCCTGAAGCCGGGGGACGTCTTCGAGGTCCAGGTCGAGCGCGTCGGGACGCTGCGCAATCACGTCCTTGCGGAAGGGTGAAACCCCGGCGCTACGCACCGGAACACGTCCTCAGGGCTGCCGGCAATCCGCAGGGACCGTGCAGACACCGGCCGCGCTATCGCAGCTCGCGAGCGCGCGAGCGACCTCCGCCGCTACCTCGGGGACGGCGACCTGCGCTCGGCAATGCAAGGGGCGCGGCGCGTCGGCCATGCAGAGCAGGATCACGTCCTCCCCGACGATCCCTCTCGTCGGCTCGACGTTCTGGCACAGGCCGGCGGAGCACGCGTACGCGGCGTTCGGAAATTCCGGGCACTCGTCGTCCGCGTCGCACGCGACGAACCTGCACAGCGGCGCGTTGGTGAACCAGCCGCCGCCGTCCAACTCGACGACCGAGCAGAGCTTGATGAAGTTATCCATACTATACGAATAAGAAACGTTGCTGCGGCCGCACTGCGCCGGCCGCGGCGCATCGAGGGGCTCTATCTCGCATCGCTCGTCGTCAGGGCACGTCCACAAGAACGTCGCGCCTGTCGTGTCCCGCACGACCCTGGTGTTGGAATCCCCGCAGGAGATGTTCAGCGCGGCGGAGAGAGCGACCAGCAACCACCCCCCCCGGGTCAGACCGTATCGAATCTTGCACATCGACATGTTGTCGTCCATACGGCACATGGCCGGATGCTGTGTCAAGTGTGAGCACGAATCCGCCCGCCGCCTCCCGCGCGCCTTCTCCCCGCCCCTGCGGGCCCCCGCATCACGTGGACGACGTCCGCGCTCCATCTCGGCCCACCTGCCCCGCCGCACGGGGGTGTGGCTCCCTCTTGCACGGAATACTCGAAGTGCTCGGTCGTGAAGAGCTTCGTGAAAACGGGTTCCTCGCCGCCGCACGCGGCAAGGGACAGGAGCGCTGCACGAAGAACAAGCCGGGCGGGCCCCACCCGTGCGGAGCGGGGGGGGTCGCCACCTCTCAGAGGGTGTTCCACAGGCGTCGCGAGCGGCTCGAGGCTAGGGAGGCCGAGTGAGGCGTACTCTGTACGTCGAGCGAGGCCGACCGACGCATCGAGCCGCGCAGCAGCCTGTGGAACACCCTCTCAGGGCTGCCGGCAATCCGCAGGTACCTTGCAGACACCGGTCGCGCTATCGCAGCTCGCGTGCGCGAGCTGGAACTGCGCCGCTACCTCGGGGTCTTCGATCTGCGCTCGGCAATCCGAGGGGCGCGGCTCGTCGGCCATGCAGAGCGTGACCACGTCCCCTGCATCGCGGATCTCTCCCTTCCGCTCGACGTTCTGGCAAATGCCGGCGGAGCACGCGTACGCGGCGTCCGGAAATTGCGGGCACTCGTCGTCCGCGTCGCACGCGACGAACCTGCACAGCGACGCATCGGTGAACCACGCGCCGCTGTCCAACCCGACGACCGAGCAGATCTCGATGAACCTACCCCACGAATACGAATAAAAAACCCTGCCGCTCTCGCCGCTGCCGCTGTCGCACTGCGCCGGCGGCGGTGCATCGAGGGGCTTGATCGCGCAGCCCTCGTTGAAAGAGCCATCTTCAGCGCACGTCCACGAGAACGTCGCGCCTGTCGTGTCCCGCAACACCTCGGGGTTGGAGTTCCCGCAGGAGATGTTCAGCGCGGCGGAGAGAGCGACCAGCAGCCACACCCCCCGGGTCAGACCGTATGGGTTCTTGCGCATCGACATGTTGCCGTCCATACGGCATACGGCCGGGTGTGGTGTCAAGTGTGAGCACGAATCCGCCCGCCGCCTGCTGCGCGCCTTCCCCCCGCCCCTGCGGGCCCTCGCATCACGTGGACGACGTCCGTACTCCTTGTTGGCCCACCTGCCCCGCCGCGCCGCGCCTCGCGCCCCACGGCCCGCCGCCCCTCCCGCGCCTGCAAAACGCCGCCGGTCCCCGGGGCCCGCCCGAACCCCCGCCGCGCACGCTCGACGCAACGAAGTCCCCTCCCCCGCGCCCCACGTCGCCCCTCGACGAAAGCCAGTTCGGCTCCTCCCGCGCCCCAAAGGCCCTCGACGAAAGCCAGTCCGACGCCCCCCGCGCCCCAAAGGCCCTCGACCGCAGCCAGTCGGCCGCCCGGATCCACCCCGCGTCACGCACCGCGCCCCTCCAGCCACCCCCCATCCTGCGTCGACCCTCGACGCAGCTCCTCGGCCCCGTTTTTGTGTTGCTCCCCGCGAAACAGCCGCGTTAGCGTGCCAACCATGGCTGGAATCATCACGCTCGTCGCACGGACGGGCATTTTCACGCTCTATGAAGAGTTTTTTCACACACGCGGGCGCCTCCTCTCGCACCCGCTCACGGCGTCGCTCGTGCCCGAGCTCGACGCCTTCCGCCCCAAGCTCGACGCCTCCTTGATGGAGGAGCTCGCGCTGAGCGGCGAGCGCTTCGCGGCGAACGCCGCTGTCGAATTCGTGGACGACGACCTCGATCGCCTGACCGACGCCATCGCCGCCCTGAGCCTCATCGAATCGAAGAACGACCGCGGCGCCCTGCCGTACGCCCATTACTTCGGGAGCCAGAGGCCCAGCGAGCTCAAACGCCCCATCCTCGGCGGGCAGCTCGATACCATGCGCCACTGGCCCCCTTCCCTTCAGGCGGCATCGAGCCAGCAACTCCAGACGATCGGGGCCGCCCTCGCAGACCTCGTCGAGCGCGCCGATCAAAAGACCACGACGCAGGCGGCCGTGAGCCAGAAGATCGCCGATTTCCGGACCATCGGCTCGCGCAAGCAGCTCGTCGACGAGTTCAATGCGCTGCGAAAATCGCTCCACGGCAAGCTCGGCGAAATCCAGCACAAGACGCCCGAGCTCGGGACCGGATGGGCCGATTCTTTCTTCCGTCAGGGATCGAGCGCGGAGCGGCTCACCGTGAAAGAACTCGACCGGCGTATCGCCGCGGCCGAGGTGGAGCTCCTGGCCATGAAGAAGCAGCGCGACGAGAAGGTCGCGCAGGAGGAGGCCGTCGCGCGCGCCAGGGCCGACGCGGAGAAGACGCAAAAAAAGGCGGAGCTCCTGGCCGCCAAGAAGGCCGCCGCGGAGCTCGCCGCGCGTGTGGCCGAGCTGGAGGAAGCGGTGGGCGAGAGCCAATGAACGCCCCCGTCCCGGGTCGCATGGCGACGTAAACGTCATGAGAAGCTCTCCTGCGCCCCTGCTCGCCGCGCTGTTCCTCGTCCTCTCGGCCTGCTCGAACATTCCGCGGCTCAACAGGACGCCGGATACGCCGACCCTCACCGAACCGAAGAGGATCCTCGAACTCGGCAAGGTTTCGCGCGGCGACACGCGCTCGCCGGACCATAGCGGCGGCTCGACCTGCAAGAACGGCGGGCGCGTGGGTCAGGATCTCGATCACCTCTACGGCTTCGAGGTGCGCGAGACGGCGAGCTACCGATTCGAATTCGTCCCCGCGTCCTTCGACGGCGTGATCCAGATCCAGAAAAAGGACAAAACGGGGCCGGGTCACTTCGGGATCGGCTGCAAGGCCGCGCGGGCGGGCGGAAAGGCGACGCTGTCAATTCCGCTCGACCCCGATGCCTACTGGGTCGTCGTCGATGGAAACCTCTGGGACGAGGCGGGGACGTACACGCTCCGCGTCGATCGCGACACCTCGAAGACCGCGGTGGTCCGCCCCGAGGAGCCCGCGCTCGTCGCGCCGCTCTGCGCGAATGCGCCGCTCGTGCGTCCGGGCGAACGCGCCTACGGAATGTTCGAATCGAAGTCGGGGGGCGCGCGCGCCTCGTGTGGCCTCGTCGGCGGCGGCTCGGTGCATCGGATCTCCCTCGACGCGCCGGCGCGCATTCGTCTGCGCGCGGCGGCGCATTTCCAGCCGGCGCTGGAGATCCGGAGCGGTTGTCATGGGAAACCGGTCGCCTGCGCGCGCGCGGACGCGGGGCAATACGAGGTGGAGGTCACGGCCGATCTGCCGGCGGGAGACCATTTCGTGGTGCTGGATTCGCCGCAGCTCGGCGAGCGGAACCGGAGCGGCAGCCAGCTCGACGCGGCCCGGCTCGTCGGGGCCTACGTGATCGACGCCGAGGAGGTGAAGCCATGACGACGGCGCGCGCGCTCGTGCTCGCGAGCTTGTTCGGCCTTCCGGCATGTGGATCGTCGTACGTCCCCGCGAGCTCCGAGGATCGATGTGGTCCGTCGCCCGGCGTGGCCCAACCCCTCCCGTCGCTGGGCCACGATCCCAAACCCTTCGAGATCCGGCATCTGGCGGAGACCGACTTCGGGGGACCCCGTCAGGGCTACCTCTATCGATTCGAGCGGGAGGACAGCGGCACGACGGAGTCGCTGCGCGCCGTCCACATGATCCACGGAGGGCGGGTGCTCGTCGTGGGCGACCACGGGACGGCGCTCACGCGGGACGCGAAGGCGGGCTGGCAAAAGGAGGACCCGGGCACGACGGAGAACCTCTATGCCCTCGTCGCCGCGCCTCATGACAAGGACGGGACGGTCATCACGGAAGAGCTCCGGAAACACAAGCCCTACATCGCCGTGGGCTCGAAGGGGGCCGCCGTCGTCCGGGGGCTCGACGGGGTTTGGCAGGCCGAACAGACGGGGACCTCGGCGGACCTCTTCGCATTGATCCACCTCGGCGCCACGACCGTGGCCGCGGGCGCGGGCGGCGTGATGGTGGAGCGGTCGCGCGAGGGGGTTTGGCGGACCGTCAAGACGCGGACGACCGCGGATCTGTATGGCCTCGGGATCTGCGGGTCGTACGTGTGCGCCGTGGGCGCGGGCGGGACGATGCTGCAATGCGCCTCCCGGGACGGGGAGCGCGTGTGTATTCCGCGTGCGCCGGCGACGCAGGCGACGTTGCGGGTCAACGAGGAAGGGAACGTCATGGGGGACGGGATCTGGCTCAGGTACGTGCAGCCGAACCAAACCGAGCCGAGGCCGCCGCCCTCGTACGCGCCCTGGCCGGAGGGGAATGCGGTCTTGTCGGGCGAAGAGATTCGCGCCGTGGAGAGCAACCACTGGGGCGGGATCAGCGAGACGCTGGCCGTGGGACGGCGGAGCACGATCTGGTTTCTGGGAAGGGGGCTCCCGGAAAAAAGGCCCCTCGAACGGGTGAAATTGCCCTTCGAGGTGGATTTCCACGATGTCGCGTACGAGCTCACGGACGGGTTTCTCGTGGGCGATCGGGGGACGATCGTGCACCTCGCGATCGAGGGTTTCACGCCGCCGCACATTTGCCTGCTCTGAGCGGGAAATCGGGCGCGGGTATGCTACCGCGCCATCGATGGTGCGCCCCAAGGATGCTTGCTCCGAGGAGACCTGGAACCGGATCGTCGCCGCGGCGCGACAGGAGCTGATGGAATCGGACGAGTGCGAGGTCGACGTGTCGGTCCGGCAGGTCGCGACGCGCGCGGGCGTGAGCCTGGGGACGATTCACTATTATTTTCCGACCAAGGAGAGCCTGCTCGAAGCGTGCCTCGACGCGTATTACGCGCGGTTCGGCGCGCTGGTCGTCGAGCTCGCGCCGCTCACCACCCAACCGGACGCACGTTTCGGGATCGAGCAGGCGGCGCGGCGGATCTACGGATTCGCGGTCTCGGAGCGGCACAGCCTCAAGTTACGCGCGCGGCTCAACGCCGAGCTCGGGCAGCTCGAACCCCAGCGGGCCCGGCACGTGCGCGGGCCCATGCTCGACGCGTTCGCGTCGCTGCTCGGGAACATGGGCGGGCTCGGCGTCACCGAGGCGCGGCTGACGATCCAGACGATGACCGGCCTCATCATGCACCTCGCGCTCCTCGCGGACGCGGACCTCGAGCAAATCGCGGGTGTGGGAGGCGAAGCCGGGCGTCGGATCGTGGAAGATCACGTCGCCCGGGTCGCATTGCGGCTGCTGTTCCCGAGTTGAGCCTGCTTCGTGGGGCTCAATCGTTGCAGAAGACCGTCATCGCGTGCGGATCGGTGTAATCGCAGCTCCAGATCCCGGGGCTCGCACCGCTACAGACGCCAGCCATCATCGTATCCGACTCGAAACAATCGCAGAAGTCGCTGCCGTTCGTCGTCGGCGTACACCCGGCGGGAACGGGCCTGCACTCGGTCTGCCGCGGCGGCTCGCCGGCGCGAACGACGCAATACGTGCCGGGGGCGCAGGTCTGCCGGCCGTCGCAGTCGAACGCCTTGGCCGTGGTCGCCTCCCAGCGATCGAGAATGCAAAGCCTGTTTCCGATGACCGAGCCACCCTCGCCACAGGTCACCCACCGGTCGTCGTCGATCGGCCCGACACACGCCGCCTCGCCGCACGCAAGGTCCCGCGCGTCGTCTTGGATCGACACGGAGCAGGTGCAGTCGCCGCCCGGGCCGTTCGGGTTCGAATCATCCCCGCAGGCGAGCAGGCCCGAGGTGAGGGAGAGAAGGACGAGCGATCGAAGCCAAAAGCGCATGATTCCTCCAGGAAGGCGGCGAGCCTAGCGCGGCCTTCGGCGTGCGCCGCACCGTGAATCGGACGGTGTCCGAACCCCACGCCGACCACCCGAGCGAGCCGTCGATCCCAGCCACGCGCCGCCAATGCCTTGACTGCCAGGCAAACCTGCCACACATCCCCGAACGGGAGGCGAGATGAGCGATTGGAAATTGCCTTGGGAAGGCGGATGTCGTTGTGGTCAGGTCCGGCTCCAGATCACGGCCCCGCCGATGGTCACGCTGGCCTGCCACTGCAGCGGCTGCCAGCGGATGAGCGGCAGCGCCTTTTCGCTCAGCATTCTGCTTCCGAGCGACGGCTTTCAGGTGACGCAGGGCGAGCCCGTGATCGGCGCGCTCCACGGCCCGGTCCGCCATTTCTATTGCCCGTATTGCAAGAGCTGGATGTTCAACCGGCCCCCCGGCATGGACACGCTCGTCATCGTCCGCGCGACGATGCTCGACGATCCGAGCTGGTTCTGGCCGTTCATCGAAACGAGCACCCGGGAAAAACTACCCTGGGCGAGCACACCCGCCGTGCACAGCTTCGAGGCGTTTCCGGATCCCGCGGAGTATGGACCGTTGATGAAAGAATTCGCCGAGCGATTCCGGGAGGGATTCAATCCTCGCGGGCAAGCCCCTGCGAGAGCGCCCGGCGCATGAAGAGGTCCTCGAGCGTCTCGCGCCGCGGGACGACCTCGAGGACCTGCGCGCCCTCGTCGAGCGCCGCCCGCAGCACGTCGCCGACCTGCTTCTCGCCCTCGATCTCCACGACGACCACGTCCGCGCGTGTCCGCACGACGTGTCCTTGCTCCTCGAACGATCGACGCAGCGTCTCGCTCGCGCCCGCGAGCGTCACGTCCGTTCGAAGCACGTCGCCGCGCAGGAGCTTGCGGAGCGCGCCACCCACGACGACCCGCCCCTCGCGCAGGATGGCCACGCGATCACACATCGCCTCGACGTCGCTCAGGATGTGCGTCGAGAAGAAGATCGTCCGGCCCGCCGCGCGCTCTTCGAGGATGAGATCACGCACTTCCTTGCGTCCCACCGGATCGAGGCCGCTCATCGGCTCGTCGAGCACGAGCAGCTCCGGATCCGAGACGAGCGCCGCCGCGAGCCCCGTCCGCTGCAGCATGCCCTTCGAGAGGCGGCGCGCCGGCCGATCGGCCGCGTACGCGATGCCCACCTTCGCGAGCATCGCCTGCGTGCGCGACGCGAGCGCGGCGCCCGTGAGGCCCGAGAGGCGGCCGCAGAGCGTGATGAACTCGCGCGGGGTCAGGTACGGGTAGACGTAAGGGTTCTCCGGCAGAAACCCGATCCTGCGCCGCGCCTCCGCGCTCGGGACGCGCGCGCCGAAGAGGAACGCCTCGCCGCCCGTGGGCTTGATGAGGCCCGTCAGCATCTTGATCGTCGTCGTCTTGCCCGCGCCGTTCGGCCCGAGGAAGCCGAAGATCTCGCCGCGCCGGACGTCGAAGTCGACGCCCTTCACCGCCTCGACGCGCCGGCCGAGGAAGCCCACGCGGAAGGTCTTTTTCAGGCCCCGCACCTCGATCAACGTCTCGCCCGCGGCCGCGCTCTCCCCCGCCGCGCTGCTGTCCGCGCCGCCGCTGTCCGCGCCGCCGCCCGCGTCGATCGCCCCGGCCTCGCTCATGCGCCTTCTTCACCGCCCTCCCGGCGCACGCCGGGCACGGTGCTCGTGTACTCGTGGAGCTTGTACTGGATCTTGCGCGGGCTGATGCCGAGGATCGTCGCGGCCTTCGAGGTGGATCCCTTGCACGCTTCCAGGGTCCGGAGGATCGCGTACTTCTCCAGATCGTAGATCGTGCTGCCAGGGATCGGCGGCATCGTGCCCTCGCCGCCGCCCACGTCGAGCGAAGCAGGCAGGTGGCGCCGCTCGACGCGCGGGCTGTCGCAGAGGACCACGGCGCGCTCGACCGCATTTTCGAGCTCGCGCACGTTGCCGGGCCAGGCGTACGCCGCGAGGGCCGCGAGCGCGTCGTCGGTGAACCCCTCGATGCGCTTGCCGTTCTCCTCGGCGTACCGGCCGAGGAAGAAGGCCGCGAGCTCGGGGATGTCGGTCGCGCGCTGGCGGAGGGGCGGGATCTCCAGCGTGACCACGTTGAGCCGGTAGTAGAGGTCCTCGCGGAAGTGGCCCTCCGAGATGCGCTGCCGGAGGTCCTTGTTCGTCGCGGCGATGATGCGCACGTCGACCTTCAAGGTCTCGTTGCCGCCGACGCGTTCGAAACTGCGCTCCTGCAAGAAGCGCAGGAGCTTGACCTGCGTGGCGAGCGGGATCTCGCTGACCTCGTCGAGGAACAAGGTGCCGCCGCTCGCCTGCTCGAAGCGGCCTTCCCGCCGGCCGACGGCGCCCGTGAACGCGCCTTTTTCGTGGCCGAAGAGCTCGCTTTCGAGGAGCGACTCGCTGAGCGCCGCGCAGTTGAGACGCACGAGCGGCGCCTTCGCGCGGGGGCTGCCGCGGTGGATCATCTCGGCGATGAGCTCCTTGCCCGTGCCCGTCTCGCCGACGATGAGCACGCTGGCGCGGCTCGGCGCGACCTGCTCCACGAGCCGGAGGAGCTTGACCATGCTCGGGTGCGAGGCGATCACGTGCCCGAAGGCGTTGCGCTCGCGGAGCTTCTGCCGGAGGCGCGAGTTCTCCTGGAGGAGGCGCGCTTGCTCGACCGCGCGCTCGACGACGACCTCGAGGACCTGAAAGTCGAGCGGCTTCGTCAGGTAGTTGTAGGCGCCTTTTTTGACGGCCTCGACCGCGTTCGAGATGGTGCCGAACGCGGTCATCACCACGAACGTCGCCGTGGTCCGCGACTCCTGCGCCTTCTCCATGAGGCCGATCCCGTCGAGGCCCGGCATCTTGAGGTCGGTCAGCACGACGTCGGGCGTGAACTCTTCGAGCTTGCCGAGCGCCTTGAAGCCGTCGGCCGCCGTCTCCGTCGTGTACCCCTCTTCACGCAGGATCTCGGCGAGCGCAGCCCGCGCGTTGGCCTCGTCGTCGACGATCAGGATTCGGCCGCGGGAACCCATGCTGGCCCCTTCCTAGCACGGGGTCCTTCCCGCGGGGTGGTCCCGATCCGTACGAGGACACAACCGGATAGTTTCTGCTTTCTCATGGGAATGATACAACGGCGCGCGTAGCGAGGACGGTCCACTCCCGTGGGGGGAGAGACCCCTCCCCTGCTGCCTTTCGAGGGTCGATGCGTACGCTTGAGAACGCCTCCTTTGCCGAGCCGCTGCGGCTCGTCGCGCTCACCGCGCTTCCCATGGCCTTCTGCCTCCTGGTCACGGGGGACGCGAAGGCGCAGCAGCCGTTCGGCCCGCAGCCGCCGCCGGGGCAGTTCCAGCCGCAACCTGGACAGTTCCAGCCGCAACCGGGACAGTTCCAGCCTCCGCCCGGTCAGTTCCAGCCGCCACCGGGACAGTTCCAGCCGCAACCGGGACAGTTCCAGCCGGCTCCAGGACAGTTCCAACCGGCTCCAGGACAGCAACCTCCGGCTCCAGGACAGCTCCCTCCGGCTCCAGGACAGCAGGGCGCGACCCCGCCCGAGCAGCCGCCCGAAACGGCCGTGGAGCCCCCGAAGGTCGATGAGCTCGAGGAGCGCGCGCGGACGTTGATCGAGCAGCCGAACACGTTCGGCTCGACCGGTCTCCTGCGCACGTCGTACGCCGGCTCGGGCGCGGCCGGGACGTTCCGCGTCTCGTTCCTCAGCGACTTCTTCTCGACCTCGAACTTCCTCTGCGATCCGAACCTGTCGACGGCAGCCGGCCAGCGGATCACCTGCACGCGCGACAACCTCGCGGACGCGTCGAGCCACGTCGGCGCGTTCTTCGCGCTCAGCGCGACGCCGTTCTCGTTCCTCGAAGCGTTCGCGGCGATCCGCACGTACGCGAACTCGAACGATCAAGGCAAGCCGCAGCTCCTGCAGGTCCTCGGCGACACGAACTTCGGCTTGAAGCTGTTCACGCCCTCGCGCGTCGGCACGTACTTCTCGTTCGGCGCCGAGGCGCAGCTCATGCTGCTGAACGGCACGGGCAGCGTGGGCGTCTCGGGCGCAGGCACGAGCGCGTTCTTCCGCGCCCTCGCGAGCGCCGATTTCCGCAAGCCCGGCGGGCAAGGCTTCCCGCTGCGCGTGAACGTGAACCTCGGCTACAAGGTCGACAACTCCGGCCAGCTCGTGCGCGAGGTGGAGGAGGGACGCGCACTCGAATACCGCGACGGCCGCAATCGGCAGCCGATCTCGCGTATCGAGCGCTTCGGGCTCGGGATCAACCGCGTCGACTTCTTCACGCCGTGGATCGGCGTGGAGCTGCCCTTCCGGTACGCGCAGCCGTACGTCGAGTACACGGTCGACGTCCCGGTGAACCGGCAAGGCTACGAGTGTCATACGGGCCGCGTGTCGCGCGGCGACGTTTGCCTCGGGCTCGCCGATTTCAGCGCGGATGATCCGCAAGCCGCCGGCGGCCCCGGCTACGCGGGGCTGCCCTCGCGCCTCACGATCGGCGCGCGCGTGACGCCGTTCAGCAAGGCGTTCCGCGGCCTCTCGGGGCACGCGGCCGTGGACATCGGCCTCTCGGCGACGTCGGTGTTCGTCGAGGAGATCGCGCCGCAAGCGCCGTGGACCGTCTACCTCGGGCTCGCGTACGCGTACGACACGAAGGAGGTGCCGCCGCCGCCTCCGCCTCCGCCGCCTCCGCCGCCGCCGCCGCCGCCGGAGCCGGTGATCCTGCCGGCGCCGCAGTCGTTCGTCCGCGGCACGGTGCACGAGACGAACAAGCCCGAGGCCGTGATCCCCGACGCGATCGTGTCCATCGAGGGGAACCAGGATCCGCCGTTCGCGACGAGCACCGGCGGCACGTTCCTCACGCGTCACCTCGAGCCGGGGACGTACACGTTCTCGGTGCGCGCGCCGGGCTACAAGCCGGCGACGTGCCAGGCGACCGTGGTCGCGCCGCCGCCGCCCACGCTCCCGAAGGCCGAGGCGCCCGCGCAACCGACGCCGCCGGCGCAGCCCGCGCCGGGGCAGTTCAACCCGCAGGGGCAGTTCGGCGCGCAGGGCCAGTTCGGCGCGCAGCCGGGGCAACTCGGCGCGCAGGGTCAGTTCGGCGCGCCGGGACAGTTCTCGCCGCCGGCGCCGTTTGGTCAGCCCGGCGCGACGCCGCCGCCGCCCGCGGCGCCGGCCCCCGCGACGCCTCCGCCGCAGCAAGGGCCGTCGATCGTGGAGGTCGACTGCGCGCTCGAAGCGCTGCCGAAGATCGGCGCGATCTCGGCGGTCGTGCGTGACGCCGAGACGGGCGACGCGATCCCCGCGGCGGTCGTGCGGATCGTCGACGCGACGGGCAAGGAGCGGACGGCGACGGCCGACGGCAAGGGCGCGGTGTCGTTCCGCGATCTGCCCCTGGGCGCGACGAAGATCCGCGCCGAGGCCGCAGGCTTCATGAACCACGTGAGCGACGCGGACGTGCGCCTGAACGACGAGGCGAAGGTCTCGCTCGCGATGAACAAGCGCCCGGCCGCGCGGGCCGCGAGCGTCAAGGTGCAGGGCAACGAGATCAAGATCTCGCGGCAGGTGCACTTCGAGAGCGACTCGGCGAAGATCCTCGGCGACTCGAACACGCTGCTCGAGGAGATCGCGGACGTCCTGCAGCAGAACCCGAAGATCCGGCGCATGGAGATCCAGGGCCACACGGACAACACGGGCACGCGCGAGCGCAACCAGACGCTCAGCGAGCAGCGCGCCCAGGCCGTGCGGACGTGGCTCGTCTCGGCCGGCGTCGACGCCTCGCGCCTCGTGGCGAAGGGCTACGGGCAGGACAAGCCGCTCGGGCCGAACGTGACGAGCGCGCAGCGCGCGAAGAACCGTCGCGTGCAGCTCATCATCCTCGAGAGGGACAAGTAACATCCTGCGCCACGGCCTCGCGCTCCCGCGCGCCTTCGCGCTCGTCGTGCTCACCGCATGCACGAGCGCGCAGGCGCCCTCCGAGCCTCCCAAAAGAGAAATGACGGCCCCCCCGGCGAGCGCCGCCGCGCCCCCGCCGCCCGCCCCTGCGCCCCTCGTCGCAGACGGCGGCGCGGCGGACGCGGAGGCGCCATCCGCGGATGCTTCGTCCGGCGACACCAGGGCCGAGCTCTCGGACGCGGGCAACGACGCGGCCGAGGTCGCGGCGCCTTACGTGGCGGACAACAAGGTCCTGCCGCCGGAGAGCAGCGAGGAGCTGCAGAAGCGCGCGGCCGCGCTCTTCGACGCGATCGTGAACGATGATCCGGCGCGCGGCGAGTCGTTCTGGTTCCCGAAGGAGCCCTTCATCTCGCTGAAGGACGTGAAGGGCCCCGACAAGTACTGGGACCAGCTTCACCGGACCTACGCGCGCGACATCCACGCCCTGCACAAGAAGCGCAAGTCCTGGGAGGGCGCGACGTTCGAGGGCTTCGAGCTCGGCTCCAAGCCGAAGTGGGTGCCGCCCGGCGACGAGGGCAACAAGATCGGCTACTACCGCACCTTCCGCGGAAAGCTCCGCTACCGGATCGGCGAGAAGACGGAGTCGCTCGAGGTGCGCGTGATCATCTCGTGGCAGGGCCGTTGGTTCATCACGCACCTGAGCAAGTTCAAGAAGTAGCGAGCCGCGCGGCAAGACGCGTGCGGCTCGTTCTCGACGAGCGGGGGAGCGTGGTATGGTCGCGCTCACTCCCGGAGCTCCGCGCATGTTCCAGATCAAGCTCGACAAGCTGAACACGGCGATCGAGTTCTCGGTGGAAGGGCTCGTGCAGGTCGACGAGATGAAGCAGTTCGTCGCGGAGCTGCGCCGCTCGGCCGTCACGATGACCGGCTCCGATCTCAAGATCTTCGCCGACCTGCGGAAGTTCCGGCCCGCTTCACCCGACGTGGTGGAGGTGGTCCGCGACGTGCAGGAGTTCGCGAAGACCATGGGCGTGCGGCGCATGGCGACCGTGCTCGAGAGCGAGGTGCTCGCGCTGCACATGAGCCGCCTCGCCCGCGAGACGGGCGCCGATAAGTTCATCCGCCGCTTCACGGACGAGCAAGAGGCGCGCGAGTGGCTCACGACCGGCGAGTCGTTGCGGAAGAGCCGCAGGCTGCCATAGCTCTGCCTCTCCGTGTCGCCGCTCGTCTCCGTCCTGATCCCGTATCGCAACGCGGAGAGCACGCTGGAGGAGGCGCTCGCGGGCATCCTCGCCGAGCGGGACGTGCCGATCGAGGTCCTCGTCGTCGACGACGGCTCGACGGACGGCGGCCCGGCGATCGTGGCGCGCGCAGCCGCGAAGGATCCGCGCGTCGTGCCGCTGCAAACCGGCGGCGTGGGGATCGCGCGCGCCCTCGCCTGCGCGCATGCGGCCTCGCGCGCGGCCTTCCTCGCGCGGATGGACGCGGACGACATCTCGCTCCCGGAGAGGCTTCGATGGCAAGTCGACGCGCTCCGCAAGGACGAGCATCTCGGCGTCGTGGGGACACGCGTGGAGCCGTTCCCGGACGAGGCCGTCGGCGAGGGGCTCGCGCGGTACGTGGCGTGGCAAAACGCGATCCTCACGCCGGAGGATCACGACCGCGAGATCTTCGTCGAGGCGCCGCTCTGCCACCCTTCCGTGATGCTGCGGCGCGAGGCGTTCGAGGCCGTGGGCGCGTTCCGTGACGTGCACTGGCCCGAGGACTACGACCTCTGGCTCCGTCTCCACGCCGCGGGCTACGGGCTCGCGAAGGTGGATCGAACGCTGCTGCGCTGGCGTCACCATCCAGGCCGCGCGACGTTCCGCGACGGTCGTTACGCGATCGTGCGCTTCATCGAAGCAAAGGCGCACTACCTCGCGCCGCGGCTCGCGCGAGATCCACGCGCGTTCGTCGTGTGGGGCGCGGGGCCGACGGGGCGCAAGCTCTCGCGCGCGCTCGCGGCCGAAGGCGCGAAGGCCACGGCGTTCGTGGACATCGATCCAAGGAAGATCGGCCGCACGGCGCGCGGGGCGCCGATCGTCCCGGCGGCTACGCTCGATCCCGCGCGGCACTTCGTGCTCGTGGCCGTGGGCGCGCGCGGGGCGCGGGACATCATCCGAAAGGATCTCGCCGCGCTCGGGTTCGTCGAGCGGCGCGACTTCTTCTGCTGCTCCTGATCGCTCAGGACTTCCCCGGCAGAAGCCGGATCCCGCCGCTGGGCCCTTGCCCCACTGGCTTGTGCAGCACGATGCGCCGGCCGGCTGCGCGTCCTTCGGCGTGCGCCTCGCTGCGGGGCCCGCCTGCGTATTTCACGTGCTGGATGCGCGGATGCCGCTGCCGGTAGAACCGCCCGAGATCCGCGTCCTTCACCCACACGAGACCTTCGCTCGTGTTGATCTCGCGTTGCGTGCCGAGCTTCTCGTCGAAGCCTGCCATCACGCCTGCCACGAACGTGCGCCGATCGCGGTTGCCGCCGAGCGCCTTTGCCTTCTTGTGCGTGGTCCAGAGCTGCTCGGCCGTGCGCGTGAGGAACGCGTATACGTAGCTCGCCATCTCCAGGTTCGCGTGCGTGCCGCAGATCTCCAGCACGCTCCCGCGCTTGCCTTCGAGGGGCCGGTAGACCGGCACCCAGATGACCTCCACGAAGAAGTGCTTGCCGAGGATCGACGCGAGCCGCCGCTCGGCCTCGGTCACGCGGCCCGTGGGCTTGCCGAGGTGGCGGAAGCCGTAGCCCTGCGCTTGCCGCTCTGCGACGCTGTCGATGTTGTACTTCAGCATCAAGCGCTGGGCGGCGTTCATCGCGGCCTGCGCCTCGTTCACGTTCGCGCTCTCGGCGAGCGCGAGCAGCTTTGCGATCCGCTCGAGCACGCGCGCCTCGCCTGGGTCCTCGCCTCGCGCGTCGGGCAGCCCCGAGGCGTGCGCGTCGATCCCGAGCCGCTGGCAGACCCCGCGGAAGGCGGGGCCATGCGCCTGCTCGCTCGTCTGGCCGAGCACCTCGTGCACGTACTGATGCGCCATCTCGTGCTTCAGCACCTCGACCACGATCCCCCACGGCCGCTCGATCACGAGCCGCCGGCCGATCTCGATGCAGCGCGTCTCCCGGTGCCAGCGTCCGAGGTAACGCTCTGCGTCGCCGAGCTCGATCGTCGGGATCTTCAGCGCGCGCCGGAAATACGAGGCGTTGAGGTCCTGGTAGGTCGAGCGCAGCTCGCGCAGGAGCGCGGCCTCGAGCTCCAGCGTGAGGCGCGCGTGTTCTGTCGGCTCGGTGTTCGTCGACATGGGCTGACTCCGGACGGCCCTTCGGCCGGGGCGGAGCATAAATCGAACCGTCCGGAGGAGCATGGCCCCTGCCCCTGCGGCCGCCCGCTGCCGTGGCCGAGGCAACGCGAGGCCCCGGTCCTCCAGCGCGCTCGTTACAATCACGTCACCCATTCGTCGCCAGGACGTGATTTGGGCTAGGATGGGGCGCGCAGCGTGTCCGCGACGAATTACCCCCTCGATCCCAGCGCGGAAGGCACGCGGACGAGCGATCCCGCCTCCCTCGGCCCGAGGAGCCAGAAGCTCCGGCGCCTGGCCCGCGCGCGTCGCCTCCTCGCGTGGATCGTGCTCCTCGCTCCGGCCGTGCTCGTGCTCGCCGTCGACATTGGCATCCGCGGCGGGAGGCTCCTCGATCTGCGCGGCAAGCACGTCGCGAGTTACGCGGGCGCGATCGTCGAGAGCGCGGTCCTGTGGGGCCTTTTGCTCTACTCCGCGTCCTCGCGGCGCGGCGCCGTCCGCTGGATCTCGGCCTCGCTCTTCGTGCTGCTCGCGACGGTCACGCTTGGCGTCCAGATCTACTTCCAGCGCTGCTACTCGACGTACGTGAACCTCGACGCGCTGCTCTTCGCGACGTCGTTCTCGGAGAGCGTCGTCGGGCACCTGCGCTCGGACGGCGGAAACCTCATCTCGGCCATCGCGCCGCCGCTCGTCTGCGCCGCGGCGCTGGTCGTCGCGGCGCGCAGGTTCGTGCGGCCCAGGCAGACGCGGAGCGGTCGCGCGGCGCGGATCCTCGCGCCCCTCGCGATCTTCTTCGGCTTCGTGATCCCCTGCTCGTACCGCACCGTGCAGGCCTCGACGCCGGACGTGATCTACCTCCACGCGATGGGCGGCGTGATCAAGCAGATCACCGGGCTCCGGCCGCCCGAGCACGTCCGCCCTGGGCTACGCACGCCGCCCGTGCTTCCTCGCGCCACGGCGATCCCGAGCGGCGCGCGTGTGACGCAGCCGAACGTGCTCTTCATCATCACCGAGAGCGTGCGCGCCGACGCGCACTGCACGGCCCCGACGGACGATTGCCCCTTCTCGCCGGCGACGAACGCCGCGGCAAGGAAGCGCTTTCCGCTGCTCCAGATGCGCTCGAACGCTTCGACCACCGCGATCTCGCTCGCGGTGCTCTGGTCGGGCCTTCCGCCCACGGCCTCGCGCGAGGACCTGCACGGCTATCCGCTCCTCTTCGATTATGCGAACGCGGCGGGGTACGACACGGCGTACTGGACCAGCCACCACATGATGTTCGCGAACTCGCGCCTCTACGTGCAGGACCTGCCGACCTCGCACCAGACCGGCGCGACCGATCTCGATCCGCTCGCAGACATGGATCTCGGCGCGCGCGACGAGCTGCTCACCGAGCGCATCCGCAAGGACATCCGCGAGATGCGAGAGCCGTTTTTCGCGGTCGCCCACTACGGCAACACGCACATCCCCTACCGCATCGACGCCGAGCACGCCCCGTTCCAGCCCGCGATGGATAGCAAGGCGCCCGAGGACAACGAGGCGTACCGCAACTACTACCTCGACGCGGTCCACCTGCAGGATCGGACGATCGGCGAGATGCTGCAGTTCGTGCGGGAGCAGCCGTTCGGCGAGCGCACGATCGTGGTGTTCACGTCGGACCACGGCGAGTCGTTCCGCGAGCACGGGCAGCTCGGGCACACGGGCGCGGTGCTCGACGAGGAGATCCACGTGCCGGCCTGGATCGACGCGCCCGAGGGCACGCTCACCGAGGCCGAGACGGCCGCGCTCGCGTCGCACCGCGAGTCGATCGTGTTCCACACGGATCTCACGCCGACGATCCTCGACATGCTCGGCCTCGAGCGCGAGGCGGGCTTCTCGCGCTGGTACGGCGCGATGCTCGGCAAGAGCCTGCTCGGCCCGATCGAACGCACGGAGCCCGTGCCGCTCACGAACTGCTCGGGCGTGTGGGGCTGCGCGTTCCGCAACTGGGGCATGATGCGGGGGAATTTGAAGCTCGAAGCCCGGGAGTGGGACACGGCGTGGCATTGCTACGACGTGCTCGCGGATCCGAAGGAGCGGAACGATCTCGGCGCGGCGGCGTGCGGGGACATGGCGACGCGCGCGGAGGCCCTGCACGGAGGGCTGCCGGGCCTCGTGAAGTGAACGAATCAAAGACGTGACGGACGTGACCGAAGGAAGCCCTGGGCCCGCCGCGACGACGGCGACGACGGCGACGACGGCGACGACGAACCCCGGCAAGCGCAAGGCGAAGAAACAGCTCGGACCCGCAGGGCAGCGGCGCAAGCGGCTTCGGCGGCGGCGCAGGTGGATCGGGTTTCTGGCGCTGCTCACGCCGATGTTGTGGGTGCTCGCCACGGATCTCCTGCGCCGGCACGATCACCTCCTGCGGCTCGATCGATGGCATCGGCTCGGCTACCTCGCGGGGCTCTGCGAGAGCTTCGTCTTCTGGGCCGTCCTGCTCTACGTGGCGTCACGCGCCCGCGGGATCTTCCGCGTCGCCGTGGGCGGGCTCTTCGTCCTGCTCTTCTCGGTCGCGCTCGGCGTCGAGGGCGCGTTCCACAGGCAGTGGAACACGTACCTCACGCTCGACGGGCAGATCCATTCGAAGTCGGTCGCGCACTCGCTCTACGGCTACCTGCCGCTCGGCCGCCCGACGCTGCTCTTCGAGGTCGTGCTCGCGATCGCGGCCTCGATCGGGATGCTCGTCTTCGCGCGAAGGTTCGTACGACCTCGTCGGATCCCGCGGCTCGTCGCGCCGATCCTCGTCCCGGCCGTGCTCGTCCTCGCGGTAAAGACGCCCGTCAGTTACCGGGTCGTCATGTCGTCGCCGCCGGATCTCCTCTACTTCCACGGCGTCACCGCGACCGTGAAGGAGAACCTCGACCTCACGAACGACTCGCCCGATCTGCGCGTCGAGCGCCGGCGCCCCGAGTCCGTGCCGAAGCTCTCCGCGAAGCCGAAGCGGCCGCGCAACGTGCTGCTCGTGCTGCAAGAGAGCCAGCGCGCCGACGTTTCCTGCGTCGCCTACGACCCCGCCGGCGACTGCGCCACGCCCTTCTCGAACGAGGCCATGCCGAACCGCATGCCCCTCCACGAGATGCACGCGCATGACTCGACGACGGCGATCTCCATCTCGAACATCTGGTCCGGCGTGCGCCCGACCGAGCCACGCGCCGTCTTGCATTCCGTGCCGCTGCTCTGGGAGTACGCGGCCGCGGCGGGCTGGGATACCGCGTACTGGACGAGCCAGAACCTCATCTTCGGCAACGCGCGGCTCTACGTGCAAGACATCCCCGCGAGCCATTTCGCGGTCGCGACGCACATCGACACGATGGCCGATCTCGACGCAGGCGCGTACGACGCGCTCCTCACCGAGCGCGTGATCGAGGAGTTCGGCGAGCTCGAAGAGCCCTTCTTCGCCGTCGTGCACTACTCGAACGTGCACTACCCCTACGTCTACGACGAGAAACACGCGCCGTTCCAGCCGGCGGTCTTCAAGAACGCGCCCGAGCTCAACGACCAGTTCCTGAACTACTACAAGAACGTCGTGTACCTGTCGGACATGGCCGTGGGCAAGCTGCTGCGGCACGTGCGCGAGAGCGACAAGGGCGCGCGCACGGTCGTCGTGTACACGTCCGATCACGGCGAGTCGTTCCGCGAGCACTGGCAGATGGGGCACACGAGCTCGCTCTACGAGGAGGAGATCCGCGTGCCGACGTGGATCGACGCGCCCGAGGGCACGCTCGCGCCGGAGGAAGAGGCGAGCATCCGCGCGGCCGAGCACGCGTACGTCTATCACCTCGACCTCGCGCCCACGTTCCTCGATCTCCTCGGTGTATGGGATGATCCTGCGCTCGTGCCCTTCCGGCGCCGCATGATCGGCCACCCGCTCACGCGGCCCGAGCGTACGGTCGAGCCCGTGCCGCTCACGAACTGCACGGGCGTGTGGGAGTGCGCGTTCCGCAACTGGGGCGTGATGCAAGGGCCGCTCAAGGTGCAGGCGCGCGAGTGGGACGCCGAGTACCACTGCTTCGATCTGCGCACCGATCCCGACGAAGAGAAGAACCTCGGCGAGGCCGCGTGTGGATCGCTGCCGCTCTTCGCGCGCTCGCTCTACCATGTGATGCCGAACGTCACCCCGCCCGGTCGTCCCAAGGTCAACTGGGGCAAATGAATCGCGGCCGCGCGTGACGCTCGCGACGAGGCGCTCATGAACGAGAGGTTTTTCCTGCCCGCCCTTGCGACCGCGCATTCCCACGCCTTCCAGCGCGCGATGCGGGGCGACGCGCAGCGGCCCGGTCCCACGGGCACGGACGATTTCTGGTCCTGGCGGACCTCGATGTACACGCTCGCGGACACGCTCACGCCGGAGAGCATCCACGCGATCGCGCGCGTCGCGTACCGCGAGCTCTACCGCGCCGGCGTGCGCACGGTGGGCGAGTTCCATTACGTGCATCACCAGCCGGGCGGGACGCCGTACGACGATCGCGTCGTGCTCGCCGATCAGGTGATCCGCGCGGCGAAGGCCGAGGGGCTCCGCATCGCGCTCCTTCGCGTGATTTACACGCGCGCGGGCGCGGGAAAGCCGCCCGAGGGGGCGCAGCGCAGGTTCAGCGACGCGGACCTCGATCGATCCCTCGCCGACGTGGAGACGCTCGCCGCGCGGTGGGCGAACGATCCCGACGTCCGCATTGGCGTCGCGCCGCACAGCGTGCGCGCGGTCCCGCCCGATTGGCTCGGGCCGATCGCGGCGTTCGCCGAGGCGCGCGGGATGATGCTGCACGCACACGTGGCCGAGCAGCCCGCGGAGATCACGGCGTGCCTCGCGGAAACCGGGAAACGACCCGTCGAGCTCCTCGGCGACCGGGGCGTGCTCTCGCCACGCTTCGTGGCGGTGCACGCGACGCACCTCGCGCCGCACGAGGCGCGGCTCCTCGGCGAGGCGGGCGCGTTTGTTTGCTTGTGCCCGACGACGGAGCGGGATCTCGGCGATGGACTGCCGGACGTGACGGCGCTCGTGGGCGCGGGCGCCTTGCTTTGCACGGGGATCGACAGCCACGTCATGACGACGCCGCTCGAGGATCTTCGGTGCGTGGATCTCGGCGAGCGGCTCCGCACGGGCAAGCGCATCGCCTTGCGGACCAGGGATGCGGGGGGGCGGACGCCGGCCGAGGAGCTCTTGCGGATCGGCTCCGAGCTCGGGGCGCGGGCGTGTGGGTTTTCGGATGTCGGGGGCGAGATCGAGGTCGATCTCGGGGCGCCGGAGCTCGATCTCGTGCGTCCGGAGCATCGGCTCGACGCCGTCGTATACAGCGCCAACGCTGGAATATTCCGCCACCGTTGATTGAACGCCGTGGTCATAGGAATGACCACAGACGAACGGAGTCACGCCGATGGCGCCGAATCCGTTGCAATTCATTTGCAATTGCAGCGCCAAGCGTGTGGCGTGAGCCACGACGGCAGCCTCTCGATTGGCGAAGCTGGACCAAATTATCCGCAGCTTCGGATATTTACACGTCCCGCCCCAAACGGACGTAGGCCCGGTCGCGCGCGCGCGGCGTCCAATTGTTTTGCAATTTGATTGCTTTTGATACCGATCGCGTCATTACGCGTCCCGGCATGGCGTCGATTTCGAATCGATTTCACTTGAATAAAACGGTGCGCGACCTGTACATTGCGTGGGTCCTTTTTTTCCGACAGCACAAGGAGAGCCGCATGCGCAATTTTCAGTACACGGTCGTTCTCGGGGGTATCTTCTCCGCCTTCGCGCTGCTCGGCGCGGGCTGCAGCGCCGACTCGACCGAGCTCGGCGAGGGCGTGGATGTCGGTGGCGAGACGGAAGCCGCCGGGATGCCCGTCGTGCGCACCTGCGGCACGAAGGAGCTGACGGCGGAGGAGTTCGCCAAGCTCGAGGCCGAGTTCGAGCAGCTCGCTCCCTGGAAGGACAACTTCAACGTCAGCGTCGGCGCGACCATCCCCGTCTACTGGCACGTCATCAACAAGGGCTCGGGCGTCTCGAACGGCGATATCCCGCAGAGCCAGATCGACGCGCAGATCCAGGTCCTCAATGCCGCGTACGCGCCCTGGGGCGTGAGCTTCAACCTCGTCAGCGTCGACCGCACGACGAACAGCACGTGGTACACGGCGGGCCCGGGCACGGCGGCGGAGACGAACATGAAGACGGCCCTCCGCCAGGGCTCGGCGGACGACCTCAACATCTACAGCTCGAACCCGGGCGGCGGCCTGCTCGGCTGGGCGACGTTCCCCTCGAGCTACACGAGCTACCCGAAGGATGACGGCGTCGTCCTCCTCTTCTCGTCGGTCCCCGGCGGCACCGCGACGCCGTACAACCTCGGCGACACGGGCACGCACGAGGTCGGCCACTGGATGGGCCTCTACCACACGTTCCAGGGTGGCTGCGCGAAGAACGCCACCACCGGCGGCGACGGCGTTTCCGACACGCCGGCCGAGAAGTCGGCCGCGTACGGCTGCCCGACGGGCCGCGACAGCTGCGCGGCCATTTCGGGCGTCGATCCCATCCTGAACTTCATGGACTACACCGACGACGCCTGCATGAACACCTTCACCGAGGGCCAGAGCTCGCGGATGCAGGCCCAGTGGGCCACGTACCGCAAGAACAAGTGATCCTCTCCGTCTGATCGTCGGATAAAAGGAAAAACCCCGCCTCGGTCCAGCCGAGGCGGGGTTTCTCGTTTCGAAGGCCCGGACTTTATTCGGCGTTGTCCTTTGGCCCTTCGTTGTAGGAGCGCGGGCGGTGCTTCGGATCAACGCCGCCGTGCTTCTCGCCGTTGTCGAGCGTGTCGACCGCGAGGTACGCGAGCCAGGTCCCGGGGTGCTCCTCCGCGAGCGCGCGCAGGGTGTCCTCGTGCTCCTTCAGCTTCTTCTCGTCGAAAAGGCACTGGAGCCCGAGCGCGAGGAGCCCGATCTCGTTCGCGCCCTTCGCAAAGCCGATCTCGTAATGGGGCCACGCCTCGTCCGGGCGGTGCATGCGGCAAAGCGTGTCGCCGGTATACACGTGCGCCATGGCCCAGTCCGGCGCGAGCTCAAGCGCCTTCCGGCTCTCGGCGAGGCGCGTCTCCATGTCCCCGCGCGCGCCCTTCATGACCGAAAAATTGAGGTGCGCCTTCGCCGACATCGGCACCGCGTCCTTCGTCGCCTCCCAGAACGTGAGGTCCGAGCGGTAATCCATGGCGTGCGCGTAGGCCTTGACGCACTGGAACACGAAAAACGCCACGAACACGGCCGGGACCACGAAGCGGAGGCGCGGGCGCTTCGACAGGCGCTCGTGCACCGCCGCGAAGGCGACCGCGAGCACGAGCGAGGTGCCGATGACCGGGAAATACCAGAATCGCTCGGCCCGCACGGTCGGCAGGACGACCGGGATGTTCGAGTGCGGGAAATAACTCACGACGAGCCAAACGAGGCCCACCGCCACGAGCGCAAGCCCCGCGCGCCCGAGCGGACGCGGGGCCTCCGGCGCGTCGGGCGGGACC
Source organism: Polyangium mundeleinium (assembly GCF_028369105.1). Lineage (NCBI taxonomy): Bacteria > Pseudomonadati > Myxococcota > Polyangiales > Polyangiaceae > Polyangium > Polyangium mundeleinium. The sequence goes on along the minus strand of NZ_JAQNDO010000001.1, from coordinate 3,358,273 downwards.
ACGCCACGCGTGGAATCGGCGAAGAGGCCAAGCGAAATCGCGAGGACGGGCACGGCCAGGATGGCCCAGGAGAACCCACGCAACGTGAGCGAGATGCCGCGAGGACGAAGGACGAAGACTTCGACGGCCACGAGCGCGGGTGCGAGCGCGAAGAGGACGGCCGCGAGGACGGCAAGCCGAGGGCGGCCCGGCGCCGTTGATCCCGCGAGCCCAAGCCGCACGATTTCCTTGCGCGCCGCGCGTTCCCGGACGACGCCGACGATCCACGCGACGATCCCCGCGAGAGGCGGCCCGATCAAAAAGAGGCCACCGAGCACGCTCTCGGCGAACACCAGGCGGTCGGGCGCGGGCTCCTGCGGGAACGAGTAATCACCGCTGAGGGTGCGCGGAAAGACGACCTGCACGAGGCCACGCCAGTAGACGCGGAGGGCGCCGGCGATGCGGTGCGGGAGATCGACCTCGGCGAGGGGGTTGTTCAGCGGGTCGCGCGGGAGCGGCGCCTGGTGGAACCAGAGGAGGAAGGCGCGCGCGGCCCGCGAGAGCTGCGAGGCGCCCTCGGGCAAGGGTTCGAGGAGCTCCGCTGGCGTCGGCGAGGGGAACCAGCGTTTGCGCAGCTCGACGTACAAGACGAACGCGAAGACGGAGGCGACGAGCGCGGCCGTGGTGCGGAGAATGCGCGCAGGGCGCTCGGGGTGCAGATGCGGCGCGAAGACGAGCGCAGCGAAGGGGACGAGCGGGACGCAGACGACCGCGCTCTCCTTGCTGAAGAGGCCAAAGAGGAGCGCGAAAAAGACGCCTGCGGGCATGAGCCAGCCCGGGAGCGCGAGCGCGAGCACGGCGAGGAGGGCGCCCATGCCGCCGAAGACGTCGGCAATGCCGACGATGCCGCTCACGGCCTCGGTGAGAATGGCGGCGGAGACGAAGATCGCGCCGGCGAGATAGGCCGTGCCCCGCCTGCGCGTGATCCGGAAGGTCACGAGCGAGAGGAGCGCGCCATTCACGGCGTGGAAGAGGACGTTGTAGAAATGGTGGAAGAAGGGCTGCTTGGAGATGGCCCAGAGCGCGCGCCACAGGAAATTGGGGACCGGACGATAGGAGCCGACGCTGCGATCGGGCGGCAGGCCCCAGAAATCGCGGAAGATGGCGTCGATGTAGCGCAGGCCCCCGGTGGCGTTGACGTACGGGTTCGCGAGGAGCGCTTCCTGCTCGTCGAAGATGTAGTTCGTCGTGGGCGCCCGGGTATAGAGCACCATGCAGAGCAGGATAAAAGGCGCGAGGACCCAGAAAAACCCGGGGTCGTACCCGAGGACGTATTCACGGCACCACGCGTAGGCGGCGCGAAAATGGTTTGTCCTGGGTGCGGGCGCAGGTGCCGGTGCGGGAGCCGGCGCAGGCGCAGGCGGGGGCGCTTCGGTCACGGGGGCCGAAGCGGAGACGTCTCCCTCGGGGGAGGTATGGGGATCGCCGGCGTTCACGCTACGGGTCGGAGATCGGCCAGATGTCGCCCCAGAGCGAGGCACCCCCGTCGATCGGGATCACCGCGCCCGTGATGAAATCGTTGCGCTCGCTGGCGAGGAACACGACCACACGCGCGACCTCGTCCACGCCGCCGAGGCGCTTCAAGGGCGTCGCCTTGCGCGCGACCTCGAGCATCCCGTCGCCATATTGCGCCGTGCCGCTCGAACGAATCGTGCCCGGCGCGACCGCATTGACCCGGATTCCATGCGAGGACCACTCGACGGCGAGCGTGCGCGTGAGGTTCTCGACGCCCGCGCGCGCGGCGCCGGTGTGCGCCATGCCCGGGAACCCGCGGACGACCATGGCCGTGACGTTGACGATGCGGCCGCGCTTCTGCGGGATCATGGCCACGTTCGCGACCTCGCGGGTCATGTAGAACGTGCCGTTCAGGTTGTTGCGGACGACGGCCTCGAAGCCCCGCGGCGAGATCTGCTCGGCCGGGCTCGGGAACTGGCCGCCCGCGTTGTTCACGAGGATGTCGACGCGGCCGAAGCGATCCATCACGGCGCGGACGAACGCCTCGATCTGCGCAGGCTCGCGGATGTCACAAGGCAGGCCGAGGAGGCAGCTCTCGGCAAGGCCCGCCTCGCGCAGGGTGCCGAGCGCGGCTTCGATCTTCTCGGGTTTTCGTCCGCAGATCGCGATGCTCGCGCCGAGCCGACCAAGCTCCCGCGCCACGGTGAGCCCGATGCCGCTGCCGCCGCCGGTGACGATGGCCACCTGCCCCTCGAAGAGGCCAGGCGCAAAGAAGGGTCGCACGTCTTCGTTCTCGTTCACGAACGGGGCGTGTACAACGGGCAGGGCCGGCTGTCACGGGGGCGACGGCGTGACGGAACCGATGACGATTGCTTTCGTCATGGCGGGGGTCTGTGCCAAGGTGCGCGCGTGCCGTGGGTACGAGCGCTCCTGCGCGGGCAAAAAGTGTATGCGAAGGCCGACGAGGCAGGCCGCCTGGTCTCGGACGGCGGTCGTGTGGAGATCCGGTACAAGCCGAACGACGGGCGGAAGTACGGAGCACGCGAGGACAACCTGAAGGTGGTCCCGGGCGAGGTGCTGCCGGACGACGCGTGTGGTGAGGCCGAAGCCGTCGAGAAAAAAGAGGGCGAGGCCAAGGGCGCGACGAAGTCCGCGGGGACGAGCCGGGCCAAGGCGACGACGTCCGAGGAGCGCAAGGCCGCAGCGAAGGCCGCGCACGACGCGGCGCCGCCGCCTGCGGACGGGCAGGTCGTCGCCTACGCGGACGGCGCCTGCACGGGCAATCCGGGGCCGGCGGGGCTCGGGGTGCTGGTGGAAGATGGAGATCGGCGGATCGAGATCAGTGAGTATCTCGGCAACGGGACGAACAACATCGCGGAGCTGACGGCGATCTTGCGGGCCGTGGAAGCCGTCGCGGACACGGGGAAATCCCTGCTCGTCCGCACGGACAGCCAGTACGCGATCGGCGTGCTCCAGAAGGGCTGGAAGGCGAAGGCCAACACGGACCTCGTGGCCGAGGTCAAAGATGCCCTGAAGCGCAGCAAAACGCGGCTCGAGTACGTCCCCGGCCACTCGGGCGTCCGCGGGAACGAACGCGCAGATACGCTGGCCCGGGAAGCCGTGCGATCGCGGCGGACGACCCGGCAAGCGAGCCCGAAGAGCGAGTAGAGTACACGCATGGTGGTGGCGAGGCAGAAGCCCGTGGTGTTGTGCCTGCTCGACGGGCTCGGGGAGCGCGACGCGCGTGAAGGAAACGCGGTCCGGCTGGCGAAGGCCGAGGCGCTCGCGCGGCTCGGCGAGCAGTTCGGAAAGACACGCCTGCAGGCGAGCGGCGAGGCCGTGGGGCTCGGCGCGGGCAAGGTCGGCACGGGCGCACTCGGATACGAGGCGATCGGGACGGGCCGGACGCCGCGCCCTGCGCGCACGCGGATCGACGAGGCGATCGCCGCGAAGAAGCTCTGGTCGAACAAGGTCATCGAGCGGGCGATGTGGATCGCCAACGACCGGAACTGCCGCATGCACCTGTTCACGCCGATCTCGGCGGACGGCGCGCACGGGACGCTGGAGCACCTGCGGTTGATGGTGCGGGTGTGCGAGGCGCACGACGTGAAGGTCGTGGTGCACGCGTTCCTGGAAGAGAGGGCCTCGGCGCCGCGGAGCGCGTGGAAGCTGCTCGAGCCGCTCGCCTTCGAGCTCGAAGACAAAGGCGTGATCGGGACGATCGCGGGGCAGTCGTACGCGATGGATCGGAGCGGCCGCTGGGACCGCGTGGAGAAGGCCTACGCGGCGATCGTGCGCGGCGAGGCAAAGACGAAGGAGACGCCGTACGAGGCGCTGCAGGCCGCGTATCAGGCGAAGCTCACGGACGGGAACGTCGAGCCCACGCGGATCGGCGAGTACGAGGGGATGGTCGGGTCGTTCATGGCCGACTTCGCCTCGGGGCAGAGCGCGGGCTGGGCGTGGTTCGGCGAGGAAGCGGGGCTCGTCCTGACGCACCGCGCGGACCGCGTGGAGCAGCTCGCGGCGATGCTGGTTCGTCGCGGCATCCCGCCCGAGGTCGAGGCGTACCTGACGGATCGGAAGAAGCCCGTGTACGCGTTCGACGAGTTCGGCCTGCTCTCCCTCGTGGGGCTCGATCCGGCGCTCGAAGTGATGAGCGCGTTCCCGGACGAACCCCCGGAGGGCACGCTCGGCGACGTGATCGCGGCGGCGGGGTTGACGCAGCTCCGGATCGCGGAGCCGGACCGCGCGAGGCACGTGGCGCAAGGGTTCGACGGGGGTCGCAGGACACGCAAGGACGGCGAGGAGATCCGCGTCGTCGAAGCGGAGAACATCGCGGAGGCAGCAACACGCGCGATCCGCGAAGGGAGCCACGACGTGGTGATCGTGAGCCTCGCGGCGATGGATCACGCGGCGCACCGGGGCGATCTCGCAGCGGCGATCGCAGCGGTCGAGGCGGTGGACGCGGCGGTCGCGCAGATCGCGGCGGCGACGGAGGAGAAGGGCGGCGCGCTTTTCGTGGTGGGGACCCACGGCGGCTGCGAGGAGATGCTCGACGCGGAGGGCAAGCCGCGCGGCGGTCATACGACGAACGTGGTGCCGTTCGTCTCGACGCACCCGCGCGGAAAACTCGCCGACGATCGGAGCCTCGCGGACGTGGCGAAGGTGGTGCTCGAGGTGCTCGGGATCGAGGCGCCGAGCGGGATGACGGGTGGCCGCTCTCCGGTGTAGGGGCTCGATTTGCAGGCGCAGATAGGGCCGTACCGGGTCCGGGAGAAGCTGTCCGAAGGGGCAATCGCCACGCTCTACCGCGCCGAGCACGAGCGGCTCGGGCGCGTGGCGATCGTCAAGGCGCTGAAGGGGACGCTCGCAGAAGGGTCGCCGCTCGGGTCGGCGCTCGGGCGCGAGGCGCGGATCCTGGCGAAGATGGGGCACGCGTCGGTGGTGCGTTGCCTCGACGTGTCGCCGGGGTCAGGCGCGACGTGGGTGGCGCTCGAAGACGTGCCGGGGCCGCGGCTCGCGGCCGTGCTCGCGCGGACGAAGCGGCTGCCGCACGAGGTGGCGATGGCGATCGCGCTCGGCGTCGCGTCGGGGCTCGGGCACGCGCACGCGCGAGGGATCGTGCACCGCGACGTGCGGCCGGAGGGGATCGCGCTCGCGCCGGACGGGCGGAGCGTGCTCGTGGATTTCGGGGCGGCGATGGATCTGTCGGCGCCCGCCGCGCCGTCGCCGTTCGACGGGAGCGAACGGCTGTCCGGGCCGGAGTACGCAGCGCCGGAGCAGATCGTGGGGGAGCCGGCGAGCCCGCGATCGGACGTGTTTTCCCTGGGGGTCGTGCTCTACGAGATGCTCGCCGGGGCGCGGCCGTGGGACGAGGGCGCGGAAGGGCGCGAGGAGCTCGCGCGGCGGGTGCGGAGCCAGGAGCCGCAGCCGCTCGATCGGCACGGGATCGTGCTGCCGCGAGGGCTGTCGCGGATCGTGATGCGCTGCCTGGCGAAGCGGCCGGAGGATCGGTTCGAGGACGGGGACGCGCTGGCCGAGGCGCTGGCCGAGGCGCTCGACGAGGCGACGCGGGATCCGTCGCGGAAGCTCGTGACGCGGGCGCTCGCGCTGTCGTTCCTGGGCGAGGAGATCGGCGAGGAGAAGGGGCGGAGGCAGCCGAAGAAGGGGCCGCCGCCCTTGCCGCTCGGGCCGCTCGCGCAGAGGCTTGCCGTGCTGTTCGGGCTCGTCGTGGTGGGCGCGGTGGTGGTGGAGGGGTTCGTCCGCGAGGAGGACGTGACGGCCGAGCCGGCGAGCGAGGCGGACGCGTCGGAGCGGGGTTACGTAAAGGTGCTCGCGCGGCCGTGGGCCGAGGTGCTCGTCGACGGGCGGTACGTGGACGTGACGCCGATCGGGCGTCCGATTCCGGTCGTTTCGGGCCGGCATTACGTGACGTTCAAGCACCCGAACGCGCCGGACGAGAAGCGGGAGATCCGGGTCATTGCGGGACAAACCGTCCTCTTGGACGTGACGATGCGGATCGAGCGTCGCGCCGCGCCTGTGGGGGCGGACGCGGGGACGGACGCGGGAGATTCTCCCTAACGGTTTTTCCGGACGATTGATTCGAGTGCGAGCAAGGGGCGCTCTTGCTTCAAGCTGAGCTCGCCGAGGCACGCGGAGGTGCCACGCTCGAGGGAGCGGCAGGCGTCCGGGCGCATGGGATAGATGGAGCAGACGAAGCGGCGCGTCGCCGGATCGGGGACGAGCGCGGCGCAATGGCCGTCCTCGATGCGCATGTAGCAGCGATTGCCGATGAACTCGGTGAGCGCGCGGGCGCTGTCATCCATGCGGTCGTGGTCGACGCCGAAGACGCGGACGTACTCGGGGAGGTCGGAAAAGCAGCAGGTGCCGCAGAGCAGGCAATCGGAGGGGACGTCGGGAAGGCGGGGGGCGGGCATGGGGGAAAAGGGTCAGGGCTGGCAGGTGCCCGATTTGCAGGAGAGGCCGGCTGCGCAGTCGTTAGGGAAGAGGCAACCCTGGCCCTCGGAGCACCTCTTGGGGTCTGCCACGTCCTCTGCGCAATTGCCACCGCAATCCGAGTCGGTCTCGTTGCCGTTTTGGACGGCGTCGCTGCAAGTTGGCACCTGGCAGACTTTGGGGCTACCTATGCACAGTCCTTCACCTTCGCAGTCGGACCGCTGGTTGCACTTCAGGCCGGCCGCGCAGGGCGTGCACGGGCCACCACAATCGATGTCCGTCTCGCCGCTGGGGGAGTCAAAAACACCGTTCAAGCAATGCAGAGGAACACACCTGCCGATCGAGGTACACTTGTACCCGCTACAATCGGCATCCACGGCGCATTCGATGCAGTTGAACGCGTCGCCGCATAGACCGACTTTACCCCATTTCGTCGTGCATTGCTTACCGGGATCGGGCTGCGGGCTTGCCCCCGCCGAGCAACCGTCCTGGTAACACGGATCGACGAAATCGTAAAAATCGCCGTCAATCTCGGTCTCCGTGACGTTGCCGGTCGCGTCGCACTCGCGCACCTTGCAATCACCGTAGATCTGTGCGCCCACGGGCGTGCCGGGCATGTTCACGGTCGTCCATTCACACACCCCGGCGTTGCACGAGGGGCCGACCTTGCACTCGTTGTCTGCACAGTCCGCTGCGCTCGTACATTCCAGCCCGCCCGTGCCTCCCGTGCCCCCCATCCCGCCCGCGGCGCCCGCGCCGCCCGTCCCGCCCGTGCCGTCCGTCTGTAGCTCCGGCGCACACGCCGCCGCCAAGAGAAAAATCGAAAGCCCAAGAAACCCAAAGACATGCCGATACATCACCGCCTCCGGGCGGGATCGTAAGCGATGTCTTTCGGGGTCGGAAGAAAAACGCCGGCGCGTGACGAACAAAAATCACGCGCTGGCGCGCGGAGAGCCGCTCAGGGGCAGGCGTTCGGGCAGGAGCCGCCGCAATCGATGCCGGCCTCGTCGCCGTTCTGCAGGGCGTCCGTGCAGCTCGGCTCGGCGCAGAAGACGTCGACGCAGACGCCGCTCTGGCAGTCCGTCGGGAGCAGGCAGCCCTCGTCCTTGGCGCAGGGCGGGCATTCGCCGCCGCCGCAATCGAAGCCGGTCTCCTTGCCGTTCTTCACGGCGTCCATGCAGCTCGGCACGGCGCACATGCCGCCCGTGCAGACGCCGCTCTTGCATTGCGAGCCGTTCGTGCAGGTCTTGCCATCGTCGCAGGGGAGGCAGTTGCCGCCGCAATCGATGTCGCCCTCGCCCGGGTTCTTGATGCCGTTGCCGCAGTTGATGCCGACGCAGACGCCCTGCATGCACATCTGGTTGCCGCTGAAGCAGCCCTGCACGCCCTCGATGCATTGCACGCACTGGCCCATGTCGTTGCAAATGCCCGCCGCGGAGCAGAGGAAGCCCTGCCCCTGGACGTTGTGCATGGCGACGCCCTCCACGCAGACGTCGTCGGTGCACTCGTTGCCGTCGTTGTAGACGTCGTCGTTCTTGTGGACGGGCGCAGGCTGGGCGCTGCCGTCGCATTGCACCTCGGTGCAATCGCCGTAGACCTGCGAAGGCAACGGCGTGCCCGCCGGCTGCAGGGCCTTGCGGACACACTTGCCCGCCTCGCACGCCGGCTCGCCGCAGAAGTTTGCTTCTCCCTGGGCCGTGCAGTCCGCCGCCTTCGTGCACTCGGGAGGCACGCCGCCGCCGTCGCCGCCCATGCCGCCCGTGCCGCCCATGCCGCCCGTGCCGCCGGTACCAGCCGTCCCGCCGCTCGACGAGCTCGACGTCGCGGTGTTGGAGCCGGGGTCATCCCCGCAGCCGACCGCGGACGCCGCAATCGTCGCGCCGAGGATACAAGCGATCATCCAAGCTCGTTCGATTCTCATGGCAAAGCATTCCTCCCGGGCCGCGTCGCCCGCGGCTCTTTCGACGCCGAAGCGCGAGCCCCCCCGGCGCGCGTCTTCGGAAAAAGAACGCGCGCCCCCGCGGGCGGAGGCCGCCTGCGAGGGCGTGAGGGCTCGGGCTTTCGTTACGTCCGTGACAGGTGTACGGCTGCACGATAGCGCAAGAGGCCGGCGCGCGGGGTGGAGATTCGCGCGCGGCTCAGGGCTCGATACATTTCGTCGCGCAGGTCCCGCCGCAGTCGACGCCGATCTCGCTGCCGTTCTGGGTCGCGTCGGTGCAGGCGGGCGCCGCGCACTTCGCGGCCTGGCAGACGCCGGAGGCGCAGTCCTCGGGGACGTGGCACGCGGCCCCGAGGACGGTGTTCGGCGGGCACATCGGGCCGCCGAAGTCGGGGAAGGTCTCGGTGCCGTTCAAGGCGCCGTCGGTGCATGTGGGCGCAACGCACAGCTTCGTGGCGGGGTCGCAGACGGCTTCGAGGCAGTCGAGCGGCCCGTTGCAAGCCTTGCCGACCTCACAAGGCGCGCAGGCGCTGCCGCCGCAGTCGATGTCGCTCTCGTTGCCGTTCTTCGAGCCATCCTTGCACGTCCCCGGCACGCACTTGTTGATGGCGACGTCGAGCGTCTCGGTGTCCTTGTAGTTCTTCGACGCGACGCAGGAGGTGCCGTTCTGGCATTCGTTGGCAGGGCCGTTGACGTTGCAGCGCACGCACTGGGCGGCGTCGTTGCACTTGCCGTTCATGCCGCAGGCGAAGCCCGCATCCTGGTTGATGTGGAGCATCTCCCCGTTCATGCACGTGTCGAGCGTGCAGGGGTTGCCGTCGTCGAACCGGTCGTTCGTGTCCTCGACCTGCATCACGCCGCCGTTCGCGTCGCACACGGCGCGCTTGCAGTCGCCGTACGTCTGGCTCTCGAGGACAGTGCCCTCCTGCAGGAGGACCAGCATTCCACAAGCGCCCCCGTCGCAGATGCGGACGCCACACGGGGAGTCGACGCCGGGGCACTCGCTGCGCTTGCAGGTGTCGGCGCTGCCGCCGCCCGAGCTCGAGCCGCCGCCATTGCCGCCGGTGCCGCCGCCGCCCTCGCCGCCCTCACCGCCGGTGCCGCCCGTGCCGCCCACGCCGCCCGTGCCCGTGCCGGTCGGGTTCCCCGGGTTCGGGTCGGTCCCGCAAGCCACCGCCAAAGAAGAGAGCCCCGCAATCACGAGGGGCAAAATCCAAGCTCGTCCGATTCGCATGCTCGAAGCTCCTCCACGCCAGATTTGGCGTTTTCGATTCCTTCACTCGGCCGCGAGAGGCCCCCCCGTCCTCGCGGACCCCGGGGGCCTTCCCGGAAGTCAGACCATCATGGCTTGCATATGCCGGCCTTGCACGACAACCCCGTCGCGCAGTCGTTCGGAACGAGGCACCCCTGACCGTCGGAGCACCTCTTCGGGTTTGCCACGTCCTCCGCGCAGCTCCCGCCGCAATTCACGTCGGTCTCGTTGCCGTTCTTGAAGGTGTCCTCGCAAGTGGGCAGCTGGCAGGTTTTCGGGCTCCCGATGCACTGCCCTTCTCCCTCACAATCCGACCGCTGCGAGCATTTCAAGCCGACGGCACAGGGGGCGCAGGCGGCGCCACCGCAATCGATGTCCGTCTCTTCATTGGCCATATCGAGGACACCGTTCGCACAATGCAGCGGAACGCATTGGCCATTGGGGGCGCACTTGGCCCCAGGACAATGGGCGTCCAACGTGCACTCTCTGCATTGGAATTGATCAGTACAAAGACCGGTCTTGCCCCATTCCGTGGTGCATGGCTTACCAGAATCAGCCGTCGGCGAATTCCCCGCATTGCAATCATCCACGTAGCAGGGGTTCGCCCAGTCGTACTTGTCGTCAGGGTCCTCTGCCTGTGTGATGACGCCCAACGCGTTGCACTCCCGCCGCTTGCAATCGCCATAGATCTGCGCGCCGACGGGCGTGCCCGGCAGGTTCTCCGTCGTCCATTCGCACACCCCCTCGTTGCATGAGCCGCCAATGCGGCATTCGGGGGAGTCCGGGCACTGGTCGACCGTCATGCACTGCGGTGGCATCCCGCCCGTGCCGTCCGTCCCGCCGTCCTTCCCGCCCGACCCACCGTCGTTGTCTTCCGACGTATCGTAAATGTAGGTGTCGAACTCGACGCACCCAGCCGGCACGGAGAGGGCAGACACGAGCGCGAGCGGAACGACCAAGAGCCAAGACATTCGGTTCATCGAAGGCTTCTCCCTGCCCCGCCCGGCGCCCGCAGGCTTGCCCGGGTAGTTCGTCGGGACACGTCACGGATGATGCTAGCGAATCGTGCTCGGCAACGCGAGCCTCCGGCGAACTTCCAGCCGGGATCCGGCGCGGAGGCGGCGCGGCCCACGAGGGCACCGGGTTTCACCGCGTCGCGGCGCCCACGCGCGGACGAGCCGGATTGACGCGGAGAAATCACGCAGGTAGCCCTTCCGGAGCCGCACCACGCCGGGCGGCGAGAAGCGATCCGCGTGGCCGAATCCGTCCTCCGTCCCGCCGCAGAGGTGCTCTTTCGCGAGGAGCTCGACGCCCTCGCCGCCGCCGACACGCACCCGAAGCCGCGCGGCTTCCGTCTGTCGCCGCGGATGATCCGGACGTTCATCCTGGGCTCGGGCGAGGCGAAGCTCCCGTGGCCAGGCGGCGCAGGCGAGATCGCCGTGACCCAGAAATTCTTCGGGGACGACGCGCTGGTCGAGCGCGCGATCGTGACCCTGGCCTCGCCGCGCGCGCTCCTGCTCGTCGGCGAGCCGGGGACGGCGAAGTCGATGCTGTCGGAGCTGCTCGCCGCGGCCGCGACCGGGACGAGCCTGCTCACGGTGCAAGGCAGCGCCGCCACGACCGAGGATCAGATCAAGTACACCTGGAACTACGCGCTGCTCCTGGCGAAAGGCCCGGTGCGGGAGGCGCTCGTGCCTTCGCCGCTCTTCGCTGCGATGCGCGAGGGCCGGATCGCGCGCTTCGAGGAGCTGACGCGTTGCCCCGTGGAGGTGCAGGACAGCCTCGTGGGCATCCTGTCCGACAAGGTGCTCCGCGTGCCGGAGCTCGAAGGCGAGGACGGGATCCTGTTCGCGCGGGAAGGCTTCAACCTGATCGCGACGGCAAACGCGCGGGACCGCGGCGTGAACGAGATGAGCGCGGCGCTCCGGCGCAGGTTCAACTTCGAGTCGGTGCGGGCGATCCGCGATCCACGCGTGGAGATGGCGCTCGTCGAGCGCGAGGTGCAAAAGCAGCTCGCGGCGGCGGGGGCGAGCGTGCCCGTGCCGCAGGATGCCGTGGAGCTCGTGGTGACGACGTTCCAGGAGCTCCGCGCGGGGCGAAGCCGCGAGGGCGTGCACCTCGACAGGCCCGAGGCGCCGCTGTCGACGGCCGAGGCGATCGCGACGCTGCACGCCGCCGCGCTGCACGCGCACTACTACGGGACGGGGAGGCTCGGCGCCGAGGAGGTGGCCTCGCACCTCGCCGGCGCGGCGACCCTGGACGCAGCCGAGGACACGGCGAAGCTCGAACGGTACGTGGAGACGGTGGTGCGTGATCGGGCAGCGCGGCACGGCGGCCCGTGGGGCGCGCTGCTCGAAGCGTGGCGCAAGATCGGGCGCGAGCGATGACCCTGGGAGACCTCGGTGCGCCGAAGGAGACGCGCGCCGAGGTGGCGAAGCGGCTCGGGTTGTCGAGCGCGCTCGCGTTTTTTCCCGTGCGCCACCAGAGCCCGACGTGCGCGGCGAAGCTCGAAGCGTTCCTGCCGAGCTTCGCGCCGGACGTGATCCTCGTCGAGCTGCCCGCGCCGTTCGAGGAGCACCTCGAAGCGCTGCTCGATCCGGAGAGCCGCGCGCCGTTCGCGCTCTGCGCGATGACCGAAGGCAAGAGCCCGCGCTTCGTCGCGCGGCGGGACGAGATCCGCGCCGCGGAGGCGCCACGATCCCGGGCGTATTACCCGTTCTGCGACTACTCGCCCGAGCTCGTGGCGCTGCGGTACGCGAAGGCGAGCGGCGCTGAGGTGCGCTTCATCGATCGGTTCTCGCCGCTGCCCGAGGAGGAAGCGGACGGGGGTGAGGACGATCTCCCCTCGGCGGAGCGAGCGCTCGGCGAGCGGCTCGGGCAGGACGCGGGCGCGTGGTTCGGGCGGAGCCGGTTCACGGCGGCGCTCTGCGTACGGGCAGGCGCGCGAGATTTCGACGAGCTGTGGGAGGCGCTGTTCGAGCAGGGAGGCTGGGACGAGAGCCCCGAGGGCTGGGCGCTCGCGGTGGGCACATACGCGCTCGCGACGCGGCGGACGTTCGGGCAGGAGGAGCTCGAAGCGGACGGGACGCTGTTTCGCGAGCGGTTCATGGCGGCGAAGATCGCGGAGGCAGCGGCGCAGCGAGGGAAGCGCGTGCTCGTGGTGGCGGGGGCGCTGCACGTGGTCGCGCTCGGCAGCGCGCGGGAGACGCTGCCCGAGCTCCGGCGGGCGCCGAAGGACGACGTGGAGGCGGAGGTGCGGCTCGTGCCATACACGTTCCCGCGGCTCGACGCGCTGCTCGGGTACGCGCCGGGGATGAGCGGGCCGGCGTTCTACCAGCACGTGTGGGAGGCGCGCGCGGAGGCGGATCCGTTCGCGCATGCGGCAACGCGCGTGCTGCTCGAGACGATCCGGCGGGCGCGGGCCGAGGGCGACGCGCTCGGGCCGGCCGACGCGATCGCGGCGCTCGCGTTCGCGCGGGAGCTCGCGTCGCTGCGGGGGCGGCCGAAGATCGGGCGGGCCGAGGTGATCGAGGCCGCGACGAGCTGCTTCGTGAAGGGCGAGCTGCGGGTCTCGGGGCGGCGGGTGATCGCGGCGCTCGGCGAGGCGCTGCGCGGCAGCCGGATGGGCAAGCTCGGGCCGAAAGCGGGGCCGAGCCCGATCACGCGGGACTTCCGGGAGACGGCCGAGGCGCTCGGGCTCCTGCCGTCGGCAGGGCCGCCGCGCGGGATCGAGCTCGCGCTCGCGACGTCGAGGAAGGCGCGACGATGCTCGTGGTTCTTGCATCGCACGGCGTGGCTCGGGCTCGGGTTCGCGACGCAGGTCGGCGGAGGCGATGCGGAAGGGTTCGAGGCGGCGACGGAGCGCTGGAGCGTGGCGTACGCGCCGGAGGTGGACGCACGGCTCCTGGAGCTCGCGGCGGAGGGGGCGAGCGTGGAGGAGGCGGCCGCGCGGCTGCTCGCGCATGCGGCGCGGGAGGGCGAAGGCCGCGCAGGGGCGATCGCGGCGTGCGTGGGGCGAGGCGTGCGGATGGGGCTCGAAGCGATCTGCCTGCGGCTCGCGCCGGCGCTCCGGGCCTCGATCCACGCGGACGAGGATCCGCGGTCGCTCCTCGAAGCGGCGCGGAAGCTCCGGCGGGTGCGGGCGCAACGCGCGCGGCTCGGCCTTCCCAAGGCGGCGTGGCTCGACACGCTCGGGCGCGCGGCGTACGAGGCGGGGACGCGCGGGCTCGGACGGCTCGCGCAGACGTCGGGGGCGCGGGCCTCGGACGTGCCGGCGTTGCTCGCGGATCTCGGAGGGGCAACGCTCGCGGACGACGGGATGGGCCCCGCGCGCGAGCTCGTGCTGGCGAAGGCGCGGGCGGCGCGGGAATTCGCGCGGGCGACCTCGCCGCTCGTGCTGGGGGCGCTCGACGGGCTGCTCGTGAGCCTCGGCGCGGGGCATGGCTCGGAGCTCGGCGCGCACTTCGAAGCGGCGCGAGGGCGGCCCGAGGCGAAGGGCGCGTACCTCGAAGGCCTGCTCGCGCTCTCGCCACGCGCGCTGCTCGACGAGCCGTCGCTGCTCGAAGCGCTCGTCGCGCACGTGTCCTCGGGCAGCTTCGAGGGCTTCCTCGCGTCGCTCCCGTCCTTGCGCCGCGCCCTCGCGCGGCTCGGCCCTCGTGAGCTCGAGGAAATTTCTTCCCGCGCCGCGAAGGTGCTCGGGCTCGGCATCTCGGAGACGCTGCTCGTCTCGCCCTTGCCGCCCGAGGAGGTCGCGCGGCTCTCGGCGTGGGAGCTTCGCTGGCTCGAAGCCGAGGCGGCGTGGGCGGGCCCGACCCCGGAGCCGAATCGCTGACGCGGCGCCTCGCGCGCGGATTACGATGCGGAGCGAGGTGACGACGTGAGAGGACCGAAGAGAAGCTTGGCGTCGATGCTGGCCGTGGTGTTGCTCGCCTCGGCGACGGTTGCGTCAGCAGACGTGGTCGCCGGCCCCTCGCGCAAGGACATCCGCGTGGAGCGGAAGGAGCTCCGTCAGGATCGCAAGGAGCTCCGCGAGGACAGGAAAGAGATCCGCGAGGACCGCAAAGCGGGCGCGGATGCGAAGGAGCTCCGCGAGGACAAGAAAGAGATCCGCGAGGACAAGAAGGAGCTCCGCGAGGACCGCAAGGCGAAGCGCGAGGCGAGGCGCAAGGAGCTGCGCGAGAAGTGGGGCGACGTGGTGAAGCATCCCGATGCGCGCGCGGAACTGAAGGTGCACGCGCGGCGGGTGGCGCGGCTCGCGCAGGCGCGAAAGGTCGCCGAGGCGGACGGCAAGAAGGAGCTCGTCGCGCGGATCGACAAGCTCGTCGAGAAAGAAAACGCGCGTCACCAGCGCGTGATGGATCGGCTGAAGGAGAAGGGTTCGGGAGGTGCGCCGTGAAGAACGCCGTGCTCGCTTGCCTCGTGGCGCTCGCCTTTGCCGCGGGCTGTGAACAGAAAAAGGAAGACGCCCCGGCTGCCCCCCCGACGCCGACGACGACGGCCGCGGAGCTGCCGAGGCCGCCCGTGGGGATCGCGCCGCCCGTCGAGGAAAAAGCGGCCGCAGAGGCGGACGACCTTTCGACGCCGGAGGACTTCGAAGAGGAAGCCGAGAAGGACATCGCCTCCACGAACGTCGAGGCCGAGATCGACAAGCTCGAAAAGGAGATCGGCGAGTGAGGGGCCACGCGTCCTCCGGGCTTCGGGCACCGCTCGACGCGCTCCTTTCACTTTGCTACCCCTTTCTACGATGAGCTCGCTCAAGGTCGGGGATCGCGCTCCGGAGATCGACGCACAGACGAGCGCCGGCAACCGGTTCGTCCTCTCCAAGCAAGAGGGGCTTTGCTCCGTCGTGTACTTCTTCCCGAAGGCGTTCACGCCCGTGTGCACGGGCGAAACCATGGCCTTCCGGGACAACTACAACGAGCTCTTGCTGGCCGGCGCGAACCTCGTCGGCGTGAGCACGGACGATACCGACACGCAGTGCAAGTTCGCCGGTGACCTCCACGTGCCGTTCCCGCTCATCGGGGACGCGGACAAACAGATCGCGCGCGCCTACGACGTGCTCTGGCCGGTCGTCGGGGTGGCGCAGCGGTACACGTTCGTCGTGAGCCCGGCGATGATCATCGAGGCGGTCTTCCACCACGAGCTCAGCGCGCAGAAGCACCGCGACGATGTGCTGCGCTTCGTGCACGCAAAGTTCGAAGCGCAGCGGGCATGAGGCTCTAGCTCGTTCAGATCTTCTTGCGCTCGCGCTTCTCGCGCTTGGCGACGACGGCGGCGGCGCGCTTGGCCATGATCTCGGGCGTGGGCGGGCGGCCGGGCAGCGGGGCCTGGTCGTCGTGGTGCTCTTCGATCGCGCCGGGCTCGTAGCCGAGCTCGAAGATGGCGACCTCGCGCTGACCTCGATCGCCGAGGCGGATCGGCATGACGGACGCGCCGATGCCCGCGCCGACGTACACCGCGCCGCGGTGCGCGCCGCCGCTCCTGCGGCTGCCGTAGAGGCCGTGCACGTAGCGGTGCCCCGCGAGCTTGCCGATCGCGAGCTCGTGCAGGCGGGCGAGCGTGACCTGGCCGGCGTGGGTGTGGCCGGACAGGACGAGCGGGACGTCGCCCAGGGCCCAGAGCCCGTCCGCCTCCTCGGCGATGTGGGACATGGCGATCGTCGGCAGATCACGGCGCAGGCCCTTCAAGGCCTCGTCCCTGCGGGCGTGGCCGGTGTACGCGTCGTCCAGGCCGACGACCTGGAGCATCTGGTGGCGCAGGCCGATGATGGTGTGGCGATTGTCGAGGACCTCGACGCCGCCGCGGCGCAAGGCCTCTCGCACCTCCTCCGCGCCGGACCAGTAATCGTGGTTGCCGAGCACCGCCATCACAGGCGCCTCGAAGCGCCGCACGAGGGCTTCCAGGCGGTCGAGGTACTGCTGGCTGTGGCACACGAAATCGCCCGTGAGCAGGACGAGATCGGGCTTCTCCGCATTGGTCAGCTCGACCGCGGCGAGCTGCACGGCCCACGGGGTCACGCGGCCGACGTGGAGGTCGGTCAGGTGCGCGATGCGCAGGTGGGAGAGGTGCTCGGTGTAGTGCGCGGGGCCAGCAAAGCGCCGGACCTGGATGCGCGTCTTGGCGCGGGCGACGGCTGCGGGCGGGAGGACGGTCTCGTCGCCGGGCAGGTGGCCGCGGTACTGCTCGAGGAGCAAGCCTTCGGAGGGAGGGGTGCTCGGCACGAGGGATCAGTATAAGGCCCGCGAGCACACAAGCTATTGCTTTTGCCCGGGATTCGCCGCTCGCTCGCGCGAGGCTCCCGAGGCCTCCAGGCCTTTCGCGGTGTCCACTTTACCCGGGGGGGACCGTCGTTTAGCGTCCGAGCCTGCGGATGGCGGAGCGGGGATGGCGCGGTGCCCTCCGGAGGGCGAGGGCGTTCGCGGAGAGGCCGTGGCTCCGCGTGTTCCTCGTCGTGACATCGCTCCTCGCGGCCTCATTTTTGCTTTGGCCCGGAGCCGAAGCGCCGAAAAAGACGACGTGGGAGGACCTCATCCTCCCGCTCGCACCGGGAGCGGTCGTAGCGCGTGGGTATCACCTGTCTCCGCCGCGGCGGGGCGAGGAGCAGGACGTCATCTTCACGGCGCGGCGCGAGGCCGGGCCGGAAGGACCTGCGGGACGGATCGAACTGCACGTCGTGGATCGGGGGCGATGGCCCGGCGTGCGCGAGACGAAGAGCTTCGGCGTGGCCTACGAGACGCCGCGCTCCACGGCGCCGAACGAGGATCTGGAAGCGGTGACGCAGGCGCTCCGCGACGCGATCGACCGGAACGACACAGGGCTCGATCCGCCCTCGTCGATCCCGCTCGCGGCCGAGCCGGAGCTGCCGCTTTTGGCGCGCGTACTCGGGCGGCTCGCAGGGTTCCGCAGGATCGTGGTGCCAGCGCTGCTCGCGCTCGCGATGGGGCTCATGGGATCCCTCCCGCGCGGGGATGCGTTCGTCGCGGCTTCGCTTTTTGGTCTCGGGCTCGTGCTGCGGGCGCTGCACCTCGATGGGCCGTTCGTGCACGACCAGGACGTGCAACGTCTCTTCACGGGGTCGCTGCCGCTCGGCGAGATCCTGATGGGCAAGGGGCTCGAGGATCGGCACCCGCCGCTCTGGTTCGTCGTGTTGCATGTCGCGTGCAAGTTCGGGGGTTCCGAGGCGATCATGCGCGCACCGGCGGCGATCGCGGGGGCGCTCGTTGCGCCGGCGATCGTGTGGGGCGCGCGGCTCGTGCGCGGGCGCGCGGGGCCGCTCGGGGCGATCGCGGCGCTCCTCGTGGCCGTGAGTCCGGGTTTTGTCGTGCACGCGCGCCAGGTGAGCGAGATCCCGCTGTTCGGGCTGCTCGTGGTGGTGACGTGCGCGCTCGTGGCGCGGCTTGCGGAGCGGCCTTCCCGGGCGGCGCGCATCGGGCTCACGGCGTCGACGGCGCTCCTCGCATGGACGTATTACCTCGCGCCGCTGGTGATCGCGGGCGTGCTCCTCGGGCTCGTCGCGGCACGCAAACCGCTGCGAAACGTGGCTCTGCCGATCGGCGTCGGGGCCGCGCTCGGCGCGCCGGCGCTCGTCCTGCTCTGCGTGACGGTCGTACGAGATCACGGCGCGCGTGAGGTCGCCGAGCGATTCCCGGACCTCGCGTGGGGGAACCACGCGCCGATTCCAATGCTCCTCGGGCTCCTCGGTGAAACGATGTCGTGCGTGGGCCTCGGGGTGCCGTTCCTCGTGGGAGCCGCCGTGATGCTCGCGCTCCGGGCGCCACGATGCGTGGGGCCCGTGGTGGCCGCGGGCGCGGCGCTCGTGACCGCGATCGGCATCGCGCTCGTCGCGAAAGTGGCGCGCGTGCAGACCTATTACTTCGTCGCCGTGGCGCCGGCACTCGCGTTCGCGCTCGCGGTCGCGCCACACCGGTACGTCCCGACGTGGGTCTGGTCGCTGCTCGGCAGCGCCGCGCTGTCGCTCCTGTTTTCCCTGGGCGCCCCTCGCGCGCACCGCACCTACGTGCCCGACGTGGACGCGTTCATGCCTCGCTTCGCCGCGCTCGCCGCGAGCCGCCCGGAACGACGCATCGTCACGGTCGCGCATTACGACGCAACCCTGCTCGCGTATTACCTCCAGCGCGCCGCGAACGCGCCCGCCGAATGGCCACGGACCGAGGTCTCGGGCGAGTTCGTCCTGGACCAAGCGGGCCGCCGGATCCTGCCGCTCGTGCAGGTGCATCGGATGGACGACCCCTCGGACGAAGTGGCGCGGGACCACCTGCTCGCGGCGATCGCTGAAGGCCCGACGCTCGTGATCGAGCGGGACGCGTTCGTCCTCGCGCCGGTGCACGATGTGATCGCGCGGTGCGAGGTGCTGATTGAGGCGCCGTCGGCGCGGCTCGTCTCTTGCGGGGGAGATGCGCGATGACGCAGGGCGCGGACGAGAAGAAGCGCGAGGCGGCGCGGCGGCTGCGCCTGCTCTTCGGGCGCTTCGCGGACAGCTCGCTCGGCAGCCCCCTCGAAGGCGACGAGGTGCTCCTGCGGATCGACGAGGATCTTTCGTTCCTTTACGACCGCGCGTTCCGGCGCGGCCCCTCGCAGGGCGCGCGCGGCGCGGGCCTCGGGCCGAGCGTGCTCCGGCCTTCGACGTGGCTCGCGAGCGTGGAGGAGCTCTTCCCGCCCGAAGCGCGCGTGGTGATGGAAGAAGACGCGGCGGCGCGTCACGGGCTCGCAGCGCTGCTCGAAGATCCGGCGGCGCTCGCCTCGGTGACGCCCTCGCCCGCGATCCTCGCGCTCCTCGTGCGGCTGCGCGGGCAGATCCCGGAGGCCTCGCTGCCTGCGGCGCGGCGCCTCATCGAGGAGGCCGTGCGGGATCTTTCGCGCGCGCTCGCGACGGAGCTCGCCCCTGCGCTCACGGGTTCGTCCGGGCCACGCCGCCGGACGAACCTGCGCGTCCTCGCGAACCTCGACGCGCGGCGCACGGTGCGCGAGAACCTCCGGCACTACGACCGCGCGCGCGGCGTGCTCGGCGTCGAGCGGCTCGTCTTTCGGCGGCGGCTCGCGCGGCAGTCGCGCATGAGGCTCGTCGTCCTGCTCGATCAGAGTGGCTCGATGGTGGACAGCGTGGTGCAGGCGGCGATCCTCGCGGCGATCTTCGCGTCGGTCCCGTCGATCGATCTGCGCCTCGTCGCGTTCGACACGCACGTGGTGGACATGACGGAGATCGCCGGGGATCCGGTGGAGGTGCTCTTCTCGCTGCAGCTCGGCGGTGGGACGTTGCTCTCGCGGGCCGTGGGGTACGCGGCGACGCTGGTCGCGGAGCCGCGGCGCACGCTGGTCGTGTTGATCTCGGATTTCCGCGAGGGAGGCGCGCTCGGCGCGCTCGTGACACGGGTGAAGGATCTGCTCGACGCCGGGGTGACGGTGCTCGGGCTCGTGGCCCTCGGCGACAAGGGCGCGGGCGGCTTCGACCGGCGCGTGACCGGGGCGCTCGCGGCGCTCGGCATGCCGATCGGCGCCATGACGCCGCGGGAGCTCGCGGCCTGGGTCGGGCGTCACGTGCGAGGGGGCGAGACGTGACGAGCCGGCGGGAAGCACCAGCCGGGATGCGTCGCGCGGCGGCGCGGACCGAGCTCGTGGCCGTACCGATGGGCGAAAGCGCCGTGCGCATCGGAGGCGCGACGATCACGTGGCGTGAGGGGCGCGTCCGGTGTGATTGCCCGATGGGGGACGCGCCCGCGTGCCTGCATCGGCTCGTCGCGCGCGGCGACGAACGGACGCGGGATCTCGGCCGACGCGCGGGCCCCACGGAGCCGCCGGCCGCCCCGTTCCCCGAGCCCACGAAGGCGGAGCCACTCCCCGCCGAGGACGCCGCGCGGTTCGCGCCGATCCTGGCCGAGGTGGACCTGCTCGTGGCGGAGGTCGTGACGCTCGGCTTGCGGCGCGCGGCGCGTGTCTCGACGGATCGGGTGCGCGAGCTCGCCGCGCGCGCGGCGGCGATGCGACCGCGCGCGCGCGGGCCCCGGGATGCGGGGCTCGGCAGGCTCGCGCGGGCCCTCGATCGGCTCGCGGCGCTCTTGCCGGTGCTCGATGGCCCGGACGCGGGCGCGGCCGAAGTCGACGCGCTCCGGGCCCTCGCCCTCACGCGGAACCTCGGGCGCGCGCTCCGGGCGAACACGGGCGCGCTGCCGCTCGAAGACATCGCGGGCGCATCACAACGCGCGTACGTCGAGGTGCCGCCGATCGAGGTGCAGGGGCTCGGGCTCGAAGCGTGGGTCGCGGCAGGCGGCGTGGCGGGGGTGACGGCGTACGTGGCCGTGCTCGGCGAGGATCGTGTCCTCGCGCGGACGCTGCTCACGAAGGGGAAAGCCGCGCATCCTGCGGACCCGCGCACCTGGGCGGAGGGGCTCGCGGCTGGGCCCGCGTTCGCGCGGAGCGGCATCACGATGCGGGATCTCGCGCGGGGTCGGTTCGCGCTCTCCGGCGCGCGGATCGCGCTCTCGCACGGGCGCCTCTCGGGCAGCCGCGCGACGAGCGTGGCGCTGCGGCCGGCGCTCCCGCCGGGCGACGCCCGCCTCGCGCAGCACGTCCTCGCGGGGCCGCAGGACGCGGCGCGGCTCGCGCGGGGCCTCGTCTTCGATGCGCTCGGCCGCCCGCCGCGCTCCTCGCCGATCGTGCTCCTGCCCGTGCAGCGTTTGTCCCCGAGCGACTTCGATCACGCGACCCAGGAGCTCTCGCTCCGCATGCGCGCCTCCGCGGGCGTGGAAATCCGGACCTCGCTCTCGTTCCGGGAAGAGCGCTCGCTCCTGTTCGACAACCTCGAAGTGCTGAGCCGCGCCGCGAGGCCGCCGCGTTTCCTCTGCGTCCGCCTCTCCCGCGAAGGAGGCGCGCTCGTGATCGAGCCCATCTCGGCCGTGCTCGCGGACGGCACCACGCTCGATCTCACGCTCGACGTCGTGGATCCCGCGCTCGAGGTGACGCTGTGATCGCAGAGCGGCTCGCGCGGCAGGCACGGGCGGCGATCGAGGAGCTCGCCGCGGCCGGCGCGCTCGAACGCACGGAACACCGGTCGATCGCGTTCCGGCGGCTCGCGGCGGACGCGCAGGCCATCGGCCTGTTCGACCTCGCGACGCGGCTCGAAGCCGTGGCCATGGCGCTCGACGCGCAAGCAGGGCTCGGGCCGCGGCCGAACACGGCGCTCGCCGAGGCGCTGCTCGCATCGTACGACCGGATCGAAGCGCTCTCCACGAGGCTCGCGCGCTCCGCGCTTCTCGCGGCGTTCGGGGCCCACGACGACAACACGGAGGCGCCGTGATCCATCCGGCGCACGATCCCGATCCGGAGGCCGTTTACCTCGTGCGCTTCCGCTCCCTCGTCTCGGCCGTGCGTGTCGTCGAGGTTCGCGCGGAGGCCTGGCCGGCGCGCCGCGTCGTCGAGCAGCACGAAGGTTCCTTCGCCGAGGATGTCCTTCTCCTGCGGATCGAGCCTCGCCAGGAAGTCCCCTTCCCGCTTCGCCTTCACGGCGAGCGCCCCGAGGACGATTCCCATCACGAACGCGTGCGCCGCGCGAGCCGGGTGTTCCTCCGCGCCACCGCGCTCGTCGAGGCGCGCCCTCGCCGCGCGGAGCAGACGTTCCAGGCGCTCGAAGCGCTCTTCGAGGAGATCGGCCCCGATGCCGCGGCCTCGATGTGGCTCGAAGCCGCGCGGACCTTCCTCGCGCTCGGCGACGAGGAACACGCGTCGCGCGCGCTCCGCCGCCTCGCTCGACTTGCGCGACGCGCGCCCGTCTCCGCGGCGCTCCTCGTCGCTGTGGTGACCTCGCCACGCCACGGAACGATCCTGCCCGGCGAGATCGTGGACGTCGCGGCCGAACACGCAGGGTCCGACGCGGGCTTGTCGCTGCGCCTCGACGTCTTGCGGCGTCTGCTCGAAGCCGGCCGCGACGTACCTCCGGGAACGATGGCGGCCCTGACGAACGCGGCGCAGGCCTCGGAGGATCCCGCCGCGGCCGCGTCCCGGATCGACGCGGCCTTCCTCGGTTGTTTTGGCCTCGTAGGCACGTGGGCACCCGCGGGCGAGGCCTCGCTCGTACGCGCGCGACTCCAGGCGCTCTGGGCACACTCGCATGCGTCGGGCGACCACGGCTTCCGCGTGCGCAACGACCTCGCTGCCGCGCTCCGCACCACGCGGGGCGCTCTCGACGCGGCACGCCTCGCCGCCCTGCTCGACCTGCTCGTTCCTGCGAGCCCGAGCGACGACACCTCCCTCCTCCTCGACGTCACGCGGAGCCTGCTCGGCGCGCTCGCGCGCGAGAACGACCCATCTGCCGAGGACATTTGCGTTCGAGCCCTTCTCCACCTCGCCGACGTCGCCCCGACGAACCTCTTTGTTCACGCGAACGAGATCGGTCCTGCACTCGCGGACGCCTTCGACAACCCCCCGTCGCGCCCGCTGCTCGCCGCGCTCCTCGCCGATCTCGATGCCGCCTCACGCCACGTCGATCCTTCCCGCGTGCTCTCCGAGGCGCTCGATCGAGGCGCAGGCGCCCGCCTCGCGCCGGCCGAGACGGACCCACCTCCACGCTCCGGCTCACGCACGCGCCGCGTCCGTTCCCTCGCGCGATGGCTGCCCACACCGCTCGTCACCGCGACCCTCGCCGCGCTCGCCGCGTCCGCCGAGGATGCCGCGTCCGCTGCGGTCGCCGCCGCACCCGCGCTCGCCTTCGTCTGGGCGCTCCGCCTCCTCGGCCTCGCGCAGGACGAGCGCACCTCCCCCGATCTCGCCGAGGACACGCTCTCCCTCGCCGAAGCCCTCGCGCAACGCCTCGACCCTCGCCTCGTCACCCCGAGCGCCGTCGCCGCCGCGGATCCAACCCTCCACCTCGCACACCCCGATCCTGCCGCGCTCCTCCGCGGCGTCGCGGTCGCACGAACTTCCCTCGCCGATCCTGGCGCCCTCCGCCCCGAGCGCTGGCCCGCGCCCACGCTCCCTGGCCTCTCCGATCCACGCGACGCACGGTTTGTCCTTCTCGCGTGGTCCCTCTCGACACTCGACGCGCGCGAGGCCGGCACCCATCACCTCACCTTCGCGCGGATCGCCGACGCAACGCCCCTCGCGCGCGCCGGCGCCGGCCGCCTCTCGCCCTCGCCCCTCGCCTTGCGGGGCGTCTCTTCCTCGCTCGCGCGCCTCACCACGACAAATCTGCTCCGCGTCCCCACCGCGGACGAACCCTCCCTCCGCGACGTCGTCCTCCTCTGCGCCCCGCGTGATCTCGCCGAAGCGTTCGCCCGCGACGTCGGCGTCTCCCCGCGCCTCCTCGTCGAGGCCCCGGCACCTGTACCGACCCACGTCGATCCTACGCCGCCCCTCGTCCCTCGCGATCTCCCCTTCCCCGACCTCGATCCCGCGCGCCCGCTCACCGCCCTCTTCCCACGACGAACCTCCCGTAATCCCGCGCTCGTCCCCGCGCGTGATCCTGCGCTGCCGCGCTCCCCCGTGATCGCCGGCCACATCGTCTCGGTCGGCCCCCGCGGCGAGCTTGCCGTCACCCCCGAAGGCGCCTCGTCCCCGCTCCGCCGCGTCCCTTCGGCCGTACGCAAAGACGAACGCTACCGCGCGCTCGTCCGCGGCCGCCGCGCCGAACGCGCCCGCAGGCACGAAGCCGCACGGCTCCTCGAAGACCGCATGATCAGCGCCACGCCCCTACGCGCAGACGAGCTCGCGTGGCTCCTCGACGATCCCCTCCACGCCTCGCTCCTCTCGCACCTCGTCATCACCACGCGCCCCCGTGATCCCGGGCCTCCCCGTGATCTCGCGCTCCTCTGGTCCTGGGAGCGCGCGCGTGGCCTCGGCGTTGTCCCGCTCGACTATGACGCGCGCTGGATCGGCTGGACCGACGTCGAGATCGTCCACCCGGCCCGCTTGCCCGATGCGGCCGCGTGGCGCGCACTGCTCGACGAGCTCAGCCTCAAACAGGCGCTCCCCCAGCTCTTCCGTGATCTGCGCGGCGTCCCCGACGACGAGCTCGACAGCACCGAAAGCAACGTCCTCGCGCGTCGCCTCGTCGACGCGGCCGCCCTCCGACGCGCGCTCACGGACGAGGGCTTTTGCACCGGGCCGGGGCTCGCCACGCGAACGTTTGTACATCAACCGTCCGACCAAAACGTCACGGCCTGGTTCGATGCCGGCCGTCCGCCCTGGCCGCGCGACGCTGCGTACTCTGGTGCCTTTGGTTTTTGCGATCCGAACGGCGTCGCACTCGCGTTCTCCTCCGTCCCCAGGCCTCTCGTTTGTGAGGCGCGGGCCAGCATCGACCGCGCCCTTGCGCGCGCCGCGCCACGCGCGAGATAGTTTCGGTCTTGCCCAGCCGCCTCACCGCCTCGATCCTCGGACGGAGCTCTCCCGCGCGCATCTCGCTCGAAGCCGAGCTCCGCGCCGCCGGTTTCGCTCTGCTCTCGAACGAGGCCCCCGCAGACATCGGCGAGCCGTCCCTCCGCGTCGTCCTCGATCTCGAAGACGACGATCCCTCCGTCGCCCTCGACGCTTGCCGCGCGGCGCGCGCGCGTGAAGGCACCGCTGCCCTCGCAGCGGCGACCGAACGTGACGTGGACGCGCACCTCCGCGCGCTCGTCGATGCGGGCGCCGACGAGCTCTTCGTCCTGCCGCACGACACGCCGCGCCTCGGCCCACGCCTCGCCGCGATCCACCGCCGCATCCAGACGACCGAACGCATCCTCGACGAGAAACGCGACGTCGAGCGACGGCACGAGCACCTCTACGAGCACGCGCCCATCATCCTGCACTCGATCGACGCCGAAGGCCGCCTCGTCAGCGTCAGCGACGGCTGGCTCGACGCGCTCGGCTACGATCGCGCCGAGGTCCTCGGCCGCCGCTCCGTCGACTTCATGACCGAGGCCTCCCGCGCGCATGCCCTCGCGCGGATCCCCGAGCTCTTCCGGCGCGGCGTCGGCCGCAACAGCCGGTACGAGTTCGTGCGCAAGGACGGCAGCCTCCTCGAGGTCGTGATGACCGTGCTCGTCGAGCGCGACGCCGCGGGCAAGCTCCTCCGCACGTTCGCGGTCTCGACCGACCTCAGTGAGATCCGCGAGGTCGAGCGGGCCCTCGCGCAGGCGAACGACGAACTGCACACCCTGCTCGCCGCGTTCCCCGACAACATCTTCCGCGTCACCGAGGACGGCACCGTCCTCGAAGCCCATTTCGGCAGGCTCCAGCGTCGGCGCAGCGTCGAGTCGCTCCCTGCGCTCGTCGGCAAGAACCTCGCCGAGATCCTGCAGCCGCTGCGGGCGCCGGAGGTCCTCGACGCCATCACGAAGGTCCGCGGGACGACCGACATCGCCTCCCTCGACTACGAGACACGGGGAATCGACGGCGCCCCCATGTTTCGTGAAATCCGCATCGCCGCCCTGCCCCGCGGCGAGGCGCTGATCCTGAGCCGCGACGTGACGGATCTGCGCCACTCCGAGGCGCTCCTCCGCGAAAACGAGGCACGCCTCCGCGCCCTGCTCGACCACGCCCCCGTGGTCCTGTGGGCGGTCGAGCGCGACGGCACCATCACGTTCGCCGAGGGCAAAGGCCTCGCGCACCTGGGCTTCCGGCCGGGTGAGCTCGTCGGCACCTCCGTCTTCAATCTTCCCAGCGACCCTGGGGGTTTGCAGCAGGTGGACGAGCCGCTCGCGGGCCGGACCTACAAGGGCGAGATCCCGGTGGGCGGTGTCTGGTTCGAACACGCCTCCTGGCCCCTCCGCGACCCCTCGGGGGAGGTCATCGGTGCGATCGGCGTCTCCACCGACATCACCGAGCGGCGCCGCGTCGAGCGCGCGCTGCACGAGAGCGAGCGGCTCGCACAGGCCGTCTTCGAAAACGCGCCCGTGGGCATCCAGATCTTCGGCCCCGACGGCCTCTCCATGCGGATGAACGAGGCGCACCGCAGGCAGCTCGGCCTCGCCAGCACGACCTTCGGCGTCGGCCAGTTCAACGCGCTCACCGATCCCCTTCACGTCGAGACCGGCATGGATGTGTGCTTCGCGCGCGCCTACGCGGGCGAGATCGTCGAGATGCACGGGCAGGACGTGAACCTCGATGTCTACGGCAGCGCCTGGAGCAGCTCTCGCGCGCGCCTCGTCTTCGACACCATCCTCTTCCCCCTCCGCGACGGCGACGAGACGCGCGCCGTCGTCGCCTTCTGCCGCGACGTCACCGAGCGCAGGCACGCCGAGGCGCGCCTGCTCCTCGCCGATCGCCTCGCCTCCCTCGGCACGATGGCGGCTGGCGTCGCCCACGAGATCAATAACCCCCTCTCGTTCGTCCTCGCGAACCTGGAGTTCGTCGCGGGCGCCCTGCGCGCGCTCCCTCCCGACGCCGCCACGTACGAGGCCGCCACGCAGGCCCTCGACGAGGCCCTCGAAGGCGCGCGCCGCATGCGCGCCATCGTGCGCGACATGGGCACCTTCTCCCGCGCCGACGGCGAGCCCGCCGAACGCGGACCCATCGACGTGCACGGCGTCCTCGACAAGGCCATCCGCATGACCCACCACGCCCTGCGCCACCGCACCCGCGTCACGCGCGCGTACGGCGACGTGCCCGCGGTCCTCGGCAACGAACCGCGGCTCGGCCAGGTCTTCGTCAACCTCCTCGCCAACGCTGCGCAGGCCATGCCCGATCGCCCCGAGTCGGAGAACGAGATCCGCCTCATCACCCGATCGCTCGACCGCCGCGTCGTCATCGAGATCGTGGACAACGGCGTCGGCATCCCGCTCGAGCTCGTCTCGCGCATCTTCGATCCGTTCTTCACGACGAAGCCCGTCGGCGAGGGCATGGGCCTCGGCCTCTCGGTTTGTCATAGCATCGTCACCGCCCTCGGCGGCGAGCTCTCCGTCGAGAGCACGCCCGGCACAGGCTCGACCTTCCGCGTGATCCTCCAGGCCGCCGAGCCTGCGACGCACCCGCGTGAAGGCCTCCGCCCCGCGGGGCGCGGCGACCGCCCCCGTGTCCTCTTCGTCGACGACGAACCGTACGTCTGCGCCGCCGTCCGCCGTGTGCTCGGCCGCGACATGGATCTCGTCTGCGCCTCCGGCTCCGAGGAGGCGCTCGAGCTCGTCCGCGGCGGCGAGCGCTTCGACGTCGTCCTCTGCGACCTCATGATGCCGGGCACGAGCGGCGTCGCGCTCTACACCTCCCTGCTCGCGCTTGATCCCGCGCTCGATCGGCGCGTCGGCTTCTTGACGGGAGGCGCCTGCACGGACGAGGTCCGCTCGTTCGTCGGTGACGTCGGCGATCGGCTCCTCTACAAACCGTTCGAGTCCGAAGCATTTCGCGCGCTCGTCTTCGCGCTCGCCTCGGGGAGCATGCCCCCGAGGAAGGTGGGCTAGAACCACGACACGATCGGGCGCCTCGACCGAGGCTCGCCCCTGCGTCGCTCCTCGTCCGCAGGCTCCCGCCGACCCCGGGCATGTTTTATGGACCGGGCCTGATGGCGTCTCGTCTCGACCTCGTCCCGGGAGAATGGAGAGGCCGGCAGCACTGGACATCGTCCCCTGCCGGCCTCTTCCTGGTGCTCGGCACGGTGGGCGGCACGGTCGTGCTGCGCGAGAGCCTGGAGCCCTTCCTCGGCGCGTCCTCGCCCATGCTCGTCTTCGTCCTGCCGGTGACCATCTGCGCCGCGGCGGGAGGGTTCTGGCTGGGCCTGCTCGCCACGCTCCTCGCGCTCGGCGCGGGCACCTTCTTCTTCCTCGAACCCGTCCACGCGCTCGCGCTCACGACCCCCGCAGACCTCGTACGGCTCCTCCTCTTCTGCTTCATCGGCGTCGCCATCAGCGCCGTGAGCGGCCGCATGCACCGCGAGGTCGAGCGCAGCCGCGAGGCCGAGCGCATCCTCGCCGAGCGCGCGCAGGCGAGCGCCACGAACGCCCAGCACTTCCGCACCCTCCTCGCCTCCCGCACCCTCGGCGTCGCCTCCTTCCGCGGCGACGCGATCGTCGAGGCGAACGACACCTTCCTCGACCTTCTTGGTTTGAGCTCCCACGAATTCGCCGCGCGCCAAGGCAAGCTCTCGTGGCGCGAGCTCACGCCCCGCGAACACCGCACCGCCGACGAGCGTGCCGGCCGGCAGCTCCGCACGACGGGGTCTTGCGCGCCCTACGAGAAGGAGTTCTTCCGGAAAGACGGCAGCCGTGCCCCGGCCTTGATCGGCGGCGCCGTCCTCCTCGGCCGCGAAGGGCGCGACCTCACCGGCATGTTTTACGTCATCGATCTCTCGCGCCTCCGCCGCGCCGAACAGGCCCTGCGCGAGAGCGACGCCCGCCTCCGGCTCGCACTCGACGCGGCCCGCGCGGGCTCGTGGGCCTGGGACGCGGTGACGGACCACCTCGTCTGGTCCGAGCGCAACTTCGAGCTCTACGGCGTCGATCCGAGGTACGTCCCGACGATCGAACGATGGATCGAGGCCATCCACCCTGAGGATCGCGAGCGCATCCTGGACGAGTCCGACCGCATGCTCGCGAGCGGCGCCGAGCACTTCCGCCTGGAGCTCCGCGTCGCCCACGCCGCTCCCGGGAACCGCTGGATCGCCATCCTCGGCCAGGTCCACCGCGACGAGCGTGGCCACGTCGTGCGCGCCGCGGGCTTGACGCTCGACATCACCGACCACCGCAACATCGAGGAGGCCGAGCGCGCGGCCCGCGCCGAGGCCGAGCGCGCGAGCCGCCTCAAGGACGAGTTCGTCGCGACGCTCTCGCACGAGCTCCGCACGCCCCTCACCGCCGTCCTCGGCTGGGCGCAGTTCTTGAAGCGCTCGCCCCGCGGCGGCGACAAACTCGATCGCGGCCTCGAGGTCATCGAGCGCAACGCACGCGCCCTCGCCCAGCTCGTCTCCGATCTCCTCGACGTGAGCCGCATCGTCACCGGCAAGATCCACCTCGACGTCGCGCCCTTTGATCTTGGCGCCGTCGTCGCCTCCGCGGCCGAGACCGTGCGTCCCTCCGCCGAACAGAAGGGCGTCACGCTCGACATCCACGTCGCGCCGATCGGCGAACCCCTCCTCGGTGACGGCGCCCGCATCGAGCAGCTCCTCTGGAACCTCCTCTCGAACGCCATCAAGTTCTCGCCCTCGGGCGGCCGCGTCGAGGTCACGGTGCGCCCGCAGCGGGGCCGCGCCGTCATCGTCGTCCGCGACTTCGGCCAGGGCATCGCGCCCGCGTTCTTGCCGCACCTCTTCGAGCGCTTCCGCCAGGAGGACGCCTCTTCGTCGCGGCGCCACGGCGGCCTCGGCCTTGGCCTCTCCATCGTCAAGCACATCACCGATCTCCACGGCGGCCGCGTGTCTGCCGAGAGCGCGGGCCCGGGCCACGGCGCGACGTTCACCGTCGAGCTCCCGCTCCCCTCCGACAGCCGCGGCACGGCCGCTCGCCACGCCGCGCCCACGCCCATACGACCTGCCGGCTGATCGACCTTCGCCTCGGCCGGGATCTGGTACGTTCGCGCCGATGGCCGAAGCGCCTCCCCGCCCCGAAGGCGAGCCCCCGCGATCCCTCGTGCGCGCCGTCCTGCCGTTCGTCGTCTCGATCGCCCTCGTCGTGTTCGTCCTCGCCCGCCTCGATCTCCGGGCGTTCCAGCAGCACCTCGCGCGTGTCTCGGCGCCTTCGTTTGTCGCGTTCGCCGCTGTCTTCGTGATCTCGCTTTGCGCTGCCGACAGCCTGGCGACCGTGCTCGTCTATCGCAAATCCGTCGCGCCCATTCCATTTCGTGATTTTTTCATCCTCCGCGGCGCCTCGTACCTGCCTTCCCTCCTGAACCACCACGTCGGCCAGGCCTTCCTCACCGTCGCCCTCTCCCGGATTCACGGCGTCCCCCTCGCGCGCGTCGCCGGCGCCACGCTGCTCGTATATGCGTCCTGGATGGGCTCGATCCTCGGCCTCTCGTGTATCGCCATCCTGCTCGGGGACAAACCTCTCGTTTGGCTCGCCATCCCCCTCGGCGCGGGCCTCCTCTACCTCGCCCTCCTCGCGATCCGCCCGACGAGGCTCGCCTCCATTCGTGTCCTCGCGCCCCTCTTCGAGGCGGGCGTGCGTGGGCACCTGTGGGCCCTCGTCGCGCGCCTGCCGCACCTCGTCGTGCTTTTCCTCGGCACGTGGATTCCCTTCTGGTTTTTTGGCGTGAAGATCCCCCCCGCGAGTGCGTTTGCCTTCATTCCCATCCTGATGGTCGCCGTCACCTTGCCCCTCACGCCACAGGGGTTTGGAACGCGGGACGTCCTCGCGGCAACGTTGTTCGAGTCCTTCGCCTCCTTCCCGACGAAGGGCGAGCGCCTCGCGGCCATCGCGGCGTCGACCACCGCGTGGGGCGTGACCATCACGCTCGTCGAGATCGTCTTTGCGCTCTTCATGCTCCGATTGCATCAGAAACGCGCGACTCTCCCTGAACTCCCCGTGACGCGCTGACGGGCTCTCCCCGACCTCAGTCTCGGTCCCGCCCGGTCGCCGCGATGGAGCGGGCTCTGCTGTCCGACGAGCGGTGCAATCCCAGGTTTCGCGCGTCGCCGACGTTCGGCTCGGCCCGGCGAGGAGGAGCGAAATCATGGATGCGGAGCAAATCGTGCTCGACAGGCTGTCGGCGCTCGGCATGGACGTGCGACGGGCACGCGTTCATTCGCTCCGATCGTCCCGGAATCGCCCGATTTCCTGCTACGCGCTCGTCTGCGTCGACGGGGACACGGGCGCGCGCACGCGAAAAATCCTCCTCGGCAAAGGGTATCGACGCGAGGACGGCGCCCGGATCTTCGCCTTCATGCAGGCGCTCTGGCAAAGCGGATTCGGCGCCGATCCGTGGCTCACCATCCCCGAGCCCGTGGCGTACGTGCCTGAAATCAGCCTCCTCCTCCAGGGACGCGCGCCGGGCAAGGCCCTCTTCCACGAGATCGACCGCGCGACTCCGTCCCTCGATCACGTGCGCGAGGCGGCGCGCTGGCTCGCGAAAATGCACGCGACCCCCGTGGCCGCGCCGCTCGTCCCTCTCGCGCAAGACGCCCGGGAGGCGCTCCGGCACGCGCACGCCCTGCGCACGGGGTTTCCGCGCTTCGCCCCTCGGATCGACCGCATCGCGGAGCGTGTCGTCTCCTCGTTGCATTCGCTCGGCGCCTCTCCGCGCACCCTTTGCCACGGGGATTTCCAGCCCAAGAACATCCACGTCTCCCGCGGCCGGGTCACGGTCATCGACTTCGACCACGCTCGCCTCTCGCACCCCGCGCGCGACGTCGGCCATTTCATCGGCCAGTGCATGACGATGTCGTACGCCCGCACGGGCTCGTTCGAGGCAATCACGCCCTTTCGGACCACGTTCGTCGACACGTATGCAAGCCTCGGCCATGCGGAGGGCCTCTCGTCGCTCTCGACCTTTGTGCCCCGCGCGTTCCTGGAGATCCTGCATTACCGCCTCCTCGTGCGCCCCGTCCCGGACCCGTCGTTCGTGCCTGCATGGCTCGACGAATGCGAGCGGATGCAGGATCAAAGCGGGGATGCACCGTGAAGCGCGCGGCGCTTTCCATCGTGCAACATGGGCATCAGTACCTGATCACGGACGGGTACGAGAGCCGGGAGGGCCTCTCCGAGGTGCTGGAGAGCTTCGCGACGGTCCTCGCATTGCACCTGAAATACCGGGTCCCGCTGAACCTCCACCTGAGCGGGATCCTGATCGAGGCCATTGCCTGGCACGCGCCGGAGTTTTTCCAGTGGATCGAGGCGCTCCGGCGCGAGGGCCTGCTCGAGCTTCTCGGGAGCACGTACGCGCAGAACGTCATGCCGCTGTTCTCCGACGAGCACAACCTCCGCCAGCTCCACGAGGCGCTCGAAGGCTACCGGCGCCACCTCGGCGCGGACCTCAGGACCATCAAGGGATTCTGGGTCCCCGAGCGCGTCTGGAGCACGGAGAAGCTCGCGCCGCTGCTGCGAAACACGGCGCTCCCGAATGGCGGCTACGCGTACGTCCTGCTCGACGATCGGCTCGCCTTCCCCCTCGGCGACGGCACGTCGAGCGAGCGGGGGAGGTTCGACGCGGTGATGCCTCCGGCGCGCGGGAACGCCCCGGCCCCTCCCGACGATCGATATCGGCTCCACCCCTACGAAATCGAGGGCAGCGGGGGGCTCTCGTGCCTGCCCATCAGCGCGGAGCTTCGTTATGCCATCCCACCGCGGCGCGACGGGCAATGGGACGCCCTTCGCGCCATGACGCGCCGGGTCTCCGCCCTCGGAGCAGGGGCCCTCGTGGTCTACGGGGACGACCTGGAAAAGGCGGCCGCGGTGGGGCCGTGGACGAAGGGCCCCCATCGGCGCGACGGCGTCGAGCCTTATGAAGCGCTGCTCGCGTGGATCCGCGCGGATCCGTCGGTCGAGCCCGTCCTGCTCTCGTCTTTCCTCGCCGAGCCCCCCCCGCGGGAGCGACGCGCCGTCGAGCCGGGCACGTTTTACGAGCTCTCCCGCTCGATGGGCGCGGGCGAAGATTACGCCGCGTGGTGGTGCGGGCGCGCCTATCAGCCCTATCGCGAGCTCTTGACCGAGGCCGAGGCATTGCTGCGGCAACAGAAGGACCACGGCCCCCGCGGCGGCCTATGGGACCTCGCGTGGAAACAGCTCATGGCGTCGAGCTACGAGACGGCCTGGCACGACATGCGGCCGGATGGAACCTGCGAGCCTTCGCCCTGGGCCAGAACCCTCGCCGCGCATGTCCGGAGCGTCTTCGTGATCGCCGCCGCCGCGGAATGGCAAACACGACGCGACGGCCATGCGCACGCCGAACGGCGTGACATCGATCACGACGGGGAGGAGGAGATCATCCTCGCGAACGACTGGCTTTATGCCGTGATCACACCCGAGCACGGCGGCCGTCTGATCCACCTCTTCGACCTCTCCTCCAAGGGCGGGCGCGTGGTCGTCGGAAACAGCGCCGACGACTGGAACTGGCAGGAGACGCAGAATCGATACATGGATGTGCCGCCGAACCACCCCGGGGCCTTCGCCGACGTCGGCCACGAGCACGACCACCACTGGATCGGGCGAATGGGCGCGGACGAGCACGGCGCTTTCGCGGAGCTCGTCCGTTCGGAGGCGCGAGGGCCGTTCGGAGGCGCGAGCAAGCGGTTTTTCCTGGCACGAGACGCGCGCCGCCTCGGGGTCTCGTACGAGCTCCCGCGGGAGCCCGAGCGGTTCGGCATCGAATTCGCGCTCTCGCCCGATTACCTCGCCCTCCTGCGCGCGGGGCGCTCGCTACGACCGGTGCAGTCGCGGACGGCGCGCGGATGGCGCGTAGGATCCACGGTCGTCTGGGCCCACATTCCCGACGGCGAGCCGGTCCTGTGGGACGTGCCTGCGCGCCCCTCGTGTGGACACGGCATGCGGCTACGGGTCACGGCGTACCGGCCGACGTTTCGCCTCGCGCTCGGCGTGGGCGCGCTGCCGCGCGAGCGGCCTTGATCAGCCGAGGCTCGGCCAGCTCCGCGGCGCCCGGAATTTCCGTTCGAATCGCGGCCCATCCCGCCGAACGATCCGCCCGGCCAGATGGGCCCGCGACACCATCCCGAGCGCCTCCCGGATCATCGCCATCCGCGCCGGATCGAACCCCATTTCCTCCGCGGCCGTTGCGTCCACGATCCCCGGATCGAACCCGCCCACGAGCGTCCCTGCGCAGATCGGCGTCGCTCCGAGCGGCCCTTCGCCCTCGCCCGCCACGATCCCGTCCACGAGCGCCAGGTACCGCCGCACGGGTTCGTCCCGCCAGATGCCGTCGCGATCGACGAAGAAGAGGATCCGGTTCAGATCCAGAATGGTCCGCCAGAGCGTATCGTTGCCCTCCCAGCTCCCGTCGATCACCTTCGACGGCGCCCCGACCCGAGCGAGGCGCATGACCAGCGAATGGTCACCGGGCAGCGGAAACCGCGAGAGTTTGTCCTCGATCCGCTCCGCCAAGCTCCGCGGACGATCGAACTCGTCGCCTCCGACGGACGGGTCCCCGGCCGTGAAATGCGGCAGCCAGTATTTTTCGTTCGTGAACCCGATGACGCTCTTCAAGGCCAACGTGACGCCGGTCTTCTTGTGCGTCTTCATCTTCGGCAGGTTGATCACCACGTCCGCGTCGAGCACCGTGCACGGCAGGCTGTATTCGTGTTTCCCGCCCGTGTGGTGCGGGACCGGCGTCTCGTAATGGCTGCGGTGGAACCGGAGCCGCTCGCCTGGCGGAGCCTCGCTCCGCGCGAACGCGCTCCGATCGCCGAGATCCACCACCCGATACCCGCGTGGATCCCCCGGGAGCCTCGTGCGGACGAGCATGCCGAGGTTGTACGAAAGGCCCCCGCGCCGTACGTCATCGAGCGCGAAGTACGGCGCCACCCGGAAATAACGCAGGTCCACGAAATCGACGTCCGCGCCGCCCCGGCGCAGGTGATCGATCACCGCGAAGATCCCGAGCGGCCCCGCCACCTTCTCGATCTCGCAGCCCTCCACGGGTGAATCCACGACCCGTACGCTGCCCCGCGGCCCCGCGGCCCGGAGCGCATGATCGAGGATAGGCCGCAAGAGCGCGCCATGCGTGCTCGAAGCCCATAATTTTTCCCCCGTGATCTTCTCGTGCAGGTTCTTCGACGAGACCAGATTGGGCTTGACGATCACCCGATCGCCCGGCCGGATCAAATCGCCGAGCGGGCTCCATTCCGGCGTCCCGGCCCGCGCCGCGTCGAGCCCGAGTTCCCGGAAGAGCGCCTCCACCATGGCGTAGACCGGGTTCGGCGGATCGAACGGCGGCACGCCGCCCGCGGCGTATGTCGTCCCCGGACGAGAGACGATCGCGACCGAGGACGCCTGCGTCATACGCGATTTGCCCCGCGATCCACGCTCGGTAGCACCGAGGCGGAGCTCCGCTGGAAATCGATGCCGAGCTTCGACAGCGCCGCGACGCGCTTGCCCGTGCGCACCATCGCCACCTCGTCCACGAACTCGACCGTGATCCGCAGGTCCTCGCCGAGCACCTCGCGGAACTTCGCGAGCACCTCGTCGAGCACGTCGTCCGAGTAACGCCCGCCCTTCACGACCCGGAACGTGATCGCCCCGAGCGCCTCCTGCACCACCTGGAACTGCTTGATCGCGTGATCGTACTCCTTCAGGTAATGCGCGAAGAACGTCCCCGGCACGAAGCGCCCGTCCGTGCCCTGGATGATCGATTGCACGCGCCCCTCGATCGCCCCGATCCGCGGCGCGCCCCGGCCGCACGTGCACGGCGCGAGCGCGTCCATCGCTTCGGCGAGGTCCCCGATGCGATACCGGATGAACGGCATGCACATGTTCGTGAGGTCCGTGATCACGACCTCGCCGATCTCCCCGGGCTTCGCCGGCTCGCCGCCCTTCAGGATCTCCACGATGTATCCCTCGGCGACCACGTGGTGCCCCGCGTGCGCCTCGCATTCGTAGGCGATGCCCGAGAACTCGCGGCTGCCATACTTGTCGAACACCGCGCACCCGAACGCCTGCTCGATCACGCGACGGCTCGGCAAGGGGAGCGTCTGCGCGCTCGACATCACGGCCCGCGGCCGCACCGAGAGGTTGCCGTGCGCCTGTACATACCGCGCCAAGAAATCGAGCGCCTCGGCATATCCGTCGAGCAGGACGGGCTCCGCCTCCGCGATCGTGCGGACCATCGCGGCCAGGTTCTTCTCGCTCATCTCGAAGACCGGCACGAACGTCCGCTTCGAGAGAATCGCGTCGGCGCGCTCCTTCCGGACCTGGCTCTTCGACATGCCGATCGTCTGGTGCCAGAGCCGCACGCAAGGATCGCCGAATCGATACCCCGTCCACTCCTGGGCCCTTAGCGTCGCCGCCCAGCGCAATTCAAGCTGCACGCGGTCGGCGTAACAGATGAACGGCTCGCCGGTCGATCCGCTCGTCGCGATCCGCTGGACCTGCGATTTGTCGTGGTTCTCCGACATGATGTCGAAGTAGAGGTGCTTGCGGATGTCGGCCTTCGTGAGCAGCGGCAATTTGTGCAAATCCGCCTGCCCCCGCACGTCCTCGGGCCGGAGCCCGCGCTCCTGCATGCGGGCGCGGTAATACGGCACGTTGCGGTACGCGTGCCGGACGAGGCGCCGGAGCTTCTCGTCCTGAAGCTCCCGCGTCTCCGTGATCCCGAGCCATTGCGTCTTGCAGAGCGTCTCGTAGTAATGCTCGACGTCCCGCGTGATCATCCAGTGCGTGCTGTCGAACGCCGCGAGGTACGCCCGCCAGCGCACCTCCTGCACGGGCGTCCGCGGCGGCGTCCGATCCGCCACCGGATGGCGCCGCAAGAACTGGTGCGCGGCGTCCGGCGGCGGGCGGCTCACGCGGTACTCCCACGCCGCCTTCCCGATATCGATGAACGAGAGCACGCTCGCGCGCACGGCCGTCTTTTCGAGGAAGCTCGTCCCCTGCCGCCGCTGCTCGAAGATCGTCTCGATCTCCTTGTACGAATACCCCTTCGCGTGCGCGGCGACCATGATGAACGATTGCCAGTAAAAATACGTGCCGCGGTACGTGAGCAGGTCGAGCATCACCTCGCGGGCGCAGATGACGAACCCGCTCTTGTTGTCCGCGAGGTCCATCCCGAACACGCCGTTCAAGAGGTGATTGAGCCCGCGGCTCAAATGGTATCGCTGGTCCTTGCGCCGCCCGACCGCGCTGCGGAAGCCCTGCACCACG
This sequence comes from Polyangium mundeleinium, assembly GCF_028369105.1. Lineage (NCBI taxonomy): Bacteria > Pseudomonadati > Myxococcota > Polyangiales > Polyangiaceae > Polyangium > Polyangium mundeleinium. Next base: position 3,320,913 of record NZ_JAQNDO010000001.1, on the reverse strand, counting down.
TCGACGCTGTGGTCGTAGAGCGCGCGCCGCAGCCGCAGGAGATCCTCCGGCTGGTACTGCAAATCCGCGTCGATCGTCGCGACGAGCTTGCCCCGCGACGCGCCCACGCCCGTCCGCCAGGCCGCCGCGATGCCCCGGTTCTCCGGATGAAAGCAGCCCACGATCCGCCCCTCGGACGCGGCCGAAAGCTCGCGGATCACCGCCGCCGTGCCGTCCCTCGATCCGTCGTCGACGAGCACGAGCTCCCCGACGAGCCCGCCGACCTCCAGGACCCGCAGCACGCGCGCCGCGAGCTCACGCAGGTTGAGCTCCTCGTTGAGGCAAGGGACGATCACGCTGAGCTCGATCGGCGATTCGGGAGCGGAGAGCGCTTGTTCGGTCATCGGAGAGCGGATCCTCGGCGTTCGGAACACGAAACGCGCCGCGCAGTCTACTCGACGGCGCTGCCCGGGGAAGCCGCGCGGGGGCCTCCCGCGTACGCGGGCGCCTTGCCCGCGATCTCTGCGGCAAACCGCGAGATCCCTTCGAGCGCGCGCATGCGCGGCGTCCACCCGAGCTCCCGCACCGCCTTCGACGCGTCGTACACGACGTCGCGCGAGAGGAGCTTCACCACGAAGGGCGTGAGCGGCGGCGTCTCCTTCCGCCCCGCCAGCGAGAAGGCCGCCGCGAGCGACTTCGCCGCCGCCATCGCCGCCGGATACGGGAGCGAGAGCCGCGGCAGAGGCAGCTCGGCCGCGCGCGCGATCGTCTCGAACACCTCGCGCACGCTCGGCGGCCGCGCGTCGACCTCGTCCATCACGTTGAACGCCTCGCCCCCGAGATCCCGCCGCTCGGCCGCGCGCAGCACCACGTCGACCACGTGATCCACCCACACGACGTTCAGCGGCGCGCGCCCGCCGTCGACGAGCAGCATCATCCGCTTGCGCAACGTCGTGATCGCCCGTGGCAGGAAGTTCCGATCGTAAGGCCCGTAGATCACGGGCGGACGCACCGCGATCACCGAAAGCCCGAGCGCGCGCCCCCGCTCGTGCGCGAGCCGCTCGGCGTACGTCTTCGTGTCCTCGTAGGGCAAACCGCTCGTCCGCGTCGGCCACGCCTCGGTCACGTGCCCGCGATCGGGCCGCCCGTACACCGCGACCGACGACACGTGCACGACGTGCGGCACGCTCGCCTCCGCCGCGGCCTCGATCACGGCGCGTGTCCCGCCCACGTTTACACGCTCCATCTCGGCCGCGTCCGTCGCCTCGCCGACCATGGCCGCCGCGTGCACCACGACGTCCGCGCCGCCCAGCACGTCCGCGAGCGCGCGCCGATCCGCGACGTCTCCGCCCACGACACGCACGCCGATCCGCGACAACGTGCGCGCGTCGAGCCGCTCAGGATCCCGCACGATCCCCGCCACCTCGTGGCCGGCTTCCCGCGCGATCTCACAGAGCCTCCGGCCCACGCCGCTCGTGATCCCCGTCGCCGCGATCTTCATGGCGCCGAGGTTGGCACGCGGATCTCCGGCGTTCCAGCCGAGCGACTAGTGCCGCGACGGACGTGTGGCCGGAGCGGGCGCGCTCGACGGCCGGTCCGTGCGCGGGGGCTCGCCCACTTCGGAATGCCTGCGCGGCGGATCACCGACCTCCGAGGGCCTGCGCGGCGGATCACCGACCTCCGAAGGCCTGCGCGGAGGCTCCTGCGAAGCCCGGAGGTAAGAGCCCGTAGGCAACGACGAGATGCGATCGCTCCGGTGTGACTCGAGCGCCTGGGGCCTCCGCGGCGCGAGACTCACGGGCGGCGCTTCGCCGCGCACGCTCTGGCCGCGCAGGTACTCGAGCGCCTCGGCTTCTTCGTGAAACACCTCGGCGCCCGCGCCGTCCTCGCGCAGGTGGCGCTTGACCTGCAACGCGCCGACCGCGGTCTTCACGATGATCGCCGCGCCACGAAACCCTCGAAAGAGCCGGGGCCGGAAGCGCCGCATCGTATCCTCGAACTGCGGATCGTTGCGCCGCGGCCCCTCGCGAAGATCCACGAGCAGCTTCCTTCGATCACGCCCGATCTCGTCGAACGTGGCGATCACGGCCTCGAGATCCTGCTCCATCATCCAGGTGTCGGGATAATCGCGCGGCGTCCTGCGCATGATGAGGATGTGCCCCGAGCCATCCGTTTCCACCACGTGATACGGCGTCTCGAGCTCGATCATCGCCCCCCAGCATAAACCGCCTGTTTTCGGGCGGCGAGGATTCCTTCCGTGCTAGGGTCGACCGCGCAAAAATGGCGCCCGTCTACCCTCCCCGAGGATCCATGCGACCCCTCCCAAACGTGCTCGGTGTGGCCCTCGTGGCCGCCGCGACCCTGGCCTCGATCGTCAGCGCCACGCGCGACGCGCGGGCCTGAGGCGTCGCGCCGGCCGTCGGTCCGACGGGCATCCCCTCCTGCAGCGACGATCTCGACGCGCCCCTGCCCCCCGGCAAGCCGGGCGCGCCCGTGGTGAAGCCTCGCCCGCGGCTCTACCGCGCCTCTGCGACGGTGGGTTACGCCTGGACGAACCTCGTCTTCGCGGGCAAGTACGACGTCGCCATCGACCGGCGCGCGGCCGTCGCCACGTTCGAACGCAGGCTCGGCTCCGCGTGGACGTTGCAGCTCGGCGCGGGCGGCATTCTCTGGGGCAGCCTGCGCGAGGGCGCGCGGCGGTACGACTTCGGCCCCGGCTGGTCCGCCTCCATCGCCACGTCCTATCGCCTGCTCGACGGCCGTGATCGCTGGCCCTTCCTGATCTTCGGCGCCTCGCTCGCCGTCGCGGGCGCGAAGACCCGCGAGGCGCGCCCCGACGCGCCCGTGGTCCCGTATTACGCCGGCGATCTCCGCCTCAGCGCAGTCGCCGGCAAGACGTTCTACGACGTGCTCAGCCCCTACGTCCTCGCGCGCGTGTTCGGCGGCCCGATCTTCTGGCAGGTCGACGGTGAGGATCGGCAGGGGACCGATCGGTACAAGTTCCAGCTCGGCCTCGGCCTCGTGGCCTCGCTCCCGATCGGCCTCGACGTGTTCGCGGAGATCGTCCCACTCGGCGAGAGGAGCGTGACGAGCGGCGCGGGTTTTTCCTTCTAGAACCCGTTCCGCGAGGCCCGCTCAGATGCACGTGCACGTGAAGGGATCACAATCCTTGCTCTGGAGGCCGCACGTGAATATGCACGCGAACAGATCACAGCCGCCGCCGCTGCTGCTACTGCTGCTGCTGCTCGTGCACGTGCCGCCCATGCAGGTCTGACCGGCCGCGCAATCCGCGTCCGCGCAACACTGCGACTGGCAGACGCACGTGACCCCGTTCTTCACGTACCCCGCGTTGCAGCTCACGTCGCAGAGGCCCGTCGTATTGCAGACCGCGGCGCCATTCTGCGCCGTGGGGCAGGGCGTGCACGTGGTCGACGTAAAGCATCCCGTCGCGGGTGTATTGCCCGCGCAAACACCGGCGCAGGCGTGCTCCATCGCCCCGCACATCTGCCCGCCCGAGCTCGTGCTGCTGCTGCTGCTCGACGCGCTGCTGCTCGACGCGCTGCTGCTCGACGCGCTGCTGCTCGACGCGCTGCTGCTGCTGCTCGACGCGCCACCCATACCGCCCAGGCCGCCTGCGCTGCCTTCGCCGCCTTCGCCGCCTCCGCCCACCCCTGGCCTGGTCGCGGTCGCGCAACCGCTGCCGAGCCACGCACCGAAGCCAAGCGTCACCAAAACCAAGCCAAGCCGCTTCGTGCTCACGACGTACCTCCGTTTCGTTCGCGATGTTCACCCGTTTTTCCCACAAGTGGAAGCTTCACCGACCACGACGTCGTGGTAGACGAAACCCCCGCGCACCGAGGCGCGGGCAGCCGTGGAGGACCCATGACGCCCATCATTTCGCCCGAGCTGGACGATTACATCGCAGCCCATACGCGCCCTCGTCCGGCGCTCTTCGACGAGCTTCGCGAGGTCACGTACGCCTCGACGACGTCGCCGCAAATGCAGGTGGGCCGCGTCGAGGGCACGTTCCTGAAGACGCTCTGCGCGCTCGTCGCGGCGCGTCGCGTGCTCGAAATCGGCACGTTCACCGGCTTCTCGGCGCTCTGCATGGCCGAGGCGTTGCCCGAGGACGGCGAGCTCCTCACGCTCGACCGTGACCCCGACGCGACGCGTATCGCCCGCTCGTTCTTCGATCGCAGCCCGCACGGAAAGAAGATCCGCATCCTGCTCGGCGACGCCCTCGAGACCCTGCGCGCCCTGCCCGCGGGCGGCCCGTTCGACCTCGTCTTCATCGACGCCGACAAGGAGCGCTACGTCGATTACTACGAGGCCGTCCTTCCGCTCCTCCGCACGGGAGGTCTCATCGTCGGAGACAACACGCTGTGGAGCGGCAACGTCCTCTCGCCGAAGGACCCCTCCGACCACGGCATCTGCCGCTTCAACGACGTGGTCAACGCCGATCCGCGCGTCGAGAACGTCCTGCTCTCGATCCGCGACGGCATGATGCTCGCGCGGAAGCTCTGACCCGACCCGGAAGTGGTAAAGGTTCTCCCATGCTGCTCGTCGTCGACGTGGGCAACACGAACATCTCGTTTGGCGTGTTCGAGGGGACGAAGCTCCTCCACCACGTGCGCTCCGAGAGCGCGCGCAGCCGCACGGCGGACGAGTTCGCGGTTCTCGTCCGGCAGATGCTCGCGCTCCGCGGCGTCGATCCCGACCTCATCGATCACGCCATCATCGCGAGTGTCGTCCCGACCTTGACCGACACCATGGTCGAGCTCGTGCGCCGCGCCTTCCGCCGCGAGCCGCTCGTCGTCGGCCCGGGCATCAAGACGGGCATGGCGATCCTCTACGAGAACCCGCGCGAGGTCGGCGCCGATCGCATCGTCAACGCGGTCGCCGCCTACGAGTGGGCGAAGGGCCCCGTCATCGTCGTCGACTTCGGCACGGCCACGACCTTCGACTGCGTCACGCCCAAGGGCGAGTACCTCGGCGGCGTGATCACGCCCGGCGTGCACATCAGCGCCGAGGCGCTCTTCTCCCGCGCCGCGCGCCTCTCCCGCGTGGAGATCACCCTGCCGCCCAAGGTCGTCGGGCGAAACCCGGTGCACAGCATGCAGTCCGGCATCGTGTATGGCTACGCGGGCCTCGTGGACGGCCTCTGCAAACGCCTCGTCGCCGAGCTCGGCTACACGTGCCGCATCGTCGCCACGGGTGGCCTCGCGCGGCTCATCGCACCGCTCACCGAGTCCATCGAGGAGGTCGACGACGACCTCACGCTCACGGGCCTGCGCCTGCTCTACGAGCGCAACGCGCAGGAGCCGCGCGCGTCTGCGAGGGCCGAAGGCGCTTGATCCGCCGTCCCATCCTGCCCGCCGCCGCGCTCCTCGTCCTCGTCACCGCCCTCGCGCTCGCCTTCGGCACCGAGCCGATCTCCCTCTCGAACGCCTTCCACGAGCCCGGCCTCGCGCGCACGATCCTGCTCGACGTGCGCCTGCCGCGCGTCGCGCTCGCCGCCATGGCCGGCGCGGGCCTCGGCGTCGTCGGCGCCGCGTTCCAGGCGCTCCTGCGCAACCCCCTCGCCGAGCCGTACGTGCTCGGCGTCTCGGGCGGCGCTGCGCTCGGCGCGACGACCGCCATCGCGCTCGGCCTCGGCGCGACCACGCTGCTCGGCGCCGCGCTGATCCCGGCCGCGTCGCTCCTCGGCGGCCTCCTCGCCACGTCGCTCGTCTACGCCGTCGCGCGCGGTATGCGCGGCGGCGCCTCGGGCACGGCGATCCTGCTCGCCGGCGTGATGGTCAACTCCATGGCCGCCGCGCTCATCACGTTCCTGAAGGCCCTCGTCTCGCCCTCCCGCGCGCAGCAGCTCCTGCGCTGGCTCGTCGGCTTCGTGGACCTGCCGCACGCCTCGTCGCTCCTCGCGGCCTTCGTGTACGTGGGCGTCGGATGCGCGGTGCTCCTCGTCGACGCGGGCCGCCTCAACGTCCTCGTCCTCGGCGACGAGACGGCCGGCACGCTCGGCGTCGACGTGCGCGCCCTCGAACGACGCACCTTCCTCGCCTCCTCGTGTGTCGTCGGCGCGATCGTCAGCTTGACCGGCCTCATCGGCTTCGTCGGGCTCGTCGTCCCGCACGCCGTCCGCCGGCTCATCGGGCCCGATCAGCGCCGCGTACTGCCCGTCTCGCTCCTCTCGGGCGCGGCGATGCTCGTCGGCTGCGACCTCGTCGCGCGCCTCGCGTTCCGCTCGCTCGGCACCGAGCCGCCGGTCGGCGCCGTGACGGCGCTGATCGGCGGCCCGGCCTTCCTCGTGCTCCTGCGTCGATCGGGCGGTTAACCCTGCATCACGCGCGCGAACGCGGGCCGCGAGATACACCGCGCGACCCACGCGTTCACGTTCGGGAACGGGCTCACGTCGATGCCGAAGCGCCCCAGGAAGGGGATCGCCGGCGCGATGGAGATCTCGACGAACGAGAACGTGTTCCCCACGAGGTACTCCTTGCCCTCGAGCGCGTCGTTCAGGATCGCGAGCAACGCCACGAGATCCTTCTTCGCGGCCTCCGCGGCCTTCGGGCTGCGCTCGTCCTCGGGGAAACGATCGAGCGTGTGGCGGAGGTAGCGCTGCAGCGCCTCACCGAACGTCACTGCGCCCCACGCCATCCACTTGAAGGCGTCGGCGCGATCGGGGTTCGGCGGCGGGAAGAGACCCTTGTCCGCGCCGAAGCGCTCGCCGAGATAGAGCAGGATCGCGAGCCCTTCGAAGATCGGCCGGCCCTCGGCGACGAGGAGCGGCACCTTGCCGTTCGGGTTGAGCGCGAGGTACTCGGGCTTCTTCTGGTCACCGGCCGCGAGGTCGAGCTTGACCTTGTCGTACGGAATGCCGAGCTCCTCGAGCGCCCAGTGCACCCGCGACGCACTCGTCATCGGCGTGTAATAGAACTTGAGATCCATCGCGATCGACCTTCCTCCCTGGGCGGCGCGCGGCGCCGCCGCGACCGAGCGTGTCTGACACGGCCGCGCGCAGCAAGGGGGGTTCGGGAAGGTCTTCGGGGAGGCGTATGCCGAGCGCTATTCGTCGTCGATGATGGGCTCGGCGATGGGCGCGTCCATGTTGACGGGGTGATTGCTCCCCACGACACCCTCTTCGTCTTCGACCCAGCCCACGGATACGCTGAGGAGCGGCTCGCGTTCGCGCTTCGTGCGGCTCGTGCTCGCGCTGATCTGCACCGCGCGCATGACCTCATCGGGAGCGAGCCCCTCCCTCTGTTGCATGACGGCGGGATGGAACGACGGCGCGTGGCTTCGCGCCGAGGGCGCGCGGGTCGTCCGGATGTGCACCGCCGCCACGATCATGGCGCCGTTCTTCGCGGTCGTATCGAGCCCCATGCGGAGATGCCCGCACTGCGCGAAGCCGATCTGGCCCCGTGGATCCACGTACCCGATCCGCTGCTGCCGCGACGGGATCACGACCTGGAGCTCGCTGCCCTTGCGAAACCCGTACACCTCGTAGCTCGCGGGCCCTCTCGCGAGCACGGTGAGCGGCACGCGTGTCGTCGTCGCCGGCCGCACGCTCGACGTTCGTCCGTCGAACCACGCGTCGATGATCTCGAGCTCCGCCTCGCCCGGCTTGCCCTCGACGAGACGCTCGACGCGCAACGGGAGCACGCCGCCCACGCGGATGCTCGTCGCCGCGGAGCCCGAGGGCGGCACCCCCGGCGGGATCGCGCCCACCGACAAGCAGCGGCCGCCGTCTGCGTGCACGGCCGTGAACGTCGGCGCCCCCTTGAACATGTCCCCGTCGACGCGCACGCCCTCGACGCGCTCGCCGGCGGGAATCGCGTCCGGCGCGTCCTTCGGGTGCAGCATCTCCGGCACGCGCGCCTCGGGCACCGACGAGAAGCTCGGCGCGCCCGCCGCGTGGGCCGGCGCGCCCGCGACGAACGCGAGCGACGCGGCCGCGATCGCCGCACACGCGCTCGTTCCAAGGCGGCGCATCACAGGCTCCTCATGTAGGCCTCGAGCGCGTCGAGGTCTTCCTGCGAGAGGTGCTTCGTGCTCCCCATCTTGCCGTCGGCATCGACCAGGAGCGAACGCAGCGTCGCGTAGCGGCCGTCGTGGAAGTACGGCGCCGTGCCGCCGACGAAGCGCAGCGAGGGCGTGTCGAACGTGGCCGCGACGTCGGCGTCGGCGCGACTCGACACGTCGTGCGGCGTGTGATCGGTCCACGCGCCCTCCTCGCGGTGGCACGTACCGCAGCCCGTCTGCGCCGAGTGAAAGACCGCCTTGCCGCGCTGGACGAGCGCGTCGTTGGAAGGTTCGAGCGTCTCTGCCTGCGGAGGCCGGAGCGTCGTGGCGAACGCGATGAGCGCGTCGATCTCGCGCCGCGCGAGCCCCGCGCCGCCGAGCCGACCGAACGTCTCCGAGAGGTGCGCCTCGACGCTGTCGCCGCGGCCCGTCCACCCATACGGAGCTGTCTTCGCGAGCCGCCCTGCGAGCATCGGCGTCTGTCGCGGCCCCTCCGGCGTCGCCCACGTCAGCGCGTCGTCGCGCCCATCGGGATGGCAGCTCGCGCAGGCGCGGCCGTCATTCGAGATGCGCGTATCGCCGCTCGCGTGGAAGAGCTTCCGGCCGAGCTCGAGATCCGCCGTCGCCGCCGTCTGCGCCTTGCGCGAGAGTCCCACGCGCATGAGCGCAGGCGCCTCCGCCTCGGTCGCGTCCTTCGCGCCGAGCGGCGCGATCTGGAGCGTGCGATCGAACTGCGACCACACGACGAGCCGCCGGCCCTCCGGATCCACCGCGAGCCCTGTCGGCCCCGCGGCGACCGGGAAGCGACGCCGCTCGGCCCGCTGCGGATCGGCCGCCGCCGCGTCGTACTCGATGACCGTGTCGCTGCCGAGGCACGAGACGAAGAGCGATCGCGACCCGGGATCGATCGCCGCGGCGCGCGGCAGCAAGCACGACGCACGCGGCCGGGCCACGCCGGCCAACTGGCGCACGTCCGGCTTCACGTTCACCGACTCGCCGAGCGGCTGCTCGGTGTCCTCGTCGACGACCGCGACCGACGCGACCTCGGGCGGGTTCGAGCCGCCGCTTCCGTACCCCTCCGAGCGCTCCTCGGCGCGCCCCGGATCCACGAGCACCTGCGGCGCGAAGATCCGCCCCCCGAGATCGGTCGATTTCGCGAGCGCGAAGCCCTGGCACGCGCGCCGCTCGATCTCCTCGCCGCCGCCGAAGAGGCTGATCTTCGAGCGCCGGAACCCGCCCTCCTCGATCCCGCCCACGTCCACCGCGCGCACGCGCCTCGCCGCGAGATCGACCACGCTCATTCGCGAGCCCACGACGTGCGCGACGAACGCCTTCTTCCCGTCGTCCGAGACCACCACCGAGCGCGGCTCGCGCGGCAGCGGCACCTCGTACGTTCGTCCCATGTTCGTCGCGTCGTACGCCGTGAGCGCCGCGCCCCAGCCGCTCGTCACGAGCAGCGTTCCATCGTCGGGCGTCGTCGCGAGCGCGACCGGCTCGACCGGCGTGGGCACCGTGCACCGCGACGCGAGCGGCTGCGCCGGATCCGCCTCCGGCTCGAGCACCTCGATCGCCGCCTTGTCCCGGAGCGCCACCACCACGCGACCATCGGCGGCCACGAGGATCTGCGACGGCGTCCCGCCGAGCGGCGTCGTCCCGAGCTCCTTGCCCGTCGCGACGTCGACCGTGTGAAGGTTCCCGTCGTCCTCGTCCGCGACGTACGCGATCGTCTTGTCACCGGCCTTCGCCAGCGCGACCACGCTGCCTTGCCGCGCGCCGGCGAGCGGCTTCGCGCCCACGCCCGGGCGCACGCGCCCGCAGCTCCTCTCCCCGACGCCCGGCGCCTTCGCCTCCGCGCCGCCTCGTCCTGTGTTCCCACACCCCGCCGCGAGACCTGCCGTCGCCGCAGCAACCAGACCGATGACCGCAACGCTCTTTCGCATGGCGCCTCAACCTCCACGGGAGGCGCTCGCATTCCAAAAACAGGACAGCGGCGCCCACGGAGGAAACCATGGACGAGCGTAGCCGCCTTTTGTTTTACGCGTTGCGAAAAAAAGGGGCGCTCGGCTCTCCCGCGCCGGTCAGCCCATGCCGAGCAGCTTGTTCATGCTGGCTTCATCCGCCGGCGTGAACGGGTGCTGATCGAACTCCGCGCTCGTGACCCACTTGAACGCGTTCACCGCGAGCGGCGCGGGCTCGCCCGAGGTGATCCGACACTCGTAGAGGTAGAGGTCCACGACGTACCGCTCGTACGGGTGGCTCACGAAGGAGATGAGCTGCCCCGGCTCGACCTCGACCCCGAGCCGATGGAAGACCTCACGCTTCAGCGCCGTCGCGTCCGTCTCCGCGTCCTCCACGCGCCCGCCCGGGAATTCCCATAACAGCGGGAGCAGGGCCGTCGGACGGCGCTGCGTGATGAGGTATCGCCCCTCGGACTCGATGACGGCAGCAACGACGCGGATCGTGCGCGGCGGTTCCATGGCGGACCATTCTCCCCCGTCGGGACGCGCGGCGCCAGAAGCCGCTCGCCCGGAAAACCGTCTCAGGTCTGAATGTTGATCCGGAAGAGCTGCTGGCCCATGAGCAGGACGTCCCCGTCGACGAGATCCACCTCCGACGAGATCCGGCTGAACGTGCCGTTGGAGCTGCCGAGATCCGTGACGAAGAGCTGGCCACGCTCGTAGCTGATGCGGCAGTGCAGCCCCGAGACGTAACCGTCCTCGGGGAAAAGCACGTCTCCACGCTCGCGACCGAGGTGCAGGCCCGTCTCCGGGATCGGGAACGAGTTGCCCGTCGCGTCCCGTCCGATGATCAGCGCGATGCGACCCACGTAGCCCTTCGACGGGCTGCCGAGCCGCTCGACGCCGTCCGCCGTCGCCGGCATCGCCGAGAGCGCCTCGAAGCGGACGATCTCCTGACCGATGCGGAACACGTCGCCGATCACCACGGCGATCGGCTCGTCGCGGTACAGCTTGCGGTAGACGCCGTTCAGCGAGCTCTCGTCGCGCACGCTGAGCTTGCCGTTCTTCGACGTGAACGTCGCATGCCGCGGCGAGAGGTAGTTGTCGCCCGCGAAGATCGCTCCGACATCACGGCCGATCGTGAACGTCGCCGACGGGAGCGTGTACGAGCCCGCCTCCGAGCCGTCCGCGCGGAGCGCCGTCAAGACGACCGTCATCGCGCTCGGCGTCGAGGCCACGGGCGGCGCCGCGGGCGAGGCCATCGCCGGCACGCTGCCGGGCTTCGGCAGCTTCGCGCCGCACGACGCGCAGAACCGGTTCGCCTGCGCATTCGTGTGCCCGCAGTCCTTGCACACCACCGGCACCGTGGACGGCCCGGCCTGCGCAGCGATCGGCGGATGCACGGCCGCGGGCGCCGGCGGGAATTGCGCCACGGCGCCCTTCGCCCCCATGTCGTCGGTCACGGCGCCCGGGCGAACGGCGGGGATGCCCTGCGGCGGCGTGCCACCCGACGCAAACTTCTTCGGAGACGCATCCCTCGGCAGCTCGGAGCCGCAGCCGAGGCAGAACTTGTAGTGGTCCTGGTTCTCCTTGTTGCACTTGGGACAGGTAATCACGCCGCCTCCTCGGGGACTGCCGACACCAGCCCACCCGGTCCGCGCGGAGCATATTCGGGCCGATTTTTTTTGTCGAGGCTTCTGACGCCGCACCCGAAGCGCCGCTCGCGCGACGCGCCGAACACGTTCGTCCTTGAGAACGATTTACTTGGAGGAGAGGAGCGCGAGCGCCTCGCGCACGAGGTCCCCGAGCGGCTCGGTCTGCACGCGCGCTCCGAGCGCCGTGACCGCACGCTCGGCCTCGGCGGGCCGGAAGCCCATCCGCGTGAGCGCGCCGTGCAAAAGCTCCGCTTTGCCCTCGGGCGCGACGGGCTTCGGCGCCTCGGCGCCCTTCGCGACGACGGGCGCCGCCGCGAGCTTGCCCTTGAGCTCCAGGATGAGCCGCTCCGCGGTCTTCTTGCCGACCCCGGGCACGGCCACGAGCCGCGACGCCTCGCCACGCGCGATGGCCGCCGAAAGCTCGCCCGCCGGGAGCGCGCCGAGGATCGACATCGCGATCTTCGGCCCGATGCTGGAGACGCCGATCAGCGAGCGGAACGCCGCGCGATCGTCCCGCGTTGGGAAGCCGTAGAGCGCGAAGGTGTCTTCCCGGACGTGCGTGTGCACATAGAGGGTGACCACGTCGTCACCCTCCCGCGACGCACGACCGAGCGCGCCGAGCGGCACCGTGACCTCGTAGCCGACCCCCCCGACGTCGATGACCACGACGCCTTCGGCCGAGTCCTCGACGATGCGGCCCGTGAGCCTGCCGATCAATCCTTCTTCGCTCCCTGCGCGATCCAGCGACGAACCGTGTCACGCGACGCCTGCGGGAGGAGGTCGCCCGTGAGCGGCATCGAGCCGCCGCACGCCGCATCGCAGACGACGGCGGCGCACGTGAGCGTCCCGTCCATCTTGTGCATGAGGAAGCTCGTCTCGGGGCTGTTCGGCTCGACGATCTTCATCCCCGTCGCCTTCGTGGCGGCGACGCCGACGTTCTGCGCGAAGATCGCGTCGATCTCCGCCGGGGTCGGGTCCGTCGGGCCGTTCGCCGGGCCGAGGTAGGGTTGGCCGGGCTGACCGGAGACGGCGCCATGGCACGCCGCGCCGCCGAGACCGCAGGAGTTGCGGAAGATCGGGAGCACGTCCTTGGTGAACGCGACCGCGGGGGCCGCCTTGTCGAACGACCCGTAGTCGTAACAAGAGGAGTCCCCATTGGTTCCCTCGTCGGAACAACCCGCCACGCCGAACGCGAGCGCGGCGAGGGAAGCAAGACCAACCATCGTCAAGGATATGAATTTGTTCGAGCGCTTCGACATGGCCCCGACCCTACCAGAATTCCGGGCCATGACAGCACGTGACAGCAGGGGATAGGCCGCTGCTCGCTTGGCCCACGCCCACCTCGGGCACTACCATCGGGGCGGCATGCGGTCCCTCTGCGCCCTCGCCTTCGTCCTCCTCGCATCCGGCTGCGCCGGCGGGGGGCAAGACGCGCTCCGCAAGGAGATCGAGGTGCTGCGCCAGGAGGTGGGCCGCGTCCGTGCAAACAACAACATCCTCGCGGCCCGCGTCGAGACGCTCGAGCTGACGAACGCGAAGCGCGCTGCGCGTCCGCCGGCGGCGGCCGTGAGCGCCCCGAAGAGCGCCGAGGACGATCGCCCCTCGCTCGACGTCGTGCACCTCGCGCCGACCGCAGAAGGCGGGACGGCGGCGTCGCTCGCGCCGATCGCTTCCGCTCCAACCGATGACGACCCGGGCGGCGCGAACGAGCCCGACGACACGCCTCGCCCGGTCCTCCGCTCCACGGCCCGGGGCGAGGTGATCACCCAACCTGCGGCTCCCGCGCCTGCGAGCCTCGCGAAGGCCAAGCGCCCCCTCCCGAGCACCCCGAGAACGGCACCATGAAGGACACACGCGCCCTCGCTGCCCCCGCCATCGTCCTCCTCTCCCTCGCGGCCGCGGGCCACGCGGGCGCGCAGGACGGTTCCGATGCCGCCCCCGCGCCAGGCGGCGCGCAGGTCACGATCGTGCAGGCGCCCCAGGCGCCGCAAACGCAGGTCGTCGTCCCGGGCTACCCGCAACCGGGCTACAACCCCGACGCGCATTTGCCTTCGAGCTCGCGCTCCACGCTCGACACCTCGCGCGCGTCCGACGGCTTCGACCTCGTCCCCGACGCGTCGGCGAGCGAGACCGTCCGAGGCACGGCGAACGGCGGCTTCGTGCTCGAAGGGCAACACGTGCCGGAGCTCCACAGCGTACGCACGGGCGACACGCTCTGGGACATCTCGACCCGCTACTACAAAAACCCCTACGGCTGGCCGCGCCTCTGGGCGCAGAACCCGCAGATCCAGAACCCGCACTGGATCTACCCCGGCGATCAGGTGCGCCTGCGCGACGCCGGCGACCGCGATCTGCCCGGCATGCGCCGTCTCCTCTCGGGCACGCGCAAAGTCGCGCCGCAGACGATCTTCCTGCGCGACACCGGCTGGCTCGACAACAAGAAGGACGACGTGTGGGGCGAGATCGACGGAAGCCCCGCGGACAAGATGCTGCTCAGCGCGGGCGACGACGTGTACGTGAAGCTCGACGAGGGCCACGAGGTCGCCGTCGGCCAGCTCCTCACGATCTTCCGCCCGCTCGTGACGAGCGGCGACGCCGCGCAAAAGGGCCAGCTCGTCTCGATCCGCGGCACACTGCGCGTCGACCGGATCAACACGCAGACGCGCATGGTCCGCGGCCGCATCGTCGAGTCGCTCGACACGGTGGAGCGAGGCGCAAAGATCGGCCCCATCGATCGAAGCTTCGTCGTCGTGCCGCCGGTGGCGAGCGCCGACGACATCGAGGCGCGAATCGTGGCAGCGCTCTACCCGCACGCGTTTTACGGGCAGAACCAGGTGGTCTTCCTCGACAAAGGCGAGAAGGAGGGCGTCAAGCAAGGCATGCGCTTCTTCGCGCTCCGGCGCGGCGATCGCTGGCGCCACACGCTGCGCGGCGCAGGCAAGTTCGCGACCGTGCGCCCCGTGATCGAGGACGATCGCGCCGCGCAAACCGAGAACTTCGCGCCCCCCGGCGACGAAAGCCTCTTCCCGGACGAGACCTACGCCGAGCTGCGCGTGGTCAAGGTCCGCGAGCACACGGCAACCGCGCTCGTGACGGCGTCGTCCCACGAGATCGAGCGCGGCGCGTTCGTGACGGCGCGCAAGGGGTACTAGCTCAGGGAGCGCCCGGTCCACCCAGCCAAACCGGGACGAACCGCGGCGAGACGAGCGAAAGGATGCACGCGGCGGCTGCGAGCACGGCGCCGCCGTGGAGGAGCGCGAGGCCTGCCCGCGTCAGGCCCTTTGGCTGCGTTTGTCCGACGGAGCTCGCGGCCGCCAATGCGTTGGCGAGGGGAATCGCGAACGCGAGCCAGAGGAGCGGCGACGTACTCTCGCCTGGGGACTTCGGCGTGACGAGCGCGGCGACGAGCAAGTACGCTGAAAACAGGTAAATCGTCGGACTCTTGATGCGCTGCGCCGCGAGGTGCGCGCGGCCCTGGCGGGCGCCAAGGACGCCTCGGACCACGGCGACGACGACCGCGGCGAGGAGCCAGAGGACGCTGAGGAGCCAGGCGAGGGGGTGCATCGCTTCCGCGCGGAAGATTCCGCCATACCACGAACCACCCGTACGTCCGTCGTGGTAAACAGAGAAACCATGAAGCGCGCTGCCCTCCCGCTCGGTATCGCCCTCCTTGCTGTTTACGCGTTCCTGCCGCTCGGCTGTGGCGGCTCACAGCCTCCGGAGCCGCAAGGCCCCGACATCGGCGTCGTCGATGCGACCGTCGTGGTCGAGACGTGTCCGGATTCGAAGACCATGAACGCGAAGGCTGCGCACGCTGCGATTCAGAAGCTCGTCGAGAAGTGCAGCACGGTCCCGAACGGCACCGCGCACTTCTCGACCACGCTCATGCCGGGCGGTCGGATCATGCTCGCGTCCCCTTCCGGCAATCCGGCGGACGGCGTCGTGCCCACGTGCGTGCTCTCGAACCAGCTCACGCACCGCGTGTACCTGAGGCAGCCGTGCAAGTTCGACGTCAAGCTCGAAGAGCGCAAGGTCCAGCAGCAGGCTTCTGCCGAGCCCTGATCTGCTTTACCGCGGGCAGTACCACGACGGCAGCGGCCATGGGTTCGGCGTCTGCGTCATGAGCGCCCAGCCGAAGTAGACGAAGTCCACGAGCAGCACGAGCCCACCCGCGCGCGCCACTGCCGTCACTGCGCTCGGCCGCGACAGCCAGCGCGCCCGCGCGGCGATCACGTACACGAGCAACCCTGCGGCGATCGCGAGCACGAGCCCGAGCGCCGTTCGCCCGTACCAGTCCATCCCGAGCCCTGCGGGCCGCGACGCGAAGACGAACCTTCGTTCGAGCGGCAGGTACCAGGGCACGGGCGACTTGCGCGCTGCGCTCACGAGGAACGCGAGCCCGTACGCGAGCCGTGCCGCGAGGAACGCGAGGAAGAGCCGCGCCGAGGGCGAAGGTGGTTTCGTCTCGCTCATCCGAGCCCCCGCACCGACGTCACGAGGATGCCGAGCGTCACGTTCAGCCACACCACGCCACACACGAGAAAGCTCATCACCGCGTAGATACGCACGAGCCAGCGCTCCTCCGACGGCCGCAACGTGAACGCGAGCGCGCCGAGCCCGAGCGCCACGACGAGCGTGAGCGACGCGTACACCTCTTTGACATCGAACAGCCCGGCGTAGAGCGGCGCGTACCGATCGAGGTAGATGCCCCGCACGTGGTAGCGGTACGTCGGGTAGAGCATCGCGCCCACGGCGAAGGTGAAGACGTACGCGACGGCGACGACCTTCGCCCACGTCTTCTCGGTCGAGACGCGGATGAACCGATCGCGCAGGTAGTGGCGCATCGTGAGGGCGTGGTGGGTCGCGGCGCCGACGAGGACGATGCTGCCGGCGGCGTGCAGCACCATCAGGAGGCGCCGCGCGCCGTAGAGGAACACGGCCTCGGCTTCGGGCGGCGCGCAAGGGTCGATCATGACGAAGCCTCGGTTCGTCGCACGCGGGGGCACTCGGGATCGGGGCGGAAGTCGTTCGTGGCGTGCCGCGAGACGACCTGGCAGCCGCCGCGACAGACGGAGAACAACGTGCAGGAGGCGCAGGGCTCCGGCGGATTCGCGTGGTACGCGCGGAAGCGATCGATCTCTTCGCGCGACGAAGGCGAGAAGCTGCACGGCGCGTCGCGCCCGGAGACGTCGAGCCCGCCGAGGTGCCTGCCGGCCTCGCACCCGAAGACGCCGAGAGAAGCGAGCATCGCGGCGGCGTGCGGCTCGGCCGCGAGCGCCTCCGACAGGAGCGGCACGAGCGCACAATCGATCCGGACCGAGAGACGCCGCCGGTGCACGATCGCCGTGATCGTGGGCCAGAGCGCCTCGCGTTGCGCCTCCCCGAGCCGCGCCTCGAAGTAGCCGATCCCTGCTGCGCGCCCCTGCGGCTTGTACCGCAAGAGCTGAAGCTCCCCGGCGCCGAGATCGGCGACACGCTCGGCCGTGGCTTCGAGCTGCGCGAACGATCGCCGCGTGAGCACGACGTTCACGCCGACGGGGATCCCTGCACGCGCGAGCATCTCGATCGCCCGCTCGGCGCCCCGCGCGCCGTCGAACCCGCGCACCGCCGCGTACGCGCCGCCCACGCCGTCGTGGCTCACGTTGATTTGCGCGAACGCTCCGAGCTCCTTCGCGCGCTCCTCCCGCAACCCGAACCCGCTCGTCGTCATCACGGGCACGAGCCCGAGCGAACGCGCGAAGGCCGCGAGCTCGCCGAGGTCCTCACGAAGCAGCGGCTCCCCGCCGCCGAACGCGACGGTCGAAGCGCCGCGCTCGCGCACGGCGACGAGCCTCGCGCGAAGCTCGTCGAGGGAAGGCTCCGCGCCATCGGAACGCGCGTCGAGGTAACAGCCTTCGCACGGCGCGTGGCAACGCGCGTTCACCGCGAGGTGGACTTCGAGCGGGCGTGGCGGCGCGGAGGGGTCGATGGGTTGCCCCGAGGGAACCCCGAGCCGCTTGGCGAGCGCGTGATCGACGGCGACGAGGGTTCGATCATCAAAACGAACCCACGCGCCGAAGGGCTCGGGGCGGGACCAGGGGGGCATGTGGGGGAGCGATCTAGTGCGGACGGGCGCGGGCGTCACGGGAGCAGGCGGGCGGGGGTGGAGGCATCGAGGGAGCACGCGCTCCGAAGCCGGGAGCGACCTCTTTGCCGCGACTTGCACCGGGCTGGAGATGGGCGAGCGGAAGCCGAGCATGCGGACGAAAGACAGGGGGAAGACTCTCCACGCCGCGACCTCATCCCCCCCGACCGACGAGCCCGCCTCGACGCGCTTCGGCTTCGTCCCCTGGGAGCCACGACGCCACGTCGAAATCCATCGACCTCGTGTCTCCCGAGGCTCGACGCCGTCTCTCGGGACCGACGACCCCACCGCGGATCCCTACGACCTCGTGTCTCCCGAGGCTCGACACCGCCTCCCGCCCCTCGACGACGTCGTGTCTCCGAGACACGACATCGTCTCCCGATCCCGCGGCTTCGTAGCTCCGGAGGCTCGACATCGTCCCTCGGCCCCACGGCCGCGCGTCGGAATCCAGCGACCTCGTATCTCCGGAGACTCGGCACCGTCCCTCGAAAGGGACGAGCCCGCGTCGAACTCCAGCGACCTCGTGTCTTCGGGGACTCGACACCGTCCCCTGGGGCCGACGGCACCACGTCGAACGCCTGATGTCCTGGTTTCCCTGAGGACGGGACGTCCGCGCGGTGGAGGTACGGCACAACCAGCTTTACCTGGTCGCACGGGAACATGCGCGGAGGGAGGGGGTACGGCGACGGGCGCGCCGTCGCCGTACGTGTGGCGGGTGTCTGAAGCTACTCTGCTGGGTCGTGTTCGATCCGGGTCAGGGGCTGCGGGTACGCGAAGTCGAACAGATTCTCGCTAAATTCATTCCACGCCCGTTCATAGGGGTCCGACGAGGGATTGAATCTCTCCGGATTTGCCGTGACGACATTGTAGACATTTCCGCCTACTGGAATGCACATCC
This sequence comes from Polyangium mundeleinium, assembly GCF_028369105.1. NCBI lineage: Bacteria > Pseudomonadati > Myxococcota > Polyangiales > Polyangiaceae > Polyangium > Polyangium mundeleinium. The sequence goes on along the minus strand of NZ_JAQNDO010000001.1, from coordinate 3,302,277 downwards.
CGATCTCTTTCTCCGTGAGGTCCGGACGGGACCCCGCGCCTATCTGGAACCAGGTCATAAGGAATCCCGCGTAGGTCGCAGCGTATCCGGCGACAGTAGCCCCGAGCGCAAGCGACTTACTTTCGACGACGTACGCAATCAATCCGAACCCCATGGCGTCCAGATCGGCCACGGCTGCCGTACCTATCGCCAAATCCAGGGAGGTTCGATCCTGACTCGGCTTGGCGACGATGGAAGCGAGCGTGAGCATATCTCCGAAGAGCCCGAAGCCCTTGCCGAATAGTGTGGGGAGAAACTCTTCTGGAGCGAGCTGGGCCTTGCTTGTGATCAAGTAGCCTACGTAAGCGGCTGATTCGGACAGGACAGTGTAACCCATGGCAGTATAGCCCAAGGCCGACGAGATATCGTTCCTGAGCCCATCGTAGGAGACGGGGAGGGTTGCGGCCTCGGCCGAGGACACCGGCACCGGGTCGACCTGGGGCGGCGTGTCCCAGTTCTCGCCCTTGCTTCGATACACTGTGCTGGGGGGGCTATTGCCGAAGTAGTAAGAACCGCTCCCTCCGCCATCGCCACCACTACCACCAGGGAACGTGGTCCCGAACTCCTCGGTCTTCACCTCGACGTCGACTTTACCGCCCTTGACGGGAATGCAATCCTCGTCCTTCTTGCCCTCCTCGTCCAGCCCCGATGGATCTACGACGGAAAGCGGACGATTCCACGCATAACTATAGCGGTTCAGGTCCGCGAGCATGAACGGCGCCTGCACGATCGGATCCGGGCTGATGAAGCGTCCCACCGAAGGTGCATACATCCGCCCGCGCATGAACGTGAATCCTCCGTCGAGCCGGCCCTCGTGACCGGTGAAGCCGGGCTTCACCAGCGAGTCGGTGCTGAACAACGTCGAATCGGTCCAATCGTCCGGATCACGCGCCTCGCCCCAGGGGCTGTAGCTGCGCTCCTCCACGACGTTCCCATTGGCCGCCATGACCAGGTCGGTCGATCCCAGCGCATCGGCCAGCACATAGTGGACATCGGCCTGCGTCACGTTGCCCGTCGTGCCGTAGAGCCGCGTCAACTCGGCCACCGTGCGGCCTCCTACCTTCACCACGTAGGTATGCTTGGCCATCGCGAACGGCTCGTTGAGCTTGCGCTCGCGCCGGTAGAGCTCGCCGACCAGCACCGTCTCCGTCTGGCTCTGGTCGTCGAAGCGCCGCACCCGATTGCCGTCGGCATCATAATCGAGCTCCAGCTCGTAGTCCGGCAGGCTCATGATCGACTTCACACGGCCGAACGGATCCCAGGTCAGCGCGGTGTTCACGCTGTTCACCGAGCGGGCGATCAGCGCGCCATTCTGGTTGTACCAGAACTGCTCGTCACCGGCGCTCGCGAGCCTCTCGTTCTGGTAGGTGTACGTGCCGACCCCCGTGCGATCCAGCAGATTGCCGAACGGGTCGTACGCGTAACTCTCGGTCCTGGTGTCCGCGCCCTTCTCGGCCAAGGCGCCGACGAGCTGATGCTTCGGATCGTAGCTGAACGTCTCGCTCTGCTCGCGCACGTGGTCGATGCGCTTGTGCAGGTCCATGCCCTTCGTCCATTGCACCTCGAGATCTTGCACCGTGACGGACGTATTTTGCTGCTCGACCACCGAGCGGATCGTCTCGAGCCTGCCGGTCGAAGCATCGAATTGACGCGTCGTCAGGGTGCCGTTGCCGAGCCGCTCCTCGTGCGTTCCGCCGAAGGGATCCGCCGCGAGCTGCTCCCAGAACGTGGACCCTTCGTTGCCGGTGACCTCCAGCAGGTGCCCATAGGCATCGTAGGTCCGCTGGACCGCGAACGACGTGCCGGCAAAGGGGTCCGGATAACGCACGTTCAGGGGGCGTCCGAACGAATCGTAGTCCATTTCGACGGTGAACGAGTCACCGTTGATGGTCCACTCCGTCGTGTTCAGTCTGCCGAAGGCGTCGTACAGGTAGAGCCTGGAATTCCCGTCGCGCGAGACCGACTCGTGCAGGGCCCCGGGCCGCGTCACGTCATAACTCCAGAGGGTGGTCCCGCCTTCCGAGTCCAGGATCTCGTCGAGCCGGCCCAGCGCGTCGTAGTGATGAAGGAGCTCCTCGCCCTCGGCATTGAGCGAGCGCCTCATCTGACCCAAAGGATCGTAGTCGAAGGTCTGCAGGCCGGTCTGCGCGTCGTCCAGGGTCAGGCGCTGGTTGTAGAGGTCGAGCCCGATGAGCACCGGCGAGCGCAGCGCGGTCGGCTGGCACGGGGCGACCTGGTTCATGCCCTCGAAATGGCCATACTCGTAGCACATCTCGGTGTAGCTGCCGGGAACGTTCGCGTCCTCGACCTTGTGGCCGTCCGCCGAGCGCACGAGGTTGCCTCGCGTGTCCGTCAGGATCCAGGTCTGGTTCTCGTCCGGATCGATCTGCGTCGTCTTGAGGCCGTCATAGATCCAGCGCGTCGAGGTGAGCCCATCGATGCCGCTCGGATCGATGCGCTCGATCAAGCGGCCCTGCACGTCGTAGTACATCCTCGTCCACACCACCGGCTGGCCCGTCTTGACCGGCACCGACGTCCTCACCAGGCGTCCCCGGTGATCGTATTGGGCATAGCGGAACACCTCGTATTCGTCCTTGAAGCCCTTCGACACGGTCTGCGCGGGGCGGCCGAGCTCGTCGAAGGTCGTCTTCGAGTGGCCGTGTCCGGGCGTGTCCACAATCATGCGCGGAGGCAGGAATGCCAGGGGCTCGTAGGTGATCGTCGTGCCGGGGCTCATCGGCGTGTTCTGGGCCCAGACCTGCGCGAAGGTCGGGCGGCCGAATCGGTCGTAGTTTTGGATCGTCTTCACGCCGCTCGGATCGGTCGAGGAGAGGCGCGTCCCGAGGCCCGGCTCCCAGGTCATCGAGGAGATGTGACCCAGTGCGTTCGTGCGCGTGATCGGGAAGACGCCATTCGCGCCATACGTGAGGACGGTCGTCCGATCATTGCCTTCCGCATCCCAGACGTGAACCGAGTTCACGTTGCCGTAGCTGTCGTAGCCGTACGCCGTGAAGGAGCGATGCTCCGGGAGATCCGGCTCCACCGTGACCAGATCGGTATCGCCGAACGCGTTGTACGTCATCGCGACCGTGCGGATCTTCGGCTGGGGATCCGCGGGCACGAGCTTGTGCGTCACCTCGCGCTTGCGGAGCAGCCCGAGCTGCCAGCTCGTGAGCCGGTGCTCGTATTCCAGTTCGGTCTCGTAGCGCGCGCCGGAGATCAGGTCCTCGCTGCAATACGTCGTCGGAAAGCCCTGCGCATCGAGCGCGCCCGTCGCCCACATGTCCATGGTGCTCATGCAGGAATCCGGGTAATCGACATCATACGTCGTCGAGCCAATGCCTTGCCATTGGTCGGTCAGCGGGACCATGTCGCCCAGCGCCACCATATTCTCCACGGCCTCCGGCGTCAGGGTGTACCACGGCTGCGACGAGCAGCAGTCCCACCAGGCCTCGACGTCATCGAACGTGCGCACGCGCGAGTTCATTTTCACGGGCTGGAAGTAGTACGTCTCCGGAAGAGGGCCTTGCCAGTCCGGATCGCCCTGGAAGTCACCTCCCAGCAGGGCATCGTATGCGTAGTTTTCCAGGACGGCCCGAGCTCCCTCCGGATGCTCCGGATCGGTGTTCCGGATCATCGTGACCGCCGCGGTGAGCCTTCCCGCGTTGGGAATGATGACGGAACCACTGGCGAAGTTGTTGGGTTGCTCCGGGTAGTGCCGGTAAAGCTCCGAGCGCACGCTGGCATAGTCCTGCGTTGGGGCATCCGGCCCGGTCGCTCCGGCGTCGTTCAGCATCCGGCGGGTGAAGCCGAGGAACTGGTTGCCCGCGCGGTAGCGCTGCGCGTCCTCGTAGAAGTAGTTGGTGCGCTGCGACCCGACGGTCGGCGCAATTCCCAAGGGGCTGAACAGGCTCGACACCAGCGGCCGTGCGTCGAAGGGCCGTGAATCCGAGTCGTTCGTGTAAGAATGCCACTGCCACGAGCATTCGGACTCGCGATAGACGCTCACGTCGGTCATGGGCTTGTACTGCACGGACCATGCCGCCCCGTGGCCGTTCGCGACGCGATACAGGAGGTCGGGCACATTGCCCTGCCGGATGTGGAAGTCGAGCAGCCACGGGTCGTTGTGCGGGTCGCTATCGCCGTCCGGATTCGTGGTGCGAGCCATCACGTCCAGCAAGCCATCGGCGTTGTAATCGCCGAGCGACAGCATTCGCTCGTCGAGCTTCCACGGCAGGGCCGGCAAGGTCGTCTGGGTCCACTGCAGGGCGGCAAACGCATTCAGCGGATACTCGAACACCTGAGGACGCGCGTCCGGGTCCTGGGGGGCGTCGTTGCGCATCAGCAGCTCGGCGCGCCCGTCACGGTCCCAATCGACGAGGTGCGCGCTCAGGAACTGCGCGTGAAAGGACGCGGCGCCATACGTGTGGTCCCAGTCGTGGCTCCGGACGAAGTGACCACCGATGTTGAGCCACACCTCGATGCGGCCCTCCCACTGCGCGCCCCAGTCGTCGAGCATCTCGCCGTCCTGCTGGTTCACGAACGGGCTCAGGTTGTTTTCTTCGAGCGTGGCGTCGGATTCGAAGCGCACCACGTCCGGCAGCCCGTCGCCGTTGACGTCGCCCACCTTGTCCGCGCCGAGGCCGTTGCCGCGGCACAGGGCACCATACTCCTGCAGACAGGCCCAGTTCGCGCCCTCGGCAGCGTGGAGCCGCTGGTAGAAATCGAACGGCAGACCCGTGTCGACGTCGTGGAAGTTGTTGCCATTGTTGCCCGGGTTCTTGCGATACAGGATCGCGCGGTAGGTCTCGTCCTGTAGCTCCACGGGGCTGAGCCAGTGGCCCCCGGAGATCACGGGCGGCCACTGGCCGTCCGGATCGTTCTCGACCTGGCCATCCGAGCTGTACCCTTCGATGTACATCAGGTTGTCCGAGCCATCCCCGTCGAAGTCCATGACGTGGACCTTGTCGAGGACCGAGCAGGGGTAGTTTTGCAGCACGCCGTCGATGTCGTAGTAAATGCGGCTGGAGTTGCCGTTGCTCTCGTTCTCGAAATAGTGCCAGTAGCCGCGATACAGGCTCGATCCTTCCAGGACTCCAGGCAACGTCTTGTACGCCTCGGGGCCGAAGTACGCGTCCAGGTTCTCGTTCTCGATGCAGGCCATCAAGTCCGTCAGCCCGTCGCCGTTGAAGTCTCCGGGCACCGCCAGCAAGATCCGGTTTCCGACGGGCGGAACCTTGGTCGGCGAGGGGTACATCAACCCCGTCTCCCGGACCTCTGCGAAGATTTCGGTGTCGTTGTCGTGAATGGTATCGTCGCAGGTGGACTCCTGCACCAGGATCTGCAGGCCATCGCCGAAGCCCCGATACATCGGATTCGTCGAGGTGTAGCCTTCGACGCCCATCACGTCGGTGCGGGAATCGCCGTTGTAATCGATGTTCGAGATCCCGATCGCGTCACCGGGAAGCAGGTAATCGCGGCACTGGTTGTCGATGTCGCAGAGCTCGACCGGCGCCTGGGGAATGGGCGGAGGCGTGCGCACGAGGATGTTCGTGTCGATGACCTCCGACTCTTGCGGCGTCGAGCGCACGGCCCAGAAGCTCCATGTCTGGGGCTGATTGCTTCCATCCGCTGCGGGAGCGACGAGTAGGTCGGTCGTCCCATCGTGATTGCCGTCGAGCTGCGTCATTTGAAAGATCGCAGCGTGGTCCTGCTCGGGGCTCCCATGCACGGGGAAGAGAACGTTGTCGAAGGCGAAGTCGCTCTGCGCGTCCTCGAGGGCGATCCCTCCGTTGATCGCGCCGCTCTGCCACGTGAAGCTCGTCTCGGGCTTGCAGACCTCCCCGTCGTTCTCGTACACGCACTCCTTTACGCTCTCCAGCAAGAACCTCTTCGTCGTGGACACGAGGTTCGTGTACTGAAATTTATACTGCCGCACCATGCGCTCGCCCTCGGCGGCGATGGCCGACGGGGCGAACGTCAGGATACCCGTCAGCCTTCGAGGCTGCCGATATCGCGTGCTGCTGAAGAAACCGTCCATCATCTCGTCGCGCGCCAGACGGTCGTACTGGAGCTCGACCCGACGCGTGTTGTTCGCGTAGCGAATCTGCTCCAGCCGATGCTCGAGCCGCGAGGCGGTGCCCAGCGCGTCGTTGAAATTGTCTTGGTACGTGTAGTGGTACGTCATCGTATTGCCGTGTGCGTCCTCTACCCGGGTCAACTTCCACGCGTAGGGCAGCTTCACGACACCCCCGGCGGGGTCCACCTCGAACTTGTAGACGCGGCTCTGATCATCGGTGCCGTAGAATTGCTTCGAGCCGTCGGGCAACTGCACCTCGAAGCCGGGCAGCCCGTCCGGCGAGGTCACCGCGACGACGCGGCGGTGGTCGTCCTGAAAGAGGCGGTAAACGCGGCCGATCTTCAGGCCGTTTTCCAATCCGACGAGGCGCACGCCGTCGATGCAGAGCCAGTCCGCCGCGTAGGTGGAATTCCCTGCTCCGTCGTCGCGGTACGTGATGGGATAGACGTCGAAGTCCTCGCTGAGCGTGTGGCCACAACGCTTGATGGCCGAGGTCGCGGCCATCGAGAAGCCCACGCCCATGTCTCCGCTGCCGCTGCTGCTGTTGTAATTGACGCTCAGCGAAGGCATGAGGCCGCCGACGCCGGGTGGGACCTGGATGGGGATGGAGGTGACCGCCGCGCCGATCGAGGTCACGGCCAAACCGCCTCCCGTATTGCCGGCCGGCGCCGTGTCGCTGAGCTGGCCATCGGGGCTGGCGAGAGCCGACCCATAGGGCAGTGCCAGGACCAGCAATGATGCAAGCATCCTGTGTATCTTCATGAAGTTCCTTGTTTCTTCGGGTACGCGGGTGATACCCACGTCGGCCAGCCCAAGGGCAAGCTTCAGGCCACAGGACGCGCGCGCGGGGACTCCCCGTTCAAGAGGCTCGGACGACGGTCGGTGTCATAGGCGCGTGACACTGACACGGCCGCGTAACAGCCGCGCTCCGCCCGCCGTTATGCTCACGTGACAGCCCCCGAGGGGCACGAGAGCCTCGCGTGTGACCGCCACGAAAGCGGCACGCGGGTGAAATGGCTGCTCGGCATCACAGCCAAGAGCCGCCGACGGTGGCGGAGGGCGTGTCGCAAGCAGGACGAGCGATTCCCTCGCGCCCCCCGAAACCGGCGCCCCCGCCCCTCCGCCGAAACGCCCCCGCCCCTACTTCCCCTGTCCCTCGATCCACACCTTGAGCTGCGCCCTCTCCTCATCCGTCATCGCCGTCACGTTCCCGAGCGGCATATCCCGGGTCACGCTCGTCCGCTGCACCACCTTCTCCGCCTTCGCGAGCACCTGCTCCGGGGTGTCCAGCATGAACCCCGACGGCGGCGCGACGAACGTCGGGTGCGTCGGCTTCTGCGAATGACACGGCACACAGCGCTTTTGCACGATCGCCATCGCCGTCGCCGTATCCACCGGGCCTACCACCGGCGGCGGCGCCGGGCGCATGAAGCTCAGCCCCATCGCGCCCCCGAAGGCCGCCGCCACGGCGACGAGCAGCGACCTCTCTTTCCGATCGTACTTGAAGCTGATGTTCAGGTAATGGCGGATCGATACGCCGCCCGCCATGAGCAGCCACAGGATCAGCCAGGCGCGGTGGTGGTTGTACGCCAGCGCGAAATGGTTGCTGATCATCGCGAACGTGACCGGCAACGTGAAATAATTGTTGTGCTGCGACCGCCGCTTCGCTTCCTCGCCATGCCGCAGATCCAGCTTCTCGCCGGCATTGAGCTGTTTTCGCATCGCGATGTGGTGGGGCACGATCGACGTCCACACGTTGAGCCCCATGCACGTCCCGAGCATCGCGCCCACGTGGATGTACGCGGCGCGCCCGCTGAAGAGGTGTTGATACCCGTACGCCGCCACCGCGACGAACACGGCCATCACCGCCATCACCACGCGATTGTTTTCAACGAAGAAACAAAGCTCGTTGTAGAAAAACCAGCACGCGAGGATCGACGCGATGCTGATGCCCACCGCCGCCGTCGGCCCGATGTCGGCCACGCTCGGATCGATGAGGTACGTCCGCGCGCCATACCAGTAGATCCCCGCGAGCAAGAGCGCCCCCGTGACGAGCGTGGTCTTCGCGGGCCAGGCATGCACGAGCAGGCGCTCGGGGTGGGCGTTCGGCCAGTATTGCTCGTGATAGTAGAAGCTGCCGCCGTGGATCTCGTCGAGCGTGCCCCGGATGTTCTCCTTCAGCACCTTGCCCTTCGGCGGGCGTACGGACAGGTCGAACCAATTGAAATAAAACGACGTGCCCACCCACGCGATGCCCGCCATCAGGTGGAGCCAGCGCAGCAGAATCGCGATCCAGTCCTGGAATACCGCCATCATCGTCCCGCTCCGCGCATCGGGTCCCCCTATACCCTGGCACCGTGCAGGCGTCGACGAGTGCGCTTGGTCGAACAGCTTTCTCCGGCCGATCCGTGCTTTTCGGGCTAAACTCCCGCCGTGGCTCTCCGCTCGTTCCTTTCCCGGCGAGGCGCGGCCTGGGGCCTCGGCCTCACCGCCCTGGTCGCCCTCGGCTGCGCCGCCGTCACGACCGCCCCGCGCCTCGGCGCCGGTCCCACCACCCCCGCGCCCGCCTCGGCGGCCGCCGCCCCCACCTCCGCGGCCGCTGCCGCGCCCGTCGCCGCCGCTGCCTCCGCCGCCGCGTCCACGCCCGAGGAGAGCTTCGCCTTCGACCCGGACGCCGCCGTCCCCCTCCTCGACGACACGCGCCTCGCCGCCGTCAAAGCCGCCGTGACCCGCGAGGCCTACGTCGAGGCCGTGAAGGAGCTCGACGCCGTCCTCGCTGCCGAGCCACGCCCGTCGAAGGACGACGAGCACGCCTTCCGCTACCAGCTCGGACGGCTCCGCGCCCTCGCGGGGGATCCGCTCGGCGCCGCGCGCGCCTACGGGGAGGCTGCCGCGATCGGAGGCCCCCTCGAAGGGTACGCCCGTTACCAGGCCGCGGACCACGCCGAACGCGCGGGCGAGCACGCCGAGGCCCTCCGTCACCTCGACAAGGTCCCCGCCGATCTGCCCGTCGCCTCCGAGGTCGGCCTCCTTCGCGCCGACGCCCTGCTCGGCAAGGGCGACCTCGACGCGGCGCTGCCGCACTACCGCGCCTACCTCGGCAAGTCGGGGCACCCGCCGCGCTGGGTCGAGGTCTCGCTCAAGGTCGCCCGCGCCCTCTTGCAAAAACCCTCCGAGGAGCACGCCGAGGAGGCCATCGGATTTGCACGACGGGTCCTCTACGAGGCGCCTTCGGGCGCGGGGAACGGCGAGGCGAAGGCGATCGAGACCGACGCCCTCGGCAGCTTGCCTTTCCCGCGCCGCAAGGCCTTCGAGACCCCGAGCCAGGACGACCTGCTCTCCCAGGCCAAGCGTCAGCTCGACGCCGGCCAGAGCCGCGAGGCGCTGCGCACGACCGACGGCCTCATCACCGACGCCCGCGCCCAGGCCCCCGGCGACCTCGGCTGCGGCGCCTGGATGGTCCGCGCCGAGGCCCTCGCGCGGCTGAAGAAAAAGCCCGAGGCCGAAGGCGGCTTCGGCACCGCGATCGAGCGTTGCGCCGGCACACCCCGCCGCGTCGAGGCCCTCTGGCACGGCGGCAAGGCCTCTGCCCGCAACGGCCAGCATGGCGAGGCCATCCGGCGCTACGGCCTGCTCGAACAGGAGTTCGCCACGCACAGGCTCGCCGACGACGCGCGCTTGAAGAGCGCCCTCGCCGCGCGCGAGCTCGGCGACGAGGTGCGCTTCACGCAGATGCTCACGAAGATGCCCGACGACTACCCGCAGGGCGACATGACGACCGACGGCCTCTTCGAGCTCGCCCTCGCCCGCATGACGAAGCGCGACTGGGCCGGCGCCGTCGCCCCGCTCGAGCGCGCCCTCACCCGCGCCCCGCGCGAGCGCGTCTACTACGCGGCCGGGCGCCTGCCCTACTACCTCGGCCGGGCGCGGCTCGAAACGGGCGCGCTCGATCAAGGCAAGGAGCTGCTCGCCTCCGTCATCCGCGACTACCCGCTCTCGTTTTACATGTCGCTCGCCTACGCGCGCCTCGCGGACAAGGACCGCGCCGCAGCCGATCGCGCGCTCGACGAGGCCCTCGCACGGGAAGGCGCGACCGCCCCCGAGCCGCCGCCGAAGAGCGCGGCGTTCGGCAAGACCGAGTTCCTCCGCGCCCTCGCGCTCGCGCGGCAAGGCGAGTCGAGGCTCGCCCGCATCGAGCTCGATCGCCTCGGCGTCGGCGCCCGCACCGCGCCGCCCGAGGTGCTCTGGGCCTCCGCGCTGCTCTTCTCCCGCGCCGGCTCGCCGAAGGAGGCGCACCAGATCCTCCGCACCGCGACGAACACGATCCCGGCGGGCCGCGCGGAGCTCACGGACTGGACCGATCACTACCCGGCGGGCAACTGGCGCTCGGCGTGGGAGATCGCCTTCCCGCGCCCGTACGCGCCCGTCGTCGCGGCCGAGGCGACCCGCAGCGGCATCCCCGAGTCTCTGGCCTACGCGATCATGCGCGAGGAGAGCGCCTTTGATCCGCGCGTCGTCTCCAGCGCGGCCGCGGTCGGCCTGATGCAGCTCATCGTGCCCACGGCGCAGCGCATGGCGAAGCCGCTCAAGCTGAAGGGCGACGCGGAGTCCTTGAAGCGCCCCGAGATCAACATCGCGCTCGGCTGCCGTTACCTCTCGGTCCTCCGCGCGAAGTTCCAGGACAACCCGCTGCTCGCGATCCCCGGGTACAACGCCGGCGGCGGGAAGCCGAAGGACTGGGTCGACGAGCGCCCGAACGAGGACTTCGATCTTTGGGTCGAGCAGATCCCCTACGAGGAGACGCGGCTCTACACGAAGCGCGTGATGACGAGCATGGCCGCGTACGACTTCCTCTACGGCAAAGGCAAGTCCGGCGAGACGCTCGCGGCGCCGCTCTGGGCGAGCCCGGCGGCGCGGGGGAGAATGGCGGCCACGCCCTGAAGGGCGAGCTTCGTTGTCAAGAGAAACCGGACGCGGGCCTCACTCGCCCGCGGGCCGGCGCCATCGCAGGGTGAGCTGATCGCTCTCGCGCTCGAGGCCGTGCGCGCGCATGGCCTCCGCGACGAACCCGGAGCTCTCGGCGCTGTAGACGGACGTGGCGGCGATACGCGGCCACCCCGGAGATTCGTGCAGCGGCGTGGTCGAGCAGAGCAGCTCGGTCACGTCGCGGAGGTCGTGGACGCAATCCTCGGGCTTGATGCCGCTCTGCGGGCCGTCGACGCCGATGGCAGTCGCGAACATGGCCTTGTGCTGGTTCCAATACGCGCGCATCTCATCGGTCACCTCGATGCCGGGCGGGAAGGGAGGGGCCAGCTTCTCGATCTCGCGCAGGGGTTCGTCGCCGATGCGCATGTACAGAAAGTCGTCGCCGATCACGACGGCCCACCCCACCTCGAACGAGAACCACGCCAGGGAGGCGCTGCGCACGCTCGGGCTGAGCGCGTCCTTCGGGTTCGACGTGAGGAGCGCCTGCAACGCCGCCGCGTACTTGACCGCCAACGCCTCGACCGCCCCGCGCTCGGCCTTCTTGCCGAGCCAGGAGTCCGGCGGCTGGAACGTCTCCCAGAGAGGATCCGGCGCGTACCCGCGCACGCCGCGCAGGTGGATCACCCGCACGATGCGGCTGTAGTGATACCGGTCGATGCGAAACTCCGGATATCCCTGCTCCGTGAATTTCCAGAGGAGCTGATCACAGGCTTCGTAGTGGATGTGTCCGTTGGGCACGGCGTCCGTCCTTTCGGGTCGGCTGGGGCGAGCATACGCGAGACGCGGGGGAGCAGGATCGGGGGTGTGTCCTGGGAGCGTGCCCCGCGGAAGTTCTGGTAAGGTTCGCCCGGCATGACCACTCCGAGCCCGGCCGAGAAGCTCGTCGGCGCGACCCTCAACCGGCGCTTTCGGCTCGTGCGCCTGCTCGGCGAAGGCGGCATGGGCGCCGTCTACGAAGCCGACAGCGTGCAGGGCGAGGGCAAGCGCGCCGTCAAACTCCTCCACGAGGAGTTCACCCGCATCCCCGAGGTCCGCGACCGCTTCCTCGCCGAGGTCACCGCCACGAAGAACCTCGTGCACCCGAACGTCGTGCCGATCCTCGAGTCGGCCGTCGCCGAGGACAACTCGCCCTACCTCGTGATGGAGCTTCTGCGCGGCCAGTCGCTCGGCGACAAGCTCGACGGCGGGGTGATCGTGCCCGTGCCCGAGGCCTACCGCATCACGAGCCAGATCCTCGCCGCTCTCTCCGCCGCCCACGCGCAGCGCGTCGTCCACCGCGACCTCAAGCCGGACAACGTCTTCGTCGCCAAGGATCCGGGCGGCAACGAGGTCGTGAAGATCCTCGATTTCGGCATCGCGAAGGTCATGGATGCCGCGGGCGGCATGGGCAACAAGACCCGCACCGGCGCGCTCATCGGCACGCCCGGGTACATGAGCCCCGAGCAGATCCGGAGCGCGAAGAACGTCGACCCGCGCAGCGATCTCTGGTCGGTCGCGACGATCCTCTACCAGATGCTCACGGGCCAGCTCCCGTTCGAAGCCGACAACGACTTCACGCGTCTGACGGCCGTCCTCGTCAGCCCCTCGACCCCGATCACCGTCTACGCCCCGCAGCTCGAGCGCTTCACGTCCTTCTTCGATCGCGCGCTGGAGAAGGACCCGAACAAGCGCTTCCAGACCGCGGACGAGATGGCCCAGGTCCTCGCCGCCCTCGTGCGCGTCGAGGCGCCCGAGGTCGTGGTGAACAGCGGATGGAACCCGCAACACGAGAGCGCCGCGACGCTCGCCTCGGCCGCCACGACGGCGATGCCCGCCATCGGCGCGATGATGATGCCCACGGGCTCGACACCGCCGCCGATGGCGCCCGTGTCGGGCTCGTTCGCCGTCGCCGACACCGATCCTGCGGCCTCGCCGCCGCGCCCTGGCACGCCCGCGCCGGCCGCCGTGGTCTACCCGCCGCAACCCGCGGGCGGCACGCAGATGAGCGCGGAGCGGCACGGCCCGCCCATCCCTCGCATGCCCCCGCAGGTGGCCATCGTGCCCGCGCCGCCTCTGCCGCCTCCGCAGAAGAGCGTCGTGCCTGTCCCCGTGGCCGCGGCGATCGCGGTCGGCACGCTGCTGCTCGGCATCCTGCTCGGCTACCTCGCCGGAGGCTCGTGACGTGGCTCCGCTCCTGCTCACGGCCCGCTTCGCCGCGATCCTCGTCGGCGCTGCCTCGCTGGTCGTGAGCCTGGCGAGCCCGCGCGGGGCCGCTGCCGCAGGCGAGGAAACGCCGCGTTTCATGGTCGTCGACCTGCACGCCGACGTCCCCTGGCAGGTCCACGGCAAGGGTCGCTCGCCCAAGCTCGTCGAGGGGCAAGCGCGCATCGAGGCCCTGAAAAAGGGCGGCTACGGCGGCGTCGTCCTGCCGATCTACATCTCCGACAAGATCAAGGGCGGCCCGAAGATCGACGACGCCGAGGCGATCTACCGCGCCGCAGCGTCGATCGTGGAAGCGAGCGCAATCTTCCTGCCCCTCGGCTCCCGCGTCGCCGAGCCCGATCGCATCAGCACGTTCCTCGCGATCGAGGGCGCGGGCGCGTTCGCGGACGACATCACGGCGATCGATCGTTTCATCGATCGCGGCGTCCGCCTCGTGAGCCTCGCGCACGCGCGGAACAACAAGCTCGCCTCGGCCGCGACCGGCGGCGGCGCGAAGTACGGTCTGACGGATCTCGGCAAGGCGTTCGCCGCGCGCATCTACGAAAAGGGCGCGCTCGTCGACGTCTCGCACCTCTCCGACGCGGGCTTCCGGGATCTCGTCCCCATCGCGGAGGCGCACGGCGCGCCCATCGTCGCGACGCACTCGAACGCGCGCGCGCTCTGCGACGTCCCGCGGAACCTCACGGACGAGCAGCTCCGCACGATCGGCCGCACGGGCGGCGTCGCGGGGCTGAACTTCCATTCGCCCTTCGTGAAGGCCGACGGCGCGGCCACGCTCGCGGATCTCGTGGCGCAGGCCGAGCACATGATCGCCGTCGCCGGCATCGATCACGTCGCGATCGGCAGCGACTTCGACGGCGACATCAAGCCGGCCGAGGGCATGGAGGACGCGTCGCATCTGCCCGCGCTCGCCCGCGAGCTCGGCAAGCGGGGCCGCAAGGACGACGAGATCCTGAAGTTGTTTTCACTGAATGCGCTGCGCGTGCTCGGCTGGCGTCCGCCTCGAAAGAAGGACGAGCCGAAGGCCCCGTGACCGAGAGAAGAAAGGACCTTTCATGACCACCGAGCTCGACACCCGTTGCTTGAACACGTTCCCCGAGTGGCTGCGCACGCTCGCCGCCGATGCCGACGACATCGCGAAGCTGCTCGCCTCGACCTCGGCGCCCCTCTCGGCGCGGCGGTACGTGGCGGCGGGGCTCAACTACCTGTTCAAGTCGCTCGATCTCATCCCCGACGGCATCGAGGATCTCGGCTTCCTCGACGACGCGTTCGTCCTGCGCGTCGCGGCCTCGCTCGCGCTCGACGAGAACCCGTCCGTGCGCGCCGAGGCGCCCGCGCTGCATCGGCTCGCCGCCGACAAGGCGCTCATCGTGGAGCTGCTCGGCAAGGACTACGTCCGGCTCGAGAAGTACGTCCGTGAACTGACCCGCGGCGCCGCGCGCGGCCGCACGGTCGACGAGATCATCGAAGACGACGGGACGCGCACGGCCTTCCTGAACGAGGTGGCGGGCTGGGCCCAGAGCTACCAGGCGCCGAGCTTCTCCCGCGACGAGAAGAACATCGTCAAGCTCCAGTCCTTCCTCTCGGCCAAGCTTCCTGCCTGATGACGAGCCACGATCCCGCCCCGTTCGATCTGGTGCTGAAGGGCCGCCGCATCGTGCTGCCCGACGGCGTGCGCGAAGCTGCGATCGCGATCGCCGGCGGCCGTATCGCCGCGGTGCTCGATCCCTCGGCCGCGCCCCGAGGCGTGCGCACGCTCGACGCGGGCGACCGCGTGATCATGCCCGGCCTCGTCGACACGCACGCGCATATCAACGAGCCGGGTCGCACGGAGTGGGAAGGCTTCGAGACGGCCACGCGCGCGTGCGCCGCGGGCGGCATCACCACGGTCGTCGACATGCCGTTGAACTCGATCCCCGTGACGACGACACGCGCGGCGCTGGAGGAGAAGCGCCGCGCGTCGGCGGGGCAAACGTGGGTCGATCACGGCTTCTGGGGCGGCGTCGTGCCCGGCAACGAGCGCGAGCTCGAGCCCCTCGTCGAGGCCGGCGCGCTCGGCTTCAAGGCCTTCCTCGTGCACTCGGGCATCGACGACTTCCCCATGGCCGAAGAGGGCGATCTGCGCCGCGCGATGCCGATCCTCGCGCGCCTCGGCGTGCCCTTGCTCGTGCACGCGGAGCTCGAAGGAGACGCGCCCGAGGCCGTGGGGGATCCGCGCAGCTACGCGACGTACCTCGCCTCGCGTCCGCCGACCTGGGAGGAGGCGGCCGTGCACCGGATGGTCGAGCTCTGCCGCACGTACGGCGGCCCCGTGCACGTCGTGCACCTCTCGGCCGCGGGCGCGCTCGACGACGTGAGCCGCGCGCGCGCCGAGGGCCTGCCGTTCTCGATCGAGACGTGCCCGCACTACCTGCTGCTCGCCGCGGAGGAGGTCCCCGAGGGCCACACCGAGTACAAGTGCGCGCCGCCGATCCGCGAGCGCGACAACCGCGAGCGGCTCTGGAAGGCGCTCGTCTCCGGCGCGATCGACCTCGTCGTCTCGGATCACTCGCCGTGCACGCCGCAGCTGAAACTGCCGAACGAAGGTGACTTCCTGCGCGCCTGGGGCGGGATCGCCTCGCTCCAGCTCGGGTTGTCGCTCATCTGGACCGAGGCCAACCAGCGCGGCGCGACGCTCTCGGATCTCGCGCGGTGGATGTGCGAGGCGCCCGCAAGGCTCGCGGGCCTCTCGCACAAGAAGGGCCGCATCGCGCCCGGGCTCGACGCGGATCTCGTCGTTTGGGATCCCGACGCGACGTTCGTCGTCGAGCCTTCGATCCTGCGGCATCGCCACCCGGTGACGCCGTACCTCGGGCGCACGCTGCGCGGCGAGGTGAAGACGACGATCCTTCGCGGTCAAACGGTGTACGAGGGCGGCGTCGTCCGTGACGAGCCCCTCGGCGTCCCGCTCCTGGGGCGTGGTGCGTAAGGAAGAGAGAGACATGGCTGATTTCGAGACGAGGGTCGATCTCGCGTCGGAGCGCCTCGGCGGCGCGGCGATCTGGGCGACCGACGATTTCTTCGCGCCGAAGGAGAACCTGCTCAAGCCCGGCAAGGCCGTCTTCATCCCGGGCAAGTACACCGAGCAGGGCAAGTGGATGGACGGCTGGGAGTCGCGCCGCAGGCGCACCGGCAGCGAGGACGCGTGCATCGTGCGGCTCGGCCTCGCCGGCCGGATCGCAGGCTTCGACGTCGACACGAGCCACTTCCTCGGCAACGCCCCGGCGAAGGTCTCCATCGAGGCGACCTACGTGCCCGGCTACAAGGCGCTCGACGCCTTGCTCGGCGCGGACGTGGCGTGGACCGAGATCCTGCCTCCCTCCGCCGTCAAACCCGGCTCGCAGAACCTCTTCGCGATCACGGACGAGGGAACCTGGTCGCACGTAAAACTGCGCATCTACCCCGACGGCGGCGTCGCGCGCTTCCGCGTCTATGGCGAGGTGAAGCCCGACTGGGCCCTGCTCCTGTCCGAGCACCGCGTCCTCGATCTCGCAGCCGTCGAGCATGGTGGCGTGGTCATCGGCGCGAGCGACGAGTTCTTCTCGGATCGGCGCAACCTGCTCTTGCCCGGCCCCTCGCGCGACATGGGCGACGGCTGGGAGAGCCGGAGGCGCCGCGGGCCGGGCCACGACTGGGCCATCGTGCGCCTCGGTCGCGCGGGCACGCTCGTGCGCACCGACATCGACACGACGCACTTCAAGGGCAACTACCCCGAGAGCTGCGCGCTCGAAGGATGTTTCCTCCGCGGAGAGGACACGCCCGAGGCACTCGAAGCAGCCGCGTGGAAGGAGCTCCTGCCGCGCACAAAGCTCGAAGCGCACACGCGCCACGTGTTCTCGCTCCAGGCGAGCGAGCCCGTGAGCCACGTGCGGCTGCGCATCTTCCCCGACGGCGGCGTCGCGCGGCTCCGGCTCTACGGCGCGCCGATCACCCCGTGAGGACATCGCCGTGGACGACTGCCGCCCCCTGAACGACCTCTCCAACGACGAAGCGCGCGCCGCGCTGACACGCTGCTGCGGCAGCACGCGCTGGGTCGATCGCATGCTCCACGAGCGGCCGTTCCAGAGCCGCGCAGAGCTCTTCGAAACAGCATCGCGGCACTGGAACGCGCTCGACGTCGCCGACTGGGACGAGGCCTTCTCGCACCATCCCCGCATCGGCGATCCCTCCGCGGCCTCGAAGTCGACAGCCGCGTGGGCCGCAAACGAGCAAGCCGGCGCCGCGCGCTCGGCCGACGACGTGCGCGCCGCGATCGCCGAGGGCAACCGCGCCTACGAGGCGAAGTTCGGCCGCATCTACCTCGTCTGCGCCACGGGCAAGACGGGCGAGGAGCTGCTCGCAATCCTGCGCGCGCGGCTCAACAACGACGCAGCCGAAGAGCTCCGCGTCGCCGTGGGCGAACAAGAAAAGATCACCCGTCTGCGCCTGGAGAAGATCCTCTCGCCATGAGCACGAGCCCCATCACCACACATGTCCTCGACACGAGCCGCGGCAGGCCCGCAGAGGGCGTCCCCGTCCTGCTCGAGCGCCTCGAAGACGGTGGCGCGTTCGTCGAGCTCGGGCGCGGCAAGACAGACGCAGACGGCCGCCTGCGCGACCTCTTGCCGTCCGAGCCGCGCCCGAAGCCGGGCACGTACCGCATCACGTTCGACACGAGCGTGTACTACGCGGCGCAAGGCACGACGGGGTTTTACCCGAGCGTGTCGATCACGTTCCTCCTCCGCGCACCAGAGGAGCACCACCACGTGCCCCTTCTTTTGAACCCGTACGGCTTCTCGACCTACCGCGGGAGCTGACCCTGCGCCCCTCTCCCACGAGGGAGAGGGGCTGGGGTGAGGGAATCGTCCCGCTCAGCCCTTCCGCGCCGCGAGGATCTTCACGAAGGAGCGCGTCGCGAAGTCGGCTGAGCCGAGCCCGGTCATCTGCTCGGCTTCCGCCTCCGTCAGCGCGCCGCAAGCGATCGCGCGAAGGAAGTAGTTCAGGAGCCCCTGCCCTGTCGCAGCGTCGTCGAACACGTCGCCGAGCAAGGTCGCTTGTGCGGCCTTGTCGAGGAAGGCCTTCAAGCGCGCGCCTGCGGCTTCGAGCCCCTCCAGGAAGAACGCGTAGACCGCGCCGTAACGCGCCGGGAGCTGCGCTGGGTGCAGGTCCCATCCCTGGTAGAACCCCGTCACGAGCGAGTGACGGATGTGATCGTGCGCGAGCCGCCAGGCCCGATGCACCACGGCGCGGTTCTCCGCGAGCTCCGCTGCTCCGAGCGCGGCGCCCTCCGCGGCGCGATGAGGCCCGATCGGCATCACGTTCGTCGCGCCGTCCGAGAGCATCACGGCCGTGCCCGCGAGCGCGACCTTCATGACGTGCTTCGCGAAATCACACGCCGGATGCGCCATGTGCTGGTGCGCTGCCGTGATGCTGCATCCGGCCGTGTAGTCGTACGTCCCGAAGTGCGCGCCGGTGCAACGCCCCTTCGCCAACGCCATCAGATGCGGCAGCGCGACGCGCCCGTCCGGCAGGAAGATCGACTGCGTCGTCTCCACCATCACCTCGAACAGGAGCGACTTCGGGGGGAGCGCGAGTGCGGCTTCGAGCGCTTCGAGCAACGCCACGAGCGCCTCGACCTGCTCGGGCACCGTGATCTTCGGGAGCGTCACGACGAATCCCTCGGGCAGCCGTCCGCCCATCCGGGTCACGAGCGTCGTCACGAACAGATCGAGCGTGCGCACGCTGCGCGCGCGGAGCTCCTCGTTCAGCGGCTTGATGCGGATGCCGAGGAAGGGCGGCGCCGTCCCGCTCGCCACGGCCTCTGCGACCTGCTCGGCCGCCGCGACGGCGTGCCCGTCTTCCTCGGCGTCCGTGCGGTTGCCGTAGCCGTCCTCGAAGTCGATGCGGAAGTCCTCCACCGGCTCGCGCGCGAGCTTCTCGAGCACGCGCTCGTGCACGACACGCGCGAGGTAGCCCGGCGAGCCCACGGGTGCGTCCTTGATCGCGGCCGCATCGTCGGGCAGCGCGCTCGCGAACGAGAGGCCGAGCGCGCGGGCGAACGTCACGGGATCGGGCGCGTACGTGCGCATCACGTCGAGCGCGACCTCGCCGGATCGCTGGCACGTGCGGGCCTTGAAGAGGTGCGCCCCGCCGTAGACCGTGTGCACCGGCTGCCTGCGCGAGGCCTCGCCGGGGAAGGCCGTACTGAAGTCGCGGTTCGACTGGGCGAGCCGCGCGAGTGTTGCGTGGGGGAGGTTTTCCGGGGTCAGAGACGTCTTCACGGCGCCCATCCTACGACGAGATCCGCCGCAGGGAGATCACCGGCTTGTTCGCGTCGCGCGACTTGTCGAGATCGATCACGCCTTCGAGCGCCCAGCCGCTGCTCTCGCCTTCCTCGTCGATGAGGACCTGCGAGAACTCCCAGATGAACGGCCACTGGCGGATCTGCGTGTTCTCGGGGCTGCGCGCCTTCGGATCGACGCGGATCGACGCGAACTCTTCCCAGAACGGCGCGAGCGTTTCGTCGAAGCGACGCGGCGTCCAGTCCTCGCCGCCGGCCTCCACGAGCTCCGTCGCTTCGACGTAGTCCTTCCGCGCGAGCGCGCGCACCAGCGAGAAGAGTTCGTTCCGGATGAGCGCCACGAACGCGCGCGTGTCCGTGGTGATGTCGAACTGCTCTTCCTTGGGCTCGGGTTTGCCCTCGACGACCGCCATCACGCGGTCGGGGTTCTTCATCCGCTCCCACTCTTCGAGCAGCGAGCTGTCCACCTGCCGCACGATCGCGCCGAGGAAGATCTCCACGTCGTCGAGCTCGTCGGTCTTCTCGCGATCGGGCACCGTCTGCACGACCGCCTTGTAAACGTCCGAGAGGTACCGGAGGAGCAGGCCCTCGCTCCGCTGGAGCTCGTACTCCTTCACGTAATCTGAGAAGGACCAGAGGCCCTCGAACATCTCGCGCGCGATCGACTTCGGCCGGATGTTCTCGCGCCCGACCCAGGGGTGCTTCTTCGCGAACTCGTTGAAGCTCTCGTAGATGAAGTCCGCGTTCGGCTTCGGGTACTCCATCTTGTCGAGCTCCGCGACCCGGTCCTCGAACTCCATCCCGGCCGCTTTGAGCTCCAACATCTTCTCCCGCTTCAGCTTGTCGAGCTGCTTCATCAGGAGGAGGTCGGGGTTCTCCAGGATGCTCTCGACCAGCGTGAGCACGTCGAGCGCATACGTCTCGCTCTCGCGATCGAGCAACTCCACCGTCTCCACGAGCCAGAGCCCGAGCGCGTGGTTGATCGTGAAGTCCTCTTGCAGGTCCATGTTCACCCGCACCCGCCGGTTCGTCTCGTCGCGCTCGGCGAGCGGCACGAGCTCGATCACGCCGCCGCGCACGAGCGAGCGGAACATCGAGAGCGCGGTCTTCTTGTGGATCCGGCGCTGCGCTGGGGTCTCGTGCACCTCGCTCAAGAGCGTCTTCATCGCGCGGCAGCCGTCGCCCTCGCGCCCGAGCACGTTGAGCAGCATCCCGTGCGACACGGAGAAGCGCGACACGAGCGGCTCGGGATCCCCCGCGATGAGCCGGTCGAACGTCGATCGATCCCAGTGCACGTAGCCCTTCTCGGGCGGCTTCTTGCGCACGATGCGCTTCTTCTTCACGGGATCGTTTCCGGCCTTCGCTTCGAGCCGAAGGTTCTCGATCGCGTGCTCCGGCGCCTGCGCCACGACGGTGCCTCGATCGTCGAAGCCCTTGCGCCCCGCGCGACCCGAGATCTGCTGGAAGTCGCGTACGCTGAGGATCGCCGTCTTCTGGCCGTCGTACTTGCAGAGCTTCGTGAACAGCACCGTGCGGATCGGGATGTTCACGCCGACGCCGAGCGTGTCCGTCCCGCAGATCACCTTGAGCAGCCCCTTCTGCGCGAGCTTCTCCACGAGCAGCCGGTACTTCGGCAAGAGCCCCGCGTGGTGCAGCCCGATCCCGTGGCGCACGAAGCGGCTGAACTCCTTGCCGTAGGGGCTGTCGAGCCGCACGCCTTCGAGCGCCTTCGCGATCGCGCGCTTGTCGTCCTTCGACGCGTAGTCGAGGCTCATGAGGTTCTGCGCCTCCTCGGCCGCCGCGCGTTGCGTGAAGTTGACGATGTAGATCGGCGCGCGCCCCTTCTGGACGAGGTCGTGCACGGTCTCGTGCAGCGGCGTCTCGCGGTACTCGAAATCGAGCGGGACGGGCCGCTCGCGCGAGCGCACGAGCGCGGTCTCCTTGCCGTTCAGCTTCGTCAGGATTTTCGCGAACGCGTCCGCGCCCCCGAGCGTCGCGGACATGAGCAGGTACGTCGCCTGCGGCAGCGTCAAGAGCGGGACCTGCCACGCGACGCCGCGCTCGCGGTCCGCGTAGTAATGGAACTCGTCCATGATCACGTAATCGACATCCGCGCGCTCCCCCTCGCGCAGCGCGATGTTCGAGAGGATCTCGGCCGTGCAGCAGATGATCGGCGCGTCGCGGTTCACCGACGCGTCCCCCGTCATCATGCCGACGTTGTCCGGACCGAAATCCCGGCAGAGCGCGAAGAACTTCTCGCTGACGAGCGCCTTGATCGGGCACGTGTAGAACGAGCGCTTGCCCTGCGACATCGCAAGGAAGTGCATCGCCGTGGCCACGAGTGACTTCCCCGAGCCCGTCGGAGTGTTGAGAATCACATTCTTGCCGCCAACGATCTCGAGCAGGGCCTCTTCCTGGGCCGGGTAGAGTTCGAGCTCCTTCTCGGCGACGTACTCGAGGAACCTGTCGAAGACGAGCGTAGGATCGGCGTCGTCCGGGGCGGGAAGGCGGCTTGCCAGGGGCGTAGGCACGGCGAGCGTCATGCCATAAAAGGGCTCCGGGGGCTTGCGTCCGAGATCGCGCCGGCGAAACGACGAGGGCCCAGCCGTGCTTTGCCCCCAAACCCCCTTGGCGCGGGGGGGTCGATTGCGCTACCCCCGTCAAGGTGCGCGAGGGCCAGACGAGCGACGTGAACGAACGATCGGAAGGTGGCGCTGACGCGGCGATCCGGGGCATCATGGTCCGGCGGAGCACTTGGATCGTGAAAGGCCCGGGAGGGAGCGCGTGAGCGCCGACAATCGCGAGGGAGCTGGCCCGTCGAGCGGAGCACCGGCAGCAGACACGGGCACGCCCGCTGCGCCGTCCGCGGCACCGGCGGGCGAAGGCGAGAACGTGATCGCCACGCACGGCGAGCGTGAAGCACGCGCGTACGTCGCGCCGATCGAGGTGCCGAAGCGGCGCCAGCGCCTGAAGACCATGGACATGGCGAAGGTGCGGATCTCGGCCGACATGAAGGTCGAGGTCATGGACGCGCGGCACATGCCCACGACGAAGATGGAGCTGCCCCCCGGCGGTCTCCGTCCCCCGCCGCCACCCCCGCAAGCCGAGATCGCGGACCCGACGTCATCGTCGAGCCCGTGGACCGCGAGCGGCGGCATCGATCGATCGATGCTGCCCTCCGCGTCGCTCGGCCCGGCGAACCCCGCCCCGGGCTCACGCCCAGCGGCCCCGCAGGCCTCGCAAGACGAGGAAGAAGGCGGGCGCGGCATCGGGATCTGGATCGGCGTGGTGGTCATCGCGGCGCTGCTCGGCGGCGGCGCGGCGTATCTGCTGCGCGGCCGGGTCACGAACGGGGGTAACGGCACGGGTGTTTCGTCGAGCGCGCCGATCGCGGTGACGGTGCCTGCGACGACGCAGATCCCGCTGCCGCCGGTGACGGCGGCGCCGGCCGACCCTGCACCCACCGACCCCGCCGAGCCCGCGGCGACGGCAGAGCCTGCGCCCACGGACGATCCGGTCGATCCGAACGCGGCGCCCACGACGACAGCGCCGGTGCAAACCGGGGTCAAGCCGGTGACGACAGTGCCACGCAAGACCACGACGACGACGACGAAGACAGCGCCGACAACGACGGCCGCTCCGACCACGACGGCCTCGACGCCGCGGCGACTTTTCTAGCTTCGGGAGGGATGAGCATGCGAACCAAGGCACTGCTTTCGACGGTGAGCTTCGCGCTCGTGCTCGCGGGGGCCGCGCCTGCGTACGCGGACGACGCGTCGCGGGCAGCGGAGCTCTTCGCGACGGGCAACAAGCTCTTCGACGAGCAGAAGTGGGCCGAGGCGGAGGCGTCGTACCAGGCGGCGTGGGATCTGCGAAAGAGCTTTGATCTCGCGGGGAACCTGGGCGACGTGGAGATGACGTTGGGCCAGTTCCGCGACGCGGCGGAGCATCTGTCGTACGCGCTGGAGGAGTTCCCGGCAGGCGGCAAGCCCGAGGTGCGCGAGGCGCTTCAGAAGCGGCTGGACGAGGCGAAGAAGCAAGTCGGCACGGTGACGATCGGCACGAACATCGGCGGCGCGAAGATCTTCGTGGACGGCCGGCTCGTGGGTCAGGCGCCGCTGGCGAAGCCGGTGTTCGTGGACGCGGGCAAGCGGGTGATCGAGGCGAAGTTGCCCGGGCACGATGACGTGCTGAGGACGGTCGATGTGGAGAAGGCGCAGAGCCAGGAGGTGAACCTGGTGCTGGCGCCGAAGATTGGTGGGGCGCCGGGGGGGAAGAGCAAGGTCCTGATCGGTGTGGGCGGTGGGCTTGCGCTGGTGGGGATTGGGGCTGGGATTGGGCTCCTTGTGGCAGCGAGCGGCGCGGACAGCGACGCCAAAGCGCTCGACAGCGCCATGCCGGACGCGGCATGCGACCCTGCGCACCCGGACCACGCCGCGAACAAGGCCAACTGCGCGACGTTGCTCAGCACCCTGCAACGCAAAGACACGTTCACCAACATCGGCACGGGCGCCCTCGTCGCGGGCGGCGTTCTCGCGGTGGGCACGGTGGTCTACGCGTTGTTGCCCACGAAGAAGCAAGCCACGATGGGCTTCACGTTGGTGCCCTCGGTGACGCCCACCTTCGCGGGCTTCGCGGCGACGGGCCAGTTCTGAGCGACGCTCGCGGATTGCTCATCAGCAGCCGCATCTCCACGTCTTGCTTCCATTTACTTTCGGAAAGGGGAGACATGCCCATGCGCACGCGTCACACCACCATCGCTTCCCTGGGTATCGTCATTGCAGCGGGCTTCTTGCAGATGGCGGGGTGCTCGGCAGATGCCGATGACTGCAGCCGCAACAACATCTGCAATGACGATGGCCAGCCGTTCGTCGTGGGGCCTCCGCCGGGGTGCACGGATTCACCGAGCAGCAATCCGGATGTCATCAAGACCGAATGCGCCTTTTTCGTGAATGGATCGAAGGGCGACGACAACGGCGCTGGCACGGAGGCCGCGCCCTTCAAAACGCTCAAGGTCGCGATCGAAGCGGCAAGGAAGAACAAGGCTCGGGTCTATGCGTGCGGTGATTATGCCGAGCGTGTCGACGTGCCGGCCGGCGTATCCATCTTCGGCGGGTTCGATTGCCAGGACGTCGAGTGGAGATACGACGCGAGCAAGAAGGCGCGAATCAACCCGCCTGCGCCCACGTCCCCGGATGAGGTGCAAGCATCGCTGAGGGTCGCCGGGAACAACACCAGCCAGCTCGAGGGTCTTCGTATCGAGGCGGCGAATGCGACGTTGCCAGGGGGTTCGGCGATCGCCGTGATCGTCGACGGCGCGACTGTGAATTTCGTGGGGACCGCGCTCATCGCTGGGAACGGTGCTGCGGGGGATCAGGGCGCGACGCCGACGGACGACATTGGGCCCTCCAGTCCGGACGACTCCGCCATCCGTGGCAATGACGGCAAGAACGCTTGCATGGGAGGAGCTTCCGGAAACACGGGCGGCGCGGCAAAGGCCAATTCCATCTGCAGCGAGTCCTCCGGTGGGAAGGGTGGCAATGGCCAGGAGGCTTCGGGGGACGCCGGTGGCGACGGCATTCCCGCGCCCAATCCCAATCCGAGCAACAAAGGCATCGGCGGGCTCGGAGACATGGGGCAGGGGTGCGATCTCGGCCAGCCTGGCGCCAACGGCGCAAGCGGCAACGAAGGCGCCGGGGCCGTAGAAGACGGCACACTCGACGCAACCAAGGGGTACATCGGCGTGAGCGGCCAGCCCGGCTCGAAGGGCACGGTTGGGCAAGGCGGCGGCGGGGGTGGCGGCTCGAAAGGGAAATCGGACTGCTTCGGGGCCAGCGGCGGCAGCGGGGGAGCCGGTGGCTGTGGCGGCAATGGCGGGCTCGGAGGAACGGCGGGCGGTTCCAGCATCGGAATCCTGAGCCTTGGAGCCAAGCTCTCCTTCCAGATGGTCGACGTTACGACAGGTACGGGGGGGCGAGGGGGCGACGGCGGCTTTGGCCAGTCCGGCGGGGCTGGCGGCAATGGCGGGAACGGCGGTACGGGCGCGAGTAGTCCCTCAACGCCCGCGGGTTGCAATGGTGGCAAGGGCGGCAATGGCGGCAGTGGCGGAACCGGCGGCGGTGGCAAGGGCGGTCATGCCATCGGCATCGCCTATAAAGGTGGCACCGTCCCCGATATGGGCGTCACCATCGTGAACGGAACCCCCGGCGACGGCGGCAACGGCGGTGGTGCCACGGGCGGCATCGGCACCATGACACACGCCTTCCCCTGATCCCTGCTGGGCGGGACAGGCCCATCCCAGGCTTCCGGCGAAGCTCGCTCCCCCTCCGTCTCCCCATTACGGCAATGCGTGCGTCATGGCGCCGATGCCGCCCGTGGCACCGCCGCCGGTGCCACCGGTGCCAGGAGCACCATTCATGATCGTGACGCCCTCGTCCGACACGCTCCCGCCCTTGTGGGCAATGCCGACCGAGTGACCCCCTCGGCCGCCGCCGCCAGTTCCCCCAAAACCCCCGCTGCCGCCGGGACCACCGTTGCAGGCTTTCGGCGTCGCTCCACCGCTCGACGCTCCATTCCCTCCGTTTCCCCCATTTCCGCCAAACCCGCCTGGCTGGCCAAAGCCGCCGTCGCCACCTTGGCCCCCGGTGCCCGTCGTGATGTCGACCGCATCGAAGGACAGCGTGGCTGCGATACTCACGATGGCGATGCTCGATCCGCCCGCCGTACCCCCGAGCCCGCCATTTCCGCCGCAGCCACCGGCTCCCCCGCTGCCGCCGCTGGCCCCGTAGCAGGCCGACTTGCCTCGCGCGCCGCCGCCGCCGCCGCCGCCTTGTCCGACTCCGCCCTTCGTGCCGGGCTGGCCGCTCACGCCGATGTACCCCTTGGTTGCGTCGAGTGTGCCGTCTTCTACGGCCCCGGCGCCTTCGTTGCCGCTTGCGCCGTTGGCGCCAGGCTGGCCGAGATCGCACCCCTGCCCCATGTCTCCGAGCCCGCCGATGCCTTTGTTGCTCGGATTGGGATTGGGCGCGGGGATGCCGTCCCCCCCGGCGTCGCCCGAGGTATCCTGGCCATTGCCACCTTTGCCGCCGCTCGATTCGCTGCAAATGGGATTCGCCTTGGTCGCCCCCCCAGGATTCCCGCCGGGCCCGCCCATGCAAGCATTTTGGCCGTTGTTGCCACGGATGGCGGAATCATCCGCATTGTCGGGGCCGATGTTGTCCGTCGGCGTCGCGCCCTGATCCCCCGCAGCGCCGTTCCTCGCAGTGATCTCGGTTCGCGCCCAATGCACCGTCGCACGATCGACGATGATGGCAATGGATGACCCGCCGGGAATCTTCGCATCCGCTGCGGTGATCTCGAGATCTTCGAGCGATGACGCATTCTCCCCCGCTATCCGCACCGATGCTTGCAACCCATCGGCCGTGCCAGGGGCGGCAGGGTTGATTCTGCTCTTCGTGGTGCCGTCGTATCTCCACGCGCCGCCAGCACAATCGAGGCCACCAAAGACGGAGATGCCGGCCGGAATGTCCAGTCGTTCCTTGTAATCCCCGTCCGCGCACACATAGACGCGCGCTGTTCTGTTGGTTGCTTCCTTGACAGCCTCGTCAATCGTCTTGAAAGGGTTTGCGCTGCTGCCCGCGGTTCCGCTGCCGGTGACGGTGTTGCTCACGAAAACGCCGCATTCGTCGCGGAGCACGGCCGCGTCGTTGCTTGGCGATGCCGAGCATCCTGGCGGAGGCTCCACGACGCTGCCGTAGGGCTTTCCATCCTCCAAGCACTGATTGTTCAACGAGCAATCATGCGGGTCGACCCCGCAACCCACGACTTGCCCAAACCCAGTCGCGGCCAGGAGCCCCAGAAACGCCAGGGTCGTGTGAACATTGCGCATCGCAATCTCTCCTATGCGTGAAAGAAAGAGTAAGCGCCTGGGACGAGAAGACGTCCCACGTCAGCGTTCAGAATTGTCCAATCGCAGAAATTCCCGCGTACGTCGGCGCAACTGTGGGCAGCACCTGGAAACCCATCGTTGCCGGCTTCTTCGACGGCATCAGAGCATAGATGAGTGTGCCCACGCCGATCACGCCGCCCGCGATGGCCGCGCCGAGCCCTACGTTGTGCAGGGTTTGCGAGCGCTCCAGCTTGCCTCGCAACTCGCCGCATGCGCCGGAGAACTCGGCGTTGCGAGGATGGAGCGGACTACATGCCCCATCGGGCATCGCATCGTCCTGAGCGTCCGCGTCGCTGACCAGGCTACTCGCCGCAACGAGAAGCCCAATCCCCGTCCCGATCCCTACAGCCCCGAGTGCCGCCACCACCCCAATCGCCACCCCATTCTTCCCCGCCCCCTCCTCCTTCATCGCCCCCACCCGCTCCACCACCACCTCATCCCCCAGCGCCGGCACCCGCACCGTCGTCACCCCCGCCTTCCCCTCCACCACGATCTTCTCCGCCCACCCCTTCTTCCCCGGCGCCGCCGCCTCGATCCGCTGCTCCCCCGGATCCACCGGCACGGCCGCTCCCCACACCGCCTCCTCGACCCGCTTCCCGTTCCGCCGGACCTCCAGCCCCGCAACCCTCGCCTCCGGCGCCACCTCCACCACCAGCTTCGCCAGCTTCAGCTCGAGCTCCCCCGCCCGCCTCGCTGCTTCCACCATCCGACGCTCATCCTTCGCGGCCCGCGCCGTCGACTCCGCCTCCCGGAACGTCGCCCACGCGCTCGCCGTCTCCCCGTTCGTCTCGTAACAATCCCCCAGCGCGAGCAACCTCCCCGGCCGCGGATCCAGCTTCTGACTCGCTGCGAGCTTCGGGCACGCCTCCGCCGCTCGCCCTCCCTTCAACAACTCGCGCCCCTCCTGGAACAATGCATCCGCTGCGGCGCGATCCTCTGCGGGCCCTGCCTCTGCGCGTCCCCCACACAGGCAAACGAGAACGACGACCCCCAGCAAAGACCCCTTCACACGCATGCAATGAACCTCGGCGGAGCACCTTACCAAGGCGAACCCCACCCGTCAGCACACGCCGTCAGGGGGCGTAGAGATCGTCGTTCTTCTTCGTGGGCCGAGGTCCCCCCGTACTCGTCCCCGCGGCTTTGCTCGTCGCCGATGGTTTGACCACCGACGATGCGCGCACCGAAGGCGCACTCGTCGCCACCGACGACGAAACCACGCTCGGCGCCGTCGCGCTCGTCCTCGCTGCCGCGTGCGAGTTCCCCTCCGCGGACGCCGCGCTCCCCATCGGCGCGACGATCACCGGCTCCACCCCACGTACCTCACCCGACGGCGCCGCCTTCGCCGCGGCCTCACTCCGCACCGGGGCCGTCTCCTGACCTGTCGCCCCGCTCGTCCCACCCGCGCCTGGACCCGAGAACAACACCACGGCGATCCCCAGCACACCCCCCACGACCGCCAGCGCCACCCCGAGCACCACGAGCCGCATCGGATTCGCGCCCTTCGTGCGTGACGACGAACTCGCCCCCGGCGTGACCACCGCCGCCAACGGCTCCGTCGCCGCCGTCCCCGATGTCGCCGATGTCATGGCTCGCGCTGCGGTGTACTCGGGGAACGTCGAGGGCGTGTCGGCCATCGATCCCATCCGGCCGCCTCTCCCTCGAACCACCCGCCCGACCCGCTCCACGTACACCCGCGCATGCGCCAGCGCGTACGGCGCGAGCGCCGCCGCGAGCTCCCCGACATCGCGAAACCTCTCCTCTCGATTCCGCGCAAGACACCGCAGGATCACCGCCTCGAACCCCGGCGGCGCATCGAGTCGATACTGCCCGAGCGGCGTCGGTTGACCGGCCAGCACGAGCCCGCAGACGGCCTGGATCGTCTCTGCGTGGAACGGCGTCTTCCCGCAGGCGAGCTGGTACAGGATGATCCCGAGGGCCCACACATCGCTCCGCGCGTCCACGCTCTTCGGCGTGTTCATCTGCTCCGGCGACATGTAGAGCGGCGAGCCGAGCATCTGCGACTCGTGCGTCAGCGCCACGTCCGACGAAGCGAGCTTCGAGATCCCGAAATCCAGCACCTTCACGCACGCCGCGCCGCTCACGTCTTGCGTCAGGAACAGGTTCGCCGGCTTGAGATCCCGGTGCACGATCCCCGCCGCGTGCGCCTCGCCGACGGCCTCGCAGGCTTGCAGAACGTACTCGACGGCCTCCTCGAAAGGCAGTTGCCTGCGCGCCTTCAACGTCGCGGCGAGGTCTTGCCCGTCGAGGTACTCCATCACGATGTACGGCGCGTCGTTGTCGTCGGCCCCGACGTCGAGCACACGCGCGACGTGGTTGCTCTTCAGGAGCACGGCGGCGCGCGCCTCGCGGAGGAACCGTTCGCGTTGCTCCGGGCTCACGACGCGACCCGTGAGGAGCGACTTCACGGCGACGAGCTGCCCGAGATCCACGTGCCTTGCGGCCACGACGACGCCCATCGCGCCCGAGCCGAGCACGCGCTCCACGCGATACTTTCGCGCCAGGAGATCGCCGGGCTTGACGGGCATCTGGCTCATGAGGCGCCATCTCAACCGACTCACGCGACAAGTCAAGACGCGGCAGCGCCGGCATTCGAGGGCCCGCCTTCGACGCTCGATTCCCGCACGCTCGTTCGCGCGCGTATTGCCATTTCCGTTGACATCCGAGCGACATTCCGGCCCGACGAGAACAGCCCCCGAAGACCGTTTGTCCCCCGCGGTTTGTCCCCGAACCCCCCACCCTGCCCTCTGCGGCCTGGACGTCACCGCGCATGAGGCGTGCCCCCCCTCACACACACGCCCCTTCGCTTCCTCATGGACTTTGCTCCCGTGTTGTCCGAAAATCGCAGCCGTGAGCAATCCACAAAGACCCCCGGATCGTGGCCCTCGCCGGAGCGATCCGGGCGTCGATGATCCGCGCACGGGCCCGGACAGCCAGCCGCCTACGTCGACGTCGTTCTCGGGTGTGATCGCGCGGGGCTTCGATGCGGTGCCCATCTCGGTGCGGGGGGACAGGGGCTCGCCGCCAAGCGTCCCGTCGAGCCGCCTCCCGCCTTCGTCGGGCACCATGCCGACCAGCGGGCCTTCGAGCACCCCTGCGTCGGGCCAACCGAGCTCGGGCGTCCGGCGCACCAAGGGTGGCATCTACCAGGCCGTGCGGCTCCTCGACCAGAAGCACGGCTCGTTCTTCATCTCGCGGCTCATCCTCGTCACCGGCGTCAACCTCCGCAGCTTCGATTCGTCAAGCGTGGACGAGCCCGTCGTCGCCGAGAAGCTCATCAAGGCCCTCCGCCCCTTGCTCTCTCCCGCCGAGCTCGACGGCCTCATGCCGCTGCTCGTCGCGCCGCAACGCTGAAGGGAGCCGCCCGTGTACGTCGTTTGCGTCAAGGTCTCCGTGCTCGCCGATCACGTCGACGCCTTCGCGGAAGCGACGCTCGACAACGCTCGTGGCACGCGCGCCGAACCCGGCAACGTCCGCTTCGACGTCCTCCGGGGCGCGGACGATCCCACGCGGTTTTTCCTGTACGAGGTCTACCAGACCGAGGCCGATTTCAAGGCGCACCAGCAGACGGCGCATTACCTCCGCTGGAAAGAGCGCGTCGCGCCGATGATGGCCGCCCCTCGCGTGGGCGAGAAATACGCGTCCTTGTTCCCCGAGCCCTGGGCCTGACGCCTGCCGCGTGATCCCGTGAAGTTCGCGTTCCGCACGGCGCCCGAGATCCACTTCGGCGCGGGCACCCTCGGCGAAGCGCCGGCGGCCGTCGCCCGCCTCGGCAAGCGTTGCCTCCTCGTCTCCGGCAAACACTCGCTCGAACGCTCGGGCAAGCTCGCGGCGATCGAGGAGGGGCTCCGCACGCGGGGCGTCTCGATGGCGCGGTTTTGCGCCTCTGGCGAGCCGGACCTCGCGGTCGCGGACGAGGGCGCCCGCGTCGCCCGCGAGGGGGGATATGACGTCGTCCTCGCGATCGGCGGCGGCAGCGTGATCGACGCCGCAAAGGCGGCGGCTGCGCTCGCGACGAACGAGGGATCGGCGATCGATTACGTCGAGGCCGTGGGCGCCGGCCGCACGATCGAGAAGGCGCCTTTGCCGCTCGTCGCCGTCCCCACGACGGCGGGCAGCGGTTCGGAGGTCACGAAAAACAGCGTCCTCCGCGTCCCCGACCTCCGCGTCAAGCGCAGCATCCGCAGCGATCTCATGGTCCCGCGTGTCGCCCTCGTGGACCCTTCCCTCATCGCCACCGCGCCGAAGAGCGTCGCGGCCTCCTCCGGGCTCGACGCGCTCACGCACCTCGTCGAGGCCTATCTCTCGAAAGGCGCGCAGCCGATGACCGACGTCCTCGTCGTCCCCGGCATCACGCTCGCCTACCGCGCGCTCGTCGCGCTCGCCGAGGATCGCGCCACGGACGAGTCCCACGAGGCCATGGCGCTCGCAGCGTTATGGGGCGGCATTGCGCTCGCCAATGCGGGCCTCGGCGCCGTACATGGCCTCGTCGCGCCGCTCGGCGGCCTCTGCGGCGTCCCGCACGGCGCCGGCTGCGGTTGCCTCTTGCCGGCCACCTTCGCCACGAATGTCGCTGCCTTGCGCGCCCGCGCGCCCGCGCACCCCGCGCTCGCCCGCGCACACGAGGTCGCCGACCTCCTTTTGCCTCCGGACGCACGCGACCGCAGCCCCGAGCGCGCCGCCGATACGTTTGAAGGTTTACGCGACAAACTCGGCGTCCCGCCGCTCCGATCGTATGGGGTCGGCGAGACCGACCTCGCCTCCATCATCGCGGGCTCGCGGGCGGGCAGCATGCGTTCGAATCCGATCGAGCTCACGGACGCTGAGCTCGAAGAAATCCTCGCTCGCTCGCTTGGCCCGAGGGCGGCCTGAGCGCTTCGATCATCACGCTTCACGGCGGCCCCAGGTCTTTGATAGGGTTCGGCCATGCGACATTCGATGGCCCTGATTCTGCTCGTCCTCGTCGGTTGTGGGTCGAGCACTCCTCCGGCCGAGGAGCCGAAGACCGAGACCCAGGCGGAAGCTGCCACGGAAACGAAGACCGAGACCGCCGACGCGCCCAAGGCCGAGGAAGAGCCGAAGGGGATCCCCGAGGCCTGCGCGGGTGACGACAAGGCCGCGTGTGTCATGCCGAAGGGCTTCGTCAAGCGCCTTTGCAACGGCGTCCACCCGGAGCTCGCGCTGTATCTCTTCCAGAAAGGCTCGCCCTGGCGCCGCGCCTACGTCTCCGCGAAGGAGGTCGCGCCGTTCAACGGGCTCGGCGGCCCGAGCGCGGAGGAGAAGCTCACGCTCGACGAGGAGCTGCTCGTGCTCAGCCAGATGAAGGCGGACACGGGCGGCATGCAGGTGAGCGGCGCGACGGGCAGCGTCGACGTGCTCCGCTGGGACGGCACGTGCGCGACCTTGTCGACCGAGGAGGTCCGCTTCCAGGCCCCGTCGAAGCCCAAGCACGCCGTCATTCCGTGGCGCATCCTCGAGGACGCGACCCAGGAGGCGCTCAAGCAAAACGAGGCGCTCGCAAAGGTGGCGACGGAGCGCAAGAAGGAATGCAAGGGCGCGACGATGGGCGCGGTCTCCGCGAAATGCGAGAAGGCCGATAAGGCGCTGAACGATCTCGTCGTGGACGCCGTGCGGACCGGGACGACCGTGCCCAAGCCCGCCAAGGTCCCTTGATTCGATTCAGCGCAGCTTGGCCTTGCCCTGGCTCGCTACCGTGAATCCGATCAGCTTGTAAAGCAGCCGCGCCCCCACGTTCGCATCCCACTCGTCGCCGTCCGGCCCCGGGGCGACCTCGTTGAGGTCGAATCCCACGATCGTGCGTCCGGACCGCACCACCTCACCGATCACGTACACCGCCTCGTGGAAATCGAGCCCGCCGGGCACGGGCGTGCCCGTGTGCGGGCAGTACCGCGGATCGAGCCCATCGACGTCGAACGAGATCCACACCTCGTGCGGCAGAGCGTTCACGATCTCCCGCGCCACGGCGGCGAACGTCTCGCCCCCGAGCTTGCGCCGCGCGAGATCGCGATCAAAAAACACCTGCACGCGCTCACCCTGCGACGCGACGTACTCCATTTCTTCCTCGCACACGTCGCGAATCCCGACCTGAACGAGCTTCGCGACGCCCGGCACGCGCGAGAGCACGTTGTGCATGATCGAAGCGTGCGAGAAGGAAAACCCTTCGTAGGCGTTGCGCGTGTCCGAATGCGCGTCGAAATGCAGGACGCCGAGCCCTGGGCGCCGCCGGGCGAGCACATCGATCGCGCCGAGCGGCACGGCGTGATCGCCGCCCACGATGCCCACGATCTTTCCCTTCGCCACGAGCCGCTCCGTCTCGGCTTCGACCCGCGCATTGAGCTTCGCGCCGAGCTCGTTCACCCGCGCGAGGGCCGCGCGGAGCTCGTCCGTCTCGACGACGCCGCCCACTTCGATGATCTTCTGCGCGAGCGCCCGCCCTTCCTCGTTCCAGCGGACGATCTCTTCGGCCTCGTCCTGCATGAAAATGCCGGGCGCATAAGGTTTCTCCACGTCGAGGTCGTAGAGGTCCACCTGCCGGCTCGCCGCGAGGATCGCCGCGGGGCCGCCCGACGTGCCGCCGCCGTACGACGTCGTCACTTCCCAGGGGACGGGCACGAGCACGACGGCCGCCTCATCCTCCGTGAAAGGCAATCCATAAATGCCGGAGTCCGCGGCCGCGGGCGCGTTGGGATCAAACGGAACGGTCATGACGGCAGCCTCTAGCACGATCGAGCTTGCTCGGGGAGGCGCCTCGACGCTCTATCCGCCTCCCGCGGCGCTCTCGTCCTCGGGCCGCCGGAGACGCTCGACGAGCGCGGCATTGAGGTCCTGCACGGTCCACTCCTTCGGCAGCCAGTAGCTCGGGATCCAGTACACGTTGCCGTCACGAACCTGCACGGCGATCGATTTCGGCCACTCCGGCGGTTGCAGCCCAACCGAAAGGATGTCGCGTATCGGCACCGTGATCACCCGCATCGACATCGGACGTCCCGCGGGGAGCGACAAGGACTTGGCCCCGAGGACGAGTTCGAAGGGTTCGAGCTGCGAGAAGCGAACGATGCCGAGCAG
The DNA here is from genome assembly GCF_028369105.1 of Polyangium mundeleinium. Classification (NCBI taxonomy): domain Bacteria; kingdom Pseudomonadati; phylum Myxococcota; order Polyangiales; family Polyangiaceae; genus Polyangium; species Polyangium mundeleinium. Next base: position 3,267,600 of record NZ_JAQNDO010000001.1, on the reverse strand, counting down.
GCCCATCACGCTCAGGCCTACGGAGAACACGCCGAGCACCGCGTAAAACACGTCCGCCCCGTCCGGCTCGAAGTGGAGGATGCCGTTCAGGATGAGGCCCCGATCATTGACGCTCGAACGATGGAAGAAAAACGCAGCGCAGAGGGCGAACAGGAGGAAGCTGGGGACGAGCTGCCAGTAGGGCTTGCGGAGGGGGATCTGGATCTTCGGCTCGCTTCGCTTCTTCCGCTTCGTTTTCTCGGGTTCTTCCACGCGTTTTCTCCCATTGCGCGCCCTTACACCGCGCCGTCCACCAGAATGGTCGCTCCATTCACGTACGACGATCGATCCGACACCAGAAACGCCGCCATTTCGGCGACCTCCTGAAACGTGCCGAGCCGCCCGAGCGCGGTATGCCGGAGGTACTCGTCGAGCCGACCTTTGGGCAAATTCACGCTGACCCCGCCTTCCAGCACCCCGGGCGCGAGGTTGTTCACCGTGATCCCGTAGCGCCCGATCTCCTTGGCGAGCGACTCCGTAAACCCCTTGATGGCCGCCTTTGCCGTGCAGTAATGCACCGGTGCCTGCATCATCTTCACCCCGGCGAGTGAGCCGATGTTGAGAATGCGCCCGCGCCGGAGCTTGACCATGCCCCGCAGGACGGCCTGCGTGGCGAGGAACGTGCCTTTCACGTTCGTATCCATCACGCGGTCCCAGTCGTCCTCGTCCATCAAGGCGAGCGGAACCACGTCGGAGACGCCCGCGTTGTTCACGAGGATGTCCACGGTCCCCACCGCGCCCTCCATCTCCTTCACGGCCGCGGCGAGGCCCTGTTTGTCGAGCACGCTCGTTCGAAAGGAAAACCCCCGCACCCCGTGCGCCTCGATCTCGGCGAGCGTCTCCTTCGCCTCGACCTCCGATTTCGTCCAGTTGAACCCGACGTGCGCCCCTTCGCGGGCGAGCGTCACGGCGATCGCCCGCCCGAGGCCCTTGGAACCGCCCGTCACCAAGGCGATGTGCCCTTCGCAAAGTTTGGTCATGAGGACAGGATCGAGAGGCGCGTCGTCCCGTTTTCCTTGACCCAGGGCTTCTTGCCCCAGGACGGCGTCTGCGTCCCCGGCCCCTTCGCTGCGCCGCGGTGGAACATGTTGAAGCCACACGCCGGCATGATGCGCCCGTCTGTCTGCGGGTAATGGTGGCAGCATTTGCGCAGGCGCTCGAGATCGAAATCGTGCCGATCCATGTAATGGTGCAGGAAGATCGATTTCGCCTGCTGCTCGCCGATGAGCAGGCTCTCCTTTTGCGTCATCGGCCGATCCGGGAACATCACCTTCAGCGTGCGCTTGAGCGCCGCGAGGATCTCCGGCCCGCGCTCGATCTCGTCCTGCCGCGCGTAGACGTCGTAAAGCACGTCCTGGAGCGTCTGCTCCATCTCCGGCGTCGCGGGGAGCGTCGCGCTCGAACGGAGGAGCGAGCCGTGCTTCGTGAAATCGACGAACCGCGAGAACGGCAGGAACGTCCCGTCTTCGAGGCGGAGCAGATACGTGAGCGACACGCATTGCGGGTGCGAGCAGGGCAGCGGGAAAAAATCCTCCACCTTGAGCTTGCCGCCCGTCTGCTCGTCCACGCGCCGCACGACGCCCGGGATCGTGAGTCGATCCATCGGATCGTGGTCAAAGAGACCGCCGCCGTGGCCCGTGTACGCGGCGGGCTGGAAGTTCAGCGAGAGGAAATGATCCCCCGAGAGGAACAACTCGACGACCTTTCCGATCTGATCGTCGTTCACCCCGCGCGTCGCCACGAAGATGATCTGCGTCGGGATCTGGAGCTCGCGCAGCACGGCGAGCGCCGCCTCCTTCTCCTTCACGAGATCACGCCCGCGGATCTTCTCGTGGGTATCGGCGGTAAAACCGTCGAGCTGCAGGCCCACGTAAGCGCCGCTCTCCTTCAGAGCCTTCGCGAAAGCCCGGTCCTTGCCGAGCCGGATGCCGTTCGTGATGACCACGACGCGGCCGATCTCGGGGCGGCTCGCGATGCGCACGAGGTCGAGGATCTGCGGGTGGCTCGTGGGTTCGCCGCCGGAGAGCGCCACCGACTCGCACTGCCCCTCGTTCATCACGAGGGTGTCGATCATGCGCGTAAAGGTGTCGAGATCGATGTGGTTCGAGTACTGGTTGTCGACGATGCAGATCGGGCACTCGAGGTTGCAGTGGTCGGTGACCTCGATGATCGGCAGGCAGGTGTGCTGCTCGTGATCATTGCAGGTCCCACAATCCGTGGGACAGCCGTGCTCGACCTTCGTGGCGAACTTCAAGGGCTCGGTGCCCGCGCGCGCAAACGCATACGCTCGCACGTAATATTTCGCGTCCTCCGAGACGAGCGCCTCCGAAGGGCCACACGCCGCGCAGTTTTTCTTGAAATACACGCGGCCTTCGCGGATCACGACCTTCGCAGGCAGCAGCGTCAGGCAACTCGGGCAGGTGGACGTCGTCTCCTTGAACTCGATCTCGCCCTCGAACCCCTCGGGCACCTCGCCACGGGCGAGGAAACCGTCGACATAGGCATTTGCAGTGCCGGGAAGAATTTCTTCCGAAGGGCCACACGTGGGGCAAAGCAGGAGCCGCACGGGGCTGTCGCCGCGAAGCACCACGCGCCCCTCGTGCGTCTCGCGGCACGTCGGACACGCCGCCCGCTCGTGGTGGAAAAACGTATGCGGACGGTCCTGCCGGGTCGGAGTGATACAGCTAACGCAATCCATGGTGCTCCCCTCGTGAGCACGCATCTTACCTCCTTTGGGACCTCGGCCGTCAATTCGAGCCGGAAGAGCTCTGCTATTCTCGCCGCACGTGCGTTACCTGCTCCTCGATCGGATCACGCGGCTCGAACCGCCGCGCCTCGCGATGGGTGTCAAGTGTGTGTCGCTCTCCGACGACACCTTCGCGGACCATTTCCCGGGCCACCCCATGATGCCCGGCGCGCTCGTGATCGAGGCGCTCGCGCAGCTCGGCGGCGTGCTGCTCGAAGCGACCCGGCGCGCCGAGGGGCACGAGGACGTGCACGCGCTGCTCACGATGATCGATCACGCCCGCTTCCGGCGCATCGTCCGGCCCGGGGACAAACTCGAGCTCGAAGCGGAGACGATCCTCGCACGCGAAGAAGGCGGGCAGGTGAAAGGCAAAGCGCGGGTCGACGGTGAGGTCGTGGCGACGGCCGAGCTCGGCTTCGCGTTCACGCGCGTGACGAACCCGAAGGTGCTCGCGCGGCGGCGCGAGGTGCTCGACATATGGCTGACCGGAGCCGCGGAGGAGCCTTGAAGCGACGTGTCTTCGTGCGCGGTCGAGGCGCGATCACGCCGCTCGGCGAGACGTGGCCCGCATCGAGGGACGCGCTCGCCGAAGGCCGATCGGCCGTCGGGCCCGTCCGGCATTTCGACGTCGAAGGATATCCGTCGCAGGTCGCGGCGACGGTCCCCTTCCCCCTCGACGAAGCCGAGGATCGCCGCCTCGCGCTCGCCCGGCGCGCCGCGGACGAGGCGTGGGCCGAGGCGCAGGTGAGCGCCGCGCCCTCGCGCATCGGCGTGTTCGTCGGCGCCGAGAGCGGTCGGGCCACGTACGGGACGATCTTCGCGCTCTCGCGCGCGGCGGGTGGCGGCGCACGCTTCGATCACGCGCGCTTCGGCGAGGACGCGCGGGCTCTCGCGACGGCCGTGCACGCGGCCGCGGTCTCGCCTGCCGCGGTCGCCTCGGCGCTCGCAGCGCGCATCGGCGCCGAAGGGCCCGTCGAGACGATCTCGCTCGCCTGCGCATCGGGCGCGGCGGCGATCGTCTCGGCCACGCAGGCGATCCGGCTCGGGCTCTGCGACGTCGCGCTCGCGGGCGGCGTGGGCGCGGACGTCGATCCGTTCATGCTCGTAGGATTCGGCCTGCTCGGCGCGCTCAGCGCGCGCGGCGTGTCGTGCCCGTTCGATGTGCGGCGCGACGGGTTCGTCGTGGGCGAAGGCGCGGCGTTCGTGGTGCTCGCGGCGGAGCGGGGCGAGGCGCGCGCCGAGGTCGCGGGGGCCGCGCGGACGCTCGACGCGTTTCATCTGACGGCGCCCGATCAAGCGGGGGATGGGGCCGAGCGGGCGATGCGCGGCGCGCTCGACGACGCGGGGCGCGTGGAGGTCGGGTACGTCCAGGCGCACGGTACGAGCACGCAGCTCAACGACGCCGTGGAGGCCGCGGCGATCCGGAGGACGCTCGGCGACGCGCTCCCGAACGTGCACGTCGGCGCAGTAAAAGGCGCGGTCGGGCACTGGGTCGCGGGCGCAGGAGCGATCGGCTTCTTGTGCGCGCTCGAAGCCGTCGAGGAAGGAATCTGCTTGCCGACGGCGGGCCTCACCGAGCCGGATCCGGCGTGCGCCTTGCCCCATGTCGTGGGCGCGGCAAAGCGAAAACCCGTGGAAGCAGCGCTCGTCAACGCCTTCGCGTTCGGCGGCGCCAACACGAGCCTCGTGGTGAGCCGATGCGCCTAGATGGAAAGGGCCTCCCCGTGATCGCGGTCTCGACGCTGACCGCAGCTGGCCTCGCGGGCCGCGGGCTCGCCCAGCGCGTGCTCGAAGGCGGCCATCCGCGCCCGTCCGAGCTCGCCGCGCCCGCGCCGTCGCGGCCCGAGGACATCCGGCAAAAGAAGCTGATGTCGCGCGCCGCGTGGTTCTCGGCGCTCGTGATGCGCGGCGCGCTCGAAGAGGCGCGGTGGAACGAGGCGCGCGCCGAGATCGGCGCGTTCTTCGGCGTCGGCGCCTCGGGCGCGGAGATGGACGAGGTCGCGCGGCTCATCGTGGCGAGCATGGAGGACGGCCAGTTCTCGCTCGCGCGGTGCGGCCGCGAGGGGCTCGACGCGTGCAACCCCCTGTTCGCGTTCCAGATCATGAACAACTTCACGCTCTGCCACGGGGCGATCCTCGAAGGCCTCGCCGGCCCGAACGCCGCGTTTTTCTCGCGCGGCACGGGCACGGTGACGGCGCTCGAAGAGGCGTGCGCCGCGATCACGTCGGGCGCGTGCGAGCGCGCGCTCGTCGGCGGCGCGGACACGGCCCTACACCCGATCACGATGGCCGAGCTCGAACGGGAAGGGTTCTTGCGGCAAGGGCTCACGCCGGCCGAAGGCGCCGCGGCGCTCGCGATCACGAGCACGGCCGAAGCGCCGCTCGGCTACGTGGAAGCGGTGCGCGTGTTTCCCGTCGAACGCCCTCGCGGCACGCTCGTGCCCCGCACGGGCGTCCTGCGCGACGCGGCCGTGCCTGCCGCGCTCGACGCGCTCGAAGATCAGCCGTGCGACGTGGTCGTGCTCGCGCCCTGGGGCACGCCTGCGCGCGAGGCGCTCCTGGATCTGCCCCAGGTGCTCGAAGCGGAGATCTCGGTGGACACCTCGCTCACCCTTGGCGAATCCCTGGCCGCGACGCCCGCGCTCGCCTGGGCGCTCACGCTCGACCTGCTCGCGCACCTCAACAAACCCCGCGCGCTCGTGCTCTCCGCGGGCCCGGACGGTGATCTCGGCGTGGTCGTGCTCGCGAAAGGGGGCGCGTGATGGCCGGGCGGCGCGCAGTCATCACGGGCGTCGGCGCCGTCAGCGCGTTCGGCGTCGGCTACGACGCGCTCGCGAACGGCCTCGCCGCGGGCCGGAGCGCGATCGGTCCGATCCGAAACTTCGACGCGCGCACCTTCCCCACGCGTGTCGCGGGCGAAGTGCCGATCGAAAAGACGAGCGCCTCGCTCCTGGAAAAACACCGCGGCGTCCTGCTTCACGTCGGCGAGGCCGCGGCGTGGGAGCACTCGGGCCTCCTGCGTGATCGCAAGGTGTGTTTTGGCCTCATCGCAGCGGCCGAGGCGTGGCGCCACGCGCGGTGCGGGACGGCCGAGCGCAAGGCCGCGCTCTCCATCGGGCTCGGGCTCGAACAGGCGTTTTTGGAGGACCTCGCTACGGCGCTCGACGGCGACGAGATCCGCGTCGGCGCGGGGGATCTCGCGGGCCCGGAGGGCGTTCGGTTCCGCTCGCGTGTCGACCTCACGGCCGAGAAGATCCGCGGCGTGCTCGGCCTGTCGGGCCGCGTCGCCGTGCACGTGTCGGCATGTGCGGCGGGCGGCACGGCCGTCGCGCACGCGGCCTCGCAGATCGAGCGGGGCGCGGCCGACGTTGTGCTTTGCGGCGCGTCCGACTCGATGGTCAACCCGCTCGGCATCGGCGGCATGTCGCGCCTCGGCGCTCCCTCGCCGCGCGCCGAGCCCTCGGCGTGCAGGCCCTTCGATCGTCGGCGCGACGGGCTCGTCGTGGGCGAAGGCGCGGCGATGTTCGTGGTCGAGGAGGAGTCACGGGCGCGGGCGCGCGGCGCGGATCTCCTCGCGGTCATCGCCGGCGCCGCGACCACGCAAGACGCCTACCGCGCGACGGCGCCCCGCCCCGACGGCTCGCGCGCGCTCGCGGCCATGGAACGAGCCGTTCGTCGTGCCAACCTCGTGCCTTCGGACATCGGGTACGTCAATGCCCACGGTACGGGGACGCCGCTCAACGACATGGCCGAGGCGAAGGCGATCCACGCGCTCTTCGGCGACGTGCCCACGTCGAGCATCAAGGGCGCCGTCGGCCACCTCATGGCCGCCGCCGGCGCGATCGAGCTCGCCGCGTGCCTGCTCGCCTTCACGCGCGACCTGCTCCCCGGGACGGCGCATTTCGAGGAGCCGGATCCGGAGTGCCCGATCCACGTGATCGGCCCCCAGCCCCTCAAGCAACGCGTCGAGTACGTGCTCTCGAACTCCTTCGGGTTTGGCGGGCAAAACGTGAGCGTGGTCCTCGGGAGACCTCGATGACCCACGCGGGCCGGATGGCCGTGACGGGGTGTTCCCTGCGCACCCCGCTCGGCGACGACGCCGCGGCCGTGCTCCAAAGGCTCCTCGCAGGCGAGCGCGCGGCGGCCCCGAACGCCCATTTCGACGCGAGCACCTACACCTGCCGCCTCGCCGCCACGATCCCCGGCGCGCCCCGGCCGACGAAACACCGCAAATTCGTCAAACGGATGGGGCTCTTCGGCATGGAGGTCGGGGCCGAGGCCCTCACCCGCGCGGGCGCCCCGGCGAAAGGCGCGCGGCTCGGGCTTTTTTGCGGCTATGGCGGCCTGCGCGCGCACTGGGACGATCTGATGCCCGTGCTCGAACGACAAACGGGCGACGCGCGCGCGACGGGCGCATGGGCGCAGGGGTTTTCCTTGCTGCACCCGTTCTGGATGCTCTTTCACCTGTCGAACAACGCGCACGCGCTCCTGTCGATCGACGTCGGCGGCAAGGGCGACGGCACGACCACGGCGGGCTCGAATGCAGGGGCGCAGGCGCTCCGGGCGGCCAGCATCGCCCTCGCCGTGGGCAGCGTCGATGCGGCGCTCGTCTTCGCGTACGACTCGCTCGTCGAGCCGGAGACGCTCCTCTCGCTCGGCATGTCCGGCGCCGCGACGAGCGCCGCGACCGCGGAGGCGGTCATCGCCCCGTACGACGAGGGCGCGGCGGGGATCGTGCCCGGCGAGGCGGCCGCGGCCGTCGTGCTGGAGCGGCCCGACGACGCGGGCGATCGCGCGATCTCGTTCATCTCGGCCGCAGCGACGGCCGACGGCGCCGAAGGCTTTCCCAGCCCCCGCGCGCTCGCCTCCCTCGCGGCCAATCTCGCCGCGGGCGACACGATCGTCGATGGAGCCGCGCTCGCCTCGCCCGAGCGTGATACGGCCGAACGCGCGGCGCTCGCCGACGTGCTCGGCCCATCGGCCGCGCTGCTCGCCTTGACGGCTTCCACGGGCCATCTCGGCGGCGCGACGGCGGTCGTGCAGGCGATCCTTCTCGCCGAGGCGCTCCGCGCGGGAGCGCTGCCGCCCATTGCGGGCCTCGATCGTCCTTCGGCGGGCCCGCTCCGTCCGCTCGTGCGTGCCGAGGAGACACGCGCCCGCTCGGCCCTGGCCCTCTCGGCCGGCATGCCGGGGCTCGCCGGCGCCCTGCGCGTGGAGGTTCCATGAGCGAAACCAAGGAGCGATCCCGCGTCGCGCTCGTCACGGGCGCCTCGCGCGGAATCGGGCGCGCCATTGCGGAGGCGCTCGGGCGACGCGGATATGCCGTCGCCGTCGATTATCGCCACGACGAGGACGCGGCCCGGCAGACCGTGGCCGCCGTGGACGCGCTCGGGGCGCGGGCCGTCGCTCTCCGCGCCGATGTCTCGCGCCCCGCGGAGGTCGTGTCGCTCTTCGAGCAAGCGGAAACCACGCTCGGACCGCTCGACGCGCTCGTCTGCAATGCCGGCGTCACGCGTGACGGCCTCCTCGGCGCGAGCACGGACGACGATTACGATCACGTCTTCGACACGAACGCCGCGGGCGTCGTCGCCTGCTGCCGCGAGGCCGCACGACGCTTCATCTCGCGGCGCCGCGGCGTGATCGTCAACGTCTCCAGCGTGGCGGCGCAGCGCCCGGGCCGCGGGCAGTCGCTTTATGCTGCGTCGAAGGGCGCCGTCGAATCGTTCACCCGCGCGCTCGCGGTCGAGCTCGCGCCGCGCGGCGTACGCGTGAATGCAGTGGCGCCGGGCCTCGTCGAGACCGACATGACGGCCGAGCTCCGGGCCCTCGCGCCCGACGAGCTCGCGAAACGCATCCTGCTCAAGCGCGTTGGCCGGCCCGAGGAAATCGCGGCGGTGGTCGCCTTCCTCGTCTCGGACGAGGCGAGCTACGTGACGGGACAGATATGGAACGTGGACGGCGGATTCAAGCTGGAATGAGCGGCCCGGGCGGGGTACAGGGCCCGGGGATGCTGGCGTGGCTGGAGACGCGGCGGTCGCGCCGCGAATTCGCGGACGAACCCGTGCCGAAGGAGGTGCTCGCCCGGCTCGTGCAAGCCGCGATCACTGCACCCTCGAACACGAACCGCCAGCCCTGGCGCTTCACGGTCGTCACGGCCGAGGACATACGCAAGCAAATCGCCGCGGCCGTGCGGGCGCGGGCCGAGGAGATCAAGGCCATCATCCACCGCGGGCACCACGCCGAGGATTTCGCCAATTACGGCGACTTTTTCCACGAGCCGCTGGAGAGCGCCGCCGCGATCGCGGTTCCGCAATGGCGCGACTATCCCGATCTCATCGCCGACCTCATCACCTCGGGCGGCGGGGATCCGGCGCAGTACCACACGGCCCGCAGCATGCAGGCCGAGCTCTGCTCGACGAGCGCGGCCGTGATGGCGATGCTGCTCCAGGCGCACGCCGAGGGCCTCGGCGCCTGCTGGATGGCGGGCCCGATGATCGCGAAGCCCGAAATCGAGGCGCTGCTCGGCATCAAGGAGCCGTTCCGGATGGTCGGCGCCGTGGCGATCGGATACCCCCTGGGCGACGCGCCGCCGCCCGGGCGAAAGCCCATCGATCGCGTCGTGCAATGGGTGGAGGACTGACGCGCTTCAATCCTCGGCGCGGCCGCGCGTCGCCTCGACCACCATCAGCGCAACCCGCTCGACGTGGCCCTCCACGTACACGGGATAGCAGTTCGCGAGCGCGCGGCGGTCCACCTGCCAGCCGACCTCCACGTTCAAGAGCGGCTCGCCTGTGGCGAAGACCTGCCGAAGGCGCTCGGCGAGCAGGACCGTGTCCGACCCCTCGGGGAGGACCTCGGCAAGCGGCAGGCCGATGTGGGGCTCGGTGTGCGCGCCGCTGCTCGTCGCGGCGAGGGGGGCATTGATGCGCTCGCAGCGAAGGTCCGCGTCGACGATGGCGATGCCGATCGGCGCTCGCCCGACCACCACATCGAGCACCGAGGCGCTCCTTGCGGCCTCGGTATGGGCGCGCCTCTCGCGGGCGAGCAGCTCCGCCCGCTCCCGCTCGAATTGCATGGCCTCGCGCATCCGATTGACCTCGCCGCGGCGCCAGAGGTCGGCCAGCGCCGAGACCTTCGCGCGGAGGACGTCGGGGCTGAACGGCTTGGGCAGGTAATCCACCGCGCCGTGCGCATAACCTTTGGCTTGATGATTGTCGTCGCGGTGAATCGCCGAGATGAAGATGATCGGCACTTCCCTCGTGCGCTCGCGCCTGCGGATCAGGGCGGCGACCTCGAATCCGTCCATGTCCGGCATCTGCACGTCGAGCACGATGGCCGCGAACTCCTCGCGGAGCAGGTGCGTCAGCGCCTCCTTCCCCGAGCTCGCCCGCACGAGGTGCATCCCGAGCGGTTCGAGCACGGCCCCCAGCGCGAGCAGGTTCGAGGGATGGTCATCGACGAGCAGGATGCTGGGGACGAGGGTGCGCGGTGTCATGGGGTCTCGGTTCCTTGCTCATGAACGACCTTTCGGCGCATGCGTTCGAGCAGGCTCGTCAAGGAGCATTGTTGCCACGGATGCTTTCGAGGGCGGCTTGCTCGAGGAGCACGAGCACGATCTTGTCGTCGGCCCCCGCGACGCAGGGGACAAAACCGATGGGCCTTTCCAGGGTGCGGAGCACCCGAGCGACCCGGGCGGGCCGGTCGTCCCCGCGCGCGGCGGCCATATCGACGAGCACCTTGGCGGCGCGTTCCGTCGACTCGACGGCGCATTCGATGGTTCCGGCGTCCGGTCCCTCCTCTTTGCACAACACCAGCACCACGGGATCAGGCACACGTGTGTTGCGAAATGCGTGCGCGAGGGGCCCCTTGAGCGACGCCTCGATGGCGCGCATGAGGAAGCTCGTGAGAGACCCGTCGCCTACGGGAAGCACCTTCATTCCAGGAGTGACGATAAGCCACGGACACACAGCCGATCCATGCGGACCCTGCCCCAGTCACGCGTCGGGATTCTCCCGCGGCACCTCGAATTGTGGAGGCCCACCCTCATCGCCGTTGCTTCGTCTCGGACGAAACCTCCGGAACATCGTATTGGCATAGTATCCCTCACAACAGCCGAGGTGGTTCGAAGATTCTTTCGAATCCGTAACGGTTCCAATTCACAAATGTTTTACACTCGGGCTGCGACGACGTCCCACCCTGTGTGCCGACCCTGACCTCATGAGCCAGGACACCTGCCCGCCGTCCACACCGTCCCCTGTCCCCTGCGTGCTTCTGGTCGACGACCACCCGGCGAACCTGCTCGCCCTGGAGGTGGTGCTGGAACCCCTCGGGCTGCATTTGATGCGCGCGAGCTCGGGCCGAGACGCGCTCCGGCAGCTCTTGAGCAACGAGTTCGCGGTCATCGTGCTCGACGTCCACATGCCCGACATGGACGGGTTCGAGACCGCAGACCTGGTGCGCAGGCTCGAACGCACGCGGGACATCCCGATCATCTTCGTCTCCGCGTTTCACCGCGACGACGCCTACCAAGCCAAGGGGTATGCGCACGGCGCGGTCGACTACCTGCCCAAACCCTTCAACCCCGACGTGCTGCGGGCGAAGGTCGCCGCGTTCGCCGAGCTCTGGCGCCGCGCCGAGAACCTCCGCGTCCGCGAGGCCGAGCTCTTCGAACGGGAGCGGGCGGAGCTGCTCGCCCGCGAAAAGCGCGCCCAGGCCGAGGCCGCGAGCAGCGCCGCCGTGCTCGACGCCGTCGTCGCGGGCGCGCCCATCGGCATCGCCATCTTCGACGCGCACCTGCGCTGCGAGCGCATCAACGCGGCGCTCGCGGCGATGCACGGCGCGCCCGCCGACGCGCACGTCGGACGCACGCTCGGCGAGACGCTCCCCGAAGGCCCCGAGACGTCCGTCACGATCGAGCGCCTGGAGCGGGTCTTCGACACGGGCGAGCCGCTGCTCAACCTCGAGGTCGCCCGGCGCGTCCCCGGGCAGTCGGGCCATCAATACTCGCTCACGAGTTACTTTCCCGTGCGCGTGGAGGGACGCGTCGCGCGCGTGGCCATGACGGTCGTCGACGTGACGGCCCTCCGCGCAGCCGAGGCGCGCGCCGCCACCAAACGCCAGAACCTGCACCGGTTGATGAGCGTGGCCGCGTCCCTGTCCGAGGCGCACACGAGCTTGCAGGTGGCCGAGGTGGCGGTGAGCCAGGGTCGCGCGATCCTCGGCGCCGAGCGAGCCGCCCTGGGCGTGCTCTCGGAGGGGGAGACGACGACCACGATCTTGCAATCGGTCGGGTACGACGAAGCGCAGATCGCGCGCTGGGTAAGCGTGCCTCTTTCTCACCCGATCCCGATGACGGACGCGATCCGGGAGCGGCGCCCGCTCTACTTCGAGTCAGGCGCCGCGGTGGCCGAGCGATATCCCGAGATCGCGCCCTTGCGTACCCCCGGCGACGAGGCCCTCGCGGCCGTCCCCCTGCTGTTCGAGGAGCGCAGGCTCGGATCCCTGGTCCTCTCCTTCGACGAACGCCGCGGGTTCAGCGAGGCGGACCGGGCGTTGCTCACGACGCTCGCGCGCCTGTGCGCGCAGGCCATGGAGCGCGCGCGCCTCTACGACGCCGAGGCCAGGGCGCGCGCCGAGGCGGAGACCGCGAATCGCGCGAAAGACGAGTTTCTCGCCCTGCTGAGCCACGAACTGCGCAGCCCCCTCAATGCCTCGCTCGGCTGGACCACGATGCTCCGCGACAACATCCTCCCCGCCGAGAAGCGGGAGCGCGCGCTCGCCACGGTCGAGCGGAACATCCGCGCGCAGGTCGCGCTCATCGAGGACTTGCTCGACGTCTCGCGTATCGTCGCGGGCAAACTGCAACTGAACAGCATCCAGCCGCTCGAGCTTTCGGGCATCGTCGAATCGGCGATCGAGGCCGTCCGCCCCGCGGCGGAGGCCAAAACCATCAGCCTCGAGGGCCTGATCGAAACCCAGGAGCGCGTCCAGGGGGACCCGGGCCGGCTGCTCCAGATCGTGACGAACCTGCTCGGCAACGCGATCAAGTTCACGCCGAAGGGCGGCTGGGTGCGCGCGCATCTGCGCCGCGTGGACGGGTCGATCGAGCTCTCCGTCGCGGATAACGGTCAAGGCATCACGCCGGCATTCCTGCCGCACGTGTTCGACAAGTTCAAGCAGGCCGACAGTGGAATGACCCGTTCGCACGGCGGCCTCGGCCTCGGCCTCGCGATCGTCAAGCACCTGGTCGAGCTGCACCACGGGACCATCACCGCGCACAGCGATGGGACCGGCAAGGGCGCCGTCTTCGTCATGCGTGTGCCCCTCCTGCCGTCGATGACGTCGTCGCGGCCGCGCTGAGCCCTGCCGGGGTTTACCCCGCGCTGCGCCGGCGCATTCCGACGCCCCGGCCGAGCCGCGCGAAGCAATGCCGCAAGCCGTATTTCACGCTCCGCAGGAGGCGGAGGTGCTCGAACCGCACGTCGAGGTGGAGCAAAGAAACGGCGACGGCCGGGCGAATGCCGGTCAGGATGCACTCGGCGCCCACGAGTTCCACGGCGCGCACGAGATCCATCAAATGACGCGCGCTGTTCGTGTCCATCGTATCGACGCCGGTCCAGTCGATGATCACGAAACGCGAGCCCCGCGCGACGACCGCGTCGAGCAGCCGCGACGTGATCTCCGCGCCGCGCCGCTCGTCCACTGCGCCGATCACAGGGAGCGCGAGCACGTCCTCCCATACCTCGATGATGGGCGTCGAGAGCGCGTCGATCCCGGCCTCCAGCCGATCGATGAGCGCGCGCTTCTCGTCATCGCTCGCCACGATCGCCTCGTCGAGCTCGCGCAGGATGTCCTTGTGCTCGGTCACGTCGCGGGTCACCGTCACCGCCGCGCGCACCACGCCGTCCGCGCCGAAGAGCGGCCGCGACGACTGCGAGATCCACGTGCCGGGGCCCTCTTCGTCGGTCGCGCCGAGCAAACTCTCCAGGTTCTCGACCACCTCGCCGCCGAGCGCGCGCCGCGTCGGATCGCGCTCCGGGGGCGCCGGCGAGACGCCATCCGAGACGAATACACGCCGCGCCCCGGGCTCGCCCGCGATGGCCCGCATATGCGCGTTGTACATGCGGCGCCGGCCCGACGTATCCTCGACGATCACGCCCACGGGCATCTCGTCGATCACAGCCCGGAGCAGGTCGAGCTCCTCGGTGAGGAGCTGCCGGGCCTGCATCTCCTCGGCGAGCCGCGCCTCGAGCGCCGCGATTCGCGACTGCATGTCCACGACGTCCACGTTGGCCCTTCTACCCCGCTTGTGGCGCGTTCGCCAGGCAGGAGCCGTGATTCAGCATGCCGTCGAGGGCCTCGGCGATCTCGCGCGCGGCCTGCGCTTGCCACGTGAGGTCCGTTGCAAGGCGAGGGATCAAAATCGCGCGGCCCGCGCGCGGCGCGACCGTGAGCTGAAATGCGCCCGGCGCCTCGATCACGTAGAACGCGGGCCGCTCGCGGAGCTCCCCGCGTGACGCGATCCAATCGCGAAACGCCGGAGGAAATGGCTCCTTTGTCACGATCTCGAACTGATCACGCCGGATGCAGCCGTAACGCCGCGTGATCCGCACGCGGCCGACGTCGACCACGTCGAGGACCTCTCCGTACGAAGCGAAGCTCCGCCGGTCCTGCCCGGCGTCCACGGTCATCCCTGCATTCGCTCCACGACGAACTCGCAGTGCGAATCACCCTTCGCGGCGCAAAGACGCTCGTGGGAGCGGAAGGATCGCGGGTCGCTGAACACCTCGCGATAAAGCTCCTCGGTGAGCGTGGGCCTGCGCGTGATGTCGCCCTGGTAGACGAGGTTCATGAGCCCCGCCATCCCGCCGTTCGCCAAAAAGCAACGAGGCCCGTCGGCCTGCGGATACGATTCGAGGTACCCGGACGACTCGTAGCTATCGCGCAGCTCGACGACGAGCCGCTCGCCCGGCAGGAGCTCGGCGACTCGAAAACGGCCCCAGCCGAAGGCGTTCACCACCGCCATCATGCCGAGGACCCAATCCTCGCGGCTCTCGATCATGGGCTGGACGAGCGCGTCCCACTCGACCGACGACATGATCCCGCCGAACGTATGGAACGCGCAGACGTGCGCGGCTTCCGTGAGGAGCGCGACCGCGTCCTCCGTGAGCTCGGGGTTTTCCCGCACGAGCGCGCCGAGAACACCAAACGAGATCCGGTTGTAGAAATCCGCGTAATGGTTCGTCAGGTACAGACCAAAGGCCGGGATGAGGCCCTCCTCGTTGCCGGCGAGGCCCATTCCGGTGACGGTCTCGACGATCACACGCTCGTCAATGGCCATCACCACACCTCCACGCGGAAGGAGCACCGCTCGTCCCCCGCGGCGACGCACTCGATCTCACGGCTCGTGACGCGCTCGGGCGCGAGGCGGTAGGCGACCGCGACCGCGCCGGCGAGGAACCCCGCGGCGAAGAAGCAGCCCGGCGCCGCCCGCTTGCCCCAGCGCGAGACCCAGCCGACCGCATAATGCGAGTGGTCGAGCGTCGCCCGCCCGCCGCCCTCGCCGAGCTGGCGGACGTCGACCCGGCCAAACCCTTGCGCCGCGAACGTGTCCGCCGCGCGCCGCAAGGCGTCCGCGGCCGAGCCGCTCTGCGCCTCCCCTTCGCGCCCTTGCAGCATCGAGCGCGAGGCCTCCATCCCCGCGGCCACGAGCAGCCTCGGGGCCCGCTCCTGCAAGGCGTCCTCGATCGTGCGCTGGAGAAAGACGTTGTAATGGTGACAATGGAACACAAGACGGCGTCCGCCGAGCGTGGTGATGCCGCGCTCGAGGTCCGCCTGCGGAGCGAGGTGAAAGCTCATCGTTTTGCCTTCCTTTCGTGTTCCAGGATCTCGCGCGCGCAGACCCACGCGCGCGCGACGAGCTCCGGGTCGTCCGGGATCGACTCGGCGTTGCGCGACAACGCGCGCCCGACGAGCAAGTTGAGCCGCGCCAGCTCCACCACGGCGCTCCCGCGGGCGCGCCCGCGAACGAATTCCACGACCTGCACGAGCTCCTTGCCCACGCCCATGTCTCCGTTGCCGGCTAGAGCCGGCGCCAATCCTCGCCGTGGAAATCGGGGAACGTGACCGTGCATTGGCCCGGGTCGATCCCCGTGATGCGCGCCCGGCCCTTCGCGTCGAGCATGCCCTCGCTCGTCGCGCCGTCCGGCAGCTCGACGCGGTATCGCTTGAACGGCACGGGCTTCGGCGGATCGTCGTCGTCGACGAGCTCGATGCCGAACCAGGTTTTTTCCTCCCGTCCTGCGACCTTCTCGCCCTTCGGCTCCTCCTTGCGGCCACCCGCCGCGAGGACGAACTGCATCTCCATCTTGAACGCGCGCAGCTCGCCGGCCTCGAGCGCCCGCCGGACGCGCGTGCGCTGCGCGGCGAACGACGCGCCCTCCCGCGCGCCGAGTGGCCCCGCGAGGAAGGCCGTGATGTCGGCGACGAGGGCATGCGCGCGCGGCTCGTCCGGGAACCAGCCGTCGACGAGCCAGGCCGCGAGGCCGCGGGGGACGGACGAAGCGCCCTCGGGCACGGCGCCGGCGCCGAGGCGCGGCACGATCCATACGACGTCCGAGAGCGTGCTGATGCGCCATTTCTTGCCGTGCATGATCTCGCGCCTCGTACCGTTCGAGGATACGCGCTCTCGCAGGCACTCGGCAAGACGGCCGTCGGAAAAGGCCTACCCTCGCGCCGCGTGGTTGATAGGATGCGCACCGCCATGACGTCCGCTTCCGCGCAGGATCCCTCCCCTCAAACGCCCGATCGTGAGCTCGGCGAGCACGCTTTCCGACTCTGCCAGACGCTCCTCCGCATCGACACCACGAACCCGCCGGGCCGCGAGCGCGCCGCAGCGGAGGTCGTGGCCGGCGAGCTCGCCGCCGCGGGGCTCGAGCCGATCACCCTCGAGAGCGCGCCCGAGCGCACGAACGTGGTCGCGCGCCTGCGCGGCACGGGCGAGTTGCCTCCGATCCTGCTCACGGCGCACCTCGACGTCGTCGAGGCCGAGGCCTCGTCGTGGAAACACCCGCCCTTCTCGGGCGCCGTCGCGGAGGGTTGCCTCTGGGGGCGCGGCGCGATCGACATGAAGAACATGGCCGCGATGTCGGTCGCGATCCTCACGCGCCTCGCCCGCGAGAAGACGCGCCTGCGCCGCGACGTCATCTTCGCGGCCGTCGCGGACGAGGAGGCGGGGTGCGACTACGGCTCGCGGTTCCTCGTGGAGAACCATCCGGATCTCGTGCGCGCCGAGTACGCGATCGGCGAGAGCGGCGGCTACACGCTGCACCTCGGCAAGGCCACGTTTTACCCGATCCAGGTCGCGGAGAAGGGCCTCTGCTGGGTACGCGCGCGCGTCCGCGGCGAGCCCGGACACGGCTCGATGCCGCGCGAGGACTCGGCCGTCATCAAGCTCGCGGACGCCATCGCGCGGCTCGGCGAGAAGCCGCTGCCCGTGCACGTCACGCCCTACGTCCGCGATTTCGTGGACGGCCTCGCGGCGAAGCAACCCGCGCCGCTGCGCGCCCTCCTGCGCCGGCTCCTCCACCCCGCGATCGCGCCGCACGTCCTGCGCGCCCTGCCCGATCGCTCGATGGCGCGGAGCTTCGGCGCGATGCTCTCGAACACGGCGTCGCCGACGATCCTGCGCGCGGGCACGAAGGTGAACGTCATCCCCGGCTTCGCCGAGGCCGAGATCGACGGGCGCACGCTGCCCGGCCAAACCGAGGCCGATTTCCTGCGCGAGCTCGGCGCGGTCCTCGGCCCCGAGGTCTCGCTGGAGATCGTGAAGAGCGCGCCGCCCACGACGACCGACCCCGTCGATTCCCCGCTCTTCAGCACGATGCGCGCGGCGATCCTCGACCGCGAGCCCGGGGCCACCGTCGTGCCCTACATGATCCCGGGCTTCACGGACGCGAAGTATTTCACGCAGCTCGGCGCGAAATGGTACGGGTTTTCCCCCGTGAAGATGCCGAAGGGCCTGCGCTTCGCCGACCTCTTCCACGGCCACGACGAGCGCATCCCGGTCGACGGGTTGAAATGGGGGACCGAGCTCCTCTTCGACGTCGTGCGCAGGTTTTGCCTGTAAAACGGGAGGCGGGACGAGCGCGTCCGGCTCCCCTCGAACGGCCGCGCGAGGAGCCTCGACGTCTCGAACGTCATGGCGGGCTGCCTCGCGCGTGCTCGATCGTCGAGAAGGTCTTCCCGCGGCGGTCGTTCCGGTCCATCCTTTTCGTGAAGCGAGGGAACGATGGCGGACGAGCTTTCGAGGCGGGGCGTGCTCAAGTTCGTGGCAGCGGCGGCGGCAGTCGCGGGCTGCAAAACCACGAGCAGCGGGACCACGGCAGGTACGGGCGAGACAAGCACGGCGCCGCCGGCCTCCGCGGCGCTGCCGGCCCCCGGGGCATCGGCGCCATCGGCCACGCGGACGCTCGGACGCACGGGCGCGCTCGTCGAGTCGGTGTCGCTCGGCGGCGAGGGGATCTTGCGGACGTGGAACCGCGAGCGCGAGGCCGTGCCGATGATCCTCGAAGCTTTGCGGCTCGGGGTACGTTATTGCGATACCGCGCCGGCCTACGCGGGCTCGCTGGATTATTACGGCGAGGCGTTCCGGCAGGCGCCGCCCGGCGCGCGGGATCAGGTCTTTCTCGCCTCGAAGACCCACGAGCGGGGCCGCGACGCGAGCTTGCGCCTGCTCGACGAAAGCCTCAAGCGGCTCGGGACCAGCCGCCTCGACCTCTGGCAGCTCCACGACCTGCGCACCCGGGAGGATCTCGACGATATCTTCAGCAAGGGCGGCGCGATCCAGGCCGTCGAGGCGGCCCGGAAGGACGGCCGGATCCGGTTCGTCGGGATCACCGGGCATCACGATCCGGCCATCCTGGTCGAGGCGATGCAGCGGTACGATTTCGATACGGTGCTTTGCGCCATCAATCCCTCCGATCCGGCGCGGCTCCCGTTCCTGACCACGGTGGTGCCCGAGGCGCGGCGGCGCGGCATGGGCGTGATCGGCATGAAGGTGATGGCCGCGGGGAAGATCCTCGCGGACGGCGCGGCGACGCCCGAGGAGCTCATCGGGTATGGCGCCCATTACGCGGACACGGTCATCGTGGGCATGCGGAGCCCGGCCGAGGTGCGGCAGAACCTCGGCATTGGCCGGGCGCTCACGCCGCAGACGCAAGAGGCGCTCGCATCGCTCGAGCGGAGGCTCGCGCCGCGGGCCGACGAATATTCTTATTTCAAGGCATGACCATGAAGCCCCGCTTCTCCCGCCTCGCGCCCCTCGTCGCCCTCGGCGTGCTCGGGGGTTGCCAGGTCGTGCTCGGCATCGAGTCGGAGTTGCGCCTCGCGGCCTGCGAGGAGGGCGAGGTCTCCAATACGACGCCCGCCGATTGCCAGCGTGAGGTCTGCAAGGACGGCGAGCTCGTGACCGAGCCGGATCCGGACGACATCCTTGCCGACGTGAACGAATGCACGGAGGACGTCTGCGAGGGCACGACGCCCAGGAACACGCCGCGCCCCGTGGATTCGCCGTGTGGGCTCGATGGGCTCCTCCGGTGCGACGGCGCGGGCAAATGCCAGGGCTGCATGGACGACATGGCATGCCAGGGCGGCCCCGCCCACCCGTGTGCGCCGATCACGTGCCAGCAGGGGATCTGCGTGACGAACGCCTCGCCCCCCGGGACCCCCTTGCCCGATCCGACCCCGGGCGATTGCATGGCGCCTGCTTGCGGCACGAATGGCGTGGCCGTGACGGTGTTCGCGGCCGATCCCCCCGAGCCCCCGTCCCCGTGCATCGCGACGGCGTGCATGGAGGGCGTGCCGCAGAGCGCGCCTCGGGACGCCGGGGCTGGCTGTCCTGGCGGCGTCTGCGACGGCAATGGCACTTGCGTGGGTTGCCTGGAGACCGCGCATTGCGGCGGCGGGACGATGGTCTGCGTGGGCACGACCTGCGTGAACTATTGCACGGACGGGCAGCAGAATCACGGCGAGACGAACCTGGATTGCGGCGGCGGCTGCGCCGGCTGCGGGGTCGGCTCGCCGTGCGTGGTCCCGACCGACTGCGCCACGAACGACTGCATCGAAGGGATCTGCTGGGATCCAGGCTTCGGGGGCTGAGCCATGCCCTCCGGCCACATCCTCGTCCACATCACGACACGCTCGGCCGAAGAGGCCGAGGCGCTCGGCGCGGCCGCCGTCGCGCGGAGGCTCGCCGCCTCGGCCCAGGTCGAGCCGATCACGACCAGCCATTACCGCTGGAGAGGCGCGATCCACGCGCACCCCGAGCACCGCGTGACGCTCTTCACGCGCGCGGCGCTCTGGGACGTGATCGTCGCATTCGTCCGGGCGAACCATTCCTACGAGCTCCCGCAGATCGTGGCGACGCCGATCGCCCTGGGCCTGCCGGAGTTCCTCGCCTGGATCGACGAGAACACGAGCACGCGGGAGCACGAAGGCGATGAAGCACAAAAAGCTCGGGACGACATCGATTGAGGTGAGCGCCGTCGTGTTCGGCGGCTGGCAGGCGGGCAAGGAGTCGTGGGTCGGCATCGACGACCAGGCGCAGATCGCCGCGCACCGGGCGGCCTTCGACGCGGGCGTGACGACGTTCGACACGGCCGAAGAATACGGGGCCGGGCACAGCGAGCGTATTCTCGCGAAGGCGCTCGTGGGCGAGCGCGAGCGGATCGTGATCTTGACGAAGGTGTCCTGGAACCACCTGCGCCGCGCCAAGGTGATCGAGGCGTGCGAGCGCTCGCTCCGAAACCTCGGGACGGACCGGATCGACCTCTACCAGATCCACTGGCCGGCCGGGAGCTTCGGCAGTGACGTGGTGCCCATCGAGGAGACGATGGGCGCGCTTCTGGACCTGAAGGCGCAGGGGAAGATCCGGGCGATCGGCGTATCCAACTTCGATCGATCGCAGATCGAGGCCGCGCGCCGCGTGGGCGCGGTGGACAGCCTGCAACCCTGTTATTCGCTGTTCTTCCGCAAGGCGGTGGAGGACACGCTCTTGTATTGCGAGGAGAACGGGATCACGGTGCTCGCGTATTCGCCGCTCGCCCAGGGGCTGCTCACGGGCAAATTCGGGCGCGGGCACGTGTTCGCCGAGGGCGACAACCGCGCGGACAACCGGCTCTTCAAGGGCGAGACGTTCGCGAACGCGCTCGCGGCGCTCGATGCGCTCCGGCCGATCGCCGCGAGGAACGGCGTCACGCTGGCCAACCTCGCGCTTGGTTGGCTCGTCGCGCAGACGGGCGTGGGCGCGATCGTGGGCGCGAGGAACGAGGCGCAGGCGAAGGCGAATGCGCTCGCCGGAGACGTCTCGCTCGTCGCGGCGGACCTCGCGGAGATCGACCGGATCGGGCGGGTCGTCTCGGATTCCCTGCCGCCCGGATTGATGTGGGACTGGTGATCGCGTAGGCTCGCGCTCGATGTCCGAAGCCGCCCCGATCCCCGCCTCCGATCCCGAGATCGCCGAGAAGGTCCGCCTCATCGTCGCCGAGGCGCTCGCCCTCGATCCGGCCGCGGTGAAGAACGAGTCGCTCCTCATGGCCGACCTCGGCGCCGAGTCGCTCGATTACCTTGATATCGTGTTCAAGATCGAGCGGACGTTCGGCATCCAGATCACGCGGGGCGAGATGCAAAAGGCCGCGCGCGGAGACATGAGCGACGAGGAGTTCGCGCCGGGCGGCGTCGTCAGCGACAAGGGCCTCGAACGGCTGCGCGAGCTGATGCCGGAAGCGAAAGACCGCATCGCGCCGGGGCTTCGGGCCGTGCAGATCCTGGGGCTCTTCTCGGTGCAGACGTTCGTGAACATGGTGGAAGCGAAGAAGCGGGGCGTGGTGGTTTGAGGAACGCGGCGGTTCAAAGTCCGCCGTCGATGACGACTTGTCCGCCCGTCATGAACGAGTTCTCGTCCGAGACGAGCCACGCCGCGAGATCCGCGACCTCCTCCACCGTGCCGAGCCTCCCCAGCGCCGACTGCGCCACGTAACTCTCGACGCGGTGCTTCGGCAGCCGCGCGGACAATCCCGTTTCGAGCAGGCCCGGGACCAGGCAATTCACCGCGATTCCGTACCGGCCGATCTCCTTCGCGAGCGCGAGGGAAAACCCGACGAGCGCCGCCTTCGAGGCCGCGTAATGCACCGGCGCGTCGAGGACGCGGTCCGCGCCGAACGAGCCCACGTTCAGGATGTGGCCCTTCTTCGCGCGGATCATCGATTTCAGCGCCGCGCGCGAGAACAGATACGGCCCCTTCACGTTCGTGTCCATCGCCGCGTCCCACTCCGCCTCTTCCAGGAGCGCGATCGGGAGGACCTGCGTCAGCGCCGCATTGTTCACGAGCACGTCGATGCCGCCGTACGCGGCCTCCACCGCCTTCACGGCCGCCGCCACATGCGCCGCGTCCGAGACCGAGCCCTTGAGCACGAGCGGCGAGGCGCCCGCGGCTTCACGTCTCCTCGTCCATGTGGGTGTGCACGTAAATGGCCTTCGTGTGCATCTCGGCGATCCGCATGCGGATGGCCTCGTCGGTGCCGGGCGCGAACATGCGCTCGACGAGGTCCTTCAAGGCGGAGAGGACCGCGTCGGTCTCCTCGCATTCGATGTCGCCCGCCCACAGGCGATTGAGCACGTCCGCGAGAATCTGCTCCATCTCGGGGCCCGGCACGATGTAAAGCTCCTGCGAGAGGAGGCTCCGGAGATCGTCGCGGCCCATGAAGCGGGTGAACGGCAGCCAGCGGCCGTCCTTCAGGCGGAGCAGATAAGCGATCTGGTAACAGAGCGGGTGCGCGAGCGGCGAAGGGACGAAATCGCGGACCGCAAGCCGCCCGCCCGATTGGCGCTCGATGTCGGAGAGCGCGTCGAACGCGGTGTAGCGCGCGCTGCGCTCGAAGCTCACGCCGCTCTGGCCCGTGAACGTCATGGGGTGGAACTCGACGGAGCGGATGAAATCCTTCGCGAGCGCGAGGTCGATGAACGCCGAGACCTCGTGATCGTTCACGCCGCGCGCGAGCACGGGCAGGAGCGTCGTGGCCACGCCGTGTTTCTCCAGCAGTTCGAGGATCCTGAGCTTGGCGTTCAGGTGATGGCCGCCGAGCATCTTCTTGTTGGCCTCGGCCTCGAAGGAGTCGAACGAGAGAATGACACGGGCGTCGATACGGGCGAGGCGTTCGAGCAGCGCCTCGTCGCGGAGGAAACGCAGGCCGTGCGTGGAGACGGTGACGCGCCGGACGCCGGCCGAGACGCACATCTCGACGAGGCGCTCGAAATCGGGGTGCTGCGTGGGTTCGCCGCCCGTGAGGTTGATGATGCGCCGATCCGGGGCGACGTGGTCGAGGTGGCGCAGAATGGCCGCGAGCTCGCCCTCGGACATGTGGTAGGCGCCCTCGTTTTTGTTGTGCGTGTAGCAGATCGGGCAATCGAGGTCGCATTTCGAGGTGATCGGGACGACCGGGAGGTGATTGCGTTGCTCGTGCTGCTCGCAGGGGCCGCAATCGTAGGGGCAGCCGGCGGAGACGGGGCGCGGCGCGGCGGGGCGATCGAGGACGGAGGCGTGGCGGACGGTGTCCTCGTACCAGTCCGCGGAGCTCGATACGAGCACCTCTTCCGGCCCGTGCAGCTCGCAGCGCTTGCGCAGGACGATCTTGCCGGAGGCGCGCACGGTCTCGGCCGGAACGGTGCGCTTGCACGTCCCGCAGAGGCCCGTCGTGGCGCCGAGGATCACGCCTTCGCCTGTTCGGTCTGCCATTGCCGCTTCAGCCATTTCCGGACCACGAAATCCGTCGTGTGGATGAGAAAAAATCCGAAGATGAGGTTCGTCACCCAGGTGGCCCACAGGGCCGGGGTGATCCGCGCGACGGGCGGAAAGGGCCGGTGCGCGAGGTTCACGTTGAGCGTCGGCGGCGTCGCGTAATACGCGAGCACGACCATCGACGCGAGGAAGGCGAACGAGGCCCACGGAGCCCAGCGCGGCAGGCCCGAGCGGCGGACCTCGAGCGCGCCGACGACGAGCGGCGCGACGTGCACGAGGACCGAGGTCCACGACGTCGTGCGGGTCTCGCAGAGGTCGAAGAGGTATCCCCAGAGGCCGGCGCCGAGATGGAAAGAAAAACCAAAGAGGACGAGCGCGGGCTTGCGGAGGAGCACGCCGACAACGAGGACGGCGGTCGCCACGTGGCAGGCATAGAGCATTTCGGGCAGGAGCCCGTACGGCATTTTCGCGATGACCGCGTGCAGGACGAGGACGACGAGGAGCAGGAGCCCGACCCAGCGCGGCGTCACAGGCCCCCCGTGATGGGCAGGACGGAGCCCGTCATCCATCGATTGTGGAGCGCGAGGCGCGTGATGGCGCGCGCGGCCTCCACGGGCGTGCCGACGCGCTGGAGCGCGCTGTACCGCTTGTAATCGGCGAGCCGCGCCGGATCGAGGCCCTCGGAGATGCCGCCGCCGAGCGCGCCGAGAAGGACCAGGTTCACCCGGACGTCCTTCGGACCAAGCTCCTTGGCGAGGGCCTGCGTCATGCCGAGCCGCGCGGACTGGGTCGCGGCGAAATGCACCGCGGTCGGGATTTTTGCGATTCCGTCGAGCGCCGCCGTGAGGACCACGTCCCCCGGACGACCCCCAAGCCGCGCGGCGAACGATTGCATCGCGACGTACACGGAGCGGACGTTGACCGCGTGCATCTCGTCCCAAAGCGCGTCCGTGACGTCCGCGAGCGCGCCCGTGCCGGAGACGACAGCGGCATGCACGAGCAGATCAGGCGCGGTGTCCTCCGCATGGAGCGTGTCGAAAAGCGCGCGGATCGCGGCGGGCTCGGCGAGGTTCGTCTGGAAAGCGCGCGCGCCCGTCTCGGCGGCGAGGGATTCCGAGAGGGCGGCGCCGCGCAGGTACGTGAATGCGACCCGGGCGCCTGTGGACGCGAGTGCGCGCACGACCTCGCGGCCCACGTAGCCGCTGCCGCCGAGCACGAGCGCGCGACGGGCGTCGGTCACGAAGCTCCCTCCAGAGGTCGGTCAACGTTTGGGGGCTCCGCTCCGGCGAGCGGAGCTGCGCCCCCAAGCCCCAGCTCGAACCGCAGCGTTTGATCCTCGCGCACGTGCCAGATCTTTTGATCGATGTAGTAATGGTGGAAGAAGATGCCCCAGTAAAGCACGAGGAAAAGCTCGGGGAGCGCGGCGCCGCGCGGGACGGGCGCGAGGCTCGGAAGGACACCACGCGCCGCATTCAGCGCGAGGTAGCCGAGCGAGACGAGGACGAACGCGGCATACGCCCCGAGCGGGCGACGGCCGAAAAACGCCACGAGCGTGCGCGCGTCGCTGCCCTCGAAACGGCGCCGGGAGACGGCAAAGGCGATGCCGAGGTAATTCACGCCGTGCACGATTCCCCCGACGACCGTGGACGCCATGAACGCCTGCTCCGGATCCGCGGGGCGCGGGACGAGCGGCTCGAACGAGCCGACGACGAAAAGCGCGAAGAGCTGGAGGCCGAGCGTGGGGCCGAGGAGATACAGGAGCGGACGTTCATCCTCGCCGCGGAAGCGGGTTCGACGGTAGATCCCATAAACGACCGTCGCGACGAGGAGCAGGCCGAGGAGGGCGAGGCCAAGCGTGGCGAGGAGGCGCGGCGGCTCCGCGGGCAAACCGAGGAAGACACGACTTTGCGGATGGCCAAACGAAAAAAGGCCAAAGGCGAGCCAGAGGGCGCCGTGCAAGAAGAGGCGATCGGTCTTGCGCGCAGGCAGCGCGGTGCGCGCGTGGTGCTGGTAGATGGCGAGGACGCCATACGATTGCCGGACGGCATGGTGAAAACTCCAGAGCGCCGCGGCGAGGAGGAAGAGATCCATCGGGGCGCGCAGGCCCGTGGCGCGGGAGATCGACCACGCGGCGAGGCCGGGCAGGAGCCACGCGAGGCTCGCGACGAGCAAGCGGCCGCGGCGCGCGCGAAAGCCTGGGTCGAGGTAGGTGCGGGCCCAGGTCGCCGCGAGGTGCGGGCCGTCGACGAGGACGAGGAAGGCCACGAAGAGCGGCACGACCGCCCGCGGGACGACGAGCGCGAAGGCCCCGACGAGCGCGGCGAGAAGCGCGCTGCCGAAGAAAAACGCGAGGTCGAAGCGGCGCCCCCCGATCCATCCGGCCTTCACGGGGCCATTCTACCATGCCGCATGCGAAGGACGCGCGGGAACGAGGCGAGCAGCTCCGTGTCGTGCGTGCAGACGACGACGGCCGCGCCGCGGGCGTTCGCGCGGCGAAGGAGCGAGACGACGGCCCCGGCGCTGGCCTCGTCGAGGTTCGCCGTGGGCTCGTCGGCGAGCACGACGGCCGGGTCGTTGACGAGCGCGCGGGCGATGGCGACGCGCTGCATTTCGCCGCCGGAGAGGCGCGTGACGTCGTGCCGAATGCGCGCTTCGAGGCCGAGCTCGGCGAGCAGCGCCTCGGCCCGCGCGAGGGCGCGGCCGTGATGGCCGTGGAGCTTCCAGTGAGGGAGCGCGACGTTGTGGCGCACGTCGAGCGCCGGCAGCAGGTGAAAGGTCTGGAAGACGAGGCCAATGCCTTCGAGGCGCGCGCGGGCCCGCTCGCGGCTCGTCATGCGCCGGACGCTCTGGCCGCGCATCGTGACCTCGCCCGAAACGTCCGCGTCGAGCAGGCCGAGGACGGCGAGCAGCGTGCTCTTGCCGGAGCCGCTCGGGCCGGCGATGGCCACGAGTTCGCCCTCGGCGAGCGTGAACGAGACGTCTTCGAGGGCGCGGACCTCGAGCCCCGGCGTGCGGAAGGTCCGCGTGACCGAGGCGAGTTCGTAAAGCAAGGGCGTCGCGGCCACGGTCATTCCCTCCGGAGCTCGACGGCCGGCTCGGCGCGCGAGGCGAGAATGGCCGGGACGATGCCCGCGAGGAGCGTGGTGCCAAAAAGGACGAGGGCCGGGATGGAAAACGAGCGGAGCGTGATGCTGGGGAGGACGACGAACCCCTCATGGGAGAAAATGGGGTTGTCCTGAAAATACCGGCAGAGGGCATACCCGAGACCGCTGCCGAGGACGGTGCCGATCCCGCCGACGAGCAGGGCCTCGAAGAGGTGAATGAGGAAGATTTCGCGGCGGCTGAAGCCGAGCGCGGCGATCGTGGCGATGCGGCGGCGCTCGTGGAGGACGTGGATGTAGAGGAGCGCGAGGACGGGGATCATGACCGCGACGACGACCATCGTGGTCGAAATGGCGGAGAGGGCGCGGTTGCCGTCGATGGCGTTCTTGACGAACGCCTTGGCCTCCCACCAGGGCTCGACCTTCTGCGCGGGCGCGAGCTCGGCGATCCGCTTCGCCCATTCACCGGCGCGGGCGTCGTCCGTCGAAAAGACGCGGATCTCGCTGGAAACGCCGGCCTTGCCGAAGAGGTCGCGCAGGGCGCCGACGGGGACGAAAAACTCGTAATCGGCGCGGAAGCCGCCCGAGCCGCGGAGGATGCCGACGACGCGGAAGACGGCGGAGACCAAACGCACGTCGTCGCCGACCGAAAAAGGCAAGGCGACCTTGATCGAGGAGCCCACGCGCGCGCCGAGCTGCTCGGCGAGATGGAACCCGACGACCGCGGGTCGTTCGTCGCCCGCGGCCATGCAGCGGCCCTCCGCGAGCTCCTGGCAAAACGCGGCGGCGCGGTCTTCCGCGGCCGGATCGATGCCGACGACGCTCGCGGAGTCCGTGCGTTCGCCGAGGAACAAGGAGCCCACGTGGACGAGCCGGACCGTCGTGGCGCGGACGAAAGGCTCCTGGTCGATCCGCGCGGCGAGGGCCTCCGCGCCTTCGAACGTGCCGCCGGACCGCGCCGTGATGACGACGTGGCCCGTGTCGCGCGAGAGGCCCTTTTCGCGGAGCTCTTGGGTGTAGCCTTCGATGTTGGCGGTGTTCGGGATCTGAAAGCCGAGCCCCGCCGTCACCGCAGCGAGCAGGAGGACGAACGAGATCCGGCTGCGGACGAGGGTGCGAAAAGCGAGATAAAAAAGGACCCTCACGCGCGGCGTCGAGTCGCGGCGCGGCGGGCCTTGCGGCTGTAGAGAAGCGCGCCGAGGCCGAGGATCCAAGCGCCCGTGGCGCCGTAGGTCATGGCGCCGGGGGCCACGACCGAGCAGCTCCCCTCGTCCTCTTTCGGTTGCTCCGTGGAGCCGCCCGTCGAGCTCGTGGCGCCGCCGTTGCCGCCGTTGCCGCCGTTGCCACCGTTGCCGCCGTTGCCACCGTTACCCCCGGTGCCGCCAGCGCCGCCGGTGCCGCTTCCGGACGAGGTCGCGGGGGGGATGTCCGCGCGGGCGGGCAGGGAGAGCGCGAGCGGTGCGAGGATACCCAGGACAAACAAGAATTTACGCATGTGACGAGGAGAGCAGAAACCAGCGCGGACGACAAGAGCCCGGCGCGGTCCCCACGCGCGAGGCGCGACGTCTTCCGCGGCTTTGCCGCGACTCCCGAGGAGGAAACCCGTGCGGCCGAGGAACTGCACCGCATCGCGTCCAATGTCGTCGTCGAAGTCTTTGCGCGCAAATCGGTTTCGCCGTCGAAGCGGAAGCATCGCTCCTGATGGTTGAGCGAAAGGAGGG
Source organism: Polyangium mundeleinium (assembly GCF_028369105.1). Classification (NCBI taxonomy): domain Bacteria; kingdom Pseudomonadati; phylum Myxococcota; order Polyangiales; family Polyangiaceae; genus Polyangium; species Polyangium mundeleinium. The sequence goes on along the minus strand of NZ_JAQNDO010000001.1, from coordinate 3,239,199 downwards.
CAGCCCTGTCCCAGCCGAAGCGGAGACCTTGCACGAAGTCGTCTTCGTTCTTGAAGAAGTCCAGCAGCTCTGCCCCTGGAGCTCCTGGCAAGCCCTCATGCAATGGTCGTCTCTCACCGACGCCGCGTGGGCGCTGATCGCCGAACGGAGTTCATGACGAGCCAGTAGCTTCGGGCGCGCTACGGCGATGATGGAGGCTACGACCCCTGTCCGCAGGGGGTCACGACCCCCTTGCCGAGGGTTCGGACCCTGCCGGGGGAGGGTCGCGACACGCCTGGAGAGACCTCGGACCCTGTGGGGCGTGGGCTGCAACACCCTCGCAGAGGCTCGGACCCCTGTCCGCATAGAGTCACGACCCTCCCCGCAGAGGCGATGATCCCTGTCCGCAGAGGGTCACGACCCCCTTGCCGCGGGCTCGGACCCTGTCGGGGGTGGGCTGCAACATGCCTGAAGAGAGTTCGGACCCGGTCCGGGGAGGGTTGTGACCCCCTTGCCAATGGCTCGGACCCTGCTGGGAGAAGGTTGCGACAGGCGGGCCGAGGGCTCGGCCCCCTGTCCGGGGAGGGTTGCGACGTCCTCGTCGAGGCGACGACCCAGGTCGGCAGAGGGCGACGACCCCCTTCCTCCTGGGCCGTCCTCATCGGCGGAACCGATGAAGGGCCCCTTCCATCAATCGATACCCCCCGATTTCGCTCGCGCTGCGGCATGCAGCGCGCGGCGAAGCCGCCCTCAACGACGGCGGGACCTGCGGCTGTAGAGCAGCGCGCCGAGGCCGAGGATCCAGGCGCCCGTGGCGCCGTAGGTCACGGCGCCGGGGGCCACGACGGAGCAACTGCCTTCGTCCGTCTTCGGTTGCTCCGTGGAGCCGCCCGTCGAGCTCGTGGCGCCGCCGTTGCCGCCGTTGCCGCCGTTGCCGCCGTTGCCGCCGTTGCCGCCGTTGCCGCCGTTGCCACCGTTGCCGCCGGCGCCGCCGGTGCCGCTCCCAGACGAGGTCGCGGGGGGGATGTCCGCGCGGGCGGGCAGGGAGAGGGCGAGAGGCGCGAGGATACCCAGGACAAACAAGAATTTACGCATGTGCCGAGGAGAACAGAAACGAACGCGGACGACAAGAGCTCGCATGCTGGGCCTCGCTCCCTCCGCGCTTGACAAGCCCCCCGCTCCACGGGCTTTCATGGCCCCCGCCATGCCGAACAAGCCCGGGAGCCTGCTCACGCTTTCGATGATCGTGAAGGACGAGGCGGCGACGATCGCGCGGACGCTGGCAAGCGCGAAACCCTTCGTGGATCGCTGGGTCATCCTCGACACGGGCTCGACGGACGGCACGCAAGAGGTGGTTCGTCGCGCAATGGAAGGGGTGCCCGGGGAGCTCTTCGAGGAGCCGTTCGTCGATTTCGCGACGACACGGAATCGCGCGCTCGAGCTGGCGGGCGAGGCGACGGCGTTCGTGCTCTGGCTCGACGCGGACGACGAGATCGAGAATGGCAAGGCGCTGCGCGTGTTCCTCGAACGGGAGCGGGCGGCCGAGGGGCCCGAGCGCGAGGCGTACTACGTGCGCGTGGCGCTCGGGATCCAGTTCGATTCACCGCGAATCGCGCGGAGCCGCGCAGGGTGGCGGTTCCGCGGCGTGGTGCACGAGGTGCTGATGCACGACGATCGGCCGCCGCCGAGCCTGCGGGTGCCCGACGTGCTCATCCGGCACCACCGCGGCGAGGTGTCGGCGGAGCGGAGCAAGAAGCGCTGGGAGCGCGACGTGGGGCTGCTCGAGCGGGCGCTCGCCGAGGATCCGACGAACGCGCGCGCGGCGTTTTACCTCGCCGAGACGTTGCTCTGGCTCGGCCGATTCCAGGAGGCCGAGGCCGCATTCTCGCGGCGGATCGCGATGGGGGGATGGGCGGAGGAGGTCTTCGAGTCGAAAATGGGAATCGCGCGGTGCGGGGTGGGGCAGCATCTGCCCTGGCCGCGGGTGCTCTCGCGCTGGCTCGACGCGCACCTCGCGGCGCCGCACCGGGCCGAGCCGCTCTACGCGATCGCGCTGCACCACGACACGCGCAAGGAGCACGCGCTCACGTACCTCTACGCGCGCCGCGGCGACGAGCTGCCGCTGCCGGTCGAGGACAGGCTCTTCGTGGACGAGGACGTGTACAGGTGGAAGATGGCCGATCTCGTGGCGTCGTCCGCCTACTTCCTCGGGGAGTTCGCCGTGGGCGAGGCGGCCGCAAAGAAGGCCGCGAAGGCGCGGCCGAACGACGCGCGGCTCCAGCAGAACCTCGCGTTCTACGCGGAACGGCGGCGCAAGCCTTCGCGGTAGCGGACGGGGGCGGCATCGTGCGAGCATGACCGGCCTCGGAGCTTGGTCATGACGAAACGCGCTTCCCCCCGCATCAAGACCCCTGCCCTGCTCGCCTTCACGCTCGCCGCCGCGCCCGCCCTCGCGTGGGCGTGGGAGCCGATGATCGTGCAATACGATCCGCTGATCCGCATGCCGGGGACGCAGCCGCGGCCGGAGATGGCGATCGAGCCGCCCTCGCAGTGCCTCGGCTGCCACGCGGGGTATGCGCCGGCCATCGAGCCGGGGTTCGGGTGGAAAGGGTCGATGATGGGGCAGGCGGCGCGTGATCCGTTTTTCTGGGCCGCGCTGACGGTCGCCGCGCAGGATTCGATATGGGCGCTCGGCAACCCGAACGGGACCGATATCTGCCTGCGTTGCCACATGCCGAAGGGGTGGCTGGAGCTCAGGAGTGATCCGACGAACGGGCAGGCGATGGACGGCCCCGATTTCGACGGCGTGCAATGCGACTTCTGTCACCGCATGGTGGACCCGTTCTTCGAGGACACGTTCCAGGGGACCCGCGAGGGGAACGACTGGGCGGGGTACTGGGACGAGACGAACATGAGCGGGTCGATGTCGTCGGTCGCGGCGGAGAAGACACGCGAGGCGGACATCGTGCAATCGCAGTCGCACACGCTCTTCAATGGGAATCCGATGTACGGCGCGGATCATCGGCCCGTGAGCGCGACGTACCTGGAGAACGGGGCGGGGCAATATTACGTGAGCGACAAGGCGGAGCGGCGCGGCTCGTTCGCGGACGCGCAGGCGTTCCACCCGATGCAGTACAGCCGGTACCACAAGAGCAAGTATTACTGCGGGACGTGCCACGACGTGTCGAACCCGGTCCTCGCCAACATGGCGGCGAAGGGCACGATGCCGAACGATGGGACGACGGTGCTGCCCACGGAGACCCAGTCGCCGGCCGAGTATGCGCATGTGGAGCGGACGTGGTCGGAGTTCATGTTGAGCGATTACGGGCTGCCCGGCGGCGCGCCGGGCATGGGGCCGTATGCGCCGGGCGCGTTCGAGACGGGGCAGCCGGGCAATACAATCGCGTCGTGCCAGGATTGCCACATGCCGGACGGCGTGGGCGCGGGGGCGTCGATCGTCGGGTCCGTGATTCGACCAACGGACAGCGTGGAGCATCCTTCGAGCGGGCAGCCGTTGCACGATCTCACGGGCGGCAATGCGTTCGTGCCGTGGCTGCTCGCGAGCACGGTGCCGTCGTCGCCAAACTACGACGCGACGAACGCGGCGCTGCTCGGGCAAGGCGCGGCGGCGCTGACGCTCTCGCTCGACGAGGGGACGCGGCTCGACGCGGGGGCGCTGCTCGCAGGGTCGAACCGCGCGAAATGGACGCTCGGCCGCGCGGCGACGATCCTCTCGCTGGCGTACGATCCGCTGAGCGGCGCGACGGCATTCCGGGTCCGGAACAATACGGGGCACAAGCTCATCACGGGGTATCCCGAGGGCCGGCGCATGTTCCTCAATGTGCGGGTGTTCGACGGGGAGACGCTGCTGCACGAGGTGAACCCGTACGACGACGCCGTGGGCACGCTCCGCGGGCTCGATCCCGCGCACGCGCCGTCGAGCCCGCCGCTCGGGCCGAACGAGACCCACGACGAGGGGCTCGTCTACGAGGTGAAGATGGCGAGCTCGCTGACGGGACAGACGAAATCGTTCCACTTCCTCCTCGGGACGGACCGGTCGAAGGACAACCGCATCCCGCCGAAGGGATTCCGGATCGCCGAAGCCAGCAAGCGCCTGTCCGAGCCGGTCTGGGAGGGGTCGGTTTCGCCAAACCTGTATTCGGCGGAGGAGTACACGGGCGGCTACGACGACGTGAGCTTGACGTTGCCGGCGGGCGGGAGCCGCGTGGAGGTGCGGCTCTATTACCAGACGACGAGCCGCGAATACGCGGAGTTCTTGCGGGACGAGATCCTCGGGACGGGGACGTCGCTCAAGAGCCCGACGCCCTCGGGGGAGCCCAAGGCGTACATCGCGCAGACGGACCCGTTCTTCGGGCAGCTCCGGGCCTGGGGCGATACGATCTGGCAGCTCTGGGAGCACAACAAGGACGTGCCGGGCGCGGCGCCGATCGAGATGACGCGGTCCGAGCTCGTGGTGAAGGACGTCTGTCAGGACGCCGGCGCGAGCGACGGGGATGCCTGCGCCGACGGCGATGCCTGCACGACGGGCGAGACGTGCGCGGGGGGCGTGTGTGCCGGCGGGATGGCCACGGGGTGCGACGATGGGAACCTGTGCACGGACGATGCATGTGATCCGCAGCTCGGATGCAAGCACACGGCGAATGCGGCCGGATGCAACGACGGGAATGCGTGCACGCTCGACGACGCCTGCGCGTTCGGGGTCTGCACGGGGCGATTGAGGGTCTGCGTGGACGGCGATCCGTGTACGGTCGATTCATGTGATCCCCAAGCGGGCTGCCAGTACGTGCCGATCCCCGATTGCGGGAGCGGCGGCGCGGGCGGCAGCGGAGGCGCAGGTGGCAGCGGCGGCGCAGGCGGCGCGGGCGGCAGCGGCGGCGCAGGCGGAGGCGGCGGCGCGGGCGGGCGTGGCGGCGCGGGCGGCAGCGGAGGCGTGCTGACGTATCCGCCGGACGAGAGCGGCTGCGATTGCCGGGCCGCCGGGCGCGAGGCGGGCGCGGCGGGCGGCCTCGGGGTCCTCGCCGGAATGGCGTTGATGGCGCTCCGGCGCCGCAAGCGGAGGGGCTGACCGGGCCCTTCCTTCGACGAGGGCGTCCAGCACGATCCGTGCATCCCCCCGTGTGGCGCGGCATCCGCCGTGTGCACGGGGGTATCGATGAAGCAGGCGCTCTTCGTCCTCGCAGGCGTCCTCATCCTGGTGCTCGTGGTCGCGGGCGCAGGAATCAGCACGTACAATCGGCTCGTCTCGCTCGATCAAGCCGTCGAGCAGCAATGGGCGCAGGTCGAGAACGTCTACCAGCGACGCCTCGATCTCGTGCCGAACCTCGTCGAGACCGTCCGCGGCGCGGCGAATTTCGAGCGGGATACGTTCGTCCAGGTGGCCGAGGCGCGGACCCGCGCCGCAGCCTTGACGGGCGGCGGCACGGCGGCGCGCGGCGAGGCCGTGAAGGCGACCGAGGATCCCGCCGCGATGGAGCGATTCCAGGCCGCGCAGGATCAGCTCTCGACGGCGCTGGGTCGCCTGCTCGTGGTCGTCGAGCGGTATCCCGAGCTCTCGGCGACGCAGAACTTCCGGGATCTCCAGGCGCAGCTCGAGGGGACCGAGAATCGGATCAGCGTCGAGCGCATGCGGTACAACGAGGCGGCGCGGGAGTTCAACACGGCGCGCAATCGCTTCCCGACGACGCTCATCGCCGACATGTTCGGGGATCGCTTCGCCACGAAGACGTTTTTCCGGGCCACGGGCGGCGCCGAGCGGCCGCCGGCCGTGCAGTTCTGACCGGCAACCATGATTCGCGCCGTCACGTTCCTCGTCCTCGCCGCGTGGCTGACGTTCGTCGGGCTCGCGCGGGGCCAAGCCGCGCCGATTCCCCCGGCGCCGACCGAGCACGTCACGGATACGGTGGGGTTTCTCTCGCCCGAGACGAGGAATCGGCTCGACGAGCGCCTCGCGCAATACGAGCAGCAGACGGGGCACCAGGTCGTGGTGTGGATCGGCGATACGATCGGGGGCGCGGCGCTCGACGATTGGGCGGTGCGGACGTTCGCGGCGTGGGGGGTCGGGCGGAAGGGGCTCGATGACGGGCTCGTGATGTTCGTCCTGGCCAAGGACAGGAAGATCGACATCGAAGTGGGGTATGGGCTGGAGGATCGCGTGCCGGACGCGATCGCCTCGCGGATCATCCGGGAGGTGATGGCGCCGCGGCTTCAGGCAGGGGATCCGAACGGCGCCGTCGACGCGGGCGTGTCGGCCTTGCTGCAAGCGATCGAGGGCCGCGCCTTCGTGTCCGAGCCCGGACCCGGGCACACGACGCAGCCGGAAGCGAAGCGGGGGCACGAACTCATCTGGATCGGCGTGGCCGTCGTGGCTTTTCTGGTGTTGTTCGCCGTGAACCCGTCGCTCGCGCTCACCATTCTGTGGTTCCTCATGCGCGGAGGTCGCGGCGGAGGCGGCGGCGGGGACGGCGGCGGGTTCTCCGGCGGCGGAGGTCGCTCGGGAGGCGGCGGGGCGCGCGGAGGCTGGTAAAGGGGGCGTGGAGAATCAGCCGAGGTCGAAGATTCCAATGTCGGGAGGCGCGAAGGCGCGGAGGGGGATCTCGACGCCGCCGAGGCCACGGGAGACGAAGAGGGTGGTGCCGTCGACCTGGTGCACGCCGTGCGGGAAACGGCGCGCGAGGCGGCCGCCGGGGACGAGGAGGGGGATGCCACCGGGGAGCGCGACCTGGCCGCCGTGGGTATGGCCGCATAGATAAAGCAGGGCGCCGCGGCCGCGGGTATGGCGGAAGCCGCCGGGCGCATGGCAAACGGCGATGACGAGGGGCGCGCCCGCGGCCGCGGCAAAGGCGCGTTCGCCGTCCGGCGTGCCGGTCCAGGGGTCGTCGAGGCCCACGACGGCGAGGTCGTCGAGGCGGGCGGCCGCATTGACGAGGACGGTGGCGCCGGCGCGGGCGAGGGCGTCTTCGAGGAGGGAATGGTGCGTCCAGAGGTCGTGGTTGCCGAGGACGGCGACCTTGAGGCGCGCGGGGACGTCACGGACGCGGGCCTCGAGCTCGCGGGCGCGGGCGGGGGTGGCGTCGAGGAAGACGTAATCCCCGCCGAGGACGAGGACGTCAGGGCGCGCGTCGCAAAGGAGGCGAAAGGCCTCGTCGAGGGTGCGCGGGGAGGTGGTGGGGCCGAGGTGGAGGTCGGAGGCGAATGCGATGCGCACGGGGGAAGGTCGCGGCGCGAGGAGCGGGATGCGGCGGTGGACGACACGCACGGAGGAGGCGACGGGCAAACGGCCCCAGGCGCGCGCAGGCCAATCGCCGCGGAAGAGGACACGGAGCGCCGATTCCACGACCCCACGCGCAGCAGAGTAATGGAGGCCGCGGCCGGCAGGGGCTGTGTGCATGCAGCGAGGAGACCACGCGCCCCGGGAGGTCGAGGGGAGAGACGGTGGCGGTTCAGTGGAGTTTTGAGGGATTGACGCCGATTGTATTGCATGCGCTTCATGGGTGCATGGACCGACGATTTTCTTGGATGGCAGGGCTCGTGATTGCCGTGGCGGCGTGCCTCGCGGGATGCGGAGACGGCGGCGGGAGCGGGAGCGGCGGCGCGGGCGGAGATGGGAACGGCGGCGCAGGAGGGAGCGGCGGCGCGGGTGGAGACGGGAACGGCGGCGCGGGCGGGGCCGGCGGCGGTGGTGGGATGCCGGGGCCCGCGTGCACGGCGGAGCAGGACAAGCGCGTGCTCGGATCGTGGCCTTGGCTCGGGTTCGAGGATCCGACGCCGGATCTGACGAGCGGGGCGCAGGCGACGGTGGCGGCGGTGGATGCGCTCGGAATGGAGCTCGCATTCGATGCGGGAGGGATGCCCGCGCGGTTCGCCTGGGAGGGCGCGAATCTCGGGGAGGTGTTCGCCGCGGGGGACGTGGTGACGGCGAAGCAGGACAATCAATCGTATCTGGTGAGCGGCGCAAAAGGGCAAGCCGTGGCGATGCGGTACGCGAACGCGGAGATCCCGGCCATGTTGCCGGCGATCCCGGGCGGCGGGCCGCAGCTCTCGCTCACGATCGAATGCGTGAACCAGCAGAAGAAAGATTGTCCCGAGACGGAGTACCGGACGCTGTATTCGGTGAATGCCGTCGCCGGGAATGATGAGGAGGAGATCCCGAGCGGTGGGACGGTGCAGGTGGGGAGCTGGAAGATCCACCACGTGAAGACGACGTTCGTCGCGTTCTACACGGGGATGGAGTGCACGCCTGAGCGGTTCTTCGACGGGATGGTGCAGGCGCTCGAAGTGAAGCCCTGAGCGTCAGGGCAGGTCGATCGCGAAGCGCACGGCGGCCGGTTCGTCGCCGTGGCGGCCCTCGCGGACGCCGGCGTGGAGGCGGACGGCCTCGATTTCGTCCTGAAACCCGCCATGGCAGCCGCGCGTGTTGTCGGGAATGGCGCGAGGGTGCCAGGCGATCGCGTCTTCAGGCGCGCCGGCATACCCCTCGTGCCAGGCGTCGGCGACGAATTCGAGGCCGGTCTGGAGCAGGTCGATGCCAAAGGCATTGGGGCGGGGCGAGGGGTCACGGGTCGGATCGAGCGCGAGCGAGATGGATGCCGGGGGATCCCGGAGCCAGGCGCGGGCGCCTCCCTCGCGCGCGATCCATTCCCATTCGGCCTCGGAGAGAAGGCGGAAGCCGAGCACGCCGCGGAGCTCGGCCGCGAGGCGCGGCGCGAAGGGGACGGGCGCGTCGGAAGGGACGTATCCCTCGTCGTCGCCGGGATACATGTCGGCGAGGCGCGCGTGGGCGAGGCGATCGGTGACGGGCGTGAGCGCGCAAAGGAAAGGCCGGACGCGGACGCAGCGCGGCGGCTGGGTCGACCAGCGTACGAGGTCGCGCGCCTCGTCGGCGCGGCCGAGGGGGGCATACAGGGCGGTGAGCTCGGCCATCTCGGCGTCGGACACCCCCATCACGAACGTGCCGCCGGGAATAGCGACGAATCGTATCTCCGTGGGCCGGTGCAGGACCGTGGGCAAACCGGCCGCGCCCGCGAGTGTATCGCCGGGTGCAAAGGCCCATCCGAGGCCCTCGGCAATCGCGGCGGCGAGCGCGAGGCGCGCGCTGGGCGCAAGCGCGGCGAGCGCGCCCTGCGTGGCGAGCGGCGCGAACGGGGGACCGAGAGGGCGGCCGTAGGCGGAGGAGGCGAGCGTCATCGGAGCGCGGGTGGTGTAACACACTCAGGTAGCGAAAGAAACGGCGCGGTTCAGGCGCGGCGGAGCTTGCCGCGATCGATCTTGCCGAGGTGGGTGCGGGGCAAGGCGTCGACGAGGAAGACCTCACGCGGGGCCTTGTAGGGTTCGAGTTTTTCCCTCACGAACGTTTTGAGCTCCTGGTCGAGGCCCGGCCGGTTTTCCCGCGGGAGGACGTAGGCGTGGGGCTTCGTGAGCCCATTCTCGTCGGTGACGCCGACGACGGCGCACTCCGCGACGGCCGGGTGGCGGAGGAGGCAGTTCTCCACCTCGGCAGGCGCAAGCCATTTGCCGCCGACCTTGAGCATGTCGTCGCCGCGTCCGCAGTACGTGAAGTATCCGTCCGCGTCCTTGCGGAGCATGTCGCCGGAGACGTACCACTCGCCGCGGAAGGCGCGTTTCGTCTTTTCCATCTCGTGCCAGTACCCAATCGCGCGGGAATTTCCGCGCACCCAGAGCCAGCCGACCTCGCCGTCGGGCACTTCGCGGCCGTCGTCGTCGGCGACCTTGACCTCGAACCCGGGGACGACCTTGCCGAGGGTGCCCGGACGAACGTCGCCGGGGCGATTCGTCAGGAAGATGTGCCACATCTCGGCGGTGCCAAGGCCGTCGCAGAGCTCGACGCCAAAGGCCTTTTTCCATCGGTCGTAGAGCTCGACGGGCAGGGCCTCGCCCGCGGAGGTCGCGACGCGCAGGCAGGAGAGGTCCTGCGCGGCGGCGTCGGGGTGCGAGACCATGTGGTTCACCATGGTGGGGACGTTGATCAGAAGGGTCGGGCGGTGCTTTTCGATCTGCTGGAAGAGGGCCTCGGTCGTACAGCGCTCGGGGAAGAGAATGCAGCTCCCGCCGACGGAGAACGGAAAGAGGAGGTTGCAGCCGGTGGCATAACCGAAATAAAGCTTCGGGACGGAGAGGGTGCGGTCGTCGGGGCCATACCCGAGGACACGCTTGCCGAAGAGCTCGGTGGTGTTGACGAACGAGGCGTGCGTCTGGACGGCGGCCTTGGGCCTGCCGGTGGTGCCGCCGGAGAAGATCCAGATCGCGGCGTCGTCGCGGTGGCTCGGGAAGAGGTCGATCGTATCCGGCACACCCGCGGCGAGGGCCTCGAAGGAGGCATGCGGGTCCGCGTTTTCAGCGCCGACGACGAGGATGCGGCGGAGGTGCCGCGCGCCCTTCGAGGCCTCGACGAACGCGGCGAGGTGCTCGGCGTGGACGACCGCGACGGGGGCGCGGGTGTATTCGTAGAAATAGGCGATCTCGTCGGGCTTGAGGTGGCAATTCACCATGACGACGACGCCGCCGAGGGCGAGCGTGCCGAAGAAGGCGCCGGCAAACTCGGGAATGTCGGGGAGGGCGACGATGACGCGCTCCTCGGGATGCACGCCGAGACCCCGGAGGACGTGGCCGAAGCGCGCCGCGAGGCGATCGACGTCGGCGTACGTGAGGCGCCGATCCCCCGCGAGGATGGCGACACGATCACCGTGGCCCTCGCGCAGGCGCGCGCGGAGGAACCAGTCGGCCATGTTGAGGTCTTCGGGGATCTCGAAGGGTCGCTCCATGGGCGGGATGGTGCGACGAGGGGGCGCGGGCAAGCAAGCGGTTTCGCGGGGTCTAACGCACCTCGCGCCACCACGCGTCGAGGCGCGCGAGCGAGCGGCGGATGTCGTCCGGATCGAGGACGTCCCGGACTTCGCCGATACGCGGCGCGACGAGGGGGAGGTCGAAGCCGCCGTCCCGCGCGCCCTCTTCGAGGACGACAATGGGCTCGTCCCACGTATGCAGCGCGAGATCAAACGTGCTCCAGTGGACGGGCAAGAACGGGCCGCCGCCGAGCGCGCGATGCGCCTCCATGGCTTGCCAGGGCCCGAGGTGGATGTCGCCCCACGCAGGATGGAAAGCGCCGACTTCGAGGAGGATGAGGTCGAAGGGGCCGAACCGCTTGCGAATGAGCGGGAGCGTGGGCTCGGGGCCGGTATCGCCGGAGAAAAAGACGCGGTGGCGAGGGCCGCGGAAGACATAGCTGGCCCAGAGGGTAGTATTGCGATCGAAGGGGCCACGGCCGGAGAAGTGTTGCGCGGGGGTCGCGGCGATGACGACGTCGGTGCCGGGAATCGGGGCCTCTTCCCACCAGTCGAGCTCGGTGATGCGGTCATGTGGCACGCCAAACCCTTCGAGGCGGGCGCCGACGCCGAGCGCCGTGAAGAAACGGGCCTGGCTGGTGGTCGCGAGGAGGCGGACGGCGGCGGCGTCGAGGTGATCGTAATGGTCGTGGCTGACGAGGATGGCGTCGAGCGGCGGGAGGGATGCAATGGCGACGGGCGGCTCGTGGAAGCGCTTGGGGCCGGCGAGGCGCGTGGGGGAGGCGCGGTCGGCCCATACAGGGTCGGTGAGGATGCGCGCGCCGTCGATTTCGAGCAGGACGGTGGAATGGCCGAGCCAAGCCGTGCGGAGGCCGGTCCGCGGCGGGTCGCGCCAGCCGTCGAGCGGCGAGATCATGGGCAAAGCCGCGGGCGGCCTGCGGGAGACGCGCGGGGCGAGGAATTCACGCAGGACGCCGAACTCGACGCGCGGTGAACGCTGGACGGCCGGATTGACGAAGCGGCCTTCGATGAAGTGGGGGGCTCGCTCCATACGCGCCCGGCGGGCGTAGGCGCGCTCGTGGGAGAGGGCAGCGGTCGTTTCGCGCTCCAAGGAAGCTCGAGACATGGTGGGTGTCCAGAGCTTGCGCGAAGGTGAGAAAAAACGCCAGCCGGCCCAGCCTGGTACGAGGACGTTCCACGGACGGAACGGTGCGACGCGCGTCGTCCACGAAGTGGGAATCGAGGTTGGTGTTGCCGCGCGCGGAGCACACCCTTAGACAAACTTCCCATGCGGGACGGGCAAGCCATCCTCACCGTCGAGGCGACGAAGGACCACGTGGTCGCCGTGTTCAACCGGGTCCTCATCGTCGTGTTCGAGCGCGAGACGACGCTCTCGGCCATCGCGGCCTGCCGGCGGGCGTTCGAGTTGATGGAGCGAAAATATCCGGACGGCATCGCGGTCCTGACGGTCGTTGCGGAAAACGCGCCGCTGCCCTCGCAGGAGGCGCGAGACGCGCTCGCCGCCCTGGCCACGGGCGCCGCGGGAAAACGGCTCCGGCGCTCGGCCGTGTGCTTCGAAGGCGGAGGGTTCCGGAGCGCGCTCGTGCGCGGCGTGGCGACGGGGTTGCAACTGATGGCGAAGCTGCCGTTCCCCCATCGGGTGTTCCATTCGGTCGACGTGGCCGCCGCGTGGCTCGCGCCCGACCTCGGCGCCCATCCGATCCGAATCGCCGTGGACACGGCGCGCCAGAAGGTCCAGGTGCGCGCGTCGTGATGAGGCGCGGCCGCACGATCCTCCCCCACCTTCGTCACGAAAGCGCGCTAGAGTGCGCCCCGCCGTGACCCTGACGATCCGATCCCTCTTCCCCCTCCTCGCTTCCACCCTCGCGTTCGCCGCGGCCTGCACGCCCGAGCCGGCGCCGAAGGAGCCGCTCGGCCAGATCCCGAGCGCGACCACGACGGCCAAGCCCGAGTGGATCCCCTTCGCGATCCGCGCAGGAAAACCCGTCGAGGGCGATCCGCGCGAAAAACACCTCGCCGATCTCCGGCAGCTCACGTTCGGCGGCGAGAACGCCGAGGCGTACTGGTCGCCCGACGGCAAGAAGCTGATCCTGCAGTCGACGCGCGACGGCGCGGCCTGTGATCAGGAGTTCGTGCTCGATCTGGAGTCGGGCGAGACGAAGCGCGTGTCGAGCGGCAAGGGCAGGACGACGTGTGGGTACTTCTTCTACCCGAAGGGCGACAAGATCCTCTACAGCACGACCGAGGCCGCGAACGCCGCGTGCCCGCCGAAGCCCGATCGCTCGCTCGGCTACGTCTGGCCGCTCGATCCGTACGACATCTACGTCGCGAACCCCGACGGCTCCGATCTGAAGCTCTTGCTCGGCGGTCCGGGCTACGACGCCGAGGCGACGATGGCGTTCGACGGGTCGCGGATCGTGTTCACGTCGAGCCGCGACAACGATCTCGAGCTCTACACGATGAAGCCGGACGGCACCGACATCCGAAGGATCACGAACACGCCCGGCTACGACGGCGGCGCGTTCTTCTCGCCGGACTCGACGAAGCTGGTCTGGCGCGCGAGCCGGCCCGAGGGCAAGGAGCTCGACGATTTCCGCGCGCTGCTCGGGAAGGGGCTCGTGCGGCCGACGAGGCTCGAGATCTACGTCGGCGGCCTCGAAGGGCAGAACGCGCGCGCCATCACGAAGAACGGTCGCGCGAACTTCGGGCCGTACTTCCTGCCCGACTCGCGCCGCGTGATCTTCTCGTCGAACATGGACTCGCCGCCGGACCTGCGCGGCGCGCCGAACTTCGAGCTCTACGTGGTCGACTCGGAGGGGCCCGTGACCACGACGGGCGCGCCCGCGAGCGAGCGGATCACGTTCTACGACGGGTTCGACGGCTTCCCGATGTTCTCGCCCGACGGCAAGTACCTCGTCTTCGCCTCGAACCGCTTCGGCACGACGCCCGGCGAGACGAACGTGTTCGTGGCCCGCTGGGTCGACACCGAGAAATGACCGTTCGCTCGCGCGCCTTCACGTTCCTCGGCGGAAGCCTCCTCGCCGCGGGATGCGGAGCCGGCGAGCCCCCGCCCGCCGCACGCCCCAAACCCCCACCGCCCGCCGCCGAAGCGCCGTCGCCGCCGTTCGTCTCGCCCGCGCGCTGGTCGTTCCATCCGCCGATGCCGGCGTCGGCCACGGCGACGCTCGCGCTCGAGGACGGCGGCTGCCTGCTCGCGACAGCCGAGGGGCACCGCTTCCGTGCTGCGCGCGCCACGAAAGACGGCGCCGCGACGACGTGCCGCGGGCGCGCCGAAGCCGCGCCGGACGTGGCCCCGGAGTCGATCGTGGGGATCGCGTCGCAAGGAAAAGACGCGTGGCTCTTCGTGGGGGAGAGTGGGCGCCTCTACGAAGCCGAAGGGCCGCTCGCGCCGCTGCGTCGAACGATCCCCGCGCCCGCGCGGTTCGTGCACGTCGCGAGCGGAGGCCGCGTGGTGCTCGGTACGACGGCGAGCGGAGAGCTCTACCAGCTCGATGAGGGGCCGGCGTGGAAGCGCGTGGCGATCGCAGAGCGCGTGTTCGACGTCGCCGTGTCGGACGAGGGCCGCGCGCTCGCGCTCGCGCTGCCCGAGGCGTTGCTCACGAGCGACGATGGAAAGACGTGGACGCGGGCGAACGGCGCCGCGCAGATCGGCGCGCGTCGCGTCGGCCGCACCGCCGAGGGAAACCTCGCCGTGCAGGGGATGACAGGCACGCTCGTGTGGGATCCGCAGGGGAGCGCGCCGTTCGCGCGGCGTGACGCGGACGTCGACACGGGGCCGGGGTTGATCGCGCTCGAGACCTCGTACGCGCCCTCGGCGAGCTCGATGCTCGAAGGGCGCGCGGTGCTCGACGGCGATCGTTACCTCGAGGTCGTGCTGCCCGAGGAGGGCGAGGATCACGCGCTGCTGACGGGCCCACTCGACGGGCCGCTCGCCGCGAAGCGCCTGCCTGGCACGAGCGGATGCACGAGCTTGAAGCTCGGCGCGCGCGGGCGGCACGTCGCGCTCGGTTGCATGAAGCGAAACGACGACGACGGCGGCATCGTCGAGGTGCGCATCAGCAGCGACGACGGCGCGCGCTTCAGCGAGCCGCTCGTGCTCCTCACGGGCGAGGCGTTCACCTCCGTCACGGTGTCGCGCGAGGGGAGCGCGCTCGTCACGGGCGCCTGCAAGGCCCAGGGCGCGGCCCTGGCCGGATCGGGCGGATGCACGGGCGCTTCACCGTTGCTCGTGCGCCGCGAGGGCGGGAGGCTCGTGGTCACAGTCGCGGAGACGCCTTCGCTCTCGGGCGCGCCGGTCTCGCCGGCGTTCTCCGTCGACGGGCGCTCGGCGTATTTCCTCGCGCGCCGCGGCAAGGACGAGAGGCTCGCGCTCTACGTGTCACACGACGGCGGCGAGACGTTCAGCGAGCGCGCGCTCGACGTGTCACGCGCGCATCACAACGACGGACCTTCGTTCGAGGAGGGCGACGAGGTCCCCGCGGAGGAATCCGACACGGACCTCGATCCGCGTGATCAGTCCGCGCTCCGGCCGGGCGACGATGGCACCGTGGGGCTCACGCTGCTCACGCCGCGCGGGCTCGTGTACGTCACGACGGACGACGACGGTCGCTTGCTCGGCGTGGCGCGTCCGCCCGTGGATCCGGGGCTCGTCGGCGGGGCCGGCCGACATGCGGTCGCGTTCTCGGTCTTCCCCGAACGGCCACTCGGCGAGCAGCCCGCAGGCGCTTGGGAGTCGCTCGACGGCGGCGCGACGTGGACCGAGATCCCCGTGACGCGAAGCCTCGCGCGCGAGATCTCCGCGGGGCCGCTGACGCTCGTGTGCAGCGATGCCGGTTGTCTCGTCGGCGACACGATGAGCCGCGTCGGCTGGAACGGGCAAGCCGAGCCCTTCACGGCTCCGCCCGCGGGCCCGCCCGAGCCGCGCCGCGTCCCTTCGCCGCGCACGCCGATCGTCTGCGAGCTCGATCCACGCGTCGACTGGAGCCGCATCGAGGACGTGGATCCCATCCATCTGCTCGGGCTCCCCGGCGTCGATCAGTTCGCGCGGGGACGCTCGTTCTGGTCCGTACTCTCGTTCGACGCTCAAACGGGCGCCGTGCGCGTGACGGCCGCGCTCGCCCCCGAGCGAGGCGAGGGCGAGGCGCGCGTGACCACGCGTTCGCTCCTCGGACCCGCGCCCCAGGGCGCGGAGGTCGCGATGGAGGTCTCGCATCAGATGGAAGGGTACGCCGTCGCTCGTGTGCGACTGCCGCCGCAGAAAACGACGGATGGCCCGCGCGCAGCGGGGCCGATGCGGGACGTCGAGCTCGCCTGGGAGAACTACATGGACGGCACGACCGCCAAGGTTCGTCTCCCCGAAGCCGGCGCCTTCACGAGCGGCGACGTCAAGGCCGACGGCGCACGCTGGTTGCTCGACACGGCGCTCATCTCCGTCTCGCCGGGCGCGCTCTTCCTCCGGCCACACGCCCCCGAGTCACGGCAGGACCTCATGTACCTGCTCGATCCAAAGGGCAAACCGAGGACGTTCCCCTACCCCGCCTGGTCCACGTTCCTGCCGAAGGGCGTCGTGGATTTCCGCATGGATGCCGTGCTCGCCGACGGCAAGCCCCTCGGCGTCGCCACATTCTCGGACGACGACACCGGCCCGATCACCGTTCTCCTCGCGCGGCAGGGCGAGGGTGGCGCCTGGTCCGCGCACGCGATGTCCCTCGCGCCGGGCACGACGGCCGACGGCGAGCGGCTCGCACGGAGCGACTGGAGCTACATCGGCGGCACGACGCTCGGCGACCTCGTGGTCTACAGCGAGCCTCACGCGGGCTTCGCCGCGGCCTCGTTCCACCCCTTCCGCGGCGACGGCACCTTCGGCCCGGCCGTCGCCGTCCCGACGCCGTTCGACCTGCCCGACGCGCCGCGCGCCTGCAAACCCGACGAGCGCCGCACGACGCCCCGCTTCGCCGCGCACGCGTTCCTCGGCCGCGAGCCCATGTACCCCGGCCGCCGCCACGCGGTCCTCGTCAGCGAGTCCCTCGAACGCAGGTCCGCCGCCAAGCCCCTCCCGCTCACCGAGCCGATGACCCTGCTCACGGCCGGCGTCGTCCTCCACGGCACGAAAGAAGCGCCTTGTGTCGCGGCGTGGGAGGCGCTTGGCCTCGGCCGCGTCCCGGTGGTCGCCGTCCTCGGGGGCAACCTCGCGCAAAGCTGGGTCTTCCGCCCTGCGCCCCCGAAGCCGCCGACGGCCGGCAAGCACGCGCCGTCGACGACCCTCGCGATCGAGCACCGCCCCATGGCCTGCCGCTTCGATCCCGGCGCCAAGGTGCCCGAGAGCATCGACAGCCAGCCTGGCACCTACGTATGGGCGCCCTGAGTTGGTGCGTCGGCATACGCGAACAGCTTTTCTCTGACGCAACGCACCTGTCGAAAATCCGACACACCCACCCCGAAGGACCGCTGGATTCCCTTTCGATTTCCAGTATTTATCGTTTCTGGTTGATTTGGTCCGGGATTCGCTTATGCCTGCGTCTCGGCTTTCCGTCGCTTCCAGACCGGGTAGCCAGGACGTTCTTCCCGGGCCATGCGCACGTTCATCGATGTCCTTCGCGACAACACGATTCATGGTGACCGTGCGGTCACTTTCGTGCGCACGAACGGCCAGGAGCGCCGCGTCGTGTATCCGGAGCTCTGGGCCGAAGCGAGCCGCCGCGCCCGCGCGCTGCAGGCCCTCGGCCTGTCGAAAGGCGATCGCGTCGCGCTGATCCTGCCGGAGCCCGACGAGTTCGTCCTGTCTTTCATCGCCGCGCTCACGGCAGGCCTCGTCGCCGTGCCGATGTACCCGCCCGCGACGCTCGCCAAGCTCGAAGCCTACGGCGACACCGTGCGTCACGTGCTCGCGGCGTCCGGCGCGCGTGTGGTCGTCACGAACGACGCGCTGCGCCCGCTCATCCAGGAGCACCTGCTGGGCTCGCAGAGCGCGGACACGCGTCTCGTGCTCGAACGCGAGCTCGGGACGATCGATCCAGGCTCCGCGCACGCCACGCTGCCCGACGTGCGCGGCGAGGATCTCGCGTTCCTCCAGTTCACCTCGGGATCGACCTCGCGCCCGAAAGGCGTGATGGTCACGCACGAGAACCTGAGCGTGAACAGCCACGCGATCATGTTCGACGGGCTGCGCTCGACGCCCGAGGATCGCGGCGTCTCGTGGCTGCCGCTCTACCACGACATGGGCCTCATCGGCTTCGTGATCGCGCCCGTCTACGCGCTCGTGCAGGTGATGTTCCTGCCGACGATGTCCTTCATCCGCAGGCCCTCGCTCTGGCTCGACTCGATCCACCGCTTCCGCGGCACGATCACGTTCGCGCCGAACTTCGCGTACGCGCTGGCGACACGCGCCGTGACGGAGACCCAGGCCGGCGGCTGGGATCTCTCGTGCATGCGCGCGCTCGGCTGCGGCGCCGAGCCGATCCAGGCCGACGTGCTGCGCGCCTTCCTCGAAAGGTTCGCGAAAAACGGGCTCTCGCCCGCGAGCATCCTGCCCTGCTACGGCATGGCCGAGGCGACGCTCGCCGTGACGTTCCACGACCTCGGCAAGCCCCTCACGACGGATCGGATCGACCTCGCCACGATGAAGAGCGGCCAGGCCGCGCCGGCGAAGGACGAAGCGCCGTCGATGGAGCTCGTCTCGTGCGGACGCCCCTTCCCCGGGCACGAGCTCCGGATCGTGGGCCCCGACGGCGCGCCGCTCGGCGAGCGCCAGGTGGGCGAGATCTGGCTGCGCGGGCCGAGCGTGACCGCGGGGTATTTCGGGGATCCCGAGGCGACGGCCGAGACGTTCGGCGACGGCTATCTGCGCACGGGTGATCTCGGATATCGCGCCGACGGAAATGTCTACATCTGCGGCCGTTCGAAGGACCTCATCATCCTGAACGGGAAAAACCACTATCCGCAGGACATCGAGCGCGTGGCCTCCACGATCGACGGCATCCGCGACGGGCAATGCGTGGCCTTCGCGCGGCGGAGCGCGAGCGGCGCGGAGGAGGCGGTGCTCGTGGCGGAGTCGCGGCGCCTGGGCGAGGCGAAACGCGCGCTCGTCGAGGCCGTCACGCACGCGGTGCGGGCCGAACTCGGCGTGCAGATCGCCGAGGTCGTGCTGATCAAGCGCGGCACGCTGCCGAAGACGTCGAGCGGCAAGGTGCGCCGCCGCGAGACGAAGATACGCCTCGAAAATGGGCAGCTCGATCTCGTGGGGGAGCCGAGCGACGACGCGAGCGCGCCTTTCGATTCCCCCGCCGTTCCTTCTCCCCGCGCGCCGGCCCGGGAGACCGAAACCCGAGGAGCTCTCTGATGGGATCCAGCCAAGCGGACGTCGAAGTCAGCTACGACGTCTCCAACGAGTTCTTCCGCCTTTGGCTCGACGAGCGCATGAACTACACGTGCGCGGTCTTCGAGTCGCCCGATCAATCGCTCGAGGCCGCGCAGCTCAACAAGCTGCGGATCCTCAGCGAGTACGCGAAAGCCGGCCCGGGCAAATCCGTGCTCGACATCGGCTGTGGCTGGGGCGCGTGTGTCGAGTACCTCGCGACCACGCGCAAGGTCGACCGGGCCGTGGGAATCACGCTCTCCCGCGCGATGGCCGCGGAGGTCAATGAGCGAAACATCCCGGGCGTGGAGTGTGTCGCGGCCGATTTCATGCAATGGGAGACGGCCGAGCAATTCGACGGCCTCGTCTCGATCTGCATGATCGACCATCTCTGCTCGCTCGACGAGGCGCGGCAGGGCAAGGCCGTCGACATCTACCGGCGGTATTTCGAGAAATGCTGGCGCCTCACGAAGCCGGGCTCGTCGTTCGGCTTCCAGGCGATTTTGCGCAACCGCACGCCGAAGATGCGGCCCTGGGGCGGGCTCGCCGCCGATACGCGGAAGGACCTCGAAGATTTCTCGTTCTCGTCGAAGGAGATCTTCCCGAACGGCCTGAACCCGCGGCTCGACGAGCTCATCCAGGCCATCAATCCCTGGTGGGAGGTCAAGACGCTCCACACGCGGCGCGAGCATTACCAGCGCACGACGGCGGAGTGGCTCCGGCGCCTCCGCCTGAACGAGACGACGATCCGGGCAAAGTGGGGCGACAAGGTCTTCGAGGATTACGACCGGTACCTCTCCACCTGCGTCCGCGCATTCGACATCCACTACAGCTCCCTCGTCCAGATGGAGCTCCAGAGGATTGGCTGAGACAATGAACCAGAAGCGCGATCTGCTCGAGATGTTCAAGACCGTGGCCGCGCGCGTCGACAAGCGCCCCTTCCCGAACGTGACGCCTGCGTCCAAGATCAGCGAGCTCGGCATCGACTCGCTCTCCGTGATGCAGATCGTCGGGGAGCTCGAGACCGAGCTCGGGATCGTGATCCCGGACGAGGACCTCGTCGAGCTCACCACGGTCGGCGATCTCTGCAAGAAGGTGGAGGACCGGCTCGCCGCCGGCGGCTGATCCAGCCCCCATGCCCCGCCGCGTCGTCGTGACCGGAATGGGCGTCGTGAGCCCCGTGGGCGTCGACGTCCCGACCTTCTGGGAGAGCCTGCTCGCCGGGCGCTCGGGCGTCTCGTACATCCGCGAGTTCCCCACCGACAAACTCCGCAGCGACATCGCCGCGAGCGTGAGCGATTTCGACGTTTCGCGGTACATGTCCCCGAAAGAGGCCGAGGTCTACGGCCGCGTGACGCATTTCAGCCTCGGCGCGGCCGTCGAGGCTGTGCTCATGGCCGGGCTCGACAAGGAGTCTGGCGCCGCGCGATCACGCGTCGGCTGCCTGATGTCGACCGGCATGGGATCGGTCGACATCTTCGAGGAGCAGATCGCTCGAAGCAATGAGCGCGGCCCGCGTGCGGTGTCACCGTATTTCGTGCCGGGCGTCATGCCAAACGGCGCGGCCGCGCTCATTTCGATGCGTTATGGCTTCATGGGCCCGTCCTACAGCCTGGCGAGCGCCTGCGCGACGGGCACGCATTCGATCGCGACGAGCGCGCTCCTCATCGAGGCGGGCGAGGCCGACGTGATGATCGCGGGCGGCGCGGAAGCAGCGACGCGAATGAACACCGTGGCGGGCTTCGGCAATGCGCGCGCACTCTCGAAGGCGTTCGAGGGAGATCCGACCCGCGCGAGCCGGCCGTTCGACAAGCGGCGCCAGGGGTTCGTCATGGGCGAGGGCGCGGGCGTGCTCGTGCTCGAAGAGGAAGAACACGCGAAGCGGCGCGGGGCGAAGGCGCTCGCGGTCGTCGGCGGTTTTGGCATGACGACCGACGCCGAGCACCTCACGCGCCCGCACCCCGAAGGCCTCGGACTCGCGCTTGCGCTGGAACGCGCGATCCAGCGGGCCGGCATCGGCCCCGAGGCGATCGATTACATCAACCCGCACGCGACCTCGACGCCGCAGGGCGACCTGGCCGAGATCCTCGCGTTCCGCCGCGTCTTCGGCGAGCGGCTCTCGCAGATCCCGATCTCGGCGACGAAGTCGATGATCGGCCACCTGCTCGGCGGCGCCGGTGCGGCCGAGACGATCGCGGTCGTGTGTTCGCTGCGGGATCAAGTGCTGCACCCGTCGATCAACGTCGACGAGCTCGATCCAGAGCTCGGCGCGCTCGACGTCGTGCGGGACCGAAGGGCCGCACCCGTCGGCTGGGCGGCGAAGTGCTCGGCCGGCTTCGGCGGGCACAACTGCGCGCTCGTGCTCGGCAAAGCTTAAAACCAGGCCTCGGGGAAAGCCGGGAATTCACCTTCCCGCCGGGTGCACGATGCCCTAGGTGCTCTCGCATGAGCGCCCACGAGAACAGGCTCGCGAAGGAGAAGTCGCCGTACCTCCTGCAGCACGCGCGAAACCCGGTCGACTGGTATCCGTGGGGCGCAGAGGCGCTCGAACGCGCGAAGCGGGAGGACAAACCCATCCTGCTCTCGATCGGCTACGCCGCCTGTCACTGGTGCCACGTGATGGAGCGCGAGTCGTTCGAGAACGACGCGATCGCGGCGCGCATGAACGAGCTCTTCGTGAACGTGAAGGTCGATCGCGAGGAGCGGCCGGATCTCGATCAGGTCTACCAGCTCGTCGTGCAGCTCATGGGCCGGAGCGGAGGCTGGCCGCTCACCGTGTTCCTGACGCCGGATCAAAAGCCGTTCTTCGCCGGAACGTACTTCCCGCCGGCGGACAAGTACGGCGTGCCCGGCTTCCCGGCGATCCTCGAGGCCGTCGCTGACGCGTACAAGCGGCGCCGCGGCGAGGTGCTCGCGCAGGCCGGCGAGATCACGCAGGAGATCACGCGCGTCGGCGCACTGCCCGAGGGCGAGGGTGCGCTCGGGCAAGACCTCTTGCGCAAGGCGTGCCGGCGTCTGCTCGCGCGCTTCGACAGCCACAACGGCGGCTTCGGCGCGCGGCCCAAGTTCCCGAACACGATGTCGCTCGACGTGCTCTTGCTGCGCGGCACGCTGGAGGGCGACGCGGTTTCGAAGGAGAGCGTGGAGCTCGCGCTCGACAAGATGCAGAAGGGCGGGATCTGGGACCACCTGCGCGGTGGCTTCCACCGCTACTCGACAGACGCGCGCTGGCTCGTGCCGCACTTCGAGAAGATGCTCTACGACAACGCGCTGCTCTTGCGCCTCTACGTCGATGGCCACCGCGCGCTCGGAAACCCGCGCTTCGCCGATACGGCGCGCGCGCTCGTCGCGTACCTCTTCGCCGAGATGCGTGACGCGTCGGGCGCGTTTTACGCGACGCAGGACGCGGACTCCGAGGGCCAAGAAGGAAAGTTTTTCGTGTGGAAGCTCGGCGATCTACGCGCGGCCGTGGGCGACGATCACGAGGCGTACGAGGTCGCGCGGGTCCACTTCGGCATCACGGAAGAAGGCAACTTCGAGGAGACGGGCGCGACGGTGCTCTCGGAGGTGCGCTCGATCGAACGGACGGCCGCGATCGTGGATCTCGCGCCCGACACCGCGAAGAGCGCGCTCGAACGGGCGAGGACGAAGATGCTCGCGGCGCGGGAGAAGCGGCCGCGACCGACACGCGACGACAAGATCCTCGCGAGCTGGAACGCACTGCTCATCGGCGCGCTCGCCGAGGCCGGCCGTGCGCTCGACGAGCCCTCGTGGATCGGCGCAGCAGAGGTCGCGTTCGCGGCGATCGAGGAGCGGCTCGTGCGGGACGGGCGCGTGCGCCGGTACTACATGCCGGGCGAGAACGAGGCGCCGGAGGAGCGGCGCGGCTTCCTCGACGATCAAGCGTACGTCGGCAGGGCCGCGCTCGATCTCTACGAAGCCACGGGCAACCCGCGGTACGTGGCGGTGGCGCGCGCGATCGCCGACGCGATGATCAAGCATCACGAGGACACGCGCGAAGGCGGCTTCTTCTTCGCGCCCGACGACGGGGATGCTCTCATCGCCCGCACGAAGGACGTCTTTGATCAGGCCGTGCCGTCGGGCGCATCCATGGCCGCGGAGCTTTGCCTGCGACTCGGCGAGATCACGGACGAACGGTTCGCCGCGCACGGGCGGCGGCAGATCGAGCCGATCGGCCCCACCGCGATCGACAACCCGCTCGGCCTCGGAAAGGCCGTCGCCGTGCTCGATCGGCTCGTGCGTGGGACGGTGGACGTGGTGCTCGTGGGCGATCCGTCGGGCGAACGGGCACAGGCGTTCGCGAAGGCGGTGTTCCGCCGCTTCTTGCCGCACAGGAACGTGGTGTGGGTGGACCCGCGCCGGCCGGAGACGGCCGAGGCCGTCAAGGTGCTCGCCGAGGGCAAGGGCGCGCGGGGCGACGACACCGTGGCGTACGTTTGTCGGAATCGAACCTGCTCGGCGCCCGTGTCGGACGTGGCGGCGCTCGAAGCGCTGCTCGACAGGGGATGACGATCAGCGCCGCGGCTGCGGCGGGGCGGGCGCCTTGGCGGGGATGGTGCGCTCCGCCTCGGTCTGCATCGCGACCTTGAACGCCGTGGTTTGTCCGGGGACCAGGTTCACGGTGATCACCTTGTCGGGCGCACCTTTGCGCTGGATCGTGATCTCGTGTTTGCCCGGGGGGAGCGACACGTTCGTGTGCGGCGCGGGGCCGAGCCTGCGCTTGCCGTCGACGATCACCTGATCACAGGCCGGATCGCAGACGAGCGAGAGAAACCCGTCGGCCTTGATCATCTTCGCCGCGACACGCGCCGCGATGTCCGGCGGAGGCTCGGCCGGCGGCGCCGCTTGCTGCGAGAGTTGTACGTTGAGGAGCGCCGTCTCGCCCGCCTTCACGACGACCTCGACCTTCTTCTCCTCGTACCCCTTGCGGCGCAGCGTGAGCTTGTGCGTCCCCGGCGGGAGCTCAGCACGCACGATCGGAGAAGGGCCGAGCGAGCGGCCGTTGAGGAAGACGCCCTCGCAGCCCGGGTTGCAAGCGACGGTGACGAAGCCGTTCGCTCGCGAGGCGTCGGGCTTCGGGGCCGGCTCGGGACGCGTCGCCTCGGCAGCGAGCGCGACGCCGGGGACGACGAGGGCGAGCACCAGGGCGGAGGCGTACTTCATCATGATCATTCTGCCTCGTTCGACGGCCCGCGTGGAGCCGCGATGCACGCGGATTTCACTCGCCGCGGGGTCGATTCCGACACAGCCCGACCTCACACGTCCCGGACCCTCGTTCGAGCTTGCAGGCACACCTTTCCACCGGTGCCGGCGCCCCGGACTGCGCGCAGCCCCGGGCGAAATCGGGGGCACGCTCGGCAGAAGGCGAGCACACGGTCACCTCGCTCCCGGAGTTGTCATCGAAGTCCGTGAGGAACGTACAAGTGCACGCGTAAGGCGAGCCGCGCTCCTTCTCGCACCCTGCGCCGAGGACGGCGGCGAGCACGAGGAGGAGCGCGGCGAGGCCGCTATTGACTAGGGGGCGTGACATCCGCCGCCTTGTCGCGGATGTGGAACTCGACGCGCCGGTTCGTCTGCCGCCCGTTGGCCGTGTTGTTGTCGGCGATGGGCCTGCGCGGGCCGAAGCCGGCGGCGCTCAGACGCTCTGCGGCGATGCCGCCCTTCTTGATGAGGTACTCCATCACGGCGTTCGCGCGATCGGACGAGAGCTTCTCGTTGAGATCATCCGAGCCGCGGTTGTCCGTGTGGCCCTCGATCGCGAGGTGCTGGATCTCGGGGTTCACCTTGAGCAGGCGCACGACCTCGTCGAGGATCGGGTAGCTCTGCTGCAAGATGGTCGACTTGCCCGTGAGGAACTCGACCTTCTTCAGGATCTGGATCTCGTTCGAGCCGGTGACCCTGCGGATGAAGGTCGGGCAGCCGTTCTTCTCCGCGTCGGGGTTCGCGTCGCCGGGCTCCTTCGGGCAAGCGTCCTTCGCGTCGCTGATGCCGTCCTTGTCGGGATCGTCCTCGGGGCAGCCGTCCTGATCGTCGACCTTGTCGAAATCCTCGGGCGTGTCGGGGCACTTGTCGACGTTGTCGGGGATGCCGTCGCCGTCGCGATCCGGCGGCTGCGGGCAACCGTCGTCCGTGTTCGGCGGCTTGTGATCCTCGGGATCCGTCGGGCACAAATCGACGTCGTCCGGCAAGCCGTCCTTGTCCGTGTCCGCGCCGTGCTCGGCGTAGCGTCCCGTCTTGAAGCGCTTTCCAGGCGACGGCGGGTTCGTGTCCTTGATCGGGAACGCGTACCCGACGGTCGCGACGGCGCGGAAATCCGGCGCATATCCAGGCGTGATGCGCGTGCCACCGCCCACGCCGAGCCACGCGCGCTTCTTCTGATCGAAGGCGTAACGCCCCTCGATCATCCACTCGATCGGCGTGTTGTCGACGTCGAAGAAAGTCGCGTCGGTGATGCCGGTCGAGCCGAAGATCTGCGCGCCGAGGCGGAGCGCGCCGCCGCGCAGCGGCAGGAAGCCGCCGATGCCCCAGCGCCACTCGGAGCCGGATTTGAAGTCGTTCACGCCGCCCGAGGGCCGGAACTGGAGGCCCGTGTTGAAGACGAAGAAGAAGCTCTTGAGGTCGTACTCGGCCGCGAGCTGGAAGCCGCCGCTCGCGCTCGAGTCGCCGCCGAACGAGTCGTTGTCACCCGTCGGGAGCCAGACCGCGCCTTCGAGGCCGAGCTTGAAGCTACGCGCGGGGTTCCGCCAAAGGAGCACGCGACCATCGAGGCGCAGATCCATGGGCGCCACGGTCCGCATGCTGACGGCGTTCGATCCCGAGACCTGCGCGAGGTACGTCGTGCCGCCGTCCTGGAAGAGGATGATCGGCAAGTTCGCCTGGAACGAGAAGCGCTCGAGGACCTCGATGCCGACGTCGAGGTAGCTGATGAGCTGCGGGCCAACAGGCGCGCTGCTGCGCTGGCTGAAGATGCCGGCCTTCCGCGGATCGTCCTGGTGGTTCTCGATGCGGAACGGGTTCAGCGCGAAGCCCATGCCGAGCTGGCCGAAGAACCGCGTCTGCGGGTTGAACTGCGGACGCCAAAGTCCGATCGCGTCTTCGGGCGCGCCGCCCATGAACAGGCGATCGAGGTACATCGTCGACTGCTGCGCGTCGGCCTCGGCGGGCGCGAGGAGGCAGGCCGCAGCCGCGATCGCGGCCGAGCAAGCCGAGGCAACGCGGCGCAGGAGGGACGGGCGACGGGGCGTGGCCGCGCGCGCGTCGGAGGTGCCTTCCACCGCGGGATCACCGGCGGGCGGTCGGGCTCGGGGATGGTCGACTTGGGCCATGTCTTCGGCGTCTCCTCGGCGCGCACTGCGCGCGGAAGCGAGAGGCCCGGGTGCGCTTGCCGCGCGAAGATCACCGGGCCCCCCCGTGCAAGCGGAGGCTACACCAGGCGTGCGGGCACATGGAATGTCTTGCGATGTGGGGAGGAGCCTCAAGCACGAGCCCGTCTCTTCCCTTGCCGGGGGTTTCGGGGGCGTAGCTTGGCTCGCCCGAGCGAAGCCCCGAGCGTTGACAGGGGGGCAGGATCAGGTCAGACAGACGACGCGCGATCCAGGCCGTTTCGCGGTCTTGACCAGCAGGCGGACCTGTGCTTTCTTTGCGCGCCCCGAAAAACGAAGGGTTCCGAAGGGTCCTACGATGAAGCGCACGTTCCAGCCCCACAACACCCGCCGCGCGCGTACCCATGGCTTCCGGGCGCGCATGGCCACGAGCGGTGGCCGCAAGGTCATCAACAACCGCCGGCGTAAGGGCCGCGCGCGCCTCGCCACGTCGATCTACAAGAAGTGAAGTCGTGGGCGAACCACGCCCTCGACAGACATTCACGCGAGCCCAGCGGTTACGGCGCCGCCCTGATTTCCTGCGCGTTCAGGAGGGCGGCGCTCGGGTCACGACGCGTCACCTCCTGATCCTGATCGCACCCCGCCCCGACGACACGACCACACGCCTCGGCGTGGTGGCGTCGCGGAAGGTGGGGTGCGCTGTGCAGCGCAACCGGGCCAAGCGTCTGCTCCGTGATGTCTTTCGCCGGAACGTGGCGTCGTTTCCGCGTGGCGTCGACGTCGTGGTGATCGTGCGTCCGGGCGTGGACGAGCTCGCCTGCGGAGAGCTCGAAGCGGAGATTCAGGCTGTGCTGCCGCTCGTACACAAGCGAGCGAGCGGCAAGCCGAACCCGAACGCGCAGGTGGACCCGAGAAACCGCTCCGACGACGGGCGCAAAGGCGGCCCTTGACCTTGCAAGCAGGAACGCGGGCCCCCAAGCTTCGCCTCGCGATCTCGTGATGGGAGCCTCGGCCGACGCGTCCTGCCTCGCCACACCTCGCGCCCTCCGGCGTCGTCCTCCGCGCCCTGCATCATGCTGGCCAAGCTCCTCCTCCTGTTGATCCGCGTCTACCAGCTGACGCTCTCGAAGGTGCTGCTCGCGCTCTTCGGCCCCGTCTGTCGGTTCGAACCCTCCTGCTCGCGGTACGCCGCCGCGTGCATCGCGGGTCATGGGGCGCTGCGCGGGAGCTTGCTTTCAGTGAAGCGCCTGTGTAAGTGCCACCCGTTCCATCCGGGCGGCTACGATCCTCCGCCGCCTCCACGGATCGGCCGCTCGCGTACGGAAGAGCCCGCGCGGCACGGCCCGGATCAAAGGGTGGGAAGTACGAACCTTTCTTCCCACGACGACGCTCGAGTTTCGCCGTGGAGCAGTGGCGCGGTCCATGAGGCTGGTTAGTTTCCCCTCGCATGCTCGCCAGGCGAGCGAGTCCGTCCGGGGGGATCACGCGGTCACGGGGCGGGGCAAGGACCAGTAGGGTTTCACGGCAAGGAGATTGCCGAAGGATTTCATGGAACGCGGCAAAATCGTTCAGTGGGTGCTCATCGGCATCGCTGCCATCCTGTTCTGGCAGTTCGGCGGCAGCCTGTTCGGCAAGGGCAACGAAGACGTCCAGCCGAACACGTTTTACGACGCCGATCGGCTGCCGGACGACAAGAGGCAGCCGGAGCAGATTTGCACGATCAACGGTCCGCGCTTCGAGGCGGAGCTGTCTTCGCGTGGCGGCTCGCTGCGCCACCTTCGGCTCACCGATGAAGGCAAGTACTCGAAGGCCGGCAAGCCGATCGATCTCGTCACGACCTCGCAGGAGTGGCGCCAGCCGTTGCGCACGGACCTGCGTTTGCCCGGGGTCGCGAAGCAGCAGACGCCCTACGACAACCTCGACTGGACGCTCGCAGCGCAGGACGGCAAGTCGTGCACGTTCGTCTACGAGGACGCGTCCTCGAAGCTCACGAAGGTTGTGCGCGAGACGGGCAAACCTTTCGAACTCGAAATGACGCTCGAGGTGAAGAACCTCTCCGCCGAGCCGCTCAAGCACAGGCTCACGGTGGACCAGACCTCGTGGCGCACGACCGAGGAGACCAAGGGCAGCCTCGGCCGCATCTCGGAGCACATGACGGACGTCGTCGCGGCGACGACGGAGAAGGTCGATCGCCTGCACGCCGACGCGTTCGAGCCGAAGGACTTCAAGGACAAGGAGTTCACGAACGAGCTCTGGCGCCGCAGCCCCGGCGCCGCGAAGTGGGTCGCCGTCAGCAGCGTCTACTTCACGAAGGCCGCGATCCCGGTCGAAGGCCCCGCGGCGTTTGCCGAGACGCAGATCGAAGAGGACTGGAACCGCGCCAAGTACAACGCGGCGGATCGCGAGAAGGACAAGGACACGCACGGTCACGTCTACCGCGCGCGCCTCGCGTACCCCGAGGTCGAGCTCGCGCCGCAGGCGACGCAGACGTACAAGGTCCTGAGCTTCACGGGCCCGAAGGAGCGCGAGGTGCTCGCGGCTGCCGGCCCCGGCATCACCGAGGTGATCGATCTCGGCACGTTCTCGCCGATCGCGAAGGTCCTCGTCGGCTACCTGAAGATCCTCCACAAGGCCGTGGGGAGCTGGGGATGGGCGATCGCGCTGCTCACGATCACCGTGCGCATGCTGCTCTTCCCGCTCAGCATCTCGCAGATCAAGAGCAGCGCGGCGATGCGCCGCCTCAAGCCGGAGATGGACGAGCTCAACGCTCGTTACAAGGACGACCCCGCGCAGCGCGGCCTCGCGCTCCAGGAGCTCTGGCGCAAGCACGGCGTGACGAACCCGGTGCTCGGCTGCATCCCGGTGCTGCTCCAGATGCCCGTGTGGTTTGCGCTCTACCAGGCCTTACAGACGGCGGTCGAACTCTACCACGTGCCCTTCCTGTCGGCCCGGATCATCCCGGATCTCTCGGACAAGGGCGCCTACTTCGTCATCCCCGTGATCCTCGGCGCGTCGAGCTTCTTCCAGCAGAAGCTCATGCCACCGCAGGGCGACCCGATGCAGCAGAAGATGATGCAGTACATGCTGCCGGGCATCTTCGTGGTGATGATGCTCTACCTGCCCGCAGGCCTCGGCGTGTACATGCTGACCAACACGTGGCTCGGCATCGCCCAGCAGGTCGCGGTCGAGCGCTACCTGAGCCGCAAGACGCAGGGCCCCGCCGGCATCGAGGTGCGCGAGAAGCCAGCGAAATCTTCGGGCGACGAAACCAAGTCGGCGCCTGCTCTTGGAAAGGGAAAGGCACGTGTCCGTGGATAATGGAGCTCCCGGGAAGACCAGCGTGAACGCCGAAGGCACCCGGCACGACGACGACGAGCGCGACGAGCGCGCCGCCGAGGCGAAAGCCCCGTTCGAGGAGGATGGTCGCGCCGATCAAGCGCTCGACTTCGTCATCGATACGCTCGCCGCGATGGGCATGGACTGCACCGTGGACCTGCTCGAGAACGAGCCGGAAGATCCGCCCGAGGAGATCCGGCTGGAGATCGAGGGCAGGGACGCCGGCCGCATCATCGGCAAGAAGGGCCAGACGCTCGCCGCGCTGCAGTTCCTCGCCAACCGCGTGATCAACCGGCCTGGCAAGCAGCGTCGCCACGTGATCATCGACGCCGAGGGCTACCGCGCGCGCCGCGAGGAGACGCTCACCTCGATGGCCCGTCGCCTCGGCAAGCAGGCCGTCGAGGAGGGGAAGATCATCACGTTCGAGCCGATGAACCCGCAGGATCGCCGCGTCGTGCACCTCGCGCTCGCGAAGTTCCCCGGCGTCGTCACGAAGAGCGACGGCGAAGGCGACGCGCGCCGCGTGCAGATCATCCCCGTTCGCCGTTGATTGTCCGAAGCGATCGTACGGGGCGGTGAGTTCGTCGCCCCGCGATCCACCGCATCCACACGCTCCATGATCGGTTGACAGCGTGGGGACGGTATGCATAATGCCGCTCCCTCGTCGTCTCCGGCAGGCGTGGAGCCGTTTGCCCCAACAGCCGGGACCATCCCCAGTCGAAGGACCGCGACATGCTCACCTCGAACGTACTTGCGAAGATCGAAACCCCGCAGCTCCGCGAGGGGCTCCCGGAGTTCCGGGTCGGCGACACCGTCCGGGTCCACTACCGCATCGTCGAGGGCGAGAAGGAGCGTATCCAGGTCTTCCAGGGCGTCGTTTTGAAGCAACATCGGGCTGGTGCGCGCAGCACGTTCACGGTCCGCAAGGTGAGCTTCAACGTGGGCGTGGAGCGTATCTTCCCGACGCACAGCCCCCGCATCGACAAGATCGAGGTGGTCTCGCGCGGCGTCGTTCGTCGCTCGCGCTTGTTCTACCTCCGCTCGCTGGCCGGCAAGGCCGCCCGCGTGCGCGACGCCAAGGACGGCTGATCCGGAAGGCCCCACCTCGGGGCCTCCCGTCTCCGCTCTCTCCCGCTCTCGTCGAACGCATTGCGAAGGGTGTCCCAGGGCTGATTCAGCCCAGGACACCCTTTCGTATTTCAGCCGTTCACGCATCTCGGTCCTGCGCCCTTCCGCGTCGGTCCGTGCTTTTTCCACGCGCCTGCGGCGCTCCGTCGTCGCTCCGGGTTCCGGCACGAGTGCCCTTCGACGTGCTGCGCTGCGTCGTGCTCCGAGGTGCCTCGTGCACCTCGCCGAGGGTAAAGAGTACTTCTTCTTGATCCTCGGTCCGGCCCCCACGGTATGCTGCCGCCGAGGCGGACGAGGTCTTTGGTCCGTCAACACGAGAAGGACACTATGAACTGCCCGCGTTGCGGCGCGCCTGCCACACCCGCCGACAAGTTCTGCGCGATCTGTGCCTCTCCGCTCGGACCTCCGGGGCCCGGCGCCTTTGGTCCTCCTCCGCCCCCTCCCGCCTTCGGGCAACCGCCGGGCTTCGGACCTCCGCCTGGGCCGCCGGGCTTCGGACCGCCTCCCGAGCCGCCGGGCTTCGGACCGCCCCCGCCGGCTCCACCCGGCTTCGGCGGCGGCTACGGGCCGCCCCCCTCGCCCACAGCAAACCCCGCTGCGTTCGGACCTCCGCCGCCTCCTGCGTTCGGCGCGCCCCCCGGGCCGGGTGGCTTCGGACCGCCTCCGCCGCCCCCCGCGTTCGGGCCGCCCCCGGCGGCGCCGGGGGTTTCCGGTGGATTCGGGCCCCCGCCTGCGCCGCCTGGATTCGGGCCCCCTCCCGAGCCACCTGCGTCGCCGGCCGGCTTTGGGCCGCCACCTGCGCCGCCAGGCTTCGGGCCGCCCCCCGAGCCGCCTTCCCCGCCGGGCGGTTTTGGTCCGCCGCCTGCGCCCCCAGGCTTCGGGCCGCCGCCTGCGCCCCCAGGCTTCGGGCCGCCTCCGCCGGAGCCCGCGGGTTTTGGTCCGCCTCCGGCCCCGGGTGGCTTCGGGCCGCCGCCTGCGCCCCCCGGCTTCGGGCCTCCGCCTGCGCCCCCAGGCTTCGGGCCTCCGCCTGCGCCCCCAGGCTTCGGGCCGCCTCCGCCGGAGCCCGCGGCCGGTGGGTATCCCCCGCCGCCTGGACCCCGGGCGTTCGGCGCGCCGCCGATGCCGGACAAACTCGAGGGGTACGGGCCTCCGCCGAAGCCCGAAAGTAGCTTCGAGCCGCCGCGGGGGCCTGGGCGCGGAAACGCCGCGACCGCGGTCCCGGGGACCCCTCCGCCGATGCCCGGTCGGCAAGGAGCCGCGCCGAGCCCCGACGGCCGCCGCGCGCTCGCAGGCTTCCTGGTGAGCTACCAGGAGGATCCGCTCGGTAAGTTCTGGCCGCTCTGGCAGGGCAAGAACTCGGTCGGCCGCGCGGACACGGGTCAAAAGGTCGACGTGGAGATCGCGCACGGCACGACGTCCACGCATCACGCGACGATCGACTGCGAAGGTGGGAGGTTCATCCTGAGTGATCTCGGCTCGACGAACGGCACCTTCCACAACGAGGAAGCCATCGGCTTCAAGGGCAGGCGCGAGCTGCGTGACGGCGACAAGATCCGTTTCGGCGGCTTCAGCGTCATCACCATCATCGTGACGGCTCGGACCTAGGGGTCGCGCGGAGAAGCCCCGTGCGAAACGCCCTTTTCACCCTATCCAGCTCCTCGACGAGATGACGCCCCCGCGCGCTCGCGTCGCCCGAGGCAGCCGTCCCCCGCGCTCATCGCGCAGGGCGGACGTGCTTCCCTGCCTCGACGCACGAGAGCACGCGGCGGCCACGCTCGTGGACCACGCGCGCGCGCGAAGGTGCTCGTCACCCCGCGCCTGCGCCGGCCCGCCGAGGACCCCCCATGTTGGAGGCTCAAGCATGAACCCGTTGCCCCACGGAGCCGCCCGCGCCGTCGCTCGATCGGCGCGCAAAGCTCCCCTGTTCGCGCTCCCCGCGCTCGCGGCGCTCGCGGCGATCCTCTTCGCCACCGCGCCCTCCTTCGCCGCTCCGGAGGCCAAGATCCTCCGCATCGATCCGCGCACGAGCACGGTCGACGGCTCGCCCGTGCTCACGACCGTGATCGACCTCGTCCAGAACAAGCGCATGTCGGACGCGACGCGGCCCTGCGCGGCGCTGAACGGCGACGCGTTCTACGACTGCGTGGCGAACGCGGTCGAGCAGCCGAACGCGCTCTACTCGTCGTTCGACTTCCCGGAGAAGAACGCGGTGCTCACCGTCGTCGTCGACGGCTCCGACACCGTGGCCCGGTTCGAGTCGAAGGCGCGCTGGGGTGAGAGCACGAGCCAGCCCGGCGTGGGCACCGCATGGCTCATCCTCATCGACGCCGCGTCCTCGATGGGCACGCGCTTCGACGAAGCGAAGTCCGTCGCCACCGCGTTCGTCAACGCGATGGGCCCGAACGACATCGTCGACGTGATGTTCTTCAACGACAAGAGCGTCGTCGAAGACTCGAAGTGGGTGAACAACAAGCAGACGGCGCTCCAGACGATCTCGAGCGTCAAGAACACGTTCCCCACGCAGGGCCGCACGCGCCCGCTCTTCAACATCATCAAGACCGCGGCCACCGACGGCTTCAAGGAGCTCGGCAACGTCGGCACGAACGTCGTCGTGCCCATGCACCAAGCCATGGTCGTGCTCTCGAACGGCGCGGCTGGCGCTGATCCGAGCTCGAACTCCGCGGCCTCGAACCTGCTCAAGGACTACCTCACGAAGGGCCGCTTCCCGGAGAACAACGAAGTCCTCCCGAAGACGCCGGTGCCGGTCATCTCGGTCTGGTTCCCGAGCAAGCTCGTCGAGGAGTTCGCCGCGAACTCGCGCGAGTTCATGGAAGGGCTCTCGAACCCCGAGATCGGCGGCTACTACAGCATCCTGCGCGACAGGCAGGAATCGCGCGCGGTCAACATCGTCAACGCGGTGCGCTCGCGCTTCAACAAGATGCACATCGTCAAGTGGCGCGTCTCGTGTGTCGCGCTGAGCTTGACGCAGACCTTCCGCCTCGCGTTCCTCAACACCGATCCGTTGATCGCCGGCGACGCGACGTTCCAGAACGTGCCCGTCGGCATCGACCCCTCGCAGTGGCCGCTCGACATCGATCGTGAAGCCACCGAGCGCGCCGCGCAGAAGGATCCGGTTCACCCGGGCGGGACCGTGAAGGTCTTCGGCAACTTCTGCTGGGGCGGCAACACGCAGCGGGCCGAGCTCTACATGGTCCCGAAGAACCAGCCCGCGCCCGCCTCGCTCCAGGGCGGCAGCATCGACGACGCGAAGAAGGCGCAGCGCACGCTCATCGAGCAAGGCATGCGCGGCAAGGCCACGACGGCCGGCGAGAGCATGGTCGAGTTCGAACTTCCGAACACGGACAAGTTCCTCGCCGGCAAGGGCGATCAGATGACCGCGCGCCTCGTCGTCTACGACAACCAGGCCAAGCGCACGAGCGCCATCACCGCCGACAAGATCATCACGGTGAAGGCGAAAGAAGCGCCGCTGCCCTACCTGCTCATCGGCGCCATCACCTTCGGCGGCGTCGTCCTCGTCCTGCTCGCCGTCTCGATCTTCCGCAGCGGCGGCAACAAGCGCCGCACAGGCCCCGCGCCCACGACGGCCCCGCGTCCTGGCGGTGGCTCGCCTCCGATGGGCGGCGGCTACGCGCCCGCCGTGCCCATGGGCGGCGGCATGCCCGGCATGGGCGGCCCGGACTTCGGCGGCGGGTACGGTCCTCCTCCGATGGGTGGCGGCCCCGTGGGCGGCGCCGCGAACCGCGCGGTGCTCTCCGGCTCGCTCGGCATCTTCACGTTCAACCCCGGCACGGAGATGCGCGTCGGCCGCGACGCCGCGACGTGTCAGATCGTGGTGAACGAGCCGCGCGTCTCCGGCAGCCACGCCGTCGTCAAGTTCGAGAACGGCCAGCTCTTCGTGCGTGACGAGAACTCGAACAACGGCACGAGCATCAACGGCAACCGCATCCCGCCGCTCGTGTGGACGCCCGTCTCGCCCGGCGCGATGCTCCGCTTCGGGCCCATCGAGTTCAACGTCCGTTTCGAGTAGTCTACACTCGAACGATCGTCGTCCCGGCCTCCACCCCCCGGCCCTTCCGCGATGAGCGACCCTCAGGCCCTCGGCACCCGCGTCCGGATCGAGTTCGCCCAGGCCAGCGATCCTGGCCGCGATCCGAACAAGCAGGTCAACGAGGACTCGTGCGGGTACGCCGAGACGCGCTTCGGCCACCTCGTCGTCCTCTGCGACGGCATGGGCGGGCATTACGGAGGCCGGGAGGCGAGCCGCACCGCGATCGCCACGATCTTCGAGGTCATCGATCAAGCCCCGCCCGGCGCCACGGCCGCGGCCGCACTCAAGGCCGCGATCGAGGAGGCCGGGCGTCGCGTGTACCAGCTCGGCGGGCCGCCCGAGAACCGCGGGCGGCCCGGCTCGACGGTCGTCGCCATGCTCATCGGTGATCGTGGCCTCGACGTCGCGCACGTCGGCGACAGCCGCGCCTACTGCATCCGCGCGGGCCAGATCTACCCACTCACGCGAGACCACTCGATGGTGCAGGGCATGATCGACGCCGGCATGCTCACGGAGGCCGAGGCCATCGGGCATCCCGACGCGAACAAGATCACGCGCGCCCTCGGCATGCGCCCCGAAGTCGAGGTCGAGGTTCGCCCCGAGCCGATGGAGATGTTCCCGGGCGACATCCTGCTCCAGTCGAGCGACGGCCTCACCGACCTCGTCCTCGGCGTCGACATCCTCGGCGCCGTGCGCCAGGCCCTCGCCTCGGGCGCGCTCCCGCACGCTTGCAACCAGCTCGTCAACCTCGCGAACGATCGCGGCGGCCACGACAACATCACCGTGCAGATGGTACGCATCGTCGAGCACGCGCCGCGCGCGTCGCACACCATCCCGCAGGCGCCCGCGAACGCGCCGGAGCCTACGAGCCCGCGGCCCGCGCCCCCGCAGGAGACGCGACCGATGACCGCGGTCGACACGGCGAAGACCGCGACGGGGACGAAGCTCGGCCTGCCCCCGCCCGTGCCGGTCCCCACCTTGCTCTCGCCTGCCGCCTCCTCCGCGGCGCCGACCGCGCCAGATCAGAGCGGCCTGCCCATGCCTCCGCCTTCGCCCTCGTCGCCGGGTTTTGCCCCGGTGCAGCCGACGGCCGTGGATCGCCCCGTCGCGCCCTCGCCCACGATGCCCGAGCAGCCGCGCCTCGCGCCGTTCGCGGCCCAGCTCCCCTTGCCGCCGCCCTCGGCGCGTTATGCGCCTCCCCAGGCCACCCAGGTCTCGGGCCAGGGCCCCTCGAAGACGCACCCGCCGGAGGCCCCTTCGCCCGTCCCGTCAGTGCCGATTTCCGTGGCGACCCGCGGGCGTCCTTCCCAGGCGGGCATCGTGTACGTGATCATCGGCATGTCGGCCGTGATCGCGGTGCTGCTCCTCCTGCTCATCTGGGCGCTTTTCCTGCGCTGAACACCGCTGGCGAACGCCGCCCCGGCGCGCCTATCCTGCTTCCGTCACGCGAGGCGCGGCCGTCCCCGTTGCTCTCCGCGGACGTTCGTGGTGAAAGGTAGCCCGCATGGTCCCCGGCTTCGGCAAGCAGACCCTCACGATCGGCAGCGCTCCCACGTGCGACGTCGTCATCGCGGATCCCAGCGTCGCGCCCGAACACGCGCGCCTCGTCCATCAGGGCGGCGGCAGGCTCGTGTTCATCGGCGGCGGCGCGGCGCCCTCGTTCGCGAACAACCGTCAGCTCGCCCCGGGTGAAGAAGTCCCCTTCGACTTCCGCACCCAGTTCGTCGTCGGCCGCGCGCCCGTCCCGCTCAGCCACCCCGCGATCATCCTGTCGATCATGACCACGGGCAGCACGCCTGCGCCTGCGGGGCAGCTCGTGATCGGCCGGGATCCGGCGCGCGCCTCGCTCGTCCTTCAACACCCGAGCGTGTCGAGCCAGCACGCGACCGTGATGCTCGATCGCATGCTCGTCGTCGACAACGGCTCGACGAGCGGCACGTACGTCGGCACCACGAAGATCCAGGCTGCGCAGCCCACGCCGATCGATCCGAGCGGCGTCGTCGCGTTTGGCCCCGTGCCTGTTCCCGTCGAGCTCCTCGCGCGCCTCGCGCAGGCCTCGCGTGGCGGCGTCGCGCCCGTGCCGAGCGGCGCGTATGCGCAGCAGCCTTCGGCGCCCATGCCACAGACGAACGTCTCGATGCCGCAGCAGGGCTATCCGCCTGCACAAGCGCAGGGCTACCCGCCCGCGCAGCCGCAAGGATATCCGCCCGTCTCGGGTGCTGCGCCGGCCGCGGGCGCGCCGGGCAAGAAGAACAAGACCGTCCTTGGCCAGCTCGATTTCGCGGGGCCGAGCGGCGGCGGGCAGAAGAGCATCGGCCGCACGCCCGACAACGACATCGTCATTCAGCAGCCGCAGGTCTCGAGCCGCCACGCGCTCGTGCACCAGATCAGCGGGCAGCTCTTCGTCGAGGATCGCGGCAGCGCGAACGGCACGTACGTCCGCGGCCAGCGCATCCCGCCGGGCCAGAAGATCGGCATCCAGAGCGGCGAGAAGTTCTTCATCGGCCCGATGCCGCTCCAGATCGAGCTCGGCTCTTCGGGCGCGGTCCAGGTCGTCCAGGAGGAGTACTCGGCCGATCGCTGGGCGGGCAAACCTCTCTACGAGATCGAGGCGTGGAGCCTTGTCCTCGAGGTCCCCGATCGCGACAACCCGAGCGAGATGAAGCGCCTGCTCGACGACGTCTCGTTCAAGGCGCTCCCGGGCGACATGATCGCGCTCATGGGCCCTTCGGGCGCGGGCAAGACGACGCTCTTGCTCACGTTGAACGGCTACCTCCCGCCGACCTCCGGCGTCGTCCGCATCAACGGCGAGGACCTCTACAACATCTACGACAACCTGCGCGGCTCGATCGGCTACGTCCCGCAGGACGACCTCGTGCATCCCGAGCTCACGGTCTTCGAGGCCGTGAAGTACAGCGCGAAGTTCCGCCTCCCGCCCGACTACTCCGAGGAGGAGATCGACGCGCGCGTCGAGCAGACGATCAAGGACCTCGGCCTCGAGGGCGTGAAGAACCTCCAGATCGGCAAGCCCGAGAAGAAGATCCTCTCCGGTGGTCAGCGCAAGCGCGTCAACATCGCGCTCGAGCTCGTCACCGACCCCGTCATCCTCTTCCTCGACGAGCCCACCTCCGGCCTCGCCGCCGACGACACCACCGCGCTGATCACGCTCTTGCACGACCTCACGAAGGCGACCGGCAAGACGATCATCATGACGATCCATCAGCCGGCGAAGGACGAGTACGAGAAGTTCACGCACACGCTGACCATGGGCTACGGCGGCGTGCCGATCTTCTTCGGCCCCACGCAAGGCGAGTCGTACCGCTTCTTCGGCACGTGGAAGGAGCGCGCCGGCCAGCGCAACGACATCGACAACCCGCGCGACATGTTCGAGATGATCGCCTCGCGCGAGAAGGCCCTCTACGACGCGATGCGCGCGCGCGATCCGAACGTGCCGCGCGGGACCGCGAGGAAAAACGCCGCGCTCGAGTGGCGCCGCGAGTACTTCAGCGATCAGAACCCCACCTACCGGAAGATGTACACGGGCCGGCGCGAGATAGGCGCCGGCCAGGGACAGCGCGCGATCCCCGAGCGACGCGCCACCACGAAGGGCCAGCTCGGCCTCCTGCTCTCGCGTTACTTCAAGACGAAGATGCGAGACACCGCCGGCACGGCCATCATGCTCGCGCAGGCGCCGATCATCGGCGTCCTGCTCGCGATCGTGTTCGGCTGGCAGGAGAAGGCCGTCCCTGCGTGGTGCCTCGGCGCGCTCCAGGAGCTCGGCAAGAAGTTCGGCGGCAACACGAGCACCGACAACATCTTGAAGAGCATGACGGCCACCGCCGACAACACCGGCGCCATCTTCTTCCTCGTCGTCGCCGCCGTCTGGTTCGGCACCTCCAACTCGGCGCGCGAGATCGTGGCCGAGCGGGCCATCTACATGCGCGAGCGCATGGTCACCCTGGGCCTGCTCAACTACGTCCTCTCGAAGTACATCCTGCTCGCGTTCTTCTGCATCGTGCAGTGCACGATCCTTCTCGCGATCGTGTTCTTCACGCTCGGCTTCCATGGCGGCCCCGCTGCGTTCTTGATGCAGCTCGCCTCGCTCGTGGCCACCTCGCTCGCGGCCGTCGCGCTCGGGCTCCTCCTCTCGACCGTCGTCACCTCCTCCGAGGCGGCCATGGCCTTGACGCCCCTCGCGCTCATCCCTCAGGTAGTCCTCGGGGGGCTCATGGTCCCGATGACGACGGTCCCCCACCTGAAGCCCCTCATGATGATCATGCCCGCCCGCTGGGGCTTCGAGGGCTCCATCGTCCATGAGCGCATCGCGCTCAAGGAGGATCCCTCGTGGGTCATCGATCTCGGCCGCACCGAGAGCGCGCCTGCCGACTTCATCGAGGCTGGCAAGTTCAAGTGCTCGATCGCGCAGATGGCCTCCGACAACCTCGCGGGCGGCTGGGGCTTCACGAACTACGAGAACACGTGGCTGCCCTTCGCGGTGCTCGGGGGCTTCACGATCTCCCTCGTCGTCGTCCTTTGCATCATCTTGAAGCGCCGCGATCCGGTATGACCACGTGAACCTGCTTCCTTGCCAGAAGAGCGCCCTCGCCCTCGTCCTCGCGGGGTTCGTCGCCGGGACCTTCTCCACCCCTGCCCTCGCGCAGCCTGCCCCGCCCGGCGACGCGCCTTCCCCGAGCGCGCCCGCCGCGCCCACGGGGGCCGCGATGCCCCGGCCGCTCAACTACCAGCCGCCGGTGTATCCGCCCGAGGCCGAGAAGGCCGGGCTCGAAGCCACCGTCACCCTCCAGCTCGACATCGACAAGACCGGCAAGGTCAAGAACGTCGTCGTCATCGAGCCCGCGGGGCACGGCTTCGACGAGTCGGCCGTCGAGGCCGCGAAGAAGCTTGAGTTCGAGCCTGCGCGCAAGGCCGACGGCACGCCTGCGGCCGCGCGCATCCTCTACCGCTACTCGTTCGCGCTGAAGAAGGCTGAGCCTCCGCCCGACGCCGGCTCCGGAGACAAACCCTCCGCCGCGCAGGCCAGCGAAGCGCTCCGCGGCGTCGTGCTCGCGAGCGGCGGCGACGTCCCGCTGGCTGGCGCCACGGTCCTGCTCAGCGGCCCTTCCGGGCAGAACGAAGCCACGGTCGACGGCGACGGCAACTTCCGCTTCGACGCGCTCGGGCCGGGCAAGTACCGCGTGATCATCACGGCGCCTGGCTACGACGCGCTCGACGTCACCGAGGAGATCGCCGCGGGCGAGTCCATCGAGGTCAAGTACCGCCTCGTCGCCACGAGCGACGGCCTCGAAGTCGTCGTGCGTGGCGCGCGCGCGCCGCGTGAGGTCACGAAGCGGACGCTCGAACAACGCGAGATGCTCCGCATCCCGGGCACGAACGGCGACGCCCTCCGCGCGCTGCAAAACCTGCCCGGCGTCGCGCGCCCGCCTGCCATCGCGGGCATCCTGCTCGTGCGTGGCTCGGCCCCGCAGGATACGCAGACGTTCCTCGACGGCACCCAGATCCCGCTCATCTACCACTTCGGTGGTTTGTCCTCGGTCGTCCCGACCGAGATGATCGAGCGCATCGACTTCTTCCCGGGCAACTTCAGCGCCCAGTATGGCCGCGTCATGGGCGGCATCGTCGACGTCGCGGTCCGCGCGCCCAAGAACGACGGCAAGTACCACGGCATGGCGCAGGCCGACCTCGTCGACGCGCGTTTCATCGCCGAGGGCCCCGTGCCTGGCACGAAGAACAAGGTCCGCTTCATCGCGGGCGCGCGGCGCAGCTACCTCGACGCCACGCTCGGCCTCGCCCTCGACGCCGCGGGCGCGGGCATCACGCAGCTCCCCGTCTACTGGGACTATCAGCTCGGCCTCGAGGCGAACCCGACGCCGAGCTCGAGCGTGCGCCTCACCTTCTTCGGCGCGGACGACTCCATCGCGCTCATCGCCGACCAGCCTCCGCCCGGCGAGCCTGCGATCAGCGGCAACGCGGGGTTTCACACGGGCTTTCACCGCATCCAGCTCCGCTACGACAACGACATCGACGACAAGAACCGCTTCTCCGCGGTCGCTGCGGTCGGCATCGACCAGCTCGATTTCGGCGTCGGCCCCTTCTTCTTCAACCTCACGAACTACAGCATCAGCGGTCGAGCCGAGTACACGCGCCGCATCAGCAAGGGCCTCACGCTGAACACCGGCCTCGACGTGTTCACGAACTACGCCGACGCGAAGTACCGCGGCCCTGCGCCGCCGCGCGCGGGCGAGCCCTCGGGCGGCCCCTTCTCCACGCGCCCCCTCATCGAATCCGAGTTCAGCGGCTGGATTGTCAGCCCGGCCGGCTACGTCGAGCTCGAGATCGCGCCGACGGGACGGGCCAAGCTCGTCCCGGGTGTTCGCGTCGACGGCTACAACCGCGTGGACGGCATCGACATCTCTCCGCGCGTCAATGGGCGCATCGACCTCACCTCCAAGTTCCCGCGCTCGACGCTCAAGGGCGGCGTGGGCGCGTACACCCAACCGCCGCAGCCGCAGGAGACGATCCCTCCGTTCGGCACGCCCGGGCTCCGTTCGAACCGCGCCATTCATTATGCGATCGGCGCAGAGCAGGAATTTTCGCGCAACATCGAGCTCAGCGTCGAAGGCTTTTACAAGCAGCTCGATCGCCTCATCTCCCAGCAGCCCGCGGCCGTCGGGGGCAGCACCGAGCGCGGGAACCTCGGCAAGGGCCGTATTTTCGGCGCCGAGTTCCTGCTCAAGTACAAGGCCGACGCGAACTTCTTCGGCTGGTCGCCTACACCCTCTCGCGCAGCCTCCGCACGCCGCTCCCCGGCGCCGACGAGCAGCCTATCTCCTTCGACCAGACGCACATCCTCACGGCGCTCGGCAGTTATCGCCTCGGCGGCGGCTGGGAGTTCGGCGCGCGGTTCCGCCTCGTCTCTGGCAACCTCACGACGCCGAACGTCTGCAACTTCGAGCAAGAAGGCTGCATCCCAAATCGCGCGAACTCCATTTACAACGCCGCCGTCGGCACCTACGTGGCGATCCCGTACAGCGGCCCGTTCAGCGAGCGATTCCCCATGTTCCACCAGCTCGACATTCGCCTCGATCGGCGGTTCCGCTTCAAGAGCTGGCAGCTCTCGCTCTACCTCGACGTCCAGAACGTCTACAACAGCCAGAACGTCGAGGGGATCGATTACAACTTCAACTACACCGCGCGGCAATACGTGACGGGCGTGCCGATCCTGCCGAGCTTCGGCATTCGTGGTGATTTCTAGGCCGATTCGCGAGGAGGGAATGGGATGAAGTACACGCGCTCCTTCCGACGTCACGTGCTCGGGGCGCTCGCGGCCGCGACGCTCGCCGCCCCGATCGCCTCTGCGAGCGGCTGCTCGCCTGGCTGGGTGTCGTCGAACCTCGTCAATGGCCTGCGGGTCTTCTCGGTCACTGCGGACAAACCTTACGCGCAGCCGGGCGAAGAGGTCCGCTTCGACATGTCCTTCTACGACGGCTACCCCGACCCCGAGGGCGACGGCCCGCGCCCCGTCCAGATCCTCTGGATCGGCGGCTGCTACAACCCGCCGGGCGACCTCTATTATGGCTGCTTCCCGCAGCTCTTGAAGACCTTCCAGAGCCTCGGCGAGAGCGGCGGCAACCTCCCGCCCGGGCTCATCGGCTTCGGGCCGACGTTCACGACCACCATTCCCGAGGACATCCTCTCCCAGCGCCCGACGCCCGACGGCGGCTCGAAGTACGGCCTGCAATTCGTGTTTTTCTTCGCCTGCGCCGGCGAGATCAAGCCGATCGAGCTCGACCCTTCGGGCAAGGCGGGCTTCTTCCCGTTCGGCTGCTTCGATTCCGCGGGCAATCGCCTCGCCGCCGACAGCTTCGTCCCCGGGTTCTCGCAGATTTACACTTTCGAGGACGGCCGGACGAACCAGAACCCGCCCGTCGCCGGCATGACGCTCGACGGCGAGCCCATCCCCGAGGATTTCACCGAGGCGCCGACGATCAAGGCTTGCCCCTCCACGGTCGACGAGCGCCGGGCCGTCGGGTGCTTCGCGGGCGACCCCTACGAGAATTGCCCCGAGCACGAGCTCGACCTCATCGTCGAGCCCACGATCGCCGAGATCGATCCCGGCGAAATGGTCGGCGGCGAGCAGATTTACGAGGCGGTCTGGGTCGACTGGCTGGTCGAAGCAGGCGACCTCACGGGCGGCGGAATCTCGCTCATCAGCGGCGTGACCGAGGGCTACAAAGACGAGCACAGCACGAAATGGATCCCGCCCGCCGAGCCCGGCCTTTATCAGATTTGGGGGGTCGTTCGCGACACGCGTGGTGGCTCGACCTACGTGCAGCGCTATATCCGAGTGGAGTGACCATGACCCAGGAACCCACGATCGCCTCCTCCGAATCGAAGGCCCGGACCTGCGCCTGCGGCCATGGCCGCGAGCACCACCTGGTGAGCCCCGAGGGCGTCTACACCATATCCGGGTATCTCCGCCTCTTCTTCGGCATCTCCGCACGGCCGACGAAGGTGAAATACCGCTGTCGCCGCTGCAATGAAGTATTCTCCGTGACGGCGGATCCCGCCATCCTCGACCAACATTACTGATTCCCGTCCGAACGACGCATTTTTCCTTGACGCCGGATCCTATGCGGCGAAAGGATCGTGCGTATGCAACGGTTTTCGCGTTATGCGCCGCTGGAGCTGAAGGCCCACCCCGATCCCGGGACGGAAGACCGCTCCGGGCCGACGCTGACGCTGGGAAGCCTGTTTACCATGCTCGTGACTGTCGGCGGGGATGACGTCCCGCC
Organism: Polyangium mundeleinium; assembly: GCF_028369105.1. Taxonomy (NCBI): domain Bacteria; kingdom Pseudomonadati; phylum Myxococcota; order Polyangiales; family Polyangiaceae; genus Polyangium; species Polyangium mundeleinium. Next base: position 3,195,316 of record NZ_JAQNDO010000001.1, on the reverse strand, counting down.
GGAATACGTCGCAGCGTGCCGCGACATCGACCCTGCGGCCTGGTATCTCGGCCAGGATCTCGAGACGATCCTCAACAAGCTCGAAGACCGGGATCCCGCGCTTCCGGAGCTCATCGGCCGGAACATCTATTTCATGTTCCGTACCCAGCTCCACGAGCTCGGGATCAAGACCGCGACTGATTTCATGGTCCAGCTCCCGGCCATGTGGACCTTTGCCACCCGGGGCGACAGTGGCACGTGGCACGCCACGATGAAGGGCGCGCGGCACGCGATCGTCGAGTCGCGTCAGCCCTTCAACTGCCACTTCGAGGCCGGCGGGCTGCGCGGGTTCATCGAGGCGCTCGACGGATACGACGTGGAGATCACGCATTCGACGTGCATCCGAAACGGTGCCCCTTTCTGCACACTCGACACGCGATGGCAGGAATGAGCGCCATCCGATGAGCGAAAAGGCAGAGGCCGAACAACAAAAGTCGACGCTCGCCGCGCGGCTCCTCGACGAAGAGATGGAGCTGCTCCGCTGGATTGGCGCGCGGATGAGCCGCGTCCTGCTCGGTCGATACGAGGAACTCCCCCTCATCGAGCGCACGGACGAGCTTGGAATCGTGGCGAACATGGTGGCCCGCGTGGCGCGGGAGCTGCGCCGGGGCCGGGAGCGGGACGAGGCGCGGCGCAAAGAGCTCGAAGCGCGCGTGAAGGAGCTGGAGGAGGCGCGCGCGGAGCAGGAGCGGCTGCTCGCGGCGGTCCGGGAGCTCTCCGCGCCTGTCCTCGAGGTGTATCGCGGCGTCTTGCTCGTTCCGATGGCGGGGGCGCTCGACGCCTCGATGCTCGCGCAGGCCGAGGGGCGCGTGCTCGCGCAGGTCTCCGTGGCGGGCGCGCGCACGGTGATCCTCGACATCACGGGGGCCACGGCGATTGATCCCGTCGTGGCCGCGGGCCTCGTGCGAATCGCGCGGGCGCTATCGTTGCTCGGGGCACGCGTCGTGCTTTGCGGCGTCTCGGCGGCGGCGGCCCGTACGGCCGCGGAGCAGGGGCTCGATTTCGCGCCGGCGATCCTGCGCGCCGACCTCGGCAGCGCGCTCGAAATGGCCATTGGGGCCGAGCTCCGCCGGACGCGCCGGATCTAGCGCAAACGGTCCCGGGTGTCCCCGGACAAACCAACCGACCGACCCGAAACGACGCTCGAATCGACGGGGCGGCCGCTCGACGTCCTAGGGAGCGCACCCCAGAGAACGCGTGTGGAAGGTGGCGTGGGGGGAAACGACGGGCGGACGGGCCGCTCGCGTGGACGCCGCGCCGAACGACCTTCAACTCGAAAGGGAGTGCGTCATGGCACAGGAGCAGAAAAAGGGCCAAATGACGGTCGAGGAGGCGGGGCGCAAGGGCGGCGAGACCGTCCGTGACGAGCGCGGCTCCGAGTTCTACTCCGAGATCGGCCACAAGGGCGGCCAGCGCGTGCGCGAGCTCATCGAGGAAGGCAAGCAGGCCGAAGAGGGAGGCAGCGGCGGCGGCAGCTCGAACAAGAGGTGAATTCGGCCGAGCTGATACGGCCAAGTGAAGCATGGCCGCGGCAGGGGCGCGCATCGTGCCCGGCCGCGGCCTTTTTTTCGATTCAGGGCTCGTCGTCGTCGAGGGTGAGCAAATATCGCTCGAGGTCGTCGAGATCGGCGTCCCCGAGGTGGCTCGTCTTGCCGTGCTGGTCCGCGGCATTCCGATCGCGGAGCACGGCGCGGAGCGTGAGCGCGGAGCCATCGTGCAAATACGGCGCGCTCTTCCAGAGCCCGCGCAGCGTGGGTGTATCGAGCCCTGGGAGCGGGCCGCCGAGCCTCGACCCGGAGCCGGGTCCGAGCGTCCCGACGTCGTGGAGCACGTAGTTCTTGTCGGCCGCGAGCGCGCTGTCCGTGAAGCGCGGCGGCGCGTGGCACGTCGAGCAACCAGCCTCGGCCGAAAAGAAGATGTCCTTGCCCTTCTGGCGTGAGGCCAGCGCGGAGGGGTCGTTCGAGCGGTACGGGCTCTTGCCGAACGCGCCGAGTGAAGCGACGTAGGTGGCGAGCGCGTCGAGCTCCGGGGACAAACCGTCCTTCGGGGCGCCGAGCGTCTGATCGATCATCCCCGAATGGAAGACATCGTCCGGCAGAAATCCCGCCCCGCCCATGGGGCCGCGGATGTCGTGCTCGAAGTCCTGCACCTCGTCGAAATTGGCGCTCCAATGCAGGGGCCCGTGCGCCGTGCCCGCCCGCCCCGCGAGCGGGATCGTATTGCGCAGGCCCTCACCTCGCTGGGTGAAATCCCATACGAGGTTGTCCCCTTCCCCGTCGAGGTGGCACGTGGCGCAGGACATGTAGCTCGTGCGGCTCATGCGGGGGTCGCGACTGCTGTAGAAGATCTGTTTGCCCCGCAAAACCTCGTCGGACAGCGGCTCGCTGTCCCCCGTGGCGAGCGTGCCGCGTGGGACGGGCGGGCTCGACAGATCACGCACGTCGTAGACGCGCACCTCGCGCGAGAGCGACGCGTGCACCCATAACGTCTTGCCGTCCTCGCTCAGGACGAGGCCGTCGGGGGCGTGGCCGACGTCGTCGATCGAGCCGGCGACGTCGAAGCTCACGGCGTCGCGCACCTCGACCCGCTCAGCGCCCTGGATCGCCACGTAGATCACGTCGCCCTCGGGGGAAAAGACGACCGCCGAGGCGAAATCGAGGTCGTCGAATGCATACCGCCCGGCCTTGCGCTCGAACGGTTTTTCCGTGGGCCCGCCGAGCTCGATCTCCGTGAGGATCGCGCGCGCGGTCGTCTCGAAGCTCAGCGGTTTGCCCGTCCTGTACATTCCCGTCACGGTGTTCGCGCGGAGCGAGGGGACGAGCGCACGGCCGCCGTCGGGCGAGGGGACGATCTGGTTCAAAAAGCTCGGCACGCCGCTGTTGTTCGTGTCGCTGTCGAGCCCGGTGTCGGGTGGGAGCAGGAGCGGCTCGCCCGCCTTGAGCGCCGCGGGGTTCGTCGCGTCGATCACGGCCACGTTCGCGCCCTCGGCCGTCGCGCGCCAGCGCGTGACGAGCACCGTCCCGTCCGCGATGGCCGCGACGCCGCGTACGTCCGGAAAAACGGGAATCCGCGAAAGGACCTGGTTCCCCTCGGCGCGGACGGCGGCGAGCTCGCCCGTGCCGGAGAGCGTCACGAAAAACACGCCCTCGCTGCGCGGATCGGCGACGATGCCGAAGGGCGCGCTGCCCGGCCCGAATTCGATTTTTCCGCTCGTCGCTTGTTTGTCGAGGTCGTAGAAGACGACCGTGCCGTCGCCCTGACAAGCCGCCGCGAGGGTCGCGCCCGAAATCGCGAGCGTACGCGGCGCGTCGCAGCTCACCTGCGGCGTTGGAGGGACGGGCGGCAGCTCCGTTTCGAGCCGCGCGACGTGATCGTGATCGGTGTTCGCGACCCATAGATCGCTGTGCTTGGGGTCGAGGACGATCGTGCTCGACGCATTCGGCCGGATCGCCATGGGCTTTTGCACCACAGCCACGCCGCGCGTGACCACGAGCTTCTGCCCCTCGGAGATCGCGGTCGCGCCGACGAGCCGTCGGCCGGGCGTCGTATAGACGTGACAAACCTTCGTGAACAGGACGGCCGGGGGAAAGGCCGTCCCGTCGCCGAGGTTCCAGGCGACCTGGGCGCTCGGGCCGCCCTTGACGGCAAGCGAAAAACAAGTATTTTCGCCGACGTAGGCGACCGCGGGGCCCTCGATCGTGCTCAGGGCGAACGGCTCGGGCGTCGGGGGTTTTTCCGAGGTCCCGTCGCCGCAAGACGCGAGGGCTGCCCCGGCGAGGAACGTCGCGAGGGGAATCCCGGCACGCGCGCGTCTCATTCCTCCTCCTCTTCCGAGTAGGGCGGTGGCGGCGGCGGGAGGGCGCAGGGGCCGGTCTTGAACGTCGAGCGGAATTCGGTCTGCGTGGGATTGCCGTTGAAATCCACGACCCCGCCGGCAGGGACGACGACCTCGTACTCGGTGTCGGGTTCGAGCGGCGAGGCGGGCCAGAAGTTCACGATGCCTTCCTGCCCCGAATACTGGCCCTGGATGGGCTCGGTCGTGCCGACCTTGCGGACGAGGAACGAGCCCTCCCATAACGATCCGATATCAACGAACTCGCCGAACGTGAGGCCGATCCGGGTCGTGAGCGGCTGCGCGCTGGCGCTGTCGCGCGGGTTCACCATGGTCACCTCGGGCCCGCGCGTGTCCGGGGCTTCGAGGAAGGGCGCGACGGCGCTCCCCTGGTCCTTCTCGGCTTCGTCGTCGACGCTGAGGACCACGACGTTGCCGATGGGGATGATCGTATCGAGGTCGCCCGTGAGATTGAAGCGGCGGAGGAGCGAGGGCTTCGTCGGATCGGAGACGTCGACGGCCTCGGCGAAATGGCTCTCGCCGATGAACGCCACGTTCTCCTTGAGGAAGACGTATCCACCGTTCCCGTCGGGCGCGTGGTAATCGCCGAGGTACTTGGGTGCCTCGGGGTTCGCGATGTCGTAGATGATGACGCCACCGCCCATGGATTTGCGGGCGTACCAGGCCTTGTCGCCGTTCAAATGGGCGTGATAGGCCTCCTGCCGGACGCCCGCGCCGTCCTGGATCTCGAACGTGCCGCCCGGGATGGGCGTGGGCCGCGCCGGGTCGCCAATGTCGAGCAGCACGGTGCGCGAGCCCTCGGCGGCCATGACCGCGAGCAGGTTGCCCACGGCGAAGATCGCGCCGGCGCGGAGCGGCGGATCGAATTTGAACTTCGTGATGGGGACGGGTTTGGCCGGGTCACTCGCGTCCACGACAAAGATGCCATTGTCGGCTGCGGCGACGTAGACGTACGGGGCTTGCCAGAAGACCGAGAGGACGACACGCGCATACGCGTCGGGCCAGAAGACGCCCTTGAACGAGAGATCACTCGTGACCACGGGCGCCGCGGGGTTGCCGAGATCCCAAAATTGAATGCCGTTCACGCCATTGACGACGGCCCTCCAGCCGTTCATCCGGGCAAACCCGGCGGCGTGGGTCTCGCGCATGAGCGGCGAGAAGCTCGTGCCGACGGGCGCGGGCGCGCAGGGATCGTCGAAGCGGAACGTGGAGAGGCCGCCGCCGCCCCACTCGGGCGCCCACGGCATGACGAGGTACCCGTCGAGCATGGTGACGGTGTTGTGGTGATCCTTGTCGTCCTCGGGGCCGCCATCGAGAAACGCGCAATTGACCCCGAGGACGTCCGTCGAATACGTCTGCGCCGGGCCCCCCGGCCCTTTCCAGGAGAGGGGGCTCGCCGGGCTCGCCGGGAGCGGGCTCGTGGCAGGCGCCGCACAAACGAGCCCCTCGGCCTCGACCGGCTCGCCCCCGCCGCACCCGGCGAGCGCCATCCCGCCGAGCACGGGCAAGACACGGCGGGACCATTCGATGACATCGTATTTTTGCATCCCTCTGCCTCCGAAGTTCCCCCGGAGAGAACATCGGAAGGGTCAGGAGGCGTCAATCGAGTATCAGCGCCGACGCGGCGGGGCCGCGCTCCGGGCCACCTCGCGCGAGAAGATCGCCGCGCGCAGGGTGCGTTTCGTGACGAAGCCGGAGAGGTCGATGCCAAGCTCGACGATGGTCTGTGCGACGGCGGGGCGGATGCCGCTGATGACCGCGTCGGCGCCGAGCAGGCGGATGGCGCGCACGATGCTCATCAGGTGATCGGCCGTGTGGGTCTCGATCGTCTCGAGGCCCGTGAGGTCGAGGACGACGCTCGCGACCTGCCGCTCGACGATGGCCGCGAGCAGGCGGTGCATGATCTCCTCGGCGCGGGTCTGCGTCATCGCGCCGACGATGGGGACCGCGAGCACGCCCCCCGCCACTTCGAGCAGCGGGGCGGAAAGCGTGAGGATCTCCTGGTGCTGGGCCTCGATGATGCCGAGCTTCTGGTCGAGCTCCTCGACGAGCGCGGCCTTGGCCTCGGCCTGCCGGAAAGCCTCGACGGCGCGACGCTCGACCTCGGTGGCCGCCTCTTCGAGCTTGCGGTGGGTCTCCAGGCGCGTGGTGATGTCGACGCTGCAGCCGAGCACGTGCACCTCGCCGCTCGGCCGGACGAGGGGGCGCTTCGTCGTCTGGTACCAGCGCAGCTCCCCCGTGTGCCAGAGGATCTCCTCCTCGACCGTGCGCTCCTCGAGCGTGGCGAAGACCTGCTGGTCGATGCTCAGGAAGCCGTCGGCCCGCGCGTGTTCGTTCAGGGCGCGCTCGTGCTGGCCGACGATCTCCTCGGCCGTCTTGCCGAAGATGTCGGCGAAGGCCTTGTTCGCGAGCAGGAAGGTGCCGCAGTCGTCCTTCACGAAGATCAGGTTCGGATCGCAGTCGATGACCTGACGGATGAAATCTTGCTGCTCGCGCAGATCCCGCTCGGCGCGTAGCTGCTCGGTGACGTCTTGCCCCACGCAGAGGACGAGCCGCTCTTCGGCGCCCTCGCCGTCGACGGGGACGAGGTGGAAGAACATCGAGCGCGTGCCGAGCGCGGTGGGCACGTCGCTCGTGATGATCTCCTCGGTGCCCGTGGCGAGGACACGCGCCTCGACCTCGCGCACGAAGTCGGCGTCGGCCGGGTCGATCAAGAGCGCGCGCGTACCGCTCTCGCGCTCTTCCTTGGCAGCGGCGCCGAGCAAGCGGGCGCGCGTCTCGTTGGAGAACAGGCTCCGGCCCTCGGCGTCGACGAGCGAGACCGTCACGGGCAGGCGATCGAGGACACGGCGCAGGAGCGTGGCGGGGAGCCGATCGTCGCTGGATCGGGGCGCAGGCTCGCGTACGGGCACGGGGCGCGCGTGCACGAGCGCGGCGCGCGTGTCGCCGTCGGGCACGGGCACGATCGTCACGGCGTGCTCCGCGGAGCGGGTCTCGAGCGTGACCTCGGCGCGCGTGGTTTCGCCCGAGAGGACCTTCGCGAGGGCGGCGGCGAGGGAGGGCTCGGCGAGCGGGGAATCAACAAACGTCGTGGTCCAGGCCGTGTTGGCCTTCTGGACCAGAAGGGCTCGGTCGACGATGGCGATCGGCTCGGGGAAGACGCTGAGCGCCGCATCCGAAAGGCGACCGTCGTTCATGGCTCCATGGCGCGAACGTGCATCACGTCGACGAGCTCGCCGCGTGCCCCGCGGGCCGCACGCGTTGGTTGGATGAAGGTCCCCGCGACACAGCGTGCGCCGCGCGCGGTGATGATCGCCCTCGCGGGCAAGGAAGGTCAAGCATGATGGAAGATCGAAGAAGCGGCAACTCAGGAGCGAGCGACCGAGCCGAGGAATGCCGCGAGGAAGGACTCCGATGCGGAGAGGATCCAAGGGAGCGACGCGACGAGTTCGTGGCCGTCGTCGAGCTCGTGGAGCGTGACGTGGCGGCGTTCTTCCGCGAAGTCGCGTGAGCGATCGATCGAGACGACATCGTCACGCGTGCCGTGAAGAACGAGCGTCGGGACACGCACATCGGGGAGCGTGCCGTCGTTGCCGTCCACGGCTTCGAGGTCCTGGAAAAACCCGTAGTCGACGCGGGCCTTGCCGCCCGTCGTGAGATCGTCGACCTCCAGGAAGCCTGTCTCGGCCCAGCGCGCCATGCCCGCTTCGCCGAGGCGCGCGCGCCAGCGTCGCGAGAGGTCGAAGGCGGGCGCGAGGAGCACGAGGGCCGCGACGCGCGCGTCGATCTCGGCCACGCGGCTCGCGACGAGGCCGCCGAGGCTCGACCCGAAGAGGACGGCGCGATCCCGATCGCCGCCGATGCGGCGACGAACCTCCGTGATCATCGCGGAGACGCGCAGGTGCTCGAACGAGGGCAAACGCAGGTCGAGGCGGTCGATGTCGACGCCGCGACGGCCGTAGTGCTCGGCCACGGCGACGCCCTTCTTGGAGCGGGGACCGGAGGCGAAGCCGTGCAGGTAGAGGAAACGCGGATTCGTCACGGTGCGATCGTAGCGCGGCGCGGGGGCCGCGTCTTTCGGCGCGCCTTCGTCCAGCCGCCGAGGTCTTCTTCGAGGGCGCGCGCGACGGCGATGGTGAGGGCATCTTCGTTGCGCCTTGCTGCGACCTGCACGCCGAGGGGCAAACCGAGATCGTCAAAGCCCGCGGGCACTTGCGTGACGGGGAACGCGAGCACGTTGAAGAGGGCCGTGCAGACGAAGTCGAGGGGCGTGAGCAGCGGCTCCCAGTGGCGCGGCGCCGAGCGCGTGTACGTCGGATGCAGGAGGACGCCACGCGGGCCGAGCTCGGCTTCGAGCTCTTCGCGCAGCCGTTTGCCCGCGGAAGACCAGGTGGCGATCGGCGCGGGCACGCTCTTCAGGAGCGCCTCGACGCCCGCGACGATCAGCGCCTGGACCGTGTGCGGCGCCGAGGGGAACGGCGCGCGGAGGAGCTCGCGTGCGATCCGGATCGGGCGGCCGTTGCCGAGCACCTCGCCGTACGTCAGCGCGCCGGCCTCTTCCTCCATCATCGCGGTCCAGATGAAGAGCGCCTTTGAAAGGCCCCGCGTGCGGAGCTCAGCGATCCGCGCGCCGCGGGCTTCGAGCGCCGCTGCCGCGCGTCGCACGGCTTGTCGCTTGCTCGGGCGGATGCGCGCTGCGCCTGTCGTTTCGAGCGGGTACACGGTGACGCCGCGCAGATCGATCGCGCCCGGATCCCCTTCGAGATCTCGCTCGGCCATGAGCCCGAGCAGCGGCCAGAGGTCCTCGGCACGGCGGGTCATGGGGCCCGTGCAGAGGAACGTGTCGAGCGCGCCGGGCACGTCGGGCCAGTAGCCCTGATTCGAGACGAGGCCACCCGTGGGCTTGTGGCCGAACACGCCGCACATCGCGGCGGGGATGCGGATCGAGCCGGCGATGTCGGAGCCGATGCCGAACGGAGACGCGCCAGCCGCGAGGATCGCGGCCTCGCCGCCGCTCGATCCACCAGGGATGCGCGCAAGGTCCCAGGGGTTGTTCGTGCGGCCGTAGATGCGGTTGTCGGTCTCGAGCCAGAGGCCGCCCTCGGGCATGTTCGTCACGCCGAGGACGATGGCGCCGGCCTCGCGCACGCGGCGCACGACACGGGCGTCCTCGGCGGCGCGCAGGTGCTTGCGCGCGAAGACGCCCGCCGTGTGCGGCATGCCCTCGACGGCGATGCCCTCTTTCACCGTGCAAGGGACGCCGAAGAGCGGCGGCAACGGTTCGCTCGTGGTCCTCTGGGCAAGTTTGTCCGCGGCTTCCCTCGCCTCGCGCCGCGCGTGCTCGAACCGATCGGCGACGACGGCGTTGAGGGCGGGATTTTCCGCTTCGATGCGCGCGATGTAGAGGTCGACGAGATCAACAGGCGAGAGGTTTCCTTCGCGCACGAGCGACGCGAGCTTCAGGGCGGAGGCGGAGAGCAGCTCGTCGGAACCGGCGAACGACATCGCGCGGAGTGTAAAGCACATGGCGGCCGCCAGGGTCCGCCATGGCGGCGCCACCCCGCGGCCAACGGTTCTCCCGACGAACCCCGCGCAAACCAAGGGAATCCCGCGCGGCACGGCGCTCGCTTTGGGACGGCGCTCGTGAACGCCAAACCACCCCTGCCCGATCTCGACGCCCTGCGCGCGGCCCACTTCGGTTTCGCGGAACTCCGGCCCTTCCAGCACGAGGCGATCGGCGCGCTCCTCGCCAATAGCGAAGGCGGCCGCGTGCTGCTTGTCGCGCCAACCGGAGGCGGCAAATCGCTCTGTTACCAGCTCCCCGCGCTCGCGCTCCCCGGCACGGCGCTCGTGGTCTCGCCGCTCGTCGCCCTCATGGAGGATCAGGTCCGCAGCCTCGAAGCGCGCGGGATCCCGGCGACGTTTTTCGCGTCGACCCTCTCGGCCGAAGAAAACGGACGCCGCCTCGCCGCGCTGCGCCGGGGCGCCTTCAAGCTCGTGTACGCGGCGCCCGAGCGGCTCGGGCATGCCGGGCTTTGGGCGGCGCTCGCCGCGGCGGGCACGTCGCTCGTGGCGATCGACGAGGCGCACTGCATCGTGCAGTGGGGCCACGACTTCCGGCCCGATTACCTGCGCATCGGCGAGGCCCTCGCCGCGCGCGGACCGACCCGCATGATCGCGTGCACGGCCACGGCGACGCGGGCTGCGCGCGGGGAAATCATGCGGCGGCTCGGATGGGATCCGCGGAAGGTCGTCACCGTGCTGCGGGGGTTTTTCCGACCGAACCTCACGCTCCGCGTGGCGCGGGCGCGGGCGCCACGCGAGGTGCTCGGGGAGGTGCGGCGCGCGCTCGCCGAGGCGCTCGCCGGGCCGGGCGCGGGCATCGTGTACACGGCGACGCGCAAGTCGGCCGAGGCCCTCGCCGCGGCGCTGCGCGCAGACGGATGGGACGCGCCCGTCTACCACGGAGGGACGGCCGCGCCGGAGCGCGCGCGGATCTCCGCGGCGTTCGCGGCTCGCGAGACACGCGTGCTCGTCGCGACGAACGCGTTCGGCATGGGCGTGGATCGTCCCGACGTACGGATCGTCGTGCACGCGGAGACGCCCGGCTCGCTGGAGGCCTACTACCAGGAGGTCGGTCGCGCGGGGCGCGATGGGCTCGACGCGCACGGGCTGCTCCTCGTGACGCCGAAGGATCTCGCGCTCCGGCGCAGGCTCTGCCGCCTCGGCCCCGACGGCGCGCCCGCGACCCGCGCGGAGGCGGCGCGCGCGCTCGGGCGCCTCGCGGAGCTCGTGCGGTACATCGACGGCAAGATGTGCCGTCATCGGATCCTGCTCCGGCACTTCGGCGACGATCCACGCTTGATCGACGGCGGTTGCGGGCGGTGCGACGTCTGCGTCGAGGCCACACCTCCCGACACCGTGCGGGATCCACCGCGCTTCGAGGACATCCACGAGGCGCTGACGAAGGCGCCCGACGAACAACCCGCCGCCCCCTCGAAGCCACGGCCCGTCGCCGCGCCCGCTGGCGTCCCTTCGGAGCTCCTCGAAGCGCTGCGCCGCTACCGGCGGGCGCGCGCGCTTTCCCTCGGCGTCCCCGCGTACGTGGTCGCGCCAAACCGCGCCCTCGTGGAGATGGCGATGCTGCGGCCCGCCTCGACCGAGGAGCTCCTCGGCGTCCGCGGCATGGGAAAAGGCCGCGTCGCCGCGCATGGCCAGGGCTTTTTGCGGGTGATCGGCGGGGAGGCCGTCGAGGCGTGAACGCGCGCGCATGGCATCGGCTATTCGGCGTCGCCGGAGGCCTGCGCGGGCGCTGTGCGCATGGCGAAGGCGCGGCGCGCCCGGTCGGAGAGTTCGACCGCAAACCGGTACATCACGGGCAGGACCACGAGCGAGAGGAGCGCGGCCGACACCGTGCCGCCCACAATGACGACCGCGATCGGCCGCTGCGTCTCCGCGCCCATCGCCTTCGACACGGCCGCCGGCAAGAGCCCCAGCGCCGCGAGCGCCGCCGTCATCAAGACCGCCCGCAGGCGCTCCTTCGCGCCCTCCATCACCGCCTCGTCGAGGCCGAGCCCCTGCGCCCTGCGCTCGACGATCGCCGAAAGCACGAGCACACCGTTCAGCGAGGCCTGCCCCACGAGCGCGATGAACCCGACGGCCGCCGCGATCGAGACCGGCATGTCGAAGGCCCACAGCGCGACGGCCCCGCCCACGAGCGCGAACGGCACGTTGAGGAGCACGAGGATCGCGAGCGGCATCGACCGGAAGGCGTTGAACAAGAGCCCCAGCGTGACCAGGAGCGCCAGGGGCAGGACGAGCGCGAGCCTGCGCATCGCGCGCTCCTTCGACTCGAACTCCCCTCCCCACTCGACGCTCATGCCGCTGTCGAGCGGCACCTTCGCCTCCACCGCCTTGCGCGCATCGTCCACGAACGTCCCGAGGTCACGCCCGCGCACGTTCATGCGCACGCCGATGTACCGCTGCCCGTTCTCGCGGTTAATCGAGGCGCGCCCGTAATCGACGCCGATCTCGCCGAGCGACGAGAGGGGCACGAGCGCGCCCGAGGACGTCGGCACGCGCAGGTTCTCGATCTGCTCCAGCGAGTCCCGCGAGGATTCGGGGAAGCGGAGCACCACGTCGAAGGATCGATCGCCCTCCCAGAGCTTGCCGACCGCGCGCCCGCCGAGCGCCGTGGACACGAAGCCCTGCACCTCCTCCATCGACAAACCGTACCGCCCGAGCGCCTCGCGGCTCGGCCGGATGCGGACCTGCGGCACCTCGCCGCTCTTGACGATGCCGAGATCGGCGATGCCCGGCACGTCGGCGAGCGCGCGCTTCGCGTTCTCCGCGGCCTCCTGCAGCTTGGGCATGTCGTCGCCGTAGATCTTGAGCGCCACCTGCCCGAACTGCCCCGAGATGTTCTCGTTCACGTTGTCGCGGATAGGCTGGGAGAAGTTCACCTCGAGCCCGGGGATGACCGAGAGCGACGTCTGCATCTTGGCGATGAGGGCCCCGAGCGTGGGGGCGTCCGGCCCCCACTCCGTGGCGGGCTTGAGCTTCACGAACATCTCGAGGTTGTTCGACATCGTCGGATCGGTGCCGTCCTCGGGGCGGCCGAGCTGGCTCACGCGCGCCTCGACCTCGGGAAACGCGTCGACGATCCGCGCGATGATCGGCGCGAACCTGCGCCCTTCGCTCAACGAAACGTTGGAGGGCAATGTAAACGTCAGGTAGAGCGCTCCTTCGTTGAGCTCGGGCAAAAACTCGCTGCCGCGCTGGGCGAGCAGGACCCCGCTCGCGCCGAGCGAAGCCATCGCGAGGAGCAGAACCGCGAGCGGGCGCCGCAAGGACGCGCGCAGCGCGGGCACGTAGAGCCGGGACGCCCAGCGCAGCACGGGCGACTCGCGGTGCGGCCTCGGCTTCCGGTAGGCGAACGTCGCCAGCACAGGCACGAGCGTGATCGAGAAGAGCAGGCTGCCCACGAGCGCCGCGACCACCGTGTGCGCGAGCGGCGCGAAGATCCGGCCCTCGACGCGCTGCAGGAGGAAGATCGGCAAGTACGCGGCGATGATGATCAGGAGCGAGAACACGGTCGGACGAACCACGTCCCTGACGGCCCGCTCGATGCGCTCCTGTACGCGTGCGGGCGGCTCGGAGGGCTCGTGGTGCGACATGCGGTGCACGATCGACTCCACGATCACGACCGCGCCGTCGACGATGATCCCGAAGTCCACCGCGCCCATGGAGATGAGGTTCGCGCTCATGCCCCGCGCCTTCAGGTAGATGAAGGCCGAGAGCAGCGACATCGGGATCACGGACGCCACGATCAGTGCCGCGCGCAGGTCAAGCAGCACCACGAAGAGCACCAGCACGACGAGCACGGCGCCCTCGGCGAGGTTCCGCGCCACGGTCTCGAGGGTCTTCGAGACGAGCTCCGTGCGGTCGTAGAAGGTCCAGATCTTCACGCTGCGCGGCAGGACCTTCCCGTTCAGCTCGTCGATCTTCGCCCGCACCGCAGAGAGCACCTCGCTCGGGTTCTCGCCGCGCCGCATGAGGATGATACCCTCGACCACGTCCGGATCGTCCGCGCGCCCCACGATGCCCTGCCGCGGCGTCCACCCCTCCTGCACGCTGGCGAGGTCCGAGAGGTAGATCGGCGTGCCGCCGCGGGTTGTCACCGCAATCCGGCCGATGTCCGCGGCGCCCGTGAACAGGCCTTCGCTGCGGATGACCAGCGCCTCGGCGCCTCGCTCCACGATGCCGCCCGACGCGTTCTCCGACGAGGCCTCGAGCGCGCGCACGAGCTCGCTCATCCCGACGCCCTTGGCCGCCATGGCCCCGGGATCCGGGTGGATCTGGATCTCGCGCACGAGTCCGCCGTAACTCACGACGTCGGCCACGCCCTGCACGCGGAGCAGGCGCGGGCGCACGACCCAGTCCTGCAGCGTGCGCAGTTCGAGCGGGTCGCGCTTCTCCGACGAGAGCGTGTACCGGTAGATCTCGCCGATCGGCGTGGAGAGCGAGCCGAGCTCGGGCCGCACACTCTCGGGCAGCTCGGCGTTGCGAAGCCGCTCCGTCGTCTGCGCGCGCGCGAAGATGGGATCGACGCCGTCGCCGAACGTGAGGGTCACGAACGACAAACCGAAGAGGTTGATCGCGCGGACCCGCACGAGCCCCGGCGTGCCGTTGACAGCACGCTCGATGGGGACCGAGATCTGGCGATCCATCTCCTCCGCGGGCTGCCCGGCGTAGAGCGTGATGACGTTGACCTGGGTGTCGGTCGGATCGGGGAACGCCTCGATGGTGACGCCCGTGAACGCCCAGGTCCCGAACGCAGCCACGATCAAAGTGACGAGCAGGACGGCGCCGCGGTGACGGAGCGCCGCGGCCACGATGTTCTCGAACACGGCTTCACCCCTCGACGTCGAGCGCGTTGAGCAAGAGGAGCGCGCCGCTGCTCACCACGCGCTCGCCGGCACGCACGCCGGAGAGGACCTCGGCGCGCTCCTTCGATTGGCGGCCCACCTCCACGTGGCGTCGCTGGTACGTGCCAGCCGCGGTCTCCACGAACACGACCGATCGCGCCCCGTCGCTCACGATCGCCGAGGCGGGGACCCCGACGACCGTCGCCTCGCCGGGCGGCATGAAGAACACGCTCACGAAGGCGTTTGGCCGGAGCAACTTCCGATCGTTCTTCACGCGCACGCGCACGGGCACGGTTTGCCGTTCGGGATCGACCACGTCCGATACGGACTCGATCGTGCCGGAGATCCCGACTGCCGCGCCGTCCGGGAAGCGGATCTCGGCCGTACGCCCGGGCGTGAGGGCGGGGGCATCTCGCTGCGCGACGTCGGCGAGGACCAGGACGTCCTCGAGATCGGCCACCGTGGCGATGGGTTTGTCCCCGTCCGGCCCAACCTGCTTGCCAGGCGTCGCGTCGAGCTGCACGACGGTGCCGGCCCGGTTCGCGAGCACCCAGTACGACGTGGCGCCGGCGGTCTTGATCGAGAGGCTGCGGATCTTTTCCGCCGCCATCTGCGCCGCGAGCCTCGCCTCGTCGAGCTCGCTCTGCGCTACCGTGAGCTCATTCTGCGACGCGGCGCGCGCTTCGACGAGCTTCTCGATCCGCTCGACGACGGCCTTGCGCGTCCTAATCGCGAGCTCGGCAGCACGCCGCTCGTGCTGGAGCGTCGGCAGATCCGAGGTACGTACCTCGATCAGCCGATCCCCCTCGGCCACGCGATCGCCGAGACGCACGTTCAAGTTGACCACGCGCCCCGCGAGCGGCGCGAAGCTCGGCGCCGTCAGGCTCTCCACCGTGGAGACGCGCGCCGTCACGGGCGGCAGCGGCAAAGGATCCCCCGCGGTGGCCTCGGTGGTCGAGAACTTCATTGGACCCGGCGTGGACGGGTCGAGGGCCACGACATCCTCGGCGGCCGAGAACGGCGGTCGTGCCTTGTCCTGCGGGCTCCTGTGGCACGCGGCGCCTGCCCCGCAGAGCAGCACGAGCGAGACGGCGGAAAGGGTTCGTCGGGGGCTTCGGTGTGATCGGGTCATCGGGGGTCCTCGTTCGTCCTTCCAAGCTCGGCGGCGATCTCGAGCGCCGCATCGAAGGCTTCGGCGAAGCTCTCGGCCTCGGCCACGACGAGCTCGCTCACCGTGCGCCGGGCCTGGATCACGTCCGTGAGCGGCAAGAGGCGGCCCTCCGCCGCGCGCGCGAGCTCCTTCAGCGTCCCCTCCGCGCGCGGCAGGATCTCCTCCGACAGCGAGCGCTGGCGCTTCTTCTGCGCGGCCAACCGCTGTTCGAGCACGGGCAGCCGCGAGCGGCTCGTCTCCAGGGTCTTCTGCCGCTCGGCCGAGGCGCGCGTGCGTTTCGCCTCCGCGGCCGCGAGCTCGGCTTGTCCGCGATCGAAGATCGGGAGCGGGATGCTCACGCTCAAGCTCAGGCTGTTCACATGGTTGCCCGAGATGACGAACTGATCCCGCAGGTAGCCAAAGCGCACGGTGGGATCGGGGATCGCCTGCGCCTTCGCCCATCGCACCTCCGCGGACGCAGCCTCGCCGTACGCCGCGAGCGCGCGCACGTCGGGCCTGTCCTCGACGCGCCCGGCGGCGCCCACGCGCTCGATCCAGCGCGCAAGGAACGTCCGCGCCGCGCCCGCGTCCGCGAAGGGCTCACAGGGAGCGCCGAGTGTCGCCGTGCAGTCGGCGAGCGCCGTGCTCACCTCGCTCTCGGCCGATCGGACGCTCTGCTCCAGGCGGCTCGCCTCGATCTTGAGCCGCTCGACCTCGAGCCCCGGCGCGAAGTCGGCCGCGTGGCGCGCCTCGCCGAGCTCGGCCTGCTTGCGCCCCTCGTCGGCCATGCGCCGCAGGCCTTCGAGCCGCATCGTCGTGGCCGCGAGGACGCCGAGCGTCCGCGCAAGCGAGAGCGCCCGCACGCGCACGTCCGCAGAGAGCCCGGCCCGCGCCGCGCGTTCGAGCGCGCGCGCCCGATCCTGCAGCGGTCCGCGCTTGCCGAGCGGAAACGTATACGCGAGCGAGACGCCGTAGTTCGGCACCTGCGTCATCGGCGACGAGAGCCCAGGGGGGTTCGTCTGTCCGATCGGGATCGTCCCCCAGCTCGCTTCGAGCGTGGGGTTCGGCAAGGTATGCGACTTCTTCACCTCGGCCGCGGCCAGATCCACTTCGAGCGAAGCGGTCTCCACGCCTCGCGCACGAGCACGCACGAGCGCCTCCAGCGCGCCGAGATCGAGCTCGGCGCTCGGGCGGAGTGCGGCGTCCTGCGGCGCGCTCGCGGCGCCCGCGGCGGAGGCGAACGACAAGCTCGCGGCGAGCGCGAGCGCCGCGCAGGGCCAGGGTTTCCGGTGGGCCATGCTCATCGGCGTACCGTCTAAGGTCCTGGGCTCTGACGAGCATGAACGGCCGATGAAGATTCCTTCAGCCTTCTCGTGCGCTTGCGACGGAAGATGAAGCGCGAATGAAGAAGTCTTCATCTGCGCTTCCACGCCGCCGCTGGAAAACCGCGCGTTCGAGGGGGAACACGGCCTGCGCGCGAACGGCGCTCGCCCGGCGCCACGCTAAGCTCGAACCCTGATGAAAATCCTCGTCGTGGAGGACAACAAGAAGCTCGCGAGCTTCTTGTCTCGGGCGCTCAGCGAGGAGGGCTACGCCGTCGACGTGGTCGCCGACGGCGCCACTGCGATCCAGCAGATCCAGGCGCTCTCCTACGATCTCGTAATCCTCGACTGGATGCTCCCCGAGATGGACGGGCTCTCGGTGTGCCGCACGGTGCGACAGAGGGGCAGCCAGGTGCCGATCCTCATGCTCACGGCGCGCGCCGAGGTCCCCGAGCGTATCGCCGGCCTCGACGCCGGCGCCGACGACTACCTCGCCAAACCCTTCGATCTCGGCGAGCTGCTCGCGCGGGTCCGCGCGCGCGGGCGTCGCGCCTCCTTCGTCGACACCGTCCTCCGCGTGGGCCCGCTCGTCGTCGATCGCGCCGATCGCCGCGCCACGGTGGACGGGCGCCGCATCGACCTCACGCCGCGCGAGTTCGCGCTCGTCGCTTACCTCGCGCGCGAGGCAGGCCGCGTCGTGCCGCGCACGGAGCTGCTCGCGAAGGTGTGGGAGACGAGCTTCGATCCCGGCTCGAACGTGGTCGAGGTGCACGTGAAGAACATCCGCGAAAAATTCGGCCCGAACGCCGCCCTCATCGAGACGGTGCGCGGGATCGGCTATCGCCTCTCCCCGAGCGGACCATGAAGCTCAAGAACCGCTTGAGCCTCGCCGTCACGGTCGTCAGCGCCGCGACGCTGCTCACCTCGTTCCTCACGGTCTACGTCCTCGTACGCCGCGACGAGACGCGCGATCTCGACCTCGCCCTGGCGGCGCAGGCGCACGCGCTCGCGCAGATCGCGGACGCGAAGAACCCGGGCCGGCCCGCTGTGCTCGACGGGGTTGCCGAGGTGCCCGAGAGCCTGCGCCCGACCCAGCGTTACATCGCGGTCTACGACGAGCGCGGCGCGCTCCTCTCGGCGACGATGAACTTCGGCAGCGAGGTGCCGAGCTTCGAAAGCCTCGGGGCTTCGACTGTGTTGCCCACGGAGGGCGTGCCGGTCGATCTCGATGTGAACGGCAAGGCCCTCCGCGGCGTCACCGTGCCCGTCGGAAACGGGGGCGCCGCACTGCTCTACGCCGCCTCGCGCCGGACCGTCGACGAGGACGCTAGCTTTCTGCACCGCACTCTCGGCGTGCTGTTCCTCTCGGCGACCGTCGCGACCGCGCTCTTCTCCCGCTGGCTCGGCGGCCGCCTCGCGGGCGACGTGCAAGCTATCGCGCGCGTGGCCCGCGAGGTCGAGCGCGGCAACCTCGAAGCGCGCGTCGGCGGCGGTGCCCACGGCAGTGCCGAGACGCATGCGCTCGCGGCCGATCTCGACCACATGATCGAGCACCTCGGCGCGCTCGTCGCCGCGCAACGCCTCTTCGTCTCGCACGCGGCCCACGAACTCCGCTCGCCGCTCTCTACGCTGCGTGGCGAGCTCCAGCTCGCGCTGCGCAGGCCCCGCGACGCCGCCGGCTACCAGCGCACGATCGAGGAGGCGCTCGTCGACGTCGAGGCCCTCTCGCGCCTCTCCGAGGACCTGCTCACGCTCGCGCGCGTGCAGGCGCCGCGCTCGCTGGGCTCCGACGTCATGGCCATCGGAGACATCGTCGCCGACGCGCTCCGCCTGGCGCGCGGCCCGGCCGAGGTGCGGCGCGTCTCGCTCGAACAGGCGCCGGAAAACACGAGCGCCGCGCCCCTGCTCGTCCGCGGGGATCGGGGCGAGATCATCCGCGCGCTCCGGAACCTCGTCGACAACGCGGTCGCGCATGGCCCCGCGGAATCGCCGGTCCTCACCACGATCACGCGCCGCGACACCTCCGTCGAGATCGCCGTGATCGACCGCGGCCCCGGCGTCGCGAAGGAGGACGAACCCCACATCTTCGAGCCGTTTTACCGGGGCACGAGGGACCGCGGCGACGACCGGCCCGGCGCTGGACTCGGCCTCGCCATTGCGCGTGGCATCGCGCGAAGCCTCGGCGGCGACGTGTGGCTCGACGTCGCCCACCAAGCCGGCGCGCGGTTCGTCTTGTCGCTCCCCGCGATCACCGACGCCGACGCTTGACCGGACGAGCCCAATCGCAGCCAAACGTATGTCGGGACGATCGCAAAGCGGCCCTTTCCGGAAATCTTTTCGCAACAGGATGTTTCGTGCGCGAAGAAGATTGACGCAGCGCATCGCCATGCTACGCGGACACGAGCCGATCGACCGTTCGCTGCGCGCATCTGCCGAACTCGTCGGTGAAAACGCGCGCTACCGAGGAGGCCCCCGTGTCGAACCCGCAAGCAAGTCAGAATCGCTATCGAGCCGACCTCCGCGAGATGAAGTTTTTGCTCTTCGAGCAATTCCGTCTGGGTGACATCCTCGGACGCGCGCCGTTCGAGGCCTGGGGGGTCGACGAGGCCTCGATGGTGCTGGACGGGACGTACAAGTTCGCCTGCGAGGTGCTCGGGCCGCTGAACGCGGTGGGTGACCGGTCCGGGTGTCGCCTCGAAGGCGGGCGCGTCTACACGCCCGAGGGCTTCAAGGACGCGTGGGACAAGCTCTACGAGGCGGGCTGGAAAAACGTCTCGGTGAACCCCGACTGGGGCGGCCAGGGCGCGCCGCACGCGCTCTTCGCGCTCATCGAGGAGATCCTCTCGGGCGCGAACACGGCGTTCAACATGTACCCCGGCCTCGCGCACGGCGCGGCCGAGGTGATCCAGCTCTTCGGGACGGCGCGGCAGAAGTCGCTGTTCCTGCCGCCCCTCTACGGCGGCGCCTGGGGCGGGACGATGTGCCTCACGGAGCCGCACGCGGGCTCGGACGTGGGCTCGTCGCGCACGACGGCGAAGAAGCGCGACGACGGCCGCTACCAGATCCGCGGGACGAAGATCTTCATCTCCGGCGGCGATCACGACATGGCCGAGAACATCGTGCACCTCGTGCTCGCGCGCGTGGAAGGCGCCCCGCCCGGCACGAAGGGCCTGTCGCTCTTCATCGTGCCGCGCCTCCGCGTGAAGGAAGACGGCACGATCGAAGGCTCGAACGACGTCGCCGTCGGGAGCATCGAGCACAAGATGGGCATCAACGGCTCGGCGACGTGCGTGCTCAACTTCGGCGAGAACGACGGGTGTATCGGCGAGCTCGTGGGCGAAGTCGAGAACCACGGCATGGCGCAGATGTTCAAGATGATGAACGGCGCGCGCATCGCCGTCGGCGTGCAGGGCGTGGCCGTCGCGTCGAGCGCCTTCCTGAACGCGCTCGACTACGCGCGCGACCGCAAGCAAGGCCCGTCGATCGACCACTGGAAGGATCCGACGGCGCCGCGCGTGGCGATCGTCGAGCACGCGGACGTGCGGCGGATGCTGCTCGAGATGAAGGCGAAGGTGGAGGGCATCCGCGCGCTCATCGTGAAGCTCGCGCTGCACCAGGACCTCGTGCACGTCCACCAGGGCTCGGACGACCAGAAGGCCCAGTACCACCAGGGCCAGGTCGATCTGCTCGTGCCGCTCGTGAAGGCGTACGGTTCGGATCAGGCCTTCCGCGTCTGCGAGATGGCGATCCAGACGTACGGCGGCGCCGGGTACATCCAGGACTACCCGGTCGAGCAGTACTGCCGCGACGCAAAAATCTTCTCGATCTACGAGGGGACGAACCACATCCAGGCGATGGATCTCGTGGGCCGCAAGCTCGCCCAGCGCGGCGGGCAGAACCTGCAGGAGTTCCTCGGCGACGTGGCCGCGTTCGTGCAAAAGCACCAGGGTCACCCGACGGTCGGGCCTTACCTCGCGGAGCTCGGCGCCGCGCAGGAGGCGCTCGCGGGCACGGCGATGCGGATGCTGACGTGGTTCCAGACGGGCCGCATGGCGATGGTGCCGCTCGCCGCGAACCGCTTCCTCGAAATGATGAGCGTCGTCGCGGTGGGTTGGCTCTTGCTCGAAGGCGCCGTGCTCGCCTCGGAGAAGGCCGCCGCGCTGCCGAACGACGAGTCGTCCGCGCGCGACCGCGCCTTCTACGAGGGCAAGCGCCACGCGGCCGCCTACTACGCGCGCCACGTCCTGCCCGAGGTGCGCTCCCACGCCGAGATCCTCGGCCGCGAGGATCGCTCGCCGCTCGACATCCCCACGGACGCGTTCGCCTCGCTCTGATCGTCCTTCCCCCGCTCGGGGGGCGTCGCTCGAACAAGCCGCGTGATGCCCCCGAATCCCTGTTCCCGCTCGGGGGCGCTCCGCGTCTCCACCCTATAAAACCCCCCTGTGCAGCCGTATGCTTTCGGCTGTCATGAAGCCGCTGGTGCACGAGACGATCGAGGAGCAGGGCGAGCCGCTCGTGCCCGCGGGCGAGCCCATCCCCGGCCTCGTCGGGATCTTCTCGTGCAAGGCTCCGCAGTTCGTGCCGCTCAGCCTCGCCCGCGGGCCCATCGAGCTCGGCCGGACCACACATGGCGCCCTGCTCGACGACGACCGCCTTTCCCGGCTCCACGTGCGCGTCGAGCACGAGATCGGGCGGTTTGTCGTGACGGACCTTGGGAGCCGCAACGGCACCTACGTGGACGGCGCGCGTATGCAGGGCAGGGCGACGTTCGATGCGCCCCGCGTGCTGCGCATCGGCCGGACGCTCTTGATCTTCGTCGCCGACGTCCGCCCGTACCAGCAGGGGACGGTGACGACGCGCGGGGACATGATCGTGGGCCCGCGCCTCGCCGACGCGCTCGCGCGAGTAGCCCGGTCGGCCACGCTGGGCAGCATGCTGCTCGTCACGGGCGAGAGCGGCTCGGGCAAGGAGCTCGCGGCGCGCCATTTCCACGCGTCCTCGCCCCGCGCGAGCGGCCCGTTCGTCGCGGTCAACTGCGCGACCATCCCCGTGGGCGTCGCCGAACGCTTGCTCTTCGGCGCGCGCAAAGGCGCGTACTCGGGCGCGACGAACGACGCCGAGGGCTTCGCGCAAGCCGCGCATGGCGGCACGCTCTTCCTCGACGAGATCGCGGAGCTCGAGAGCGGCGTGCAGCCGAAGCTCCTGCGCCTGCTCGAGGTGGGCGAGATCCTACCGCTCGGCGCGAGCCGGCCCGTGAAGGTCGACATCCACGTGGTCGGCGCGACGCTGAAGAACCTGCGCGCCGAGGCCGCGAAGGGCCGCTTCCGCGAGGACCTCTACTACCGCATCGGCAACCCCGAGGTGCGCCTACCGCCGCTGCGCGACCGGCTCGAAGAGATGCCGTGGCTGATCCGCGCGACGCTTCAGAAATCAGGCGCGACGCTCGAGCCGCATCCGCAGCTCGTCGAAGCCTGCGCCCTCCGGGCCTGGCCCGGCAACGTCCGCGAGCTCTCGCACGAGCTCCGGCAGGCCGCGGAGAACGCGCTCGCCGCGGGCCGTACGGTCGTCGAGGCCGGGGATCTCGACCCTTCCGCCGGTCTCGTGCTCGTCGACGACAACGAGTCGGAGCCGCAGAACGCGTCGAAGCCAAACGACGAGCGGATCGCGGAGGTCCTGCGCCGCGAATGCGGAAACGTGTCGGCGGCGGCACGCGCGCTCGGGATGCACAGGACGCAGCTCCGGCGCTGGCTCGCGCGGCGAGGCGGTTATCCGCAGGCAGTCATGCCGGACGAAGGCGGGCACGTGACGATCGAGACGGAGTGAGTCAGCCGAGCGAAAACGGCGTTTGCGCAGCGATCGGCGCGCCATCGCGGAGGACGGTGAGGGCCCGCGAGACGCCCCAGGGTTGAACGAGCGCGTTCTCGTGCAGGAGATCCCATACGACGAGGTCGGCACGTGCGTCCGGACGAACCACGCCCGCCACGTCTGCGAGCCCGAGCGACGCCGCGGCTTCGCGGGTCGCGCCGAGGATCACCTCGGGCACCGTGAGGCCGTACAGGCGCGCCGCGAGGGCGAGCGCGAGCGGTAGGCTCTCGGTGGGCGCCGTGCCGGGGTTCGCGTCGCTCGCCACGACGAGCCGGACGCCCGCGGCGCGGAGGAGCGCGATCGGCGGCGGATCTTGCCGCAGCGTGAAGCTCGCGACGGGGAGGAGCACGGCGCGCACGCCGGCCACGGCGAGGGCCCGCCCGCCCTCGGGGCTCACCTGTTCGAGGTGATCGGCGGACGCGGCGCCGAGCTCGGCCGCGAGTTCCGCGCCCCCAACGTCGGCGAACTGGCCCGCGTGCACGCGCACGCCGAGCCCGAGCACTCGCGCGCGCGTGAGAACGGGACGCGCTTCTTCGACCGAAAACGCGGAGCGATCCACGTACACGTCGACGAACCGCGCGAGACGCCGCGCCGCGATGGCCGGCAAGGTGCGCTCGCGGACGGCCTCGATGTACGCAGCGCGATCGGCGCGCGCCTCGGGCGGGATCGCGTGGAGCGCGAGGAACGTGGGCACGACGCGCGGGAGATCCAGCCGCGCGGCGGCGCGTTCGAGGGCCTCGAGTTGTTTCGTCTCGCCGGCTTCGTCGAGGCCGTAGCCGCTCTTCGCCTCGACAGTCGTGACGCCGAGCGAGGCCATACGCCGAAGCCTTGCCGAGAGCGCCCTGTCGATCTCGTCCGGGCTCGCCGCTCGCACGGCGCGCATGCTCGACACGATCCCGCCACCGGCCGCGGCGATCGCCTCGTACCCCGCGCCCGCGAGCCGGAGGGCATACTCCCCGTCGCGCGAGCCGACCCACGGGGCATGCGTGTGTGCATCGACGAGGCCCGGCGTCACGAGCGGCGCGGGTTCGCCGGACACGACCGGGAGCGCGCCGCGACGCGCGAGCACGTCCTCGCGCGAGCCGACGTCCACGATCGCGCCTCCCTCGACGGCGATGGCTCCGTCTTCGATCACGCCGAGCGGATCGGCTTCGGTGGCCCGCGTGGGATCACACGTCACGATCCGGCGCGCAAAAAGGACGAACGAACGCGCGTTCACGCGATACCCGCCTCGGCCGCGCGCCGCGAGATCTCCTCGTACAGCGAAACCGACGCGGGTCGCCCCACGCGCGAGGCGAGGTCCTCCGCTTCGAGCGCGGGCTTCGGCAGCATCCGCAGGCGCGCTTCGATGCCGCGCTCCGCGGCCTCCAGGCAACGCTCACGAAACGCGGGATCACGCTCGGCCTCGGCGACGAGCGCCGCGAGCGCGCGCTCTTGCCACTCCAGGTTCGAGCAGATGAGCAGCACGTCGCAGCCCGCGCGCACCGCCGCGATGGCCGACGCCTCGACCTGGTACTGCGCGGCCACGGCCGCCATCTCCAGATCGTCCGAGAAAAGCACGCCGCGGAAGCCCACGTCGCGGCGGAGCAGATCCGTGCACACGGCGCGCGAGAGCGTCGCCGGCACGCTCGCGTCGATCGACGTGACCACGACGTGCGCCGTCATCATCGTGCCTAGCCCCGCGCGCGCGGCAGCGCGGAACGGCGCGAGCTCGATCGCGTCGAGGCGCTCCCTGTCGTGATGAATGATCGGCAAGCCGACGTGGCTGTCGACCGAGGTATCGCCGTGCCCGGGGAAATGCTTGCCGCACGAGAGCACCCCGGCGTCCTCCAGGCCGAGGCCAAAGGCCACCGCGAGCTCGGCGACCTCGGCCGGGCCACGCCCGAACGCGCGATCCCCGATGATCGGATTGTCCGGATTCGAATCGACGTCGAGCACGGGCGCAAAGTCCAAATTGAACCCGATCGCCGCGAGCTCCTCGCCGATGAGCCTCCCTGCGCGGCGCGCGAGCGACGCATCCCCCACGGCACCGAGCAAGCGCATGGGCGGGAGCTTCGGGAACGGGCTCGGCATCCGCGCGACACGCCCGCCCTCCTGATCGACGCCGATGAACGGCGGGACGTACGGCTCTGCGGCCTTGCGAATCGCGCAGCAGAGCGCGTGGGTCGTCACGACATCCGGGACGTTGCGCCGGAACAGGATGGCGCCGCCGCGCAAGCCCGCACCGAGGGCCTCGGCATAGGAATCGGGCAAGGTCGTGCCGGGAAATCCGCCGACGATGAGCTGTCCACAGAGCTGCGGGAGGGTGAGGTCGGAGGGTCGCATCGGGGAGTCTCGCGCGAGGGTTAGCCGAGCAAGGCGTCCGCCGCTACCACGCGGCGCGCGATTGCTTATGCTGAGGCGCGAGGCGCGTGGCGATCCGAGACGAACGAACGGGCAGAGGGGCGGAAGGCCGCCGATCGGCGTTCGTGCTCGTGGCCCTCGCTGCAGGCTGCGGGAGCCCCCCTGCGCTCGACGCAAACAACGCCGGCGAGCGCTCGATCGGGATCCGGAGCACGATCGCCGGCAGGCCCATGAGCCGCGCGGACGCCGAAAGCTACATGCTCGACCTCATCAACCGCGATCGCGCCGCGCAAGGCCTCCCGGCGCTCCCGTGGGACGAGACCGCGGCGCGCGCGGCGCGGCGCCAGGCCGAGGACATGGCGGCGCGCGGGTTCACGGCGCACTGGGGCTCGGACGGCTCGGTGCCGGAGCAGCGCTACACCGAGGCCGGCGGCGAGGACGTCGCCTTCGAGAACGTCGGCTGTTCGTGGACGCGAGCGCCTCGCCGCTCGCGCTCGACGCGCCTTACATGGCGGAGGGGCTCGATCGGTTCCAGCGCGCGTTCATGGACGAAGAACCCCCGCACGACGGCCACCGCCGCAACATCCTGTCGCGCTGGCACACAGCGGTGGGCGTGGGCGTGGCGCAGGTCGAAGGCAGCCGCATCCCCTGCGTGGCGCAGGAGTTCGTCGATGATTGGGGCACGTACGAACATCTGCCCCCGAAGATCTCGGTCGGCGACTTCATCGACATTCGCGGCGAGCTTCACGAGCCGGCCGAGCTCGCCATCGTGGGCATTTCGCGGATCGACGCGCCGGCCCCGCGCGCCCCGCAGGACCTCAACCAGACAAGCGACTACCTCGTCCCCGAGGCGTACGAGGCCTTCCTGCCGCGCCGCCTCAAGACGCCGTTCCCGCGCCCCCGGGGCGTGCTCTCGCTCCTCGGGAGCACCTTCTCGCTCGGGACCTACCTCGACGACGAGGGCAAACCCGGGCTCTACGAGATCAGCATCTGGGCGAGGTTTCCAGGCGTAAACGAGGAGCGGCTCGTCTCGCTGCGCACGATCGACGTCGGGTCGCGCGCGCCCTGATCCGCTCAGCCCGCGGACTTCCGCGACCGCCTGCGCCACAGCCCGATCCCCGCCAGCGCCACGCCGATCGAGGGCCCGAGCGGGCTCTTGCTCGACGTGCGCGCCTCCTCCGACCAGGCGCAGCCGCCCGAGGTCGCGTCGAGCGTACCGTTGGACCTCCAAACATCCTCGCCAATCGCGAGCTCCCGCGGCGACTCGATCGACCGGCCCGCGTACCGCACGTCGACGATCAGCTTCGAGCCCGCCCTGCCGCGCTCGCCCGCGACGGCGAACCGGAAGAGCCCGTGCCGCACCTTCCTGATCGGCTGCACGATGACCCCGCCCGTCACCGAGACCTCGAGCTCGGTGCCGGCGATGCCGCTCGCGATCTCGCCGTCCTCGCGCCGGAGCTCCACCGTCCCCCACACGGGCCACGTCTCGTCGGGCCGCGCGTACGCGCTCGACAGCACCCACCAGCTCTTCTCGACGCTCGGCGGGCCCGACGACGCCTGTTCTTCCTCGAACGCGCGCCGCGCCCCTTCGAGATCGAGCGCGCCCACGCCGAGCTGCGTCTCGTGCCGCACGGTCCCCGTCGGCCACCTCGCGCCGGCCTGGAGCAGCTCCGTCACGCGCGCCTGCGTCAGCGTGGATTGCCCGTTGCGCTGCCGATCCAGCTCGAACAGGAGCGCGACCGCACCCGCCACGTGCGGCGACGACATCGACGTCCCCGCCGTGATCGCGTGCGTCGCGTCGACGACGTAACAGGGCTCCCCCTTGGGACAGCCGGACCCGTCGAAGAGCCCGCCCGCGACCTTGCGCGGATCGGTGTCCCGACTCATCGCGGCCGCGATGAACCCACCCGGCGCGCTGATCTCGGGCTTCGGCACGCCAAACGGCGTCGGACCGGCCGCGCTGAAGTAACAGACGTCGTCGGGCTGCCAGTCGATCCCGTTCGCCGGCACGAGCTGGATCGGCTCGATCGTGAGCGGATCCCAGCCAATCCGGTTCAACGTGCAGCCCACGGCGAGCAGGTCCGGGTGGCTCGCGGGAATCGAGATCGTCCCTTGCCGCACGGCCTTTTCGAACGCGAGCCCCGCCCCGCCCGACGGCGACACGTCCCCCTGCCCCGTCACCCAGAGCTGCGCGTCTCCGTGGCCCGAGAGCCGGATCGTGAACGCGCCCTCCTCCCACGCGCCGTCGAACGCCACGACCGCGCTGTTCGTATCGGCCGTGATCGGCGTCTTCCCGTTCGCGAGGCGGTTGATCACGGCCGCCGTCGTCTTGCCTTCGCCCGCATACCCGAGCTCGTCGCCCGGCTCGACGAGCCGGATCCAGCTCTCACCGCCGGGGCCTTCGAGCCCAACGCTCACCTCGTCGCCGGGCCGGAACGTGATCCACACGTAGCCCTTTCCATCCTCCGATTTGGGCGTCGCGATCGGCACGCGCACCTCCGCGCCCTCTGTCACGCGTACCTCCGTGTGGATGCCGAAGGGCCCGCGATCGCCGCGCCCATACAGGGCCCCGCTGTTCCCCGCGGCGGTCACGATCGCGCGACCCGGCTTGTCGTCGCCGATGAGCGCGGCGAGGCCCTTCTCGACCGGGCTCGTGCCGTCGTGCGGCCCGAAATCCCCACCGACGCTGAGGTTCACGACCGTCGGCAAGCCGAGCTCCTCGCCGACCTCGAAGATGAACCGCGCGGCGTTGAGAATATCCGTTTCCTTGAAGCCTCGCGTCGACGGAGGCTTCACGATGACGAGCGTCGCCTCGGGCGCGATTCCCACGTACTTTGGCGTGCTCCCGTTCATGAGCCCGCCGTTGCCCGCTGCGATGCTCGCCACGTGCGTCCCGTGGCCCTCGGTGTCGCGCGGAAGCTCGAGCTTGGATTGCCCGCTCATCATCGCGTCAAGATCCGCGCCCGAGAACACGGCGCACGACACTTGCTTCTCGGCGATGCAGCCGAAGCGCTCCTCGATCTGCGGGTGCAGCCCCGCCGGCTTCCTCCCCCACTGCAGCATCCACGCGACGCGGCTCTGGCCCGTCGCCGTGCGGAAGTCCGGGTGCGCGACGTCGAGCCCCGTATCGATGATCCCGACGACCACGTTTTTGCCCGTACCCATGCTCGTCGCCGCGCGGAACACACCGACGCGCGTCCACGTCCCCGACACGTCGAGCAGCGGCATGAGCGGCGGCGAGACGGTGAGCGCGAGATCGGGGTGCGCCGCGGCGAACGTGTCGACCTCCTCGGGCGCGAGCCGGATCGCGCCCACGCCCGGCGCGACCTCCAAGATCCCGAGCGAACGCACGTCCTTGCCCGGCGGGAGCGCCACGCTCACGGCCACGCGCCCGGAGTCGTCCGCGAGCGGGTGGACCTTCGTCGGCGAATGCAGGAGCCGCACGAGGGATCGCGCGGGCGCGCCGTCGGCGCGGGCGAACGTAGCGGAGAGGAGGATCAGCGGCAGGGCCGCGGAGAACGCGAGGAGCGGGCGGGCACGCACGGGTCCATCTTACCGCATGGCTCAGACGGGCGGCACGATGTGCTTCTTGCGCGGCCGCTCTTCGACTTTCCCGGCGTAGCGGGAGAATCGCCGCGCGATCTCGTCGCGCAGCGCGGTCGTCGGCACGATTCCGTCGATCACCATCTCGCTCGCGAGCTTCACGAGATCCACGTCCTCGCGGTACTCGTCGCGCAGCCGCTTCACCATCGCGTCGCGCTCGGGCCCCTCGGGGACGGCCTGGATCTTGTTGTAATAAACCGCGTTCACCGCGGCGCTCGGGCCCATCACCGCGATCGAGGCGCGAGGGAGCGCAATACACGCGTCGGGCTCGAAGGCGGGCCCGCACATCGCGTAGAGGCCCGCGCCGTAGGCCTTGCGCACGATGACCGAGAGTTTCGGCACCGTCGCTTCGCTCACGGCGGCGATCATCTTCGCGCCTGCGCGGATGATGCCCTGCTTCTCGACGACCGTACCGATCATGAAGCCCGGCACGTCGGCGAGGTAGAGCAGCGGCACATTGAACGCGTCGCAGAGCCAGATGAACCGCGCCGCCTTGTCGGCCGAGTCGACGAAGAGCACGCCGCCCTTGTGTTTCGGCTGGTTCGCGACGATGCCCACGACGCGCCCGTCGATCCGCGCAAAGCCCGTCAGGATCTCCTTCGCCCAGAGCTTCTTGATCTCGACGAAGCTGCCCTCGTCGATGACGGCGTCGATCACGGCCATCATGTCGAACGGCTTGTTCTCGTCGACGGGGATCACCTCTTCGAGCGGCTTCTGCCCCGGCTTCGGCAGCTTCGCCGCGATCTGCGCCGGCGTCTCCGTGCAGTTCTGCGGCATCATCGCGAGGTAACGCTTCGCCCAGGCGATCGCCTCCTCCTCGGTCTTCACGAGCACGTCGCCGCAGCCCGACTCCGAGCAGTGCATGCGCGCGCCGCCGAGTTCTTCGAGCGTCACCTTCTCCCCGATGACCATCTCGGCCATGCGCGGCGACCCGAGGTACATGCTCGCGTTCTTGTCGACCATCACCACGACGTCGCAGAACGCGGGGATGTACGCGCCGCCCGCTGCCGAGGGCCCGAACAGCAAGCAGATCTGCGGGATCTGCCCACTCATCTGCACCTCGTTGTAGAAGATGCGCCCCGCGCCCCGACGGCCGGGGAACATCTCGATCTGATCGGTGATGCGCGCACCCGCAGAGTCGACGAGGTAAAACAGCGGGCAACGCTGACGCGCGGCCGTCTCCTGGATGCGCAGGATCTTCTCCACCGTGCGGCGACCCCACGACCCGGCCTTCACCGTCGAGTCGTTCGCCATCACGGCGACCTGACGACCGCCGATCGTCCCCGTCCCGGTGATCACGCCATCGGCGGGCAGCTCGGGATCGACGGCGTTCGCCAGCGCGGCGTCCTCCACGAAGCTGTTCTCGTCGAAGAGGAGCTCGATCCGCTTGCGCGCGAAGAGCTTCCCCTGCTCGAGGTTTTTCTCGTGGTACTTGGGCGCCCCTCCGCGCTCCACGCGCGCGGAGAGGTCACGGAGCTTTTGATCGTCGAGCGACATGTCCCGCGCGGCATAGCGCTACTTTCGCCGCGCCAAAAGCTCCCTCGCCGCGCCCTCGAGCTCACCCGCGGTCCGGGCCACGAGGACACGGCTCGCTGCGGCCGCATACCGCGGCATCGCGCTGTCTCCGGTGCCCCAGGTCGCAGGCGGCTCGGGGCAGATCCAGAGCACCGATCCCGCGCGCCGGACGAGCCGCTCCACGACCGAAACCTCCTCCGGAAGGAAATTCGTACGCCCGTCTCCCAAGATCACGACGGTCGTGCGCCGGTCCACGCTGCGCCCGAGCCGCTCCTCGAACGCGACGAGCGCGCGGCCGTAGTTGGAGTTGCGCGTCCGATCGACCACGCGCCCGCTCTCGATGGCCGCGAGCGCCGCTTCGGACGACTTCCGCCGGAAGAGATCGGTCGTCTCGCCGACGTCGCTCACGAACACGAACGAGCGTGTCTCCGCGAAGAGCTCCTGCGAGGCCGCGACGAGCTCCAGCATGAAGCGCGACGCGAGCCGCACCGAGTCCGACACATCGCAGAGCAGCACGAGCCGCGGCTTGTCCCGGCGTCGCACGCGCCGCGCCGGCCGGAACGGGATCCCTCCCGTGCGCAGGCTGCGGCGGAGCGTGCGATGCGGATCGATCCGACCTCGCCGGCTGCGTTTCTTCCGCAGCCGCTCGGCGCCCCGCAGCCGCTCGGCGAGCCGCCGCAGCGCCCGCCGCACCTCGGCCATCTCCTCCGGCGACAGCGACGAAAACGGCCGATCGACGGCCCGCGCCGCCTGCTCGTCCGCCTCGCCGAGCTTGCGCGCGAGCGACGCCTCCACGTGCGCCCGCACACGCCGCTTCATCGCGTCGAGCTCCTCGCGCAGCGCCGCCGCGAGCGCGCTGCCCCGCTCCTCGCCGAGCGCCTCGCGTAGCGCGTCCCGCATCCGCGCGAGCGCGCTCCCGAGCGCCGGGATCCCGAGCCTCTTGTTCACCTCCTGCGTGAAAAACCCCGTCTGCAGCGCGCTCGTCATCGGCGCGAGCGCGCGCCCGATCCCCGCCGACGCAAGAAGCTGATCGAGCTCCAGCGCCTCCCCGGTGAACGCCAGCATCCCTGCCGCGTCCCCCGACGCGCGTTGCGCCGCCGCCGTCAGAAGCTCCCGCAACGCGGCGAGCTCCGCCTCGGAGAAACCTCGCACCCGGAGCCGGCTCCAGAGGTCCCCGAGGTGCGCGCGCTCCTCCGCGAAAAACCTGTCGAAACACGCCTGGAACAGCGTGAGCTCGTCCTTCTTCGTCGCGAGCACCGAGGCGAGCCCGTCGCGCAGCGTCTGCCGATCGGAAAAACCCACGAGCGCGGCCACGCGCGCCGCGTCGATGGCCTGCGCCGTCGAGACCGGCAGGCCCTCGCGGCGCAGCACCCACAGAAGCTCGTCGAGGACGCGTAACACGCTCGTTCGCTCAGCCCGATGGCGAGGGCTCGGCGAGCAGGCTCGCGACGATCTTCTCGAGCGTCGCGTTCTGGCCGGGCCCGAATCCCACAAAGACCTCGCGGATGATCCCCTTCTTGTCGACCACGAACATCGTCGGCAGCGAGCGAATCCCGTACAGAGCGGCTGTCTTATCGTCGGGATCCGAGGCCACGGGGTAACTCATCTTGAGCTCCGTCGCCGCCTTCTCCGCGACCCCCGAAGGCTCGCCCGTGAGCCCCACGATGGAGAGCCCCTTGTCGCCATACGCTGCGTGGAGTCGCGACAGATCCTTGGAGATCGCGCGACACGGCATGCACCACGAAGCCCAGAAATCGACCACGACCACGCGTCCGCGCAGCTTGCCGATGTTGTCCGGTACGCTCCCCGCCACCTTGTCGAGCGGCTTCCACGTCGGCGCGAATGTCCCGATCTTGTCGAGCCGCAGGACCTCGTCCGCCCCGGGATGCGCGATCGGAACCAACACGTGTTCGCGCTCGGCTGCGCCGCGACGAACCTGCAGCTTGAGCGTCGTGCCGGGCCCCACGATGGCCACGCGCGCGATGAGCTGCTCCGGTTTGTCGAGCGCGACGCCGTCCGCCGAGAGGATCACGTCTCCATCGACGAGCCCGCCCGAGCGCGCGGGCGAGCTCGTCACCACGTGCTTCGCGACCACCCCTTTGCCTGCCGGCCCCGGCGCGAGCTCGATCCCGATCCACGCGCGCCGCGCCGCTTGATGCTCGGCCGAAGCCTGCTCCGCCGGGACCATCGTCATCGCCGTGACGATCCCGATCCCGAGCAGCCCGCGGAGCACGGCAGCCTTCGCCCGAGACCGTCCTCGGCGGGATTTCGCCCGGGAATCAGCGCTTTGCATCGTTCGAGTGTAGCATGCGGCCATGCGCTGCTCCTGCCGAGCGCTCGCCCTCTTCGCCACGCTCACGGCCGCTTGCACGCCTTCCGCCGACACGAGCAGTTCCTCCGCGGCCGATCCTTCCGCCTGGTCGACCGAAGGCGCCGCGCCGCGCCCGACCTCCTCCGCCCCGACCGTCTCCACGACGCCGCACCGCTGGGAGCTTGCCGATCGGCTGAGCTCGCTCCGCAAGGCCACGCCCCGGGCGCGCTCGCAACATCTGGCGGGCGAACACGACGCCGAGGTCCTCGCGAACGACGAGGCTGCCGCCTACCCGGCGCTCGGCCCGCAGCGACCTCTCGCCGCCGGCGCGGTCCTCGTCGAGGCGCTCTACACGGCGGGCAGCTCGGACGTCGCCCTCTACTTCGCGATGGCCAAGCGGGCCCCGGCCCAGGGTGGGGAATGGGAGTACCTCGTCGTACGTGCCGACGGCCAGGTCGAGCAACGCGGACGCCTCGCCTTGTGTGAGCGCTGCCACGCCGAGGCGCCCGACGACCATGTCTTCGGTCGGGCGCGCTGAGCCCCAGGTACGCAAACGTTGCGGCCTTCGACAGGGATCACGACAGCGATGCCCGGATCCGCGGGAACGGCGTCACCCGTTCCAGCACGAAACCCGCGAAGAAACGCGCGCATTCCTTGGAGAGCGCGTGCCGGACGGGGGAAACCGGATCCGATGGCACGGCTGCTGCTCTAGTCGAGGTCGCTGCATCGTCGGTCTCCGGCGGTGTTCGCTTAACTTCCTCTGCAGCACCGCTTTTCCTCGAGAGCCCCGGCTTCGGCCGCTGCTTTCGCTTATCCCCCGGGTGTTGGGCTACGTCCGGCGGATCGCTTGGCTTACGACACTTGGCTTGCTGACGCTTGGCTTGATCGTCTGACTTCTTGGCTTTGCCTCTCTCCCTCGACATCGCTTGAACGGCCTTGAACGAGCGTACAAAGCGCGCGGCGGCTCCCCTGGACCGCCGCGCGTTGCTTTTTGTTCCCCCACGTCCGGGAGATGGCTTAAAAATCTCCACGCGAAACGCCCCGAAAAACAGGGGGCGTCGAAAGGCCGGACGATTTCTTCTTGACAGAACCGCCCGGGCCGCTTAAACGCCCCACCTCGTTGTCGCGCAGCAATACGCGACGCACCCGCGGGGGAACTCGTGTATCCCGCGGCACAACTTGACGATTGCGCCCATAGCTCAGCTGGATAGAGCATCGGCCTACGAAGCCGGGGGTCGGAAGTTCGAATCTTCCTGGGCGCGCCAAACCCTCTCCATTCCCATCCTTTCGAGCGCTTCGAGCAGCTCGTATGACGGATGGGTCATTCGATGACGAGCTCGGACAACCTCACAGCGCTCGCGGACGCCGCGACCGCCGACGAGCAAGCCCTCGCACGGGACGCGGCATTCATGCGCGCGGCCATCGAGGAGGCTGTGGCGGCTGCCAACTCCGGTGACGTGCCCGTCGGCGCGGTGCTGGTGGACGCGGCGGGCACGATCGTGGGCCGCGGGCGCAATCGGCGCGAGCTGCTCCAGGACCCGACGGCGCACGCGGAGGTCGAGGCCCTCCGGGACGCAGCAAGGCAGCGCGGCGCCTGGCGGCTCGCCGGGTTCACGGTGTACGTGACGCTCGAGCCTTGCCCCATGTGCGCCGGCGCACTCGTTAACGCGCGCGTCTCGCGCCTCGTCTATGGCTGTACGGACCCCAAGGCCGGCGCCGTCGACACGCTCTTCACGATCGGCCGCGACCTGCGCCTGAACCACCGCTACGAGGTCCAGGGCGGCGTCCTCGCGGACGAATGCGCCGGGCTCCTGCGCGCCTTCTTCGCCCCACGCCGCAAAGAAAAGGCCGACCCCGGCCGCTAGTCCTCGGGCGGCTCCGGCGCCTCGCCGTTGCCCTCGCTCGCCGGCGCCCCGTCGCTCCCCGAGGCCTCTTGCGAGCGCGCGGCGCGCTCCGGAGCGGGTTGCCCACGGACCACGGTCTCGCGCAGCCCCTCTTCGAGCTCCTCGTCGTTGATCCACTTCCGGCGATGCGCGACGTCCATGAGCTTGCGCAGGTAGTTCATCCAGCCTGGGCTCACGGCGCCGCCGATCGCGAAGTGCTGCTGCTTCGGGTTCGGCAGGATCGACGAGATGTAGAGCGCCTGCCCGATCGAGAGCTCGGAGGCCGACGTGTTGAAGTAGTACCGCGCGGCCGGGCCGATCCCGTAGATCATCGGGCCGAACTCGACGACGTTGAGGTAAAGCTCGAGGAGCTGCTCCTTCGTGAGCTCCTGCTCCAGGTACGTCGTGAGCACCGCCTCCTGGAGCTTGCGCGAGAGGTTCTTCACGCGGTCGAGGTAGAGGTTTTTCGCGAGCTGCATGCTGAGCGTGCTCGCGCCGCGCACGAAGCGGCCTTTGCGCAGGTTCTCCCGGATGGAGTTGCGGATGGCCTCGTTGTCGAAGCCGCCGTGCCGCCGGAAGCCACTGTCTTCCGTGGTCAGAACGGCCGTCTCCATGAAGCGCGAGATCACGCTGTACGGCACCCAGCCCGCCGTGCCGGGTCCGCTCTCGATCTCGACGCGCTCGCCGGCCGGGCCGAGCACCGAGCGGCGGAACGGCTTGCGCCACCGCGCCACGTCGACCTCGGGCGGCACCTCGGTGATCCGACACGTGTTCGAAAGATCCCACGCGACATCGAAGTCGCGATCGAGCCGCGCCGTGTCGAAGCGCGCATGTCCTTTGACCGCCAATGACCCAGCCATCCGCATGCCCGCGATCCGCGGCACGAGCCCACGCGGCGCGGCGTCCATGATCGACTGGCACGCCGTGAGCGGCGCGTCGAACTCGGCGCGGACGCGGTGGCCCTCGCCCACGCGGTCGTAGCGGCCGTGCGCGAGCAGGCGGACGGCGCCGAGATCGACCTCGCCCTCGTCGACGCGGATCGACGAGCCGTCGAGCGCGGTCTCGCCGCGCAGCCGGAACGCGAGCTCGAGGCCCGCGATCGGTTCGTCGGAGAGCGCGTCGCTGCGGAGCGAGAGGTTCTGCACGCGGCCGTCTCCGTCCACGCGGAGCTGCTTGCCGTCCGCGGACAGGACGAGATGCGAGCGCGTCGTCAGGGAGGTCTTGGCCACGTCGAAGAGGCCCAAATCCCCGTCGCGGATGCCCAGCGTGGACAGGTATAGAGGCCCGCCCTTCACGTCGGCGATGATCTCGCCGTCCGCCTCGCCGAACGGAACGCTCAGCGAAAAGGTGAGCGCTTGCTCTTCTTTTTCGGCGTGCGCGCGCGGCGAGAGCTCGACGAGCATGCGGCCCGCGTCGCGCCGAACCACGAGCGATCCCGGGCCGAGGTTCAGCGCGTCGCGCCCACGACGAACCTGCGCGTGAAGGCTGTCGAGCTCGACCTTCGCTCCTTGTTCGAGGACGGCGTCGAGCAAGGTCGCGCCGCGTACGAGCTGCGCCCGCACAGCCGCGCCTCGCTGCGAGGCTTTCCCGTGCTTGGCAGCCGGCTCGCGCGCCTCGCGGGACGGGGGCTCGTTCGGCGCCGCCGGCGCGCCCTCGACAGGCTTCGCTTCCTCGAGCGGAGCAGGCAGGGTGAGGGTCGCTTCGAGCGAACGCGCCGAGAGGGCGGCGACGCGGTACCCACCTTCCTGCTGCTTGATCAGCGTGAGATGCCCGCCCTGCACGGCGACCGCTACGGGCCCGACGGTGATCGTCGCCTCGGCCGCCGAGAGCCCGACCTTGCCCTCCTGGCGGGCGAAGTTCACGTCACTTGCGCGAACGGACTCGGTGGGTACGTCCCGGCGGTCCTGCCAGGCGATACGCAGCCCTTCGAACTCGGCGTCCGTCTTGCCCCCGCTCGAGCTCTCCCCGCTGCCCGTGGAGGACCTCCCGAGGTAGCGCTTCTGCCACTGCTCGGCCTCGCGGAGCACGACGTCTCGCGGCCCCACGGCGGAGACATCGCCTCCTTGCAGGGCGATCTTCTTGCCGCTCCAGCCGAGTGCGACGTCGATGGTCTCGAAGCGCACGTGCGCGCTGGGGACTTCCGGCAGCGAGACCTCCACGCCGCGCAGCTTCACGCCATGCAGCGAGGGACGCACTTCGTCGATCTCGACTACGGCGCCATAACGTTCCGCGGCCCGCGCGGCCTCATGGCGCACGATCGGACCGAAGGAAACCACGGCCGCCAGCGTTGCGACCGCGCCTCCTGCCAGTGCCAGCTTGACGCGCCGTGAAGCCACGAAACCCTTGCCTAGGGTAGCAACGCCTGTCCGCAGGAAAATAAATCAGCAAGCCGAGCCGCAGATCAACGAAGCGATCTGGACCACATTCGACAAGCACGCGGACGGACGGCCGAGGAACAGGAAGCGGCCCAAGCGGCAAAGACCTCCGGACCGGGGCACGAGGCTCGGAGACCCAGCGCGCGAGCGCGACCTGAGCGCGGATGCGAGGTGATGGAAAAAGAAAAGCCTGCAAGCTTTCACTTGCAGGCTTTAGAAAAGACCCGGCGGCGTCCTACTCTCCCACTGAGTCGCCCCAGCAGTACCATCGGCTCCAAGGAGCTTAACTTCCGAGTTCGGGAAGGGATCGGGTGTGGCCTCCTCGATATCACCACCGGAAACTATGTGTCTTCACGAAGGCCCCGTTGTGGTGAGGTAATCTTCGTGGTCGCGACTTCATCGCAGCTTCAAACCGCGTGTCCGCAGGACATGAAGCGCTCTGAATCACTTACCAGACGCGCGCGAACAGGCGCTTCGGTTAACGGACCCTAAACGGTCCCAGCAACAAAGGACCGCGGGGCACGAGACCCGATGTGCGATCCAAGCGCGAGCGCTAGGCTCGCAAAAAAAAGCCTGCAAGCGAATGCTTGCAGGCTTTAGAAAAAGACCCGGCGGCGTCCTACTCTCCCACTGAGTCGCCCCAGCAGTACCATCGGCTCCAAGGAGCTTAACTTCCGAGTTCGGGATGGGATCGGGTGTGGCCTCCTCGATATCACCACCGGAAAATTTGGGTGTCCACGAAGGCCCCGTGGCGGTGGGGTTCTCTTCATGGTCGCGTCCTATCGCAGCTCAGAGCTGCGCGGATTCGGTCACCCGAACTCCGCGCGCGAGCTTCAATGTTGCCTTAGAGGTATGGTCAAGCCGCACGACCGATTAGTACCGGTTAGCTCCGCGGATTACTCCGCTTCCACACCCGGCCTATCAACCTCGTGGTCTACGAGGGGTCTTTAGGAGCCTTGCGGCTCGGGACACCTAGTCTTGAGGCCGGCTTCCCGCTTAGATGCTTTCAGCGGTTATCCGTTCCGTACATGGCTACCCGGCTATGCCCTTGGCAGAACAACCGGAACACCAGAGGTACGTCCACTCAGGTCCTCTCGTACTATGAGCAGCTCCTCTCAAGTGTCCTACGCCCACGGCAGATAGGGACCAAACTGTCTCACGACGTTTTAAACCCAGCTCGCGTACCGCTTTAATCGGCGAACAGCCGAACCCTTGGGACCTGCTCCAGCCCCAGGATGCGATGGGCCGACATCGAGGTGCCAAACCGCGCCGCCGATGTGAACTCTCAGGCGCGATCAGCCTGTTATCCCCAGAGTACCTTTTATCCGATGAGCGATGGCCCTTCCATGCAGAACCACCGGATCACTAACGCCTGCTTTCGCACCTGTTCGACCTGTCGGTCTCACAGTTAAGCTCCCTTGTGCGTTTGCACTCTACGCCTGGTTTCCAATCAGGCTGAGGGAACCTTCGCACGCCTCCGTTACTTTTTAGGAGGCGACCGCCCCAGTCAAACTGCCCACCAGGCAGTGTCCCCGACCCAGGTCATGGGTCCAGGTTAGATTTCCAGAATATCCAGGGTGGTATTTCAACGTTGGCTCCGCCGAACCCAGAAGCCCGGCCTCAATGCCTCCCACCTATCCTACGCAGAATATCCCGAAAATCACTGCCAAGTTGCAGTAAAGGTTCATGGGGTCTTTCCGTCTTGCCGCGGGTAGAGGGTATCTTCACCCCCGATACAATTTCGCTGAGTCCCTGGTCGAGACAGCGGGGATGTTGTTATGCCATTCGTGCAGGTCGGAACTTACCCGACAAGGAATTTCGCTACCTTAGGACCGTTATAGTTACGGCCGCCGTTTACTGGGGCTTCGGTTCGGAGCTTCGCTTGCGCTGACTCGTCCCCTTAACCTTCCAGCACCGGGCAGGCATCAGACCCTATACGTCGTCTTACGACTTCGCAGAGTCCTGTGTTTTTAGTAAACAGTCACAACCCCCGTTTCTCTGCAACCACCCCACGCTCCGGTCGCGAGGACCTTCACGCAGAGCGGCACACCTTCTCCCGAAGTTACGGTGTCATTTTGCCGAGTTCCTTAACCAGGGTTCTCTCACGCGCCTTGGGATACTCACCCCGCCCACCTGAGTCGGTTTGCGGTACGGACACCAAAGGGGCTCTGTACGCGGCTTTTCTTGGAAGTCTGGGATCACCGAGTGTCTCGGACTAGGTCCGAACCTCATCACCTCTCGGATACACGAGCTGCCGTTTGTCCCTATCGGGTCCTGGCAACTCATCCTACGGGCTTGAACACGGCAAACCATCCGCCGTGCCCGGCCTACCCTACTCCGTCCCCGCTTACTTCAACGCCATCCTTGGTGGTGCAGGAATATTAACCTGCTTCCCATCACCTACGCCTCTCGGCCTCGGCTTAGGATCCGACTAACCCATGGGAGGATTATCCTTCCCCAGGAAACCTTGGGCTTACGGCGACCGAGTTTCTCACTCGGTTTATCGCTACTCATGCCTGCATAAGCTCTTCTCAGGTCCGTTACCGGTCGTCACCGTCCGGCGTGTATCTACCTGAGAATACTCCCCTACCGCTCTCTTTCGAGAACCCGTAGCTTCGGTGCCGAGCTTAGCCCCGTTATATTTTCGGCGCAGGTTCGCTTGACCAGTGAGCTATTACGCTTTCTTTAAAGGATGGCTGCTTCTAAGCCAACCTCCTGGTTGTCTGTGCGCTCCCACATCCTTTGACACTTAGCTCGGACTTGGGGACCTTAGCTGACGATCTGGGCTCTTTCCCTCTCGGCTACGGAACTTATCTCCCGCAGCCTGACTCCCGGATACTTGTCGGCGGCATTCGGAGTTTGATTGGGTTTGGTAATCTGGTAGGACCCCTAGCCCATTCAGTGCTCTACCTCCGCCGCAATTCGTCCGAGGCTATACCTCAATATATTTCGGGGAGAACCAGCTATATCCCAGCTTGATTAGCCTTTCACTCCTATCCACACCTCATCCCCCGCATTTTCAACTGCGGTGAGTTCGGTCCTCCAAGCGGTGTTACCCGCTCTTCAACCTGGACATGGATAGATCGCTAAGGTTTCGGGTCTACGCCACGCGACTCTTCGCCCTGTTAGGACTCGCTTTCGCTTCGGCTCCACCTCTCGGCTTAACCTCGCCACGTAGCGTAACTCGCAGGCCCATTATGCAAAAGGTACGTGGTCACACATTGCCTTGCGGCCATAGTGCTCCCACTGCTTGTAGGCACACGGTTTCAGGTACTATTTCACTCCCCTAACCGGGGTTCTTTTCACCTTTCCCTCGCGGTACTAGTTCACTATCGGTCGATCAGGAGTACTTAGCCTTGGGAGATGGTCCTCCCAGATTCCCGCCGGATTGCACGTGTCCTGCGGTACTCGGGTGTTCTGCGCGAGAGACTCGTCTTTCGCCTAAGGGGCTGTCACCCTCTATGGCCGGCCTTTCAATACCGTTCGGCTAGACTCGTCTTTTCTCACTCGCCGGAGAGAATGCCGTCTCTCCTGCAAAAACCCACGACCCCCAAACAGCAACGCCAGCATGCTTGCACTGCTTGGGTTTAGGCTCTTCCCCGTTCGCTCGCCACTACTAGGGGAGTCGCT